>JAJDVZ010000023.1:0-38580 GCA_022825835.1 Candidatus Latescibacterota bacterium
ACGGCGCAATATGCGCCCATTGGGCGTCGGTCAATTCGGATGCATGGCGAGACATAAGGGGACTCCTAGGGCCGAAGGAAGACGAGCAGAAGCAAAAAAGAAAAAACAAAACCCCCTATCAAGTTATGAAACCGCTTCTACGACTTTTGAGAAGATTTCCAGCAGATTGACCTCTGAAGAAAAGCAGGGGCGTCTAGATATTAGATACAAAAAAACATCGGGTAAGCATGTGATCATCGAATTGAAAAGAGGTTCTGTTACGACTTCAACCTATAGTCTCATGGAACAAGTCGATAAGTATATACGGGCCTTGAGAAAACAGTTGGAGGGAGCAGAGGGAAGGGGCTCTATAGAGGCGATTTGTCTGGTAGGGAAAGAACTCAGTGATTGGGAGACTCCAGAAAGGCGACAAGAGTCAGAAAAGTCTTTAGATGCAAAACATATCCGAGTAATTACCTACCAGCAACTTATCCGCGATGCAGAAGCAAGCTATCAACAGTACCTCGAAAAGAGCAAAGATAAGGGTAGGATCAAGAAACTATTAGGAGAGATTGAAACATTTGATGGCTCTACATCCTGACTCTCTGTAACCCAAACCCTGGAAAACTCTCCGTGTCGCTCATTGACCAAGTCCACAATCCCATGTACCTCTGGCGCACCGGCGATCAAGTCAAAGTGAACGACTACCTCGACACCCGACCCGAAGCCTCCAGCGCAACCTCCTGTTCAATCAAATCCTCCAAGCCCTCATCACTCCTGTTCCGACGAGCGCTCCATCCTCGAAGCCCTGAGCAACCACGTCGTCGTCCGCGGTGGTATTCAGGCGCAGAGGCAGAATTTCTACGATCCTGACCATTCTGACGATGAGGAGCGATATATCGTCATTGGCAAGTCACAACAACATCGTATATTGATCGTGTCATATACGGAACGCGATAATAAGGTTCGTTTAATCAGTACAAGAAAAGCAACCCGAAAGGAAAGAGAAGATTATGAAGAAGGTTGAGACCTCCATGGACGACGATCTTCGCCCCGAGTACGATTTGGGGAGCTTGCGGGTGAGAAAGGTTGGCCCTAAGCGAAAGAACTTCAGGGGACAAATGGAAACCGAAGTTACAACTCTCAAGGCCCACAGTGTTGAAGATCCTCCATGAGTCTTCCGAAAAAGACGCGGCTTGATTGATATTTGGCCCAAAAGGACATCACTTCCTTGACGAGCCGTAACTCCGTGCATTCGATAAAAGCCTTATCAGGCAAATCCTAATGACGTCCCTATGTTTTCTCTGAACCTATTGAAAGCTGAGTATCGAGTGAATAGTCAACCGGAGAAAGTCCGATGATTACGTCGATTCGCCTCGTGAATTTCAAGAACTTCGCCGACGAGACCCTGCGCGTCGGCCCGTTCGCCGTAATCGTAGGCGCGAACGCCAGCGGCAAGAGCAATATCCGCGACGCCTTCCGCTTCCTACACGGTATAGGCCGGGGCTACTCATTGGCGGAGATCATCGGTGGCAAATACGGGGCGGACTGGAAGCCGATTCGCGGTGCGGCGGATGAGATTGTCCGGTTCGGTCAGGCCGCGTTTTCTATTGAGGTCCGCATGGAACTAGAAGATGCAGACGCATGTTATCTGATCGAGGTCAGTAGTGACAAAGAAAGACCTAATGAATTTCGGTTTGCCAAGGAAGAACTTACGGGCGTATTCAAACCTGACATCTTTGCCAACATGCGCTTTTTGGAACTGTCACCGGACCGAATGAGAGAACCGGCCTTTTCCGGTGCGACCGTCTTGGGCGATTCCGGCGAGAATTTGCCGGTGGTACTAGAGGACATATGCGCCGACCTCAAGCGCAAAGAGATTCTCGCCGATTGGCTAAGCGAACTCACTCCTATGGATGTGGCCGACTTCGAGTTTCCGCGTGACCCTAGCGGTCGGGTCCATCTCATGCTCTGCGAGGCAAACGGCAGAAAGGTATCGGCCTATAGCGCGTCGGACGGCACGCTGCGCTTTCTCGCCATGCTAGCTGTGCTGCTCGGCGAAAACTCCGAGGGCCTATATTTCTTCGAGGAGATCGATACCAGTATTCACCCGGCACGGCAATGGCTCTTGCTCGAACTGATCGAAAAGCAGGCCGCTAAGAACAACATTCAAATAATGACTACTACTCATGCGCCGGATCTATTGACCTTTGTCAACGACAGCACGTTCGAGAATATGTCCGTCGTCTGCCGACTGGAAGACTCATACGACGCCATCATCCGCCCAGTTGCCGAACTACCCAACGTCCGGGAGTTACGGCAGGATCAAGGACTAGGGCGACTCCACGAATCTGGATGGATGGAGAACGCGCTTTTCTTTACTGAAGATTACCATGAACCTACGAGGACGACATGACAACGAAGCCTTCCTATAAACCCTGGCACAAGGTTGTACAACTGCGCGACGACCTAAAGACCGGCGAACTGTCGCTAGCCGTATTCGCCGCCGACCTATACGACGTGATCATGCAGAAGGGCCAGCGGCCAGTGTACGAGCATCCCGCCGAATTCTTCGCTCTCACCTATCCCACCTACAATCTGCGGGAACTAGTCAAAGACGTGGCTCTGCGCTTGGCCGGCAAAAGCGACAAAGCGTACCGAAAGCTCTCGGTCAACTACGGCGGCGGCAAAACCCATACGCTCATCACGCTTAGGCATCTAGTACACGATCCAGCTACCCTGCCCGACCTACCGGCGGTAGAGGAGTTCGAGGCGTCCATCGGCTCCAAGGCACCCAAGGCGCGAGTCGCGGCACTGTGCTTCGACAAGATCGACTTAGAGAAGGGCGTCGAAACGCCAAGTCCCGACGGCACGATCAGAATGCTCAAGCATCCATGGAGCATCCTCGCCTTTCAACTGGCGGGAGCAGACGGCCTCAAACTCATCCACGCCGACGGCAAAGACGCCGAGCGCGACACCCCCCCGGCAGAACCGCTCGTGGTAGAGCTGCTGTCGAAACCGCAACAAGACGATCTCTCGACCCTGGTGCTGCTCGACGAGGTGTTGATGTATATCCGCGCCCAAGTCGAAGCCGCCTCAGACTCGCGCGGGCGCTTGATCAACTTTTTCCAGTACCTCACGCAAGCAGTCGTAAAAGTGGACCGCTGCGCCATGGTGGCCTCGCTGCTCGCCTCCGATCCAAGGAAGCAGGACGATAACAAACTGCTGCGAGAAGTGTCCGAAGTCTTTGGCCGCCAGATGGAAGAAGACGCCAGTCCGGTGAGCAAAGAGGATGTGGCAGAGGTGCTGCGGCGACGCTTTTTCAAACCCGAGTCGATTAGCGATCCAAGCGCTTTCCGTCCACACGTCACTTCGGTAGTAAGCAGCATCGCCGCGCTCGACGAACAGACCCAGAAAGAGCGGGGCAGCGCAGAAGAGCGCTATCTGAGCAGCTACCCCTTTCACCCAGACCTCTCCGACGTCTTCTACACCCGCTGGACTCAACTCGACGGCTTCCAGCGCACTCGTGGCATCCTGCGGACCTTTGCCATTGCCCTGCGCGATGCCGAGAAGTGGGACACGAGCCCGCTGGTCGGGCCGAATGTGTTTTTGAACGAGCCGGACAAGAACGACCTAGCAGAAGCCGCAAGTGAACTTGCTTCCTTTGCCAGCGTTGACACAGATACCGGAAAACACCAAGAATGGCGGCCTATTCTCGAAGGTGAGTTAGCCAAGGCGTGCACCATTCAGTCTGAGACGACCGGCTTGGGCCACCGGGAGATAGAGCAGGCAGTTGTTGCAGTATTTCTGAGTTCTCAGCCCATTGGCCACAGGGCACTGACTCAGGAACTGATGGTGCTGATCGGAGCAGCCAAGCCGGACAAAATAGAATTGGCAAAGGCCCTGCGTCGCTGGACGGAACTGTCTTGGTTTCTCGACGATGAGGAAGTCTCTATTGGATCAGAAGACGAGGGGTTGCCGAAGGCGTGGCGGCTAGGCAATCGCCCCAACCTACGGCAGATGCACCACGATGCCTGTACTACCCGTGTATCGTCCCCTCTCGTGGAATCGCAAATCATCGATGCCATCGGAAACCTGAAGGCACTCACATCAGGTGCGTCCGCAGCCGGCGCAAAGGTCCACAATCTGCCAGAAAGACCGCGCGACATCGCGGACGACGGCGAGTTCCACTACGCAGTCCTCGGCCCGCAAGCGGCTTCGGAGTCTGGCAAACCAAGCGCCGAAGCCAAGCGGTTCATCAACGATACTACTGCGCCGGACCGCCCCCGAGTCCACCGCAACGCCATCGTCCTCGCCGTTCCTTCCCGGGAAGGTCTCGACGCGGCGCGCAGGCGGGCGCGGGAGTATCTCGGTTGGGTGGAAGTCCGCGAGCAACTCAAGGATCAGTCTATTGACCCAATCCGCGAGCAAATGCTCATCAAGGAGATAGAGGCGGCAAAAAAGCACATCCCTGGAGCTATTGGGCAGGCGTACTCTTTGGTTGTCACTGTCAACGAGAACAACGACATCCACGCCTTCAAAGTCGTGGTGACTGACGCCCCCTTGTTCACCACTATCAAAGCCGATCCGCGAGCGCGCATTCAAGAAACCGCCATCAGTTCGGAGGCGATGATGCCGGGCGGACCCTACGACTTGTGGCGCGAAGAAGAGGATTCTCGCCGAGTCAAGGATCTGGTCGGTGCCTTCGCGCAGTACCCTAAGCTGCCCAAGATGCTACGCCAGAAGGAGATTTTGGATACCGTCGTGCAAGGCGTTCAGCAAGGAATCTGGGTAGCGCGGATCGTGCGCCCAGACCGCACCGCTAGGACATTCTGGCGCACAGCCATCGACGAGCCAGCCCTCAAGGACTCAGGGCTGGAGGTGCTGCTACCCGAAGCGGCCACCCTAAGCGACCTCGCGCCCGATCTGCTCGCATATCAAAAACTCCCAGGGCTGTGGTCGGCTGAGGAGATCAGCGTTCAAGATGTGTACGACTATTTCTCCGGCAGCCACACCGTGAGCGTACCCAGAGAGGGCTACGAAGAGGAACTCCACATCCCGAAGTGCGAACCAGAGGACATCGAGACCGCGATCTCACAAGCCGTCGAGCAGGGACTAGTGTGGTTGACGAGCGGACCGGCCTCAATCTTGAAGGAGCCAGTCCCTGCTGGAGTGCTCAGCACCGCCGCGATATTAAGGCCGCCACCCGAGCGGATTGACGTGGGCGAACTGATGGCCAAGTCAATCCCCGATGCTTGGAAAGACAGCAAGACCAACGCCCTCGCCATTGCCACTGCGCTCTCGACCAAGCGAGGCGTTAATTTGCCGTGGTCCACAGTGCAGACGGCGATAGAAGATGGTATCCGTGCGCGCTGGATCGAGCTGAGCAGTGAGAGCGCCGCGTGGCCGTGCGACTTGGCCAGTGCCCAGCAGGTGATCTTCCAGGTACCCTCCACAGCACGCGAGGAACCCTCTGAGCCCAAACCACGGGGACTCCTCATGGCCGAGGATGTCCTTGACCCCAACAGTATCCAAGATTTGGCCGATCAAATTCCAGACCTCATTATGGCTGCCGTCGGCAATACCCTCAAGTTCAACATCCGCATCGAGTTCGGTGGAGAAACCACGCCCGACCCAGAGGCAGTAGAAAAGATCAACGAGCTACTCGCTGAGGTGTCCGACAAGCTGCGACTCAATTGAGAGTGGTGGCTGCGTTGAATTGCGATTTCCATATACTACACTCGACGGACTAAAGATCGTTGCAATGGAGGCTTCAACATGCTGAAGCGCATACATATCCAAGGATATAAGTCTCTTGAAGACGTCGAAGTGTCTCTATCCCAGCTCGTAGTTCTGTTTGGACCAAATGCCGCTGGTAAGAGCAACTTGCTCGATGCTTTGCAACTGCTGTCGAAGCTGGGGACGAGTCGGACGGTCAAAGAAGCATTTGATCCACCTTATCGCGGCAAGCCGCTCGAATCCTTTACCATCGGGCAAAAAGGCATCAAGGGTCTGCTCGAACAGGAGCGGCTATCGTTCTCGATTGAAGCCGACCTAAACTTGTCGGATGCGGTAGTCGAGACCGTCAATCGCCAGATACTAGAAATGCGTCGTCCACACGGCGAAGTCGAATATAAAGAGAAAAGCAAGATCCCCGCCCGCGTCCGCGAACGAAATCTCCGCTACCGCATTGAGGTAGAGATGCTGCCCAGATCAGGCGTCCTCCGCGTGGCCGATGAATACTTAGCTGCCCTGAACAGCAAGGGCGAGCCTACGGGTAAACGCAAGCCTTTTCTCGAACGGCAAGGTGAGAGAATTCACTTGCGGCACGAAGGACAGGCGCATCCCACCTACTACGACCGTTACCTAGACCACAGCATCCTCTCCATGCCGCATTATCCACCGCACTATCCGCACTTGGCGGCGGCACGGCGCGAGCTAGAGAGTTGGCTGTTTTTCTACTTCGAGCCACGCGAACGCATGCGCGCTGCCAATCCAGTAAAGGAAGTGCGCCACATCGGCTTGATGGGCGAAGAACTCGCTGCCTTCCTCAACACCATGAAGTCAACCGATGAAAAACAGTTCAGGGGGGTCGAGAAGGCGTTGCATGCGCTGATGCCGAACATTGACGGCATTGAAGTAGAAGTGAGCGATCTTGGCGAGGTTGAACTCCGTCTCAAGGAAGGTGGCGTAGCGATACCGGCTCGCGTGCTCTCCGAAGGCACGTTGCGGATGCTCGGGCTTCTGGCCCTGACTGGTGTTGACGACGCCCCGGCACTAGTCGGGTTCGAGGAGCCAGAAAACGGCGTTCACCCGCGCCGCATCCAGTTGATCGCAGAATTGCTGAAAACACAGGAAACCCTGAACCAGACCCAGCATATCATTACTACGCACTCGCCTATCTTGCCCGATCTACTAGGCGACGAATCCCTGTTCGCGGTACGCCGCCTGAACGGCCAAACTCGCATTGATTCGTTTTCTACTTGGGGGCCACTGGCACGGCGCGGTGATATCATTCAAGCGCTCTCCGACGAGGAGGACGAGCTTCCGGTGTCTGCCCGCATTATGAGAGGGGACTTTGATGCGTGAGATCGCGCTTTTCGTCGAGGACTATGCACATCGTCAAGTCATAGGCGCACTGGTCCAGCGAATCGCCGAGGAATGCGAAATCGCTATACAGCTCGACTGGCGCAACGCAGTACGCGGTCACGGCAAAGTTATCGCGGAGCTTAACGACTATATGCGCGATCTGAGGCGGCAGGGTGGGCCTTGGCCTGACTTGATCGTCGTCGCCACCGATGCCAATTGCAAAGGGATAAACGAGCGCACGCGGGAGATCGGAGGCCGAGATGAACCCGCGCCGATGATCCTTGCTATTCCCGATCCGCATATCGAGCGTTGGCTGCTACTCGACGGTGCCGCATTCAAAAATGTGTTCGGTAAGGGTTGCGACGCGCCCGATCAGAAATGCGATCGAGATCGCTATAAACAGCGGCTAATTGAGGCCATTCACGCCACGGGAACGATACCCATACTCGGCGGTATCGAATATGCGGAAGACATTGTACAGCAGATAAATATCAATCGCGTCGCACAACTGGACAGGTCTTTCAGGCGTTTCGTCGAGGAACTACGCGACATGTTTCAAAGCTGGCAAACATGAACCTCAACGACAGACGCCTCATCGAAGTTGCCTTCCTCTGAAGGAAGTATCTCTCAACTCGGCCCACGACAAAAACGGGCAGCACGAGCATATCTCGACGCTGCATATCTCCCCAAGGAAACAACGCCCATGCGAGCGACCATATACACATACCCCTGGGACTTAACCGACGAAGGCATTGACTCGGCCCTAAACACCATCGCCCACACAGCTGGCCTCAACAGCGTCAGTCTAGCCCAAAGCTACCACGTATCAACGTACTTTTTGCCGCACAATCCCCGGCGGCCTCTCTACTGGGGAGAAGAAGGCGCGCTCTACTTCCAGCCATCCGCCGCCTTTTACGAAGAGAGCCACATCGCGCCCCTAATCAGCAACGTCGTCGATGGCCCGGATTACATGCGCCGGATCGCGGACAAAATCAGAGTGCGCGGCCTCGACCTGACGAGTTGGCTGGTCTTCAACTACAACCACTACCTGCCCCAACGCTATCCAGACGCGGCCAAGCGCGATCCCTTTGGCCACATCAACTTCGCCCAGCTATGCCCAGCTAGCCCCTTGGTGCGCGATTACGCGCGTGCGCTCTGCCGCGATATAGCCGCGCAGTTCCAGCCCGACGAATTCCACCTCGAATCGCTGGGCTACCTGCATTTCAGCTACGGGTTCCGCAATCCCAAGGTCGGCGTAAAAATCACGCCCTTCTGCGAACTGCTGATGGGATTGTGCTACTGTCAGCACTGCTTGCAGCGGGCCAGTGCCCTCGGCTTGGACGGAGAGGGCTTCCTCGCAGATGTCGCCGAATATCTCGCTCGTGAACTCGCCTCCGAGCCTACCCCAGAAGACATGCAGCCCCCGAGCGCCAAATTCCTCGCCACCGCCTTTTCCGGCCGCTTGCAGACCTTTCTCGACGCCCGCGTCGAAGCGGCAACTTCGCTAGTGGAGGAAGCCATTGCCATCGCCAACCAAGCTGGCGCGCGCGTCTCGTTCTTCGGTGGCCGCGACCGAACCGTCAACGGACTTGACTCGGATCGCGTCCTCCGCAACGTGTACATGGTCAACGCCGGCGTGGGCGGCGAGCCGGACGCCCTAGCCGCCAGCGTCCGCACCCTGCGCGGCGAATTCCCAGCCGACACCGACCTCAGCGCCATCGTCAACCCTGGGGGATTCGCCGACGGCGACTCACTCGGCGCACATCTGACCGCGCTGCACCAAGCGGGCGTCAATGGCTACGCCTTCTACAACTACGGACTCATCCGCCGCGCCCATCTCGAATGGATTGGTGCCCACCGCCATTTGTGGGCCACAGGGAGCTAACAACATGGACATCCAAGCGATCCAACGCGCCATCGACGCGCTGCCCCGCCACCGCCTGACGCATTTGCCAACGCCCTTACAGCACTGTCCGCGGCTATCGGCCGCACTCGGGGGGCCGCAAATATGGATCAAGCGCGACGATCTGACCGGCCTCGCCTTTGGCGGCAATAAGTCCCGCTACCTCGAATTCACCCTCGCCGAGGGCACGGCCCAAGGGTGCGACGCGGCCGTGCTGAGCGCAGTCGTCCAGTCCAATCACTGCCGCCAATTCGCCGCGGCCTGCGCCCAGCTCGGCCTCAAGGGCGTCGTCGTCCTGCGCGAGAACGATTCTATCATGGGGCACAAGTCGCCAGTCCAAGGCAACCACCTTTTAGACCAGCTATGCGGGGTGCGCATCCGCTTTGCTCCGCCCGAGGGCGTCGGTGCCACCATAGCCGAGGAAGTGGAGCGGCTCAAAGAAGAGGGGTACAAACCTTTCTCCGGCCTGTCTGGCCTGTTGTCGCGCGTTGCCTACATCCAATGTGCCTTGGAAATAGAAACCCAACTGCGCACCGCAGGCATCCAAGCCGACGACGTGGTAATCGGGTCCGGGGGAACTAGCTTGACCGGACTAGTGGCTGGCTTTGCCCTCTTGGGACGTTCGGCCCGCTTCCTCGGCACGCCCCAGAGCAAGATGGGCCAGCGCGAAGGAGTGTCTGAGCGCCTTGCGCAATCCGCTGCGGAAGCCGCGGCCCACCTCGGCCTCGAATGTGCGCCCGCCCCAGAGCGCATCGCCGTGACCGATGAGTACGTCGGCCCGGGCTTCGGCTATTTGGACCGCGCCACGCTCGACAGCATCCGCCTCCTCGCCCAAAGCGAGGGCATCCTCGTCGATCCAACCTACTCGGGCAAGGGATTGGCCTGTCTAATTGATCAGGTGCGCCAAGGGCGTTTCCGCGACAGCGAAAACATCGTCTTCGTCCACACCGGCGGAACACCGCTGCTATTCGCCTACGGAGAAGCCCTGCTCGACTAGGGCGTATTCCGGGTCCGTAGGGGCGGTTCGCGAACCGCCCCTACGCCTAACCCCAACGGCCCCACCAACTCGTCCAGCGCGTCAGCCAGCGGCTGGGGGTCGGCGAGGTCGGCGATGATAGCCGCCAAAAAGGTCACGCCGCCGCGATGGGCAAAATCCGCAATCTGCGCGTAACTCATCTTGGGCAGGTCGGCTAGCTGCTCGCCGACTAAGTGCACAAGCCGCTGCTCTAAGATCGGCGGCCGCTCGGCGTACGGCATGTTCTTCAGCAGCAGGATCAGGTCGTTGCGCGCTAAGACGCGCTCGCGGACTCCGTAGCCCAAGCGGCGGCAATATCCGGCAAAATCGTCCAAGGCATCCGCACGACCCTCCGCCAAACCCAGCGCACCCTCTCGCGCAAATAGGCTCGTCATTATGGTCTGCGCGATCAGGTAGTGGCCCCACACCGTGGGATGCAAATACTCGGTGATCAACTCGTCGCCGACCAAACCAGCCGGCGCATGGGCGGCAAACGCCTGCTCCACGTCGATCAAGATCGCACCCGACTCAGCGGCTAAGGCGCGAATGGCGCGGTTGAAGGGCGAGCAGGCCCGCAGGTGAATGCCGTCTAAATCGCGGGCGCGCACAAACGCGGCGAGCGCCTGCGCGGAATCACCAGCCGCTTGGTGCGCCAAGCCCGCGTCAAAGTGCAGGGCCGCGTGCTGTGGATAATCTGCGGGCACAGCGTCCGGCGGCGGAACCGGCCCCTGCGAGCGCAGGGGATAAAATCCGGCCAAATTGGAAACCAGCGTACAGAGCGCGACCGGCACCTCGCGCTCGCGCAACACCTCGACTATCTCAGCCATATTGCGCTGGTAATGGGCCTCGGTCTGCCGGTGTGCTTCGTCCTCCAAGTAAATCTCGCGCTGCACCAAATGCACGCCAAAGGACTCGGCGGGTGCAGCGGGACGCAGTGCAGCCGCGACGTAGTGCAGCAGACTGTCGAGCAAATAGTAGGTCTTGGTCCGCTGCAAAAACATCTGCAACTGAATGAAGTACCAGTTGCCACTCAGGCGCACAAACGGAGTCGCGGCCCCG
The DNA here is from genome assembly GCA_022825835.1 of Candidatus Latescibacterota bacterium. Classification (GTDB taxonomy): domain Bacteria; phylum Latescibacterota; class UBA2968; order UBA8231; family UBA8231. Next base: position 11,046 of record JAJDVZ010000023.1, read on the forward strand.
TATGGCCCCACGAACTCGTTGTGACCAGCGTAGATCAGGACCAAATCCGGCTCGTACTCGACCACCTCCGCGACAAATTCGCGCACCACGAAGGAATTGATGGCCGTGACGCCGCAGTTTACTACCTCGATCTCGCGCGCTGGATACGCATCGGCGAGCATCTGTTGCAGGAAATTGGGAAACGAGGTATAGGCGGGGTTGGGAAAGCCGAGCAGGGTCGAAGCTCCCAGCGCGAACACGCGAAACGCGCGCGCGTCTTTGTCGCGAGCAAAGCGATCCTGCCCAGGGGCCAAGCGCACGTACTGGCGGGGAAAGAAGCGCCGCGCAGCTTGCGGGTTGATGCGATAAGACGAGTCGCTGGCCACAAAAAGGGCGTCGTCCGGCCCCACGCCCACCAGCCACAAGCCCGCCTCAAAGAGCGCGCCCAACGACAACCCAACTAGTAGAGCAACGACCCGGCCTTTTGCCTTATTTATTGTTTTTGCTTTGTTTGTCGCGTCCATAAAAATTGCGAATTAGGAATTACGAATTACGAATTTACTATTAATTCAAGCTATTTCATAAATGCCAGCATCTCGTAAGGAGATGCCCCAGCGTCCTAATTCGTAATTCCTAATTCGTAATTCCTAATTCGTAATTCCTAATTCGTAATTCCTAATTCATCAGCCATGTCCACCATCCCCTCCCCTGACAATACGCCGGCCGCCATTACGGGCCGGAGCATCCTCGTCGGTGCCGCGCTGAGCTTGGCCATTGCCATCGGCATTCCCTACGGCAGCATGGTCATCCAAGGCTCGCGCCTCGGGCTGAGTTCGGCCACGCCAGCCGCGTTCTTCCTACTGTTCGTCCTGCTGCTGACTGTCCAAGTCGCCTTGGGACGCTGGGGTTTTCGGCGCGGCGAGTTGGTTGTCATCTTCGCCATGATGGCCGTTGCCACGGCCATCCCCACGCGTGGCGTGGTGGGCATGCTGCTGCCGATGATCACTGGCACCTTCTACTACGCCACTCCCGAAAACCAATGGGCCGACTTAGTCCACCCGTTTCTCTCCGATTGGATGGTGGTGTACGATCCGGTTGCGGTGAAGGCATTTTACGAGGGCACCAAAGGCTCGGCCATCCCCTATGACGTCTGGCTCAAGCCGCTCGGGCGCTGGTTTGTCTTCTACGCGGCGTTTTACGCAACCATTATCGCGGCCATAAGCATCTTGCGCCGCCAGTGGGTTGACAACGAGCGCCTCGTTTTTCCGCTGGCCCAAGTTCCCCTCGCCATGATCCAAGACGACGAGGGCAAGCAAAGAAGCCTCAAACCCTTTTTTCGCAACCCCATCATGTGGTGCGGCTTGCTGTTGCCCTTCTTGTTCAACAGCACCAACGCCCTGCACCACTACTTCAACTTCGTCCCCTCTCTCGCCCTTCAAACCAGCGTCGAACTGTTCAGCCGCACGGCCTCGCTCAACATCCGCATCAACTTCCTGATGTTCGGCTTTGCGTACTTCATCAACTCCAATATCGCCTTCAGCCTGTGGTTTTTCTACCTGCTCCACGTAATACAAGAAAGCATCTTCCGCTACATCGGCATCTTCAGTCCCGAGGAGCTGGGGCCTTGGACCGGATCGGGGCCAGTGGGCGCGATCATGGGGCATCAGATGATGGGTGCGCTCATCGTCTTGGTGTTCTATGGGCTGTGGACGGCGCGGCCCCACCTCAAAAGCGTCCTGCGCAAGGCCCTGTGGGGCGACGACCGGATCGACGACTCTGCGGAGATCCTCTCCTATCGGGCCGCGTTTTGGCTCTTCGTCGTCGGCGTTGGCGCGATGGGCTTCTGGCTGTGGAAGAGCGGGATCCCGGCTTGGATCGTGCCCTTCTTCCTGTTCTCGTCGCTGGTCATATTCATCGGCCTGGCGCGCGTCATCGCCGAGGCGGGCATGCCCACCGTAACCCCAGAAATGGTCCCGGCCGGCTTTGTCGTCTCCGGCGTTGGGGTCCCGGCTCTCGGCGCGCAGGGTATGGTCGCTACGGGCTACTCTTTGGTCTGGGCGGGGGACCTGCTGGTCTTTATGACCGCGCCCCTCGCTAACAGTCTGCGCTTGGGCAGCGCGATCAGCGGCACCCGCCGTCGGCTCTTTTGGGCCATTGTTGCGGCCATACTCATCAGCCTCGTGGTCTCCTGCTGGTTCATGCTCTACCTCGCGTACCGCGACGGCGCGATCAACCTGCATCCCCAGTACTTCACGGGCTTTGCCAGATACCCCTCGGACTTTGCCGCGAAAAAGCTCGCCAATCCCACGGGGCCAAGCCTCGTCGGATGGCTGTGGACGGGTTTTGGCGCCCTGATCATGGGCGGCTTGATGACCGCTCGTCACTTCTTCGTGTGGTGGCCTTTTCACCCGCTCGGCTTTGCTGTGAGCACTGGCTGGGTAATGAACAGCATCTGGTTTTCGATCTTCTTAGCTTGGCTCATCAAGATCACCGTCCTCAAATACGGCGGTCCCCGCACGTACCTCCTCACCCGCCCCTTTTTCGTCGGGATCGTGCTCGGCCAGTTCGTCGCCGCCGGCCTGTGGTTGGTGGTGGATGGATTCACCGGCATGGTTGGCAACCGAACACCTGTATATTAGAAGGAAAAATCTATGCGTCCTCTGTACATCCTCGCTATCCCTATCGCCCTCGCGGCCTGCTCGCAGGAAACGAACGCGCCCGTGGCGCGAGTCGATGAAGTGCCTATCTCAGGGGAGAGCCTGCGGTCCTTTGTCGAAAAGCTGCCTCCAGGCTTGCGCAACCCCGCAGGCGGCGACGCGGCGCGGCAGCAATACGTGCAATCGCTCATCGACCGCCAACTAATCCTCAAAGAGGCCATCGCCCACGGGCTGGATACGCTGCAATCGGTAAAACGCACCGTCGATGAGGCCGTGGATGCGCGGGTCATCGCTCTCTATCGAGCGCGCAACCTAACCGCTCAGGTGCAAGTGCCCGAAGAAGACGTGCGGCGCGTCTTTACTGAAGAAGGCTACCACCGCGAGCGCAAGCTCAACGCAATCTTGGTCCACACCCGCGCCGAAATCGAAGCGGCCGTGGCGGCCCTCGACGCCGGCCAGCCCTTTGCCGAAGTGGCCCGCTCCCACTCGCTCGACAAGCGCTCGGCTGAGCAGGGCGGCGAATTGGGCTTTATTGGCCGCGAGGCCGCGCCCAGTCTGCACATCCCGGCCGAGGTCTTCAACACGCTGCCTTTGGGAGAAATATCCGCTCCTTTGCGCGCCGGCCTCAGTTGGCACATCGTCCGCTTCACCGAAGACCGCGACACGCCCTACGAGCGCTACCGACCCCTCATCGAGGAGCAGTTGTTCAGCGAGCGTCTAGCCCAAGTGGAGGCCGAGCACTTTGAGTCGCTCCGCGCGGCCGCCGGGGCGGCTCTCGACCCCGACGGGTTGCAACTCATGCTCAGCGCGGCCCAGCGCGAAGACGGCGCACTACTCGACACGTGCACTGCGCCGCTCTACACCTTTGCCGAGGGCCAGGCCACAGTCGCCGCGGCGTACAAGGCATTGCGGCGGCTCAATGCCCAGCGCAGCCTCAAAGACAGCACGCGCGCACGCACTGCGCTAGACAGGCTGGTATTGCGGCCCCTCCTCCAGCGCCGCGCCGCCCGCGAACAGGGCCTGCACGACGACCCGGACGTCCAGCGGCTGGCCAAGAGATCCTACCAAGACGCGCTGCTCAACGCCGTGCGCGAGCGCTTCGCAGCCATCGAAATGCTCTCCGATGCCGAAGTGTGGTCCTACTACGACAGCCATCCCGACATGTTTTATCACGAAGAGTCCGTCGAGGTCGAAGAACTACTCGCGTCCAGCCCGGCCGAAGCCCAGTGGCTCAGCGACCAACTCGCAGCCGGCGCGAGTTTTGCCGATCTCGCCGACCGCAGCGTGCGCGCCCAAGCAGTCCAGTCGCAAGCCCGCTTCCACTTCCATCCGCGCGACGAGAAGCTCTATCCGCGCCTAGTCCCCGCCATTTATGCGGCGGAACCCGGCCAACTCGTCGGGCCGATTCGGGTGCGCGACGGGTACTCCATTTTCCGCGTCCAAGGACGCAACCCCGGCCGGGTCGAACCGTACGAGCAAGTCCAGCGCCGCGCCCGCGCTCTATTGCGCCGCGAGCGGGAAAACGCGGCTTTCACCAGCTTCGTCCAAGATCTGCGCCAGCGCTATCAGAGCCGCGTCGAGATCGACGAGCGCGCACTCAAGGCCGCCCTGCCGGATTCGCTGGTCCAAGGCACCTGAGCGATGACCGCGCGCCTGTTGCTGATTTTGGGCGCACTCGCTTGCGCCGACCAACCCGACCCGCAAGACGCGGCGCGCCCCGCAGAAGCCCGCCGCTTGCTCCAGCGCGGTACGCTTTTCTTGCAACAGGATCGGCCCGCCCGCGCCTTAGCAGAGCTCACACAGGCCGTGGCACTCGATTCCTCGTCGAGCACCGCCCACTTTCAAAAGGGGCTAGCCCACGCGCAGCTCGACCAGCCCACTGCTGCCATCACAGCCTTTGAACGCGCCTTAGCCCTGACGCCCGATCAGCCCCCCGCTCACTTTGCCCTCGCCGCCATGCTGCGCGACCAGCACCGCTACCTAGAGGCCGCAACCCATCTAGAGCAGGCTATTTCCCTCGCACCCGAGCGTGCCAAATACCACTTCTACCTAGGCGAAGTGCGCCGCGCCACCGGCGATTTTGCCGGCGCACTCACAGCCTTCAACCACACCATCGAACTCGCGCCCGACGACTCGACTGAGCTCGCCGAAGTCCACCTTGAAGCCCGCTACTACCACAGCGACCTGCTCGTGCGCAATCAGCAATTGTCCCAAGCGCGCACGGGTTTTGCCGACCTGCTCGCCCGCGATCCCGACCACATCCAAGGCGGCTTAGGTCTAGGCGGCTTACTCATCCGCCTCGGAGAACCCACAGCCGCCATTCCCGTACTCGAGCGCGTCGCCGCCACCGACCCGCACAACCCCGCTCCCCACTACCTGTTGGCCCAAGCCTACACCGAGAGCGACCGACCTGACGACGCGCGCCGCGCACAGGGCCGCTTCCAGCAGTTGAGCGCGGCCGAACGCCACCTCAATCAGGGCAACATTTACATTCGCCAAGGCGCGTGGGACAAGGCGATTGACTCCCTAAAGCGCGCCCTCGCCAGCGACTCTACTTCGGTGGAAATTCGCCTGCGCCTCGCCACCGTGTACGCACAGCAAAAGCGCTTCGCCGACGCCCGCGCCGCGCTGGAGCAAATCCTCGCCCGCAATCCCGGCCACCGCGACGCCTACGTCATGCTCGGCGACCTGTACTTGCACGAGGGAAGATCCAAAGAAGCTGTCACGCATTTTATGCACTCTTTGGCGATCGATCCCAACTCCTTTGCCGGAGCTTATGGCTTGGGCCGCGCACGCTTCAAAAGCGGCGATTTTGCCGGAGCCGTTGCCGCGTTGCACCAAGCCCTCGCCCGCAATCCCGATCACCGCGACGCCCACTATGCCCTCGGGCTAGCCTATGTCCGCCAAGCCAACTACCGCGATGCCCACACCCATTTCGCCCGCAGCATTGCCCTCGACCCAGACCACGCGGAATCGCACTACGGGCTGGCGCTGATCCTCATGCAGCAAGGACAGCGGGAACAAGCGCGGCAAGCCTTGCAAAAAGTGCTCGCCCTCGCCCCGGATCACCAACGCGCCCGAGCTAAGCTAAGCGAATTGGACCAAGCGCCATGATCCGCTCCTTCCGCGTCCTGTGCTTGGCCAGTCTTTGCATCGGCTGTCAGGCCCCGCCCGAGGCCGAAAGCGACCGCGTCTATGCCGAGGCCCTGAGCATGCTGCACCAAGGGCGGTTCTCCGAGTCCGAGGCCCTCTTCCGGCGCGTCGTCAGCTTGGCGCCCGACAGCGCGATTGCCCAAATCCGCATCGGTGAAGCTATGATCCGCCAAGGCCGCCGGCAGAGCGCGGGCCGCCAGCTCGACGAGTTGCCGACACCAGCGCGCCAGCGACCAGAGGCTCGCCTGCTCGAAGCGCGGCTCCTCGCCTTTGGCGGTTTTGCCCGCGAAGCCGAACTCGCCGTCAATGAGATCCTCGACCAATACCCCAACTCGCTCGATGGCCGCCTGCTGCTGGCCGAACTGTATTTGCAGGCCGCTGCCACCATGAACCTCGAGCGAGCCACGGCCTTGTGCAGCGAAGCACTATCCGCCCAACCCCAGCGCCGCGACGCGCATTACCTGTTGCTTCAAGCCACGCTGCGCCTCGGCCGCTTTCCCGCAGCCTTGGAACGCAGCCGCTCGTTACTCGACGCCTATCCAGACGATGGCCACGCCTATCTCTTGGCCGGCACCGCGGCTTTCTGGGCGGGGGACGACCGCGCGCGGCCTTGGCTCGAAAAAGCGGTTGATCGGTTGGAGTCAATAGATCGCCTAGAGGCCCTGTGGCTGCTCAAGCTGACTCACGAGCGGCCGGGCGAAGATGCACTGGCCCTGCCGCCGCGCTATCGCTTTCCCCTGCGCGCCTCCGTGCCAACCGCGACCGACTTGCGCTTTGTCGATGTGGCCGCGCGCGTCGGCGTGGCCAAGAAAGATCGCGGCCGCGGCAGTGCTTGGCTCGACTTTGACGGCGACGGCGACTTTGATCTCTTCAGCGTTGGTATCCAAGTCAAACACTCGCTCTACCGCAACGACGGCGGCCAATTTCGCGATGTCGCCCAAGCGACCGGGTTAGCTGACGCGCGCGGTGGTTGGGCCGCGGCGAGCGCGGACTTTGACAACGACGGCGACTCCGACCTCTTTGTCAGCCGCGACGCCTGGGAGGGCCGAGCACCCAACTCACTGTACAGAAACGACTCCGGCGCATTCATCGACAGCGGGCGCGCCGCAGGCATGGCCGATTCCAGCGATAGCTTTACGGCCACTTGGCTCGACTTCGACCGCGACGGCTACCTCGATTTGTACGTGGCTAACGGCGTCACGGGTACGGGCGCGCCAAACGCCCTCCTGCACAACCAGCAAAACGGTGCGTTCCTCAACGTAGCGACCGCCGCGGCAGTCGCCGACTCGGGCCAGACCATTGGCACGGCTGCTGGCGACTTCGACGGCGATGGCTGGACTGACTTGTACGCGGTCAACATCGGCCAGTTCAACCGCCTCTATCGCAACCTCGGCGACGGCACTTTTGTCGATGAGGCCGAGCGCACTGGAGTCCTTTTTCCAGTGGAAGGCGGGTATGTGGCGTTCTTTTTTGACCTTGACAACGACGGTCATCTCGACCTATTTGCTTCAACTATGAGCGCCTTTCCCGATGTCCTCAATAGCATGGTCACCGGTGAGGCCATAGAGCCGAACCGGCCCTTTCTCTATCGCAACCTCGGCGACGGCACCTTTGCCGACATCGCGGTCGCTGCGGGACTCAAGCGCTCTTTCGGCAGTATGGGTACGGGCCTCGGCGATGTGGACAACGACGGCTTCGTCGATATTTACCTCGCCAACGGCGGCCCGCAAATGGCCCGCCTCGAACCCAACGCGCTCTACCGCAACATGGGCGACGGCACCTTTGCCGACATCACGGCCACTGCGGGCACCGGCAGCCTCGGCAAGGGCCACGGGGCCACCTTCGCCGACTTCGATCAAGACGGCGACTTGGACCTGTACGCCGGCTTGGGCGGCCACTACGACGCCGACACGTGGGACAACGCGCTCTACCGCAACGACGGCCCGGCGCAGCACTACCTTTCCATCGAACTCGTGGGCGCACAGGCCAATCGCAGCGCCATCGGTGCGCATGTCGCCGCCTTTGCCGCTGGCCGCATCATCCGCGCTCAGCGCCAAAGCGGCTTTGGCTTCGGCAGCAGCAACGAACCGCTCCTGCACCTCGGGCTGGGGTCGGCCACCCGCGTCGATAGCCTGCACGTGCTCTGGCCCGGCCAGCCCCCACAGCGCTTCTTTGACCTGCCCGTCGATTGCCGCATCCGCATCGCACAACGCGAGGCGCACTACCAGATGCTTAGGAGGTCACCATGAAACTCTTAGCGTTTCTCGTCCTCTGCTTGGCACCACTGATCGCAGCCGACGCCCAACAGGGCCACCGCGTCACCAGTCGCTCCATAGTGGTCAACAGGGCCGCGCACTGGCAAAATTGGCAGCTCCCTACCCACGCCGTGAAGGTGTCGCCGGACGGCACAGTCGAGCCGCACTTTTTCCGCGAGCACTTCAATTTGCTCGACGATCTAGCAACCTTCACCCGCCCCATTCCCGAGCTGCGTCGCCGCAGCAACCAAACCGCCATCCTCAACATCGATAGCACCCAGACCCGCGACGTAAAAGGCGAGGTCATCGCCGACCGCAAGGGCAACCCCATTTACTCCTATTTCTTTCGTCCGGGCATCAGCCGCGTCGGCTCGAATGCGGCCGCAGCCGCCAACATCCTCGACGACGATCCAACCACCTTCTGGGAGCCCGACCCGCAGGCACCGATCGACGACTGGTGGATCGAAATAGACTTGGGTCGCGTCGTGGCGGTCGATTCCCTCGTCCTCCACTTTGTCGAGGAAGAGTTCGGCGATCCCTTCTTCCAGTTCCGCGTCCTCGCCGCGCCCGACCAAGAGCCGGTGCAGGAAAACGCCGACAAAATCACCTTTGAACGAGTCGCCAGCACCAAGGCCCCCAACCGCGACCAGCGCACCTTTCGCATCGGTCTCGAACAGCTCAACGCCGACCCCGGCTGGCAGGGCAAGCTGGTAGAGACCATCCGCATCGTGGTCAGCGATACCCGCGGCGAGCGCGGCGCGCTCATTAGCGCAGAGGAATGGCAGGCTCTGCCGGCCGACGAGCGCGGCGCGATCGTCTATTTCATCCGCGACGAACAGGGCTTTGAAGAGCCGGTCGAGCAAGCGATCTATGAAAGCCTCGACCCCCAGCGCCAAGGCCGTTTGGATTACTACCGGCGCGAGCGGCCGCGGCTGGCCGGAATCGAGGTGTACGGGTTTGGCGATAACATCAGCAACGGCTTGGTGGCCGGCGGCGGCCATCTCGACCTGACCGGCGACGGTTTCATACCAGGACCGGCTTTCGACGCGGATTTCAACACCAACTTCCTGCATCTGGTTTGGTCGCCGACCATCGAGCGCGGCGTGCTCACCGTTGATATGGGCGCGTCGTTTTGGCTCGACGCCATGCGCATTTCCTCGACCCGGCCCCGGCCCTATATAGACGGGTATTTGATCCGCGGCTCCGACGGCTCGCGCGACACGCGCGGCAAGATCAAGTGGTCGCGCCTCAGCCCCCGCTTTCGCGAGGACAATAGCACCGATCGCTTTGAACACATCCTCGACACCTATGATCCCAGCCCCAAGCTCCGTTTTCTCGAAATAAGCATCATCTCGGCAGACCCGCGCCGTCGAGGCGGGTACAACACCGGGCCGAACATTGCCGAGTACCAGCTTTTTTCCACGGGCTATCCAGCGCAAGTAGTGCTGACCTCCGACCTTATTGCGCTGCCTGGGGCGCGCAACTTCGGGGCCATTACTTGGGAGGCCGAGACGCCCCCAGGTACGACCGTCGCAATCCGCACCCGCACCGGCGACCTGCTGGGCAAGGTCGTTCGCTACTTCGACAAAACGGGCAACGAAATCACCTATGACGCTTGGAAAAACCTCTTGGCCCGACTCAAGGGGCCAGCCGACACCACCTTCGTGTCCACCAGCGGCTGGAGCCCTTGGAGCCGCGCCTACCAGCAGCCTGGCGACATCGTCACCTCCCCCGGCCTGCGCAAATTCATGCAGTTCCAAGTCGAGATGATTACCACCGACCGCGAGGCCGCAGCTTCGATTCGCTCGCTCGCGGTCGAACTGCTCAATCCTGTGGCCGAGCGCATCGCGGCCGAGCTGTGGCCGGCCTCGGTAGAGACCTCCGGTGTGCGGGAGACCTTTGACGTCTTTGCCCAGCCCTACTTCATCGAGTCGCCCGCGGCCTCGCGCAGCTCTGGCTTCAACGAAATCCTGCTGACCATGCCGGCCTCGGAAAAGCTCGAACTCATGGAGCTTGGCATCAGCGGCCCGGATGGCGAAAAGGTCTTTCGCCTTGGGGCCGAACGCGGCGTGTTCACGGCTGACGACCAGACGCAAGCCGCGCTTTTGGCCAACGGCGGCGATTCGATCTGGGTGCGCCTAGACGACGTGCTCAACATCTTGCCCGCAGCCAGCCGCACGTACAATCGCATTACCCTTGAAGGCGAAGAGGTGCCTGTGACCCAAGACGGCTTGCCGCTTACGGGCGCGGCGTACGGCACCCTCGACGAAGACGAACGGGGGGCTATCCGCTACTTCCGCCGCAACGGCGAACAACTCAGCGAGATCGACCAAACCAGCTACCGCGACCTGCCCAGCGAGGAGCAAGGCCCTGTCCGCTACTTCCGCATTCTGCGCGGCGACGGCGCTCAGTTCCCGTTTGACGCGCTCGGCGACTCGCTCGACTCGCGCGCGTACAACCGCCTCGCCACGGCCGAGCGCGGCATGGTAACCGGGCCGGGCCAACGCTTCCGCTTGCGCCTTTCAGCACCGGTCTTTCTCAACGGCACCACATTGCGCCTGTTCGTCCGCAATGCAGCAAGCGCCGACGCCGAGGAGGCATGGCAGGCCGTTGAAGCGGGCAATGCCGACGAAGGCGTCGCCAGCAACACGCTGTCGATCAACGTCCCCATTGACAGCGATCTCGTCCATGGTCTCGCAGTCGGTCCCAATCCTTTTACTCCCAACGGCGACGGGATCAACGACGCGGCTGAAATCTCGCTGGATATCTTCAAGCTCACCTCCAGCCGCCAGCTCCAAGTGCGAATTTACACGCTCGATGGGCGACAGGTTTGGCAGCACGAGGAAATGGTGCTGAGCGGCCGCACCACCGTGCGTTGGGACGGCGTCGATGACCACGGCCGCCGTGCGCCGCCCGGCCTGTATTTGTGCCAAGTCCAACTCGACGCCGACGCCACCCAACAGCCGACGACCCAAGAGCGGATTATCGCCGTGGCCTACTAGTTATTGCTGGAACGCCTAGGGCCGATTATCATTGAGAATTACGAATTAGGAATTGAGAATTGCGAATTAGAGTTTGCCAAGCAGCGCGAGGCGGGAAGCGGTTGGGTCCATTCGTAATTCCTAATTCTTAATTTCTAATTGAAGGAGGGATTGCAGTGAACCGGAAATGGATGTTCTGGAAGGCAATAGCCATTCTATGGCTCGGCAGTGCTGCTGCTAACGCCCAAGAATACGGCGCGCGCCTCGGCACGGTCAAAAGGGGTGGGGTGGTTTCCTTTGAGCCGCAGGGGGCCGGTGTCCTGTTCGGCGCTCTCGACCCGGCCAAGCGCCGGTGGTACGTGCCGCAGGAGCTTTTTAACGAATACCAGTGGCGGCAGTGGGAATACTCCAATTACGCCCGCGATCACTACCAGCGCTACGTCAGCGCCATCCGCGAAGGCGATTACTACTACGACCTCTACGGCAACCTCGTCACCCGGGGCTGGTTGGTTTTCAACAACTCGCAGACCCAACCTCGGCAGTTTGGCTCTTCGGTGCTGAAGTCCAGCAATTTCGACCGCTGGTTTAGCGGCGTGGTCATCTCGGCCGACTCCAAGGGCCAGCATCACTACGCCCTGACGGCCGGCACCAAAATTCGCTCGACCCTGACGCCGATGACCTTTTCCAAGCCGCGCTGGGACGGCATTCAATTCGACTACGCAGCCGATAAATACCAAGGCACCCTGATCTACTCCCGTATCAGCCGCCCCGGCGGCGCGTCAACCAACGATCAAGAGAGCTTGGTCACCAACGCCACATCCATGTTCGGCAGCCGCGCCACCGCGCAGGTAGGCGATTTCGCCACCGTGGGGCTGACCATGGTCAACGCCCACCAGTCCAACACCCTTATCGACGGCTTTACCGGCAACCCCTTCACCGGCGAGCTATCGGTCGATCAGAACCAGACCGTTTCGATCGTCGAGATCGTCTTGCGCGACGACAGCCCCGAGGACGGCGTCGGCGGAGCGGCCTTCTTCAGCGCCGGTTCGGACATCATCATCACCTATCTCGACGGCACCCAAGACAACGGCAAGGCCATCCGCTTTGAGCCGATCGTCGAGGGTGGCCTCGTGGGGGAGGGCTTCCTTTCGGCCGATGGGGCCGAGGAGATCCGCCTGCGCTACGACTTTGACAGCCCGGCCTTTGTCAACCGCGCCTCGGGCACCAAAGAAGAAATCAAAAAGGTCGAATTCCGCCTCGTGCTGGGCAACGACTATCAGGTATGGGTCACCTCCGACAGTCAACTCAATGCCAGCGGTGAGTCCGTACTCTTGCTCGTCGCCCAAGCCGAGGGCAACGTCCGCGACAACACCAATTTGCAGATCGTCAGTTTTGACTACGGCCTACCGACCTCCACCCAGATCTGGGGCGCAACCCTAGAGCTGCAACAGGTCCTCGGCTTCGATTTCTACGGCGAGTACGACCTCAACTACAACTACACCAAATATCCCAATGTCGTAGCCAAAACCCACACCACTTTCTCGGGTATCCGCGGCGACCGCGCTGCCGCTGCGTGGATGATGAACCTCTCGCGGGTCGCGTTTCCCTTCTTCTTCTTTGGCGAAGCATACAGCATGGATCCTCGCTACTCCACCCGTACATTTACTGCCCAAGGCGATGGCTTTATCGACTACGAGGACGAACGCATCCACGTCGTCGAACTAGTCGAGGACAACGACGACCAAGACGAATTTCCCGACACCGTGCGCAAAGACTGGCAGGTCGGCGACCCGAGCGTCTTCCCCGGCTGGGACGAGAACAACGACTTTATCTCGGATTTCAACCAGAACGACAACCGCTTCTTGAGCAACCTCATCCCAGACTACGAGGAGCCGTTCCTGCGCCACAACGTCGATCGGCCCGAATTCCTCTTCGGCATCGACCTGAACAACAATCTGTGGGTCGATCGCTTTGAAAACGACGAACTGCCCGACTACCCCTACAAGAAGGATCACCGAGGGTACAACGCCTACGGCGGCGTCCATTTCACCCCAGAGCTGCGGCTGATGGTCGGCGTCTTGCGCGAGGGCCTCATTTCTTCCAACCAAAAAAACCATGCCAATTACGTCCTGCTGACCCTCGACCGCGACACCCCTGCTTGGGGTCGCTTCCGCGTCTTTGAGATGCTCAAATCCACGACCGACGACATTCCCGACGACCTCTTGCAGTGGCTGCCCAACGCCAATATCCGCACCGGCGAACCGACCAAAGTCGAGGATCCCCTCATCGCTCGCGACGCTTGGATCAACAGCCTGTGGTTCGGCCACGACTACAAGCTACGCGGCCTACTGACGGCCAATTATCTCAAATACGACCTCTATCACCAGCGGCTCAGCGCCAATGAGCGCGCGCTGTTGGGCCTGCGCGAGCGCGACTTTTTCTTTGGCCTAATCAACAAAATCAGCTATCGCTTCGACTTTGGGCACCTGTGGCTGGAGCCGCGCTGGAAAAGCGAGTACCGCCGCCAGAGCCGCGACCTGATTTCAGCCGACGAGCGCACCGAACTGGCCGAGATCGGCGGCTTTGTCCTCGGCTTTCCCCTGCTCAGCCACACAACCCTGATGAGCGGGCTGGAGATGACCTTCCTCAACGACCTGAAGCGCGACTCCAACGACTTCAACGGCCTAGTCTGGGCCTTGCAGTTGGCCAATATCTCCGATTATCTCGGCTACAAGGTCACAACCCATGCGGGCATGAAAATCGACCGCCGCCAGCCACGGGGCGAAGACGCGGTGATTATTAATCAGATCTTTATTTCGATCTACGCGGGATTGCAGTAGGGGGCGGTTTGAAACCGCCCCCTACCCGGATGCGTAACAGTAGTTATGAATGATGTAGAATTGCTACATGACTAGACGCTGGATGTTCATGGGGGTGGTGGCCGTCTTTGCGCTCGCCCTCTCAGCGCGTCTGTACTACCTCCACGAAATACGCGCCAGCCCGCTTTTTACCGCGCCCGTCGTCGATGCCCGCACCTATACCGAGGAAGCGCGCTACCTCAGCGACGTATCCTTTGCGGGTCGGCCCGCGCCCTTCTGGCAACCACCGCTCTACCCCGTGCTTCTCGGCGTCCTCTTTGCCCTCGCCGGGGACGATCTCTACCTGCCGCGACTCATCCAAGCCGTCATAGGCGCCCTCGTCTGCGTTCTCATCTGCCTGTTGGGGTACCGGATCTTTGGCGCGGGGATTGGACTCGGCGCGGGTTTTACCGCAGCGTTGTACGGTCCTCTCATCTACTTTGGCGGAGAGTTGCTGCCGACTCTGCTGGCCTGTTGCCTCAATTTGCTCGTACTGTTGCTCGCAATCGGCGAGGGCGGTTGGGCGCGCTGGCTAACAGCCGGCGTGCTGCTGGGCCTGTCCGCGCTCGCCGTGGCCAACGTACTGCTCTTTGCTCCCGTGCTGTTGGGCTATCTCTACTGGCGACAACGTCAGTTTCGCCCGGCGGCTTTTCTGCTCTTGGGTTGTGCGCTGATCATCGCGCCGGTCGCGTATCGCAACTGGGCGGTCGGTGGCGATTTAGTGCTTATCTCGCACAACGCGGGCATCAACTTTTACATCGGCAACAATGCCGACTACGAGCAAACGACCCGCATCCGCCCGGGACGGGATTGGGTCGAGTTGGTGGAAATGCCTGAACGCCGCGCCGGCATTGAACAGCCTTCGGCTAAGTCGCGCTATTTTTTTGCCCAATCTTGGCAATACATAACCTCCGCGACGCTCGATTTCACGGGCTTGCTGGCCTACAAGGGCTATCTGTTCCTGCGCGGCGACGAAATCCCGCGCAACCGCGACCTCTACTTCGCCCGCAATGACTCCTCGCTTTTGTCGATCCTACTGTGGAAAAAAGGGCTGGCATTTCCCTTCGGTTTGATCGCCCCGCTGGCGCTCTTGGGACTTTTCGCCTTTCTGCGGACCTCTGAGTCTCCCGAGGGGCGCTTGCTAGCGCTCTTTGTGGCTTGCTACGCGCTTTCCGTAATCCTGTTTTTCGTCACCGGGCGCTATCGTCTGCCGGCCGTGCCCGTGCTGTTGCTATTTGCGGCTTGTGGGATGCGCGCCCTGTGGCAGCGGCCTTGGCCCGCGCTTCCCGCGCTTGCCGCCCTCCTAATCTTTTGCAATGTGGCCACAGGCGCGATGGATCGAGAGGGCGATGCCCACGAGCACTACTATCTCGGCTATGCCTACGAGAAACGGGACATGCCGGCCCACGCCGCCCGCCACTACCGCCACGCCATTGCTCGCGACCCCAACTTCGCCGAGCCACTCCTCGCGCTCGCGGCACTCCACGCCGAGGCCGAGCGCTACGGCAAGGCCATTGAATTCTATCGGCGCTACCTTAAAACGCAGCCCCACGACGCGGATGTGCGCTTTCTCCTCGGCCACACTGCGTTGCTCGCTCGGCGCTACGACGAGGCTGCGGCCGCGTACTCCGAGGTCGCAGCCGCGCGTCCCAACTGGGCAGCCGCGCACGGCGGCCTTGGCTACGCCCTCCTAATGGCAGACCAACCCCAACGCGCCGCCCGAGCTTATAGCCGTACGCTCGAACTGAACCCGGACTCAACGCTGGTGCGCTATCAACTGGCCCGCCTGTACGCGGAGCAGGGACAACACCGCGAGGCCATCGCCGAGTTTGAGCAGCTAATGCAGCGCGAACCGCACGTGCCCGAGTACCCAGCCCGCCTCGCCGACTTGCTCATCCAACTCGAACAAGCCACGGGCATGGCTCTCGGGCAGACAGACCAACTAGCGGAGGCCGAAAAACTCTTGCGCCACGCCAGCGCGCTCGATTCCAAGGCCGCGCATCCCCATTGGAGCTTGGGTATGCTCTACGCCCGCCAAGGGCGCTATGCAGAAGCCGTGCCCCTGTTTGAGCATCTGCTCCAGATCGCTCCGCGCGACTACCAAGCCCATCTGTTCCTCGGGCACCTCTACCAACGCACCGGACGCCAAGCCGACGCGGACGCCCAATTTGCGACCTTTAGCCGCAGCCAGCGCGCCCACCGCATAGAAAAGGTGGCGCGGCGGGAAATGGAAGCCCAGATCGAACAAATTTTCGGCGGTTGACCTGCAGGAAGCGACTTTTCGATGCACAACGCGAGCCGCTGGGTCGTTTTCGGGCATGTGCTACTCGCCGTGCAAAATCGGTTGGAGAGATTGGTGAGTTAGTACGCGACGGCTACGACGCGGCTCTGCTCGGCATCGCCCGAATCCCCGGCGACAAAGACGCGGGCCACGTACAGACCCGGGGGAACTAGCTGGCCTTGGTCGTCGCGGCCGTTCCACACCTTGTCTGTGTAGCGGCCATTTGCCTCTTCACCGGCGAAGAGGACGCGCACGCGCTGACCGCTCAAGTCATAGAGCGCGACTTCGACCGGCCGCGGGGTGCTCAGCGCCAGCAGGTTGTAGAGAATGATCGCCTCGTCGTTGATGCCATCGCCATTGGGGGTAAAGGGGTTGGGCGCAGCCTGCACCTGACCCAATAGCTGCCCCTCGGCCAATACGGACGGGCTGAGTACCGTGGTACCGGAAAAGGCGTCCTCATCACCTTCGCCCAAAAAGGCCACGTTGCCTGGGTCGATGACTTGGGCGGCACCCGGCTCGGTCGTGAGCCGCGCCGCCGCAGTGAAGTTGGTGCTGTACGTCAGCACGTTGGTCTGGAAGCGAATTTGCACCTGCGTCTGGTCGTCGGTCACTGCGGGGAAGCGCACGGCAAAGCGGTCGTCGGCAACCTCGGCAATGGCGAACTCCTCGCCGGTCGCGTCGAGGCTGTCGAATTGGTGCTCGGCTACGACCGCGCCAGCGCCATCAATAATCTGCACCGCGTCGATGCTCGACACTCGCGCTGGCGTGTCGATCTCAATGGTGTCGAAGCCGCGCAGGCCGTCCGTGCCCATGGCAGCACGCATGGCAAAGGTAAAGACCACTTTCTCAGACACCTGTACCTCGCGCGGAAAAACCTCGCCGACCAAGGCGTCGGCAAACGGCGGCGTCAACAAGTCGAAGCTCAGCGACTTGATCACCCGCGCGGCCTCTAGGTCACTGCTATTAAAAACCACCTCAAACTGCATGTAGCGGCGCGGGCTGGGCGAGACAATGGGCAGACCCGGGCCATTGGCCGCATCCGCCGGGTACGGCGTGCTGAAGGGACTCCAATTGATCAGGTCGTCGGTCACGGCTCCGGCCATCCACTCGCGGCCCGCAGCGTCGGTAATGGGCGTCTGACCCGCCTTTTGGGGAAATTTCCGATACTCGGCTAAGCCCATCTCCTCTCCGGGATTTTCCAGCGAAAAAGGAATGTCCTCGGCGTCTTGCTTGCCGCGCAACCGGCGGGTGTACACAAAAGGCGACGTGTCCGTGCCCGTGCGCGTGCGGATCTGTGCGCTGGAGAAGCGCGGATCGCCCAACACCTCTTCCACCCAGCGCAGGGTGCCCCACACGGCTGGTTGCCCAGCGTCGAAAATGTCCGACACGTACTGGGCCCGCGACAGGAAGCCCTTGCCGAAAATCTCGATCTCGTCGATCTCAAAATCTACCGGCGAAGTCGCCCGCAAGCGCAGGTGCTGGACGTAGCGCGGCGGGTCGAGCGGCACGTCGATAACCGCAACTTGATTGTCGGTTTCGGCGATCAGCGGTCTCCAGATAGGCGTGTTCTCGCTGGTCAGGTTCAGGCCGTCGTTGGTAAAAAGCTCATACGCCCGCAGGTAGTCGTTTTGGAAGGGGGTCGAGGGCGAGGGCACGACCGTGTTGCGCGGATAGATGCGTATGCGCTCCACCCCGAAGCGCGCTCCTAAATTGAGCAGGACTAGGATGCCGAGGGAATTCTGATTCTTGCGCTCAAAGGCCAACAGCTCGCCGCCCGGCTCGTCCGAGAGTAGTTCCTTTAACATCATCTCCAAGTCGAGCGGCTTGAACGTGCCGCTGAAGTCGAAGACATTGGGCGAGTCGATATCGCCGCCGCGTTCGATGGTGCCGACGGCCACGTTGTCCCCCTCGGCAATGCGCAGGGGCAGGATGCTGCGGGGAAAGTCATCGCGGGCGAATTCGATTAAGTCGCCGGGCGCGTTGCCCACCAGCAAGTTGTTGGGGTCTAAGGGCGAGCGGTGCTCGGCGTCAATGGTGGTGATGACGGCCTCGCCTTCACCCTGCCAATCCAACTCGCCGCCCTCTCCAATCGAGACCGTGTCGAGAGCCAAACTTCCGCTCGACAGCCAGAGCAATAAGACGAGGCCGACTGTGGCACAATGCGCTTTCATGTCCATCCTCCGTGCGATTTGCTGCATAAAACAATCAAAGTATAGCTATAAATCAAGATTAAACGCGACTCGCCGGGGGCCTATCTGAACTTGCTAAACCGACATCTTCTTCCTTTATATTACTAGCATCTCAAGGAAGGGACGCCATGCGGTACATCATTGCTTCGTATTTCCTGCTCGTTTTGTCGATTGTGCCAGCGCACAGCCGCGGGGAATTTCGCGTCGGGGGAGACGACGGCAACCCTTGGCCTAACCTGCTGTCCGAAGAAGGAGCTGGCGAGTACTGGCTCTTTGATGCCGAAGGTCAGCTAGTGGGCACCGAATCCGTGGGCGTCACGCCCCACGGCGCGGCTGCGGATACCCTCATCGACTTTGCCGACAACGCCATCGGACCGCGTTTTATCGATCCAGCGGTCAACCTAACCCTGATTGACCCCAATGCCTCGGACATCAACACTCTGCTGCCGTACACTGGAGGCCAGATCCAGACGACCGACGGCTGCTCGGCCCGCGACGATCAGATCCGCGCCGTGAAAAAGCAATTCGACGGCGATTTCACTACAGCCCACTTCCGCCGCTTCACCCCAGGCCAAGGCATCTTCAGCGGTGGCACGATCATCGCCGGGGTCACCGGCGAAGGCTGGAAAAACTCTGTGGTCATCGACTTTAGCACAGCTGTGCCAGTCAACCGCATCCGCTTTCTTCCCCGCCTCGGGCAGGAAGACGACATCTTGCTCATCGAGGAACTCACTGAGCCTAAGCCGCCCCTAGAGGCATTTGGCGAAGACAGCTTCGCCGCCAACTTCCTCGCCTGGTACGAACTGCGCAAAGGCGACAACAATGTGCGCTTTGCCAACAGCCCCTGCGACCGAGTCAGCCGCGTCACCAAGGGCCTGCGCTGGATCCGCAACCAAGACCCCGAACTTACCGTGATCGAATCCAACCGCGAAAATCTCGATCCCGTAGTCGAACTGCGCTTTCCCACTGAGTCGATCCGCTACATCACCGCCCAAGCCTTTCCCCTGCGCGACTGGGAGGTCGCCGAATTCGAGGTGTACGGCGAGGGCTTTGTCGAGGAGACCGTCTTCGTCACCCAGATCCTCGACTTTGGCCAGCCGATCAACTGGGGCAAAATTCGCTGGGACGCCGACGTGCCCGAGGGCACCCGCATCGAGGTCCGCACCCGCACCGGCAACTCGCCCGACCCCAGCCTCTACTTCGACGAAAACATCAACGGCGACATCCGCCCGATCACCTTGGCCGCGTACGAAAAACTCGACCCGTCCGGCCGCCTGCCCACCGTGTACGATACCGACAACTGGAGCTTCTGGTCGCCGCCCTACGATTTTGCCGCGGGTTTGCGCGACAGCGACACACCCGCTGAGGCGTGGCGCGACGGCACGCCGCTTTTGTCGCCCGGACCGAGCCGCTACATCCAACTCGCCTTTCGCCTGTTCTCTACCTTTACCACCGCGCCCCGCATCCGCTCATTCACGATCCAATTCGGCGATGCACCGGCTGCCCGCCAAATCCTCGGCGAAGTGTGGCCCATTGCCGTCGATTCGTTCGCGCCCACGGAATTTACGTACGTCGTCCGGCCGGAATTCACCGCTGACGACACCGGCTTCGACCGGCTGGAAATCCGCACCCACGCCCAAGTCCAAGCCGTCTCTGCGGTCAAACGCGACGGCACCGAACTCGATTTGAGCAACTTTGTCCCAGACATCCAAGCCGACCACTTCGTGGTGTCCTTCCCTCGCCTGCAAGGCGAAGACGACAGCTTCAAGCAACTCGAAGTGAGTTTTGTGGTGCCGGTCTTGCGCTTTGGCACTGAATTTTCGGGCTGGGTCTTCGACAGCAACGATCCCGACCAGATCAAACAGCAAGTTCGCCCGGGCAACGCCACTTTTCGCTTTTCGGGCGACGGGCTCGCCGTCAACACGCCCGTCGGCGGCCGGCTCCTCGTCGATATTGCCGTGACTTCCAACCCGCTTACGCCGAATGGCGACGGGGTGAACGAGACCGTGGAAATCGCCTACAAGCTGCGCGAAGTTACAGCTAGCCGCCCGGTGCGACTGGCGATCTACAATCTCGCCGGTCAACTCGTGGTCGAGCTGCCGCCCATCACCGCACGCAGCGGCGAATTCGCCCATCGCTGGGACGGCCGCGACGACGCCCAACAGCTCGTACCCCCGGGCACCTATATCTGGCGGCTGCAACTAGAAGAGAAGGAAGAACGCGCTGGTATTCTCTCAGTCGCTTATTGACCAATACATACAGTTGGTGCTGTGGCAACGGGCGAGGGATTTATTCCCCCGCCCGTATTTTTTTATGGAAAAGCGAGGAAGTGCTTGACACGTAAGTTTTTTTTTTTTTTAGACTTACGTCATCTTTGAGCTTGGGCCTAAACCCTTGGTGCAGTTTTTTTACACAGCATTTCTCACTTCTCCTAAGGAGGATTTTCGCTATGAAAGAGCGGACCAAATTCGTTTTAGCGGCAGCTTTGGTCATGGGCTTGTGCGGTACGTCCTTTGGCCACGCGCCTCCCGGCGAGCTCTACTTCGCCGTGCAGTTCCCCGACAATCTCGTCCCCACCATGGACGGCGACCTGTCGGACTGGGACGTCGTGCCAATCGATCCGTACACGATTCGCAACGACCGTCTCTATTCGCCGGTGGCCGACATCCAGCCCGTGGGCCGTGGCGAGATTGATGTTAGCGACATTAATATCCGCCACCTCATCGGCTGGAACGACAACGCTAACAAGCTCTACTACATGACCGAGGTCTTCGACAATGTCCACAACCTGGACCGCGAAAACCCCTCGGCCTTCTGGCAGGACGACGCCTGGGAAGTAGAGGTCAATCCCGACCACACGCCGACTGAGGAGCACAACCTCGAAGGCGAGCCGGCCAACAACTTTAGCTACAAGTGGGCCGTGCCGCCGGTGGAAGGTGCCTATCAGTTCTACCGCCCGGTGCGGGCGCTGGAGTGGTTCGTGGATGGCAGCGACTTTATTACTTTCGGCTGGGGCTACGACGGCGAGCAGTTCGGCGAGAGCACCTATTACTACGAACTGGCCATCACGCCGATCATCTCAATGCCCAATGACGAGTCGGCCACCCCAGAGCAAGCCGTGATCTTCGACCTCGCGGAAGACGAGATCATCCACACGTCCGTGACTGTGGGCGACTTCGACGAGCCGTGCACTGAGTGCGCACTCGAAAGCTATCAGGGCTTCTGGACCATGTCGCCGGAAAGCTGCTGCACGGCCACTAACGATGTGTTGCTGGATCAGTTACTGCCGGAGATGGAGTCAGCGACCGCCGTCGAGGACGTAAGTTGGGGCCAGATCAAGGCCGCTCACTAAGCAAGACGCAACAGCTTTTTCAGGGTATGCGAAACGCCCTGCTTCCCTTGGGGAGCAGGGCGTTTGTATTGCCCCAAGTTCATTGATCGCATAGCTTCTGCAAGGATACTCTTTTCTGTCGTATTGCGGAGGTTGCTATGGCTGTCAATGTTACGATAAAGAATATGCCGCTCAAACTCTATAAAGAACTAGAGGTACGTGCTGCCGCACATCGTCGAAGTGTGAGCAGCGAGGCAATCGGCTGCCTAGAGGAAGTCTTGATTCGCCAGCGCGAGAGTACGGAAGAACTGCTGAAAAAGTTAGCAGAATTGAGAAACCGAGTTTCGGATGCCCCACCTTTGACGGATGAGTTTTTGAGAAAAGCCAAAGCGGAGGGACGCCCTTGATTGTTGTCGATACAAATTTGATCGCTTATTTGCTGATTAGCGGAGAACGGACACAACAAGCAGAAGCGATCAAGCGGTATCTACTAAGCAAGCCGCGACTGCTTTTTCAGGGTATGCGAAACGCCCTGCTTCCTTACGGGAGCAGGGCGTTTGTTTTGAAAGCAATAGGTGGCTACGGGAGAGCGTACTTAAGAATGAGTTGAACGGCCACTAGCCCCACACTAACGGCCGTTGCTAGTGTCTTGGCACCACTTTTTAACCCAGCGACCTCTTTCTCCACAGTCCCGATTTTTTTCGTCAAATCGTCGTTCAGCGCCTGTATATCGGCCTGAGTGGCTGCTTTGAGTTCAGCAATATCGGCCTGAGTGGCTGCTTTGAGTTCAGCAATATCAGCTTTGGTCGCCAGATGGTCATACGCTCCTTCGAGCCGAGCAACCCGCTCCGTAAGCTCCGTCATAGCATATCTCCTTTCTGTTGGGTTGAAGTCATACCCAACAATACCATACAGAAAATATCCTTGTCAAGAGAGCCACCAGCACTCACTCGCCGATCATTTCCTTCATCTTAGCGGCGACCCAATCAATGGCCACATCGGCCATCACCCGCCCCTTCTTGGGCGTGGCCAAGTCGCGGCCCGCCTCAAAGTAGATCGGGTCGCGCGGCGCATAGCTCTCGCTCTGTATCTGGAGGTTGGCTCCCTCGTAATCGACCCCTTTCCACTGCACGTTCTCGGGAAACGCCGCCATGGCAAACGAGGTCTCAAACTCGGCCGCGTGCGCCGGGCAATCCCCGGACTCCAGCACCTCGGCGACCAACTCCTTCGAATACGCTGCCCAATACGAATAAAACTGCACATCCATGTCCAGCCGCTGGCTGAACTCCTCGACTTGGCCGCCCAACGGGCCGTTGCCAGCGTGGCCATTGCATATCAGGACGTGCTCAATCCCGTGCCGCTTGAGCGACTCGCACACGTCGTAGGCCACGGCAAAGAAGGTCTCTGGCCGCAAGCTCAAGGTGCCGGGGAACTCCATCCAGTGCTCGGATATGCCTATGGACAAAGGCGTGGCCACCACCACTTGCGGATAGAGTTGCAAAGCCGCTTGGTGCGCCACATGCGCCGCACTAGCGGTATCGTGCTCCATCGCCAAGTGCTCGTTGTGCTGCTCTGTGCTACCAGTGGGCAGGATTGCCCCCTTGATCAGGCCCTGTTCCAGCCGCTCGCGCACGTGGCGACGAGTCAACTTCCACAGCCGTACTTCTTCGACGATCATTGGTTTTCTCCTTTGTTGCGTTGACGAGTATATTCGGAGGCCCTATCATGCACAATTAATTGGCCGCCGACAACTCCCTGACTGTCTCCTACCCTTAAAGCAGAGGAATCCCATGCGCATCGCCTGTTGTGTTCTACTCTTGACCGCCCTGCCCCTAGCCGCCCAAACCGACCAGTACGAAGGCTTTACTGGCTTTTGGCTCAAAAACGACCGCGCCGAGGCTTTTGCCATCGCCGAACCTTATCCGCGAGTCCTCGCCTTCCGCCTCAAAGGCGGCGAAAACCCCCTCCACGTCTCCCGCGAATACGAATACATCGGCGTGCGCTCGTGGTTTTTCGAGCCGACCCAGATCCCCGAATCCGGGCTGCCGGCCCTGCAACCAGCTACCGCTGAGCTGACCGGCGCGCGCGCCGTACGCCTCACTGCCGCCCCAGACGACAGCTCGGGTTTGCGCTTGACTATGGAGATTGCGCTCGACGCCGAACGACCAATGCTCCACATCCGCCACGGCTTCAAAAACATGCGCGATAAACCGCGCCGCATCGCCTGCTGGGCCCTCAATGTCATTCGCCCCGATGCGGGTGTCGGCGTCACTCCCTGGCGTAGCACCGGCCGCCGCAGCTTGTTGTTCTGGCCGAGTACCGACCCCAACGAAGTCGGCATCCACCTAGGCCCCCGCGCGCTCGCGCTCGACTATCGGATCGAGCCGCAAAACGGCTGGCACAAGGTCGGCACTAATAGCGACGCCGGTTGGATCGCCTTTGTATGGAATGGAAATGCGCTCAAATCCACCGTCGCCCATATCGCCGAAGCCGAGTACCCCGAAGACGGCGGCACGGTGACGATGTTCAACTCCACGCCTGAAGTGTTCGACGGCAAGCCGCGCTTCGGCGAAATCGAAAACGTCGGCCCGCTGAGCGAACTGATGCCGGGTAATACTTTGTGGATGGAGCAAGAACTGGAGTTGTTTACCGGAATTGAGACCGACGACCCTGAAAGCTGGGTCGAAATGCTGGGGGGCGAATAGCAGCCTACCGTCAGACCTTCACGCCCGCCACAAGTCGAGCTGGGGCCTGTCGCCGATTTGGATCAGCGATCCGGCCGCTTCAAGGGGCATGCGCCCGCCAATGCAGTACGTACACAAGTCGCGCTCGGGCAGGCCGGCGCGCGCAAAGGCATCTAGCATCCCCTGCTGCGACAAATAAATCACCGGCATCCCCATCGCCTCACCGATGGCCTCGGCCGTGCGCCCACGCGCGATAAACTCGTCGCCCGGCGGCGGGTCCGGCGGCATATCCACCCCAAAGGAGCATCCCCTCGGCACACCATCGTCGCCAATGATGCCAATCGGCGGCGTGTAGCTCACCAAATAGGCCTGCTCGACGCCAGCTTCCTCGTAGAGCAGGTCGCAGGCGCGCTTGGAATTGTTGCCGCGAATGATGCTGTCGTCGATCAGGATCACGGTCTTGCCTTTGAGCCTTTGCGCCATCCCAGGCAAGAGGTGCAGATTTTGGTCGATCGACTCTTTGCGCTCGCCAGCGGTTGAGCCTTGGAACGAGCGCTCGCCGCGCATCTTGTAGAACACGGGTTCAAAGGGCAGTTCCGCCTGCTTGGCGTAGGCGCGGGCCGCCACCTCGGGGCAGCGCGGCAAATACGTAACCAAATCGACGTCGGGCGGCAGAAATTCCTCGCTGAGTATCTCCCCTAGCGATTCTCGGATGCGACGCACGCTGACGCCGTTGATGATCGAGTCGAGGTCGGTGATGTAGTTCCATTCAAAAAAGCAATAGGCGAGGTTGGTCGAGACCACGACTTCCTTGTGGTAGTTCCCTTCGGGCGTGAGAGAATAGATCGCTCCCGGCTCCAAATCTTCGACGTATTCGCCGCCGTTCTTGCGGAAGGCGATGTCCTCCGAGGCCATCACGTACTTGCCGTCTTTCCAGCCGAGTACTCCGGGTTTGATTCCGGTGCGATCGCGTATTGCGATCACGTCGCGCTCGCGCTTGTCGGCGATGGCCAAGGTATAGGCTCCGGGCACCTCCTTGAGGAAGTTGTGCGCGCCGCGCTCGCGGTAGAGGTAGAGCAAAGCCTCGGTATCGCAGCTCGAATACAGGTGCAAGGGAGCCGAGTCTTGGAAGAAAGCCCGATCGACTTGGCCGTTGTGGACGGCCGCTACGTCGCAATCCCAGATCAGGATGTGGTTGTCGCGGTGCTCAACCGTGCCGCCAATGACGTGCGGATGCGCCTCCTCGAGGATTTTGTCCTTCGAGCCGCGGGTGGCGTAGCGCACGTGGGCCATGTAGGTGTGGTAATTGGGGCTGAGGAAAATTTTGTGGAGGTCGGTTACGTCGAAGCGCGAGACCCCGCCCTTCCACTTGATCACGTCGATGCGGCCATCGCCTACGGCAGCAATACCGGCCGCCTCCCGGCCCCGATGCTGTAGCGAATGAATAAAGCGATAGGCGTCGTGCAGAGAGTGGGCTACGGTCAAACCACAGTTGTGGCGAACGACTTCGGCCATAGACGTTCCTCGCGGCAAAATGTCAAGGGATTGTAACCAAAAGTACGAGTGACCGCGCCATACGGCAAGGCCGCAGTGCTACAACGCCAAAATCAGCCCTTGCGCCAATAGCGAATCAACCGTCTGGGCAAACGCCGCGGTCGCCTCCTCGACATCTTGAGCCGTGTGCGCCGACGAGAGCACGCCGCCGGTGGAACTCATGTTATCGACCCCGTAAAAGCGCAGATGGCGCTGGTACTCTTCAATCAGCTTCCCCGGCATCCCCTTGAGCCGCTCGGCCTCGGTCGTGTGCAAATCCGCCCGGCTCTGGGCCTTTTGCACGCGCTGGCGATCGGTTTCAAAATAGACGTGAAAGGTCGAACACACCCCGTACACGTACCCTGCGATGCCTCGGCGCTCCAGTACTTCGTCCCAAGCGACACGCAGTTCAGCGGCGCGGGCGTTGGCTTGGTCTATCGGCTCGCCCGTGGCCACGCGCTTGAGCACGGCGATTCCAGCCGCGGCCGAAAGCGGTGCCCCGTTAAAAGTCCCTTGATGCGTCACCCGCGGGCGGGCATCGCCCGTCACGTCGAAGAGTTCCATAATATCCGCCCGTCCCACCACGGCCCCGCCGGGCATGCCGCCGGCGACCACCTTGGCAAAACAAGACAGGTCCGGCCGCATCCCGTAGAGCACTTGCGCACCGCCCGGACTAAAGCGGAAGCCGGTTACTACCTCGTCGAAAATCAGCACCACCCCACGCGCTCTGGTCATCGTTTGCAGATCGCGCAAAAACTCCGGTGCCAAAGGCACTCGTCCCCACGACCCTCCCGACGGCTCGATAATCGCCGCCGCAATATCGCCGTCAGCGTCGAGGACATCGGCGACGTGGTCCGCATCCCCCGCTGGCACGCAGACCACGTGCTCGCGCACCTGCGGCGGGATGCCCAACGAGCCGTCCGCGTCAAAGGGCGGCTGCACGCCGCGCATCACGTCGTCGTGCCAGCCGTGGAAGTGGCCAGCAAAGCGCAGGATCTTGCGGCGGCCGGTAAACGCCCGCGCCAAACGCAGCGCCAGCAGGGTGGCCTCCGTCCCCGAATTGACCAAGCGCACGCGCTCGGCCGAGGGAACCAGCGCTTGTATGCGTTCGGCCCACTCGATGTGCAGTGGATGGTCGTTGCCAAAGTGCGTCCCGCGCCCCACCGCCTCGGCGATGGCTTCTACGACTTCGGCGGGTGCGTGCCCCAAGAGCAGGGCCCCATTGCCGAGCAGGAAGTCGATGTACTCGTTGCCATCGACATCCCACTTGCGCCCCCCGGCCCCTCGCTCAATGTAGAGCGGCACCGGCGTTGCGTAGCGCAGGTCGTGTCCCACCTTGCCGCCGAGCGCCTTGCAGGCGCGGACAAAGTACTCCTGCGACCGGGGGCGTGCCGCTGCGTATTGCTTGTATATCTGGTTGCTCATGGACCATTGCCTTTCTTCAATACACGACACCCAGATTTCCGTTAGGTGTACGGGTCGGAGCTTGGGCAACCACAAGCAACTGTCTTGGCGGTCAAGGGGTTTGTAGGGTCGGATTCCACGGTTGTTGGTCTCGTAGGATGGCATTGAGTATGATAATCAGTTTCCGCATGCAGGCGGTTAGGGCGACTTTTTTGGGTTTACCGGCCTCC
>JAJDVZ010000130.1:0-5644 GCA_022825835.1 Candidatus Latescibacterota bacterium
ACGGCGCAATATGCGCCCATTGGGCGTCGGTCAATTCGGATGCATGGCGAGACATAAGGGGACTCCTAGGGCCGAAGGAAGACGAGCAGAAGCAAAAAAGAAAAAACAAAACCCCCTATCAAGTTATGAAACCGCTTCTACCGACTTTGCTTGCTATTTATGGCCAATCCTCTCCGACGACCTGTTTGAGCACTGATCGGACGAATTGATCGTCGATATATAGACCTGCATGGCCCAACTCTCGGATAATCTTGGCGGCAGACGCGACTAGGCCTCGTCTTTTCGCACGTAATACAACCCCCAACGTTCCGATAACGGGTATACCTAATGATCGGGCACATGCCCTAGCAGTAGCGTCATCTATAACAGCCGTCCAGCCAGATTTTTCCAAAGCCACAGAAAGGACCTCAGTCTCTCCTGCACCCAAGCTCCAGCCTAGGACTTCGGGACGGATACGGGATTCAGTCAACCCTTTGCCCCATCCGCTTTCCAAGGCAAGACGTCCAAGATCATCCTCTGGACCTGCTGTGATTTCTCTAAAAACCGCCGGAGGAATACCTATCTCGGGTGCTAGTTCCACGAGTAGGTCCAGATGACCAATTTTGGCTAGGGTAATAATTGGCGAGGCATTGAGCACCCAACCATCACTCACGGTCCACTTCCTCCGCTATTTCGTCTATACTGTACTGGAATACGGAGACTTCGAATCGGCCTAGTGCCGAGATGAATTCGCTGCGAGATAAACCCGAAATTTCGGCCGCTCGGCTTTGGGAAACTAGCCCCATCTCGTACCATTTCACAGCGGCAGCCAAACGCAATTCTTGGGTGAAACGCTCAGGATCTTTCCGCATCGACGAAAGCACATCCTCTGGCAGTTCAAAAGTAACCGTTACCATAGTATTCTCTCCTGATTGAGCCATATACAAACGGATGAGACGCTCCGTCTATCACCGCTTCCGCGCCAGCGTCAATCCGTCGCCAATCGACAGCAGGGACGCGGTCACGCGCTCGTCGGCGTGGATTTTGGCGTTAAGTGCTCGGATCGCTGCGGTGCTCTCGTCCTGCTCGTTGGCATCGGCGGGCCGTCCGCCCCACAGCACGTTGTCGATTAGGATCAATCCGCCTAGGCGCAAGAGTTGCAGACAGCGCTCGTAGTAGGCGTCGTAATTTTCCTTGTCCGCGTCGATGAAGGCCATGTCGAAGGAACCGGCTTCCCCAGCCGCGAGCATTTCGTCGAGAGTTGCTACCGCTGGCCCCAACCGCAATTCGATCTTGTCGGCCACGCCGGCCTCTTGCCAATAGCGCCGGGCGATGCTGGTAAACTCGTCGCTGACGTCGCAGGCGATCAGACGCCCGTCCGCTGGCAGGGCCAGTGCCATGGCGATGCTGCTGTAGCCAGTAAAAGTCCCTACCTCGACGATCCGCTTGGCGTCGATCAGTTCGACGAGCAGCCCCATAAACTGACCCTGATCGGGCGAAATTTGCATGCCGCCCATGGGCATGGCTTGGGTTTCCTGCCGCAACCGCTTGAGCTCGTCTCGGTCGCGCAGCGAGTTGGCGAGGATGTAGTCGTAAATATGCGTTTCGATAAAACCGTTGCGGGAGCTCATGGGCTGACCTTTCATCTGCGTTCATCTGCGGATACGTTGCTTTTTGAGACCGCTTCTCAAGAGCGGAGTTTGGGATTTTCCGCGTGCCGCCGGCGGTCGCGTCGGGTCTTCTTGGCCAGCGCACGCTGGAAGGATTCCTCCAAGTCGACCCCAGTCTGATTGGCGAGGCATAGGAGGACGAAGAGCACGTCGGCCATCTCCATGCCGAGGTCGGCTTCCTCGCCCTCCTTAAAGCTCTGCTCTCCATAGGTGCGGGCCATGATCCGCGCCAATTCGCCGACTTCCTCCATCAGCACGGCCGTATTGGTCAACTCGGAGAAGTAGCGCACGCCGACGTCGGCGATCCACTCGTCCACCGCTCGTTGGCAGGCGCGGAGGGTGTGCTCAGGCGCGAGTTGGCTCATAGGGAACGGGTGCCAGACCGTCTTGCTGGCGTTGGGCATTGACCTCGTCTAAGCGCCAAGGCACAGCCGATCCGTCGGTGCGAAAGCGCTTGTAGTAGCCGCCTTTGAAGCGGGAGATGGGCATCAGCGGCGCGGCGGGCCGCAGTTCGGCTAGGGCCTCTCGACTGAGGGCCATGCCGCTGGCGAGATCAACTACCTCGATTTGCTCGGGGTCAATGGCCCCTAAGCCGCGGGCGTGGGCGAATTGCAGATAGGGGGTGGCCTGCGGGTCGAGGCCCATCAGGTAGGTGGCGACTGTATCTACGTGTACCTCATTGATGCCGGCCACAGCCCAGCCGAGGGGGTAGTTGGCCCCTTCGTTGAACGCCGTGCCGTCGCGGCCGACAAGGCCATCTACTACTGAAAGCCGCGGCATCCCCAAACCGCGCAGCGCGACCAATAGATCGCAGAGCTTGTGATAGAAGCGGTCTTCAAAAAGACTGAGGCCGCTCTCGGTCAGCCGCCACAGGTCCTCGGCGAATGGCTCGTCCACGGTTTGGATTGCGCACAGATGCCGCTCGGGCTTGGCTATGATGCCCATCAGGTTTTTAATCGACAAGGTCGTGCAGCCCAAGTTGTGGCACTTGGCGAGAGGGACGTTGAAAAAGAAGGCGCAGTCGGTCACTTCCCGGTACAGGGGATAGCGCTCGTACACCACGCCATCGGCGACCTCGACGACGCGAGAATCCTCGTCGGTGTTCATTTCTGCGAGCCGCACGCCCCGCTCATCGGTCATGGCGCGATAGCCGCACAGTGCCCAAGTGTGCCCGGCCGTGGGGTTTTCCCCGGACTGGCCGTCGGCGACTACCATGCGCTCGGCGGGTACGCCGCGGTCGCGCAAGGCGTCGAGCAGGCCGCCGACAAACCCGGGGTGAGTGATGACGCGCTTTTCCGGTGGATAGAGCACCGTGGCGTTGGGCTTGAGCAAGATGGTGCCGGCGTCAGGTAGCGGCACCTCGAGGGCGGCGAGGGTGCGATGGGCCAACTCCCGGTAGGTCGCAAAGGGAGCGTCGGCGCGGTCGATGGGCGAGCGCGCTAGATATACGGCGTCGGGTTGTGCGATCATGGTGCTCTCCTATGTAGTGATAGACAAGCAAAAAAAAGCGGCCGAGAGCCGCAAGCTCCCGACCGCTTATTAGCGTTGGACGCAACGCGCCTTAGTGTCTTTCGATGTCAGCGTCCAAGGCCCGCAGGCGGCGCTCAATGTGGGCATGCCCTCGGTCGAGTTGGTAGAGGTTGCCGATCTCGGTGCAGCCCTCGGCCGCTAGACCGGCGAGTACGCAGGCGGCTCCGGCGCGAATGTCCATGGCCTTGACTTTGGCCCCTTTGAGCTGAGCTGGCCCGTGTACCAACACCAAGTGGTCCTTTTCCGGCGCAAGGCGAGCGCCGAAGGAGCGCAGGGCCTTGACGTGGCCGAGGCGATCTTCGAATACGGTCTCGCGGATGTAGCTGTCGCCTTTGGCCATGCACGCCAAGGCCGTTATCCCAGGCTGTAGGTCCGTTGGGAAGCCAGGGTAAAAGGTGGTGACTACGTTGATCGGCGACAAGGTTTCTGGCCCGCGCACCCGCATCCACGCCCCTTCCTCTGTTATCTCGACGCCCATCTGCTGGAGCTTGGCTTCAAAGACGTACAGGTGATCGCGCTCCACGCCTTTGAGGGCAATGTCGCCGCCGGTAATTGCGCCCGCCATCATCAGGAGGCCGGCGTCGAGGCGATCGTACATGATCGTGTGCTCGGCACCTACTAACTCGTCGACACCCTTGATACGCACCTGCCGCGTACCGACCCCTTCGATTTGGGCACCCATCTTTTGCAGCAGCGATGTAAAATCGACGATCTCTGGGTCGGAGGCCGCGTTTTCGATTGCGGACTCACCCGCTGCTAGGCAGGAGGCCATAACGAGGTTTTCCACCCCGGTATGGCTGGGCACATCGCAGTACATAAAGGCACCGGATAGCTGCTTGGCCACCACGCCGATGCCGCCGCCGTTGACGCCTTCGATTTCGGCACCGAGCCGGGCAAAGCCGCGATAGTGATAGTCGGTTGGCCGCGAGCCAATCGTGCAGCCGCCGACCTCTTGGATCCAAGCGCGGCCAAAGCGGGCCAACAGCGGACCGACGAAAAGCAGCGAGGCGCGGAAGCGATTGGTCAAATCTGCGGGAAGCTGGGTTTCTTTGACATCGCGTGTGTCTAGGATGGCTACGCCTGCGGTGGCATCGTAATCGACGCGCGCGCCGAGCCGGCGCAACACTTCTAAGGCGACCAATACGTCGTTGACCGGGGGTACCCGGTGCAAAACGGTTTGCCCTTCAGTGGCCAACAGCGAAGCGGCCAACATGGGCAAAGCGGCGTTTTTGGAGCCTTGGACCTCAACCTCACCTTGGAGAGGACGTCCGCCGCGCACGAAAAGAACTTCGGTAGAACTCATTACTATATCCTGAAGTTAAGATGACGGGCAAACACACCAAGGGGAGGGGGATATTCCGAATGTAACATTGGGTATGCGGTTCGTCAATCGCTCAATGCTTTGCTTGACATAGAGGGGCGCATCTCTATATTCCACCAAACGCAAAATCGTTACGCAAAATCGTTTCTATCACGCCAGAAAGGAATCCCAATCATGGCTGAAACTCCCCATATCGTCGCCTATTTGAAGCCGGTTTGCGGCTGGAGCAATAGCGTGCGCACCACCTTCGCCAAATACAGCTTGGCATACGAAGACAAAGACATTATCAACAATCCCGATATTTACGCTGAGATGGTACAGAAAAGCGGCCAGCCCCTCTCGCCCTGCGTCGAGATCAACGGCCAGATGCTAGCCGATGTCGATGGCAGTGAGGTCGAGGCGTGGATGCTGGCAAACGGAGTCGTAGAGCCGGTCTCGGCCTAATCGCCCAGCCGGCTCAACACGCGCCGCATACCCTCGCACAGGTTGGGCTGCTCGTGGTTGAGCGGCCCGCTCGCCGCGCGGCGAATCAGCGTCAACGCGCCCCATAGCGGGCCGTCGCTAGCTTTGAGCGGCAACACGTAACTAAAGCCGATAGACCCGCTTTCAGCCCCCTCCAGGAGGAACCTCACCACTCCTGCTGGCAGGGGGCTTTCTTCGTCGGCACTGGCCTGTCCCACTAGCAACAACGCGGAGTGACCGGCCCCGTCCTGATCGGCGAAGGAGCGCACGCCGTCTTGTTCCAGCATCCGCTGCAGAACCTCGGCTCCTGCGCCAGCCGTGTGGACGACCCCTTGGCCGACGCGTTCATATACGATGGTGTCTGCCGCTTCAATGCCCAGCAGCAAATCCATGCCTTGGATTACGGCTTGGTCTGGGGACATGGCTTCGAGTGATGCGACGATGTGGGGAGGGATTTCAGCGGGTTCGGGCATGTTGAACGGAATGATCGAGACGGGCATGGCGCATCCTTGACAATGCAAATGGGGGGGCTTTAATTTTAATCTTCCTTTTGGTGGCGCTTTAGCTCAGTAGGTAGAGCAGGAGACTGAAAATCTCTGTGTCCGCGGTTCGATTCCGCGAGGCGCCACCACTATTATAACCAGCCCCTCAGCTTGCACAAGCTGAGGGGCTGTTGCATTTG
>JAJDVZ010000060.1:0-106762 GCA_022825835.1 Candidatus Latescibacterota bacterium
TGGATCAGATGGGTATCTTCGAGGTTAAATCCTCTCGATTTCAAACACGCAAAGGTCGTCTCGATAGCCCAGCGCTGGCCATAGAGTGCAAGCACTTGCTTGAGGTCGGTTCGATTGGTGATTAGCAGGAGCTTCTCGCCGCGGACGGGGCGATGACACACCAAATTCAGGGTCAAGCCGCCATAGAGGGTCGTGTGTGGATAGTATCGGGTGGTGCCCCGAGGCATTCGTTCATTAAAAGAAGCGCCATACCGCTGTCGGCCATCGTCGAGGGTAAGGCCGGTATTGCCGCGCAGGCGGATCACAAAATCGACCGGTTGCTCCAGCAAAAAATCAAACCACGCTCGACCAATAAACTCGCGATCGGCAACTAGACAGCACACGCCCGGATCGAAGTAGGACAATACCTGGGTCAGCAGGTGTTTACGTTCGTCGGTGTTGGAGTTGCCTGGCTTTTGCAACGACTGATAGGCCAATGGAATCGACACGCCTTGATAGACCAAGCCGACACACAACACATTCAGATCGGTGCGACCCAACTTCCAATGGGTGCGATCCATGACCAAGAGCTGGGACTGACCGGGGCGGACTAACTTGGAGAG
This sequence comes from Candidatus Latescibacterota bacterium, assembly GCA_022825835.1. Taxonomy (GTDB): domain Bacteria; phylum Latescibacterota; class UBA2968; order UBA8231; family UBA8231. Next base: position 603 of record JAJDVZ010000060.1, read on the forward strand.
GATCAACTCGGTAAACACCGACGGGCAGACCCCACTGCTGAAAAAACGCTGGAGACGGCGATAGTGACTGTCTATTTGGGCCATCCCCGGCAGACTACACGCCAGTTTCCGCAGATTGACCGAACGCACTTGAATCAGTGCGCACACCAAGCCACTAATCAGGTCCATGCGGTGGCGGGAGAGGGATACAGACCCTTGCATGAGGGCTTTCTTTAGCATATGAATAAGCATGGTGCGGCTCCTGTATTTAGGTTTTAGATGCAATCTTGGGCGATTACAAATAAAACCTAAAGCAGGGCCGTACCACAACTTACGTTACTGTCGTGTACTTAGGTCACTACGTATAGCCAGTAGCATTCGCGGCGATCCTCGGCGACGCGACGCTCATTGGGTGTCAGCAGAATGCTGCCAGTAGCGGCGGCGAGACCTTTTATCTCGATCAGGCGCAATTCGCCGGACGCTGGATCGAGGCTAGTTATATCATATCCAAGATTTTTCTCGTGGACATCTTCGACCTGACGGCCCTGCGCGGTCTCGTACTCCATGACCACCCGCATGGCCGTCATCTCGGTTTCGGGATGGGGGCGCAAGCGCCGGACATCGAGGGTCTCGCGTTCGGGATGGGGCAGGATCAAGACGCTGGCGAGCCGCTCGACGCCCTGCAAGGTCAGTGCCCGCTGCCGATTGAACTCATCGCGCCGACGGTCGCGGCGCGCCATCACTTCGGCATGGCGGGCTTCGGCCTGCGCCAAACGGCCCTCAGCACCGATTACGTTGTTATCCCGCTCCTCGGCGGCGCGGCCAATCTCCTCATCGGTCCGCTGTAGAACTTCTGTCAAGGACAGTTCGACGTGATCGGCAATGCGCTCGACCTCGGCCAGCCGCTCGGTGCGAACCTCGTTGATAAAAGGCACCAAGGCGTTTTCGTTGAGCCAAGCGGTCGCTTCTGGCAAAGCAGTTACTGGCGGAAGGTCGCTTGGAGTGGTAGCAGGGCTGAGATTGCCAAGGACATCTGGCTCGCGGAGACAAGGAGAGCCGTCATCCGTCAACTCCACTGTGAACAACCGTTTGTGAATCACCTTTCCGAGACCATCCACGACCCGCGCCCGATAGAAGTCGAGGCGTGCCGGTTCTGCGTGCGCTAGGGAATGGAAACAGGCACCCTTGGCAAAGGTGTCTTGGCCGAGATTGAGACTGTGGCGGCGCAGAGCCTCAAACAGGGGATGTCCTGGAGTTACCCATTCGAGGTTGTGCTCCTCTGCTGTGTCGCGATCCGTTGACAAGCGCGGATAGCGCATCGTCAACTCCGGGAGTTTCCAGTCTGGATTGTGCTCGTATTCCTTCAACTTGGACGGCGTGCGCCCTGGATCGAAGGTATGTGCCAAGTGGCCCACCGGCTTCAGAGTTAGAGCCGCGTGTTGGGCGCACTCCGCGATGAATCGCGCAATAGTCTCGGGCACGACGCGCCGCTCTTGGGCCTTGGCCCGGCGCTCGACGAGCATGTCGAGATTAAGCTTCTTGGAAGCCAAACCTTCCAGCGCCGTTTGGCAGATGTCCCGGAAGTGGCCTTCATCCACATCCTTCAAGAGCCGTTCTTCAAGGTCAGAGTCCCCCAACTTCCCTGCGTAGTAGTCCCGCAGTACGCTCTCCACATGGGCAGATGGTAAGACTTCGCCGACCACGTTGAATACTGCATCGTCGTCGAGAGCGTCGCGAATTTCCTGGAGCTTGTCCAACAAGCGCTGGAGCACTCGCCCTTCGATAGTGTTGATCGCTACGAAGTTGAAAATTAGGCAATCGTGCCGCTGGCCGTAGCGATGGATGCGGCCCATGCGCTGTTCGAGCCGATTCGGGTTCCAAGGGATGTCGTAGTTGAAGAGGATGTGGCAGCACTGAAGGTTGATGCCTTCCCCAGCCGCCTCAGTGGCCACTAAGACCTGGATGGCACCTTCGCGGAACTGCTGTTCGGTGTAGAGCCGGCTACCCGGTTCGTCGCGCGAGCCGGGCTTCATGCCGCCGTGGATACAGCCGACGCGGAAGCCCCAGGCTTGCAAGCGCTCCATCAGATGGTCGAGGGTGTCCTTGAATTCGGTGAAGAGCAGCAGCCGCTGATCGGGCCGGTCGAAGAATCCCTCCTCCTGCATGATCTTCCGAAGATGTCCGAGCTTCGCCTCGCTGCCCGAGTCTTCGACGGCTTTGGCCTCTTGGGCAAACTGGAGAAGTTCGCTGATCTCTTCGCGTATCTGCTCGGCGTTGCCAGCCAGCGTGATGGCCTCCAGCATCTCCTCTAGACGCTCGCGCTCGGCGTCTTCCAATTCTTCCAATTCTTCCAGGTCGGGAAGGTCCGGTGGTGCGGTCTTCACCAACTCTTGGGCGCGCTTGAGACCATCCTCCAGACGCCGAGCGCGGTTTTCGAGCGACCGTCGCATGGCGTAGGTGCTGGAGGCGAGGCGCCGCTGGTACAGCGACATCAGGAAACCAACCGCCCGAGCACGCGGATCGTCGCCCTGTGCTGCGGCGCGGGCGCTCTGCCGTTTTACAAACCGCGTGACATTTTGGTAAAGCTCGAACTCAGCGCCCCCAATGGCGAACTCGGCGGTGTGCGGGATGCGTTTCGTAAAAACCGGCTTTGCAGTCCACGTTCCGTCCGTCTGGCGTTCCGGGAAGTACACCATCGCCTCCTTAGTGCGCCGCAGGTAGAAGGGTGCTCGCCTCCGTTCCATGGCCTCTCGGATCGAACTCACATCGGCGTAGGCGTCGCGGTCGAGCAGTTGCAGAAATAGCGTGAAGTTCTGCGGGTCGCCCTTGTGGGGCGTGGCGGTCAGCAGCAGCACGTGATCGGCGCTATCGCGCAGCAACTCTCCCAGCCGGTAGCGCTGGCTCTTGTGGGTCTCGTCGTGCGCTGACATGCGGTGCGCTTCGTCGATAATCACCAGATCCCAATGCACCTGTTGTAGGCCGGGCAAGATCTCGGTGCGCTTGGCGAGGTCGAGCGAGGTGATGATCTGCTTTTGCTCCAGCCACTGGTTGACACCGAACTGATCGCGGATGTCGCTGCCCTTCATCACTAGGAACTTCTCGTCGAACTTTTCCTTGAGCTCGCGCTGCCACTGGAATGCGAGGTTTGCAGGGCAGACGACGAGTACCCGCTCGATGAGGCCCCGGAGCTTGAGTTCGCGGATCAAGAGGCCAGCCATGATGGTCTTGCCCGCACCCGCGTCGTCGGCGAGCAAGAAGCGCACGCTAGGTAGCTTGAGGAGGTGCTCGTACACCGCTTCGAGTTGGTGCGGTAGTGGATCGACGCGCGAGATGGAAAGCCCGAAATAGGGATCGAACTCGTAGGCGATACCGAGCGCATAAGCTTGGAGGCCGATTCGCAAAAGCTGCCCGTCGCCGTCGTAGGAAAGAGCCGCGTCGGCGATAGTCAGGTTGGAAATATCAGCGGAAGAGAGCGTGACCTGACGGAATTGCTCGGACCGTTGGCCGACGAGGCCGGCCTCCAGGTAATCAGTACCGTTTGCGCGAACGGTTACTACTCGCATCGGCTCGCTAAACAGCGGGCCGGTCAGTATCTGTCCTTCGCGGATGGCGGATTCAACTGTCATTTCACCACACAAAAAGCTCGCCCACCTCCATCGTCAGTTCTCGGCCCTGACCGCCGTCCTCGCGCACTAGGAGTTGGCCCTCGGAATATTCGACATCGGCGACGCCGGCGAAGTCGGAGGGAATCTCCATGAGAAAGTTGGCGTAGGTGAAAACTTGGGTCTCGTCGGCGTCGATGTAGTGAAAAAGGTAGCGGCCGAAAATCTGGCCCTTTTCCAACAACACCGGGCTAGGTTGGTGCAGGCCCGTAGTGCCAAACTCCAAGCCGCGGGCAAAGGGCTTGCCGTCGCGGACGTGTCGCCAGGCGTCGAACCAAGGGTATTCCTTCTCCGGCCAGATGTAGCCAATCAGCAACCCTTTGCTGGCGTTGATGGCTGTGGTCCAGCCGTATTCTTCCTCGATTATGTACGAAACGACCGCTGGCGAAGCGTCATCTGTCAGATGGCGAATATCGACCTCGGTGCCGTCCTTTTTGAGTGCAGAGGGCCAGCGCACCTCTGGGTCTTCGGGCGTTGGCATGGGCGTTTCCTGCATAAAGCCGCGCGTGCCGTTGGCATCGACGCGGGTGCTCTCGTCCAAAAAGGGCGGCCCAATGGTCGGGTGCTGGACGATGTTGTACACGCGGCCCAAATGGCGCGTATTGGTAACGGCTTCGGCTACTGCGAAGACAGCCTGATCCCGAGCCATGCGAATCGAGCGCACGACCTTGAGGCTGGCTAAGGGCAGCTCGGCCGACATTTGGGCTACGAGGTGGCCGTCCTCTGTGCGGATGTCCTCATCTACGGTCCACCACACGCGCGTGGCCTCGCCGTGCCAGCCCATGCCGTGAGCCTGCTCGGCTTCGGTGGCTGGTCCCCAGCGGTCGAGGCAGAGGAAGTGCCCCATAGAGCGCGGCTCTATGGGCGGTGCCTGATCAGGAGTGTCGCCGAAAGACCACGAGTCCCATTGCAGGGGGTTGAGCGGATTGCTTTTGAGGTGGAAGTCGGAAATGGAGCCGCCGCCTAAATCGACGACTAGCATGGCTGCTTGGCCGTCGAGTACGAGGCGGGGGCGGTCTTCGGCCGTACTATGCGAGGCCGTCCAGAGGAAAGCTACGAGGAAGATGGTCCATTTCATTATGGGTGCTCCTTCTTATTGGTGAGGGATGTCAAAAGAGACGTAACAACGTAGGGGCGGTTCGCGAACCGCCCCAACTACTACCGATTCGGCATAGGTGCGTAACGCCAGAACGTAACTAGAAATTGACAGCAGGCAAAAGACGGCGGATGTTGTTTCTGGTATGAGAATTCTTCTGGTCATTACCCTTTCTATCCTCGTTCTAAGCGGCTGCCAAGAGCCGACTGGTCGCTCCGAGGCGTTCCTCCATTCGTACTACCGGGGCTTGGACTTGCTGGAGCGCTATCGGCTCAGAGCGGCCGAGCGCGCTTTTGCACATTGCGTTCGGCTGGAACCTGACGCTGCCGAGGGGTACTGGCAGCTAGGGAGGGTGCGGCTCGTGCAGGGGCGGATAGAGGAAGGCGTGGGGCTGCTGGAACAGGCGGCGGCGCTAGACCCTGAATTGACGGCAGCGCGATCTTTGGTGTTGGAGACGTTTTTGGGACGGGGGAAAGAGGCACTCGAAGAGGGGCAGTTCGCGCAGGCGGAAAATTATTTGCAGCGGGCGCTGGCCGTTGATCCCGAGGGATATGAATCGCTCTATTGGGCGGCGATTGCCGCGCTGTGGCAGGAGGACTACGCCCGTGCTGATTCGATCTTGCAGCAGGCGGTGGCGCTGCATCCCGAGCCGCTGGAGTTGCGCTGGCATCGGAAGTGGTTGCAGGAGGCTTTGGGGCGGTCGGCGACCGAGGTGTTTGCAGACGCTGTACCGCAGGGGACCATTAGCGGGCGGTTTAACGAGATCAGTGTCGAGGTGGGAGTCGATAAATTCGACGGTGGCCGCGCTAGCGCCTGGGCCGACTACGACGAGGACGGCGACCTCGACTTGGTAGTAATCGGCCATCCAGCGCTAGCGTACTTCCGCAATGATGGCACGCGCTTTGCCGAGCGGACGCAGGCCGCCGGATTGGTGCTGCCCGAGGGCGGGATCGGGGTGCAGACGGCCGACTACGACAACGACGGGGATGCTGATGTGTACGTGACGCGCGATGGGTGGTTTGGCGGCGGCGTGAATGCGCTCTTCCAAAACGACGGCCGGGGCGTCTTTGCCGATGTGACGGGAGCGTCGGGCACGGGCGATCTGGGGTCGAGCTTTTGCGCGGCGTGGAGCGACTTTGACCGCGACGGATACCTCGACATCTACGTGGCTAACGGCACGGGCGCGACCGGGGACTCGACTAATGTGCTGTACCGCAACCAAGGCGACGGAACTTTTGTCGATGTGGCGGAAGCCGCTGGAGTGGCGCACAAGGGGCAGACGTTGAGCACGGCGTGGGGCGATTTTGACGGCGATGGCTGGCCCGATCTGTACGTGTGCAATTTTACCGAGCCGAATGTGCTTTTTCGCAATCGGGGTGACGGTGCGTTTGTTGATCAGACGAAAGAGGCCGGTGTAGGTGCCGAGTACATCGATGGCTTTATAACGTTTGTTCTCGATTACGACAACGACGGTGCGCTGGACATCTTCGTGGGCAACTGGAGCCAGTACCCGGTGGTGCTGGCCGATCGGGTCGCGGGAAAATCGACGAGCGAGCGGGACCGACCAGTGCTTTTTCGCAACAAAGGCGACGGTACCTTTGCCGATGTGACGGAAGCTGCCGGACTAGGGCGAGCGCTGGGCACGATGAGCGGCGTTCCCGGCGATGTGGATAACGACGGCTGGGTAGATATCTACCTCGGCAACGGCGGGCCGCAGATGGGTCGGCGCGAGCCGGATGTGCTTTTCCGCAATCGGGGCGATGGTACCTTTGTCGATGCGACGGAAGCCGCCGGATTGGGGCACTTGGGCAAATCGCACGGCGTGACCTTTGCCGACTACGACCGCGACGGCGATCTCGACCTCTATGCGCCAGTGGGCGGTGCCCAGCCGGGCGACCAGTGGCCCAACGCGTTCTACCGCAGCGAGGGCTTTGGCAATCACTACTTGGTGCTGGAGTTGGAAGGGGTCGAGAGCAATCGCGATGGGATTGGTGCCAAGGTGTGGGTGTATGCTGGCGATCTGATGCAATACCAAGAGGTTGCTTCTGGATACAGCTTTGGCAACAGCAACAGCTTGGAGTTGGAATTTGGTCTGGGGCAACGGGTGCGAGCAGACCGCATTGAGGTGGCGTGGCCTAGTGGACAGGTCGATGTGTATCGGGACGTTGAGGCCGACCAGCACTTGTTGCTCCGGGAAGGGGAGACGCGGTGAAGGGGTTGACCGCCATCGCGCTGTTGTTGGCTGGGTGCGCCGAGCCGGATGCGCCGACCGCGTACCGCCAAGCGCAGGAGCTGATTGGCGACCGACCGCTACGGGGCTTGAGTCAGGCAGAGTTGGCGCAGGCCGAACGCCTAGCAGCGCAGGCGCGGGCACTCGATCCCGAGTTGCACGAGGCGAGCTTTACGTTGGCCGCGCTCTACACGGCGCGCGGTGCGTACGAGGACGCGACGGAACTTTACCGCAGTCTAGTGGAGGCGCGTCCCGACGACGGGCGGGCCTATGCCGAACTGGGGCTTAGCCTAGCCGCTCAAGGACGCTATAGCGGCGCACTGCGCGCCTATCAGGACGCTGTACGCCGAGGCGAGAAGTCGGCGCTTATTTACGCGCGGCTGGGTCACGCCTATCAGGCGCTCGGCCATTTGCAAGAAAATCTCCACTCGGCGCAGGCGGCCTATCGCGCATCCCTACAGCTTGCGCCCGCGCAGGCAGAGGTGCGCTACCAGCTAGCGCGAGTAGAGGCGCGGTTGGGGCGGGATGAGGAGGCGCGTGCGCTGATGGAGCAGGCGCTCGCTAGCGCACCCAACGACACGGGGATCCGGGCCGACCTCGCCGCGCTTTACAGGGAGGCAGGGCAAAGGGAACTAGCCCGCGCCGCACTCGTCGAGGGCTTCGACCTGAGCTCAGCCGAAGGTTTGGCCGCACGCGACGGGAGTGGCGAGGAAGCCGTCTTGCACTACGAACTAGGGAGGCTGCTCTGGGAGGAAGGAGATGGCGCGGGGGCTTTGGTGCAGTTTGAACAGGCGAGGGTCGCCGATCCCGACCTGTACCCGGTTTATCGCTATCTCGGTTTGATCCACAGCGCAGAGGGGCGGCTGGACTCGGCACTGGCCGCGTTTACCGCGTTTGCCGACCGACAGCCCGGCAATGCCGCCGCCCAAGTGAGTATCGGCATCGTCCACAGCCGCATGGGTGCGCTCGACGCGGCGGAAGAGGCGTTTAAGGCGGCGATCGAGTTGGGTGGAGCGGAAGGGGATGCGGCGTTGAAGTTGGGCGGTTTATACGTGCATCAGCGGCGGTTGCGGGCGGCCGTGCAGGTGTTCAAAGAAGCCACGGTTGTGCATCCGCAGCACGCCGAACTTTTCGCGTCCTTGGGCGATGTCTATCGGCAGTTGGGCTTGCTCGCTGCGGCCGTGCAGGCCGGTGAGGAGGCCGTGCGGCTCGAACCCGAGCGGGCGCTGTGGCGCTTCCATCTCGCCTCGACCTACGAAAGATTAGACCCCGACCAAGCGCGGGCCGAGTGGCGCGCGTACGCATCTTTGGCAGAAGACGACGCGAGCGAGGCGCAGCGACTGGTCCACGCGCGCTCGCGGTTGCAAACTTTACAACAGGAGGAACGATGATCGACTTAGTGGCTTTTGACCTCGACGGTACAATACTCGACGCAGAAGGGCGGCTGGCAGCTTCGGCTGCGGCGACGCTCGAGGAACTGATTGTGCGTGGCATCCCCATAGCCAGCGTCACCGGGCGCAGCATCCTGCGCATCCAACACCCTTTTGAGCCCCATCCAACACTGGCGCGGGCACTTTACATGGCTGGCTATAATGGCTCGGTGATTCTCGGGCCGGGAGAAGGAGCGGAGCGAGAGGTGCTGCACGAGGAGCGGTTGGACGAGGAGTCCTTTGCCCAAATAGTCGAATACGGGCGCGTCGAGGGGCTAAACCTGATGTACTGTCTATTTGAACGCACGGACGCGGGGATCGCCGAGGAGTACCGGCACGTCCGGCCCATAGATCACCTCGAAGCACTCAGGGGGCCGGGCATGGTGCTCGACGTCGATTTGTACGCGCGTTGCCAGAGCGGCGAGTTGGGCGTACCGCCCAAGCTCATGCTGGAGGTAGATCCGGCGCGGCGGGAGCAGCACATCGCCGATATCAAAGCGCTGTGCGGAGATCGGGTTTATATAGCGTGGGCGATTCCCGATCGGGTGGAATTTATGCGTCGGGGCGTGAATAAGGGCGTAGCTCTGCGGACGTTAGCCGAGCGGATAGGTGGGAGTACAGAGCGCGTCTTGGCGGTAGGGGACGCGGACAACGACTTGCCCATGTTGCGCGCAGCGGGAATTGGGGTGTTGCTGGGGAATGCAAAGGACGAGGTAAAGGCGGCCGTAGCTGGGGATGGGGTGCGGATTGGACCGAGTTTTGCCGACGATGGATTTGCCAAAATGGTGTGGGAATACGCACTGGATGGACAGGAGCCGAAATGATGCAGGTGTTTTGCGGAATCGCGCTGTGTATTGTCGTTGCGGCCTCGGCTCTGGCTCAGGAGGGACAAGCCGCGGCCGACTCCCTCAAGGGCGGGGAGATGGTAAAGATCGAGAGGGAAAATCACGGGTTTTACATAGATAAGTACGAGGTTACTAACGAGGAGTACGCAGCGTTTCTGACTGAGAAAGGCAACGCCAAGGTGGAGGGCATGTACTGGGTCGAGTTGGGGAGTCGATATACGGCGTTGGTGGAGGAGGACGGTGTGTACAAGGTCAAAGAAGGGTTTGCGCGGCATCCGGTCATCGAGGTGTCGTGGTACGGGGCGATGGCCTATTGCCAGTGGGCGGGCAAGCGCCTGCCGACGCAGGAGGAATGGCAATTTGCCTGTGAGGGAACTGAAGGGCTAAAGTATCCGTGGGGGGGAGACTTTGAGGAGGGACGCGCTAATATCTTCGGGGATAAGGATGGATACGGGCGCACCGCGCCGGTGGGGTCCTTTCCGAGCGGAGCTAGCCCCTTTGGACTCTTGGATATGGGCGGCAATGTGTGGGAGTGGACGCAAGGAGGCGAGAAAATGCAGTTCCTGCGCGGAGGATCGTGGGTCAACGGCCCGACCTTGACCCAGTGCAACAAGCGGACCAACACCAAGGACTCGCATTCGTACATCAAGGGCAACACCATAGGCTTCCGTTGCGCCCATGGAATTAGGAATTGAGAATTACGAATTACGAATTACCCCGCCCCAATTCGCAATTCGTAATTCCTAATTCGTAATTTTATGCTTCTCGTCCTTTTATTGCTCGCCGCCAGTGCCGAGGCCGATCCCTTCTTTGTGGATGCGACTCGGGAAGCTGGTTTAGAGCAGCCCACCGTAAACGGCGACCCCGACAAGCGCTTCATCCTCGAATCCACTGGCAGCGGCGCGGCGTTTTTCGACTACGACGGCGACGGCGATCTCGATCTCTATGTAGTGGACGGCTCGACTTATGCCAACTATGGTGTGGGGCCAGGTAATGTGCTTTACCGCAACGATGGTGGAGCTTTTGTGCCGGTTGTAGCTGGCGTCGAAGATCGCGGTTGGGGCATGGGAGTGGCTGTGGGGGATTACGACGGCGATGGGCAGCGCGATTTGTATGTGACCAACTACGGGGGCAACGCGCTCTATCGCAATCGCGGGGATGGCACCTTTGCCTCGGTTACAGCGCAGGCTGGGGTTGCCGGCGATGACTTCAGTGCGAGCGCGGCGTTTTTCGACTACGATCAAGATGGCGACCTCGACCTCTACGTGGCCAACTATGTGGTCTTCGATATTGAGCCGGTGCTGCAAGACCCGGAACTGGAGGATCCCTGCGTTTATTTGGGCGGACTGCGGGTTTTTTGCGGCCCGCAGGGCATGGAAGGCGGGCGAGACCGGCTCTATCGCAACGACGGCGGGGTTTTTACCGATGTTACGGTCGCGTCCGGCGTGGCCACGGCCAATTTCCACTATGGCTTGGGCGTAATGCCCGCAGACTTTGACCGCGATGGAGACCTCGACTTATTCGTGGCCAACGACGAGACGCCCAATGTGCTGTTCCGCAACGACGGCGGTCGCTTGGACGACATAGGCTTGCAGGCCGGCGTAGCGTACAACGGCGACGGCGAGCTTGAGGCGAGCATGGGCGTGGATGCGGGCGATTGCGACGGCGACGGCGACCTCGACCTCTATGTGACCAACTTCTACGGCGAGACCAATACGCTCTATTTGAACTCGGGCGATGGAACCTTCATTGACGCTACTGCCGAGCGCGGCTTGGCGGCCCCGACCGTGGGCTATCTCGGCTGGGGCACGCGCTTTTTCGACTTTGACTTCGATGGCGACTTAGACCTATTCGTGGCCAATGGCCACATCTATCCCCAAGTCGATGACGCCAGCGCTGGGGGCACGTACGCCCAGCGCAACCAGCTTTTTGCCAACGAGGGATCGGGCGCGTTCTCGGCGGTGGAAGAAGCTGGACCCGGATTGTTGGTGCAAAAGTCGAGCCGCGCGACTATCAGCGGTGACTACGACCAAGACGGCGATGTCGATCTGTTCACGACCAATATCGACGACAGCCCAACGCTCTTGCGCAATGAGCCGCGCGCTGGTCGCTATCTCGTGGTGCAAATCGATCCTGAAGTCGTCGGCACTTGGGTGCGAATCACGGCGGGTGGACGGACGCAGGTGCGGTCGGTCGGCGGAGCGGCGGGCTACTTGGGCCACAGCGACGCGCGTCTTTACTTTGGCTTGGGCCGGGCCGAGCGCGTGGAGTGCCTAGAGGTGCGGTGGCCGGATGGCGCGGTGACGCGGCTGGAAGACTTGCCAGCGAATAAACTACTGAGCGTGTACAAGGAAGGAAAGATTGTGGTGAAAGTGTTGGATCGTGTCCCGGTACAAAAGCAGCCGTGACAACTTCCCCCTTGCAGAGGTGATATAAACATCGTAGAAATTTTAGAATATGCGAAACTTGACTGTAATCGGAAAACTCGCCGATGTGGATTGGGATTTTCCAACGCGAGTCGCTCACAGCGAGATTGAGGGGCTCCACCCCTATCCGGCGAAGTTCGTCGCCGAACTGCCTCGTACTTTGTTGAATATTCTCCCGATCCCCGTAGGAACAGCCGTCCTTGATCCTTTCTGCGGTAGCGGGACCACTCTAGTGGAAAGTCAGAGGCGCGGTCTCGTCTCCGTGGGGATCGACGTGAATCCAATCGCCTGCTTGATGTCTCAGGTGAAGACCGAATCCGTGCCGCCCGGCCTCGAAGAAATAGCTCGGGACGTTCTCGGCCATGCTCAAAGAGAACGGGCCCCTGTGATTCCCGCGATTCCTAACCTCGACCACTGGTTTCAACGGCCAGTACAGAAAGCACTAGCAGCCTTGACTAGTGCGCTAACTGAGGTGTCGCCTGAGTACCAAGCTCCGCTCCGCCTCGCCCTGTCGAGCATCATCGTCCGTGTCTCCAATCAAGAAAGCGACACCCGCTATGCTGCCGTGGAGAAGCAGGTTGCCGCCGAAGATGTTTTCCGAGGATTTGCACAGGCGACGCGCCGTATTAGCGATGTTCTGCAGAAACGACCCTATCCGCTCGTACCCGCTACGGTGTTGGAAGCTGATACGCTAGCTCTCGATCCGAAACAGATCCTAGGGCGCATCGGCTTGGTAATTACCTCGCCCCCCTATCCTAACGCGTACGAATACTGGCTGTACCACAAGTATCGCATGTGGTGGCTCGGCTTTGATCCCATAGCCGTGAAAACGCAAGAGATCGGTGCTCGCGCCCATTTCTTCAAGCGGGATCACCATACAGCCGAGGACTTCGTGCGCCAGATGGCACAGACCTTCGACCTCCTCCAGGCAGTGCTTGTGCCAGATGGCTATGCGTGCTTCGTCGTCGGTCGCTCTCGCATCCACGGACACGTTGTGGACAACGCCCAGATCATCGAGGATGTAGGGCACACCGCCGGATTCAAGCGCGTGTTTGCTGCTGAACGCGCACTTGCGCCTAACCGAAAGTCTTTCAATCTCTCACACGCGAACATCAAGACCGAGACAATCCTGCTGTTGAGACGGGCAACATCATGCGCCTAATCTGGCACGGCTACCGCTATTATCCTTATGAAAGGGACCTTGCCTTCCGCGAAGTAGACGTCCTGTTCGGGAATCCGGCCTTTCGTCTAACCTCGAATGGGGTGGAATGGGTCGGCGAACCAGACAGGGAAAGCATTTCACGTCTCACGTACTTCGCAAGAGCGGTCAGTGGCCCTCATTCGTACGCGACTCTGCAAAATAGTCTTGAAGACAGCGGGCGTTTGGGCCAGAACCGACAGGCTACTCGCTACTCGGTCCACGGGCTGCACGAGTATAAGGGAAAATTCAACCCGCAGGTGGCAAAGGCACTGCTCAATATCTTCGCCATCGAGCCCGGCCAGCACGTCCTCGACCCCTTCTGCGGCAGTGGTACCACGCTTGTCGAATGTGCCCATCTCGGAGTGATAGGCTGCGGCATCGATCTGAATCCGCTAGCCATATTCTTGGCTAACGCAAAACTACGGGCACTGAACACATCGGTGAAAAAACTGCGCGACATTCACGCCCAGCTAGCGACCAACCTAGAACAGCCTAGGCAGCAGCCAATTCAAGTCGGCGACGATCTTAGGGGACGGTACCTCCGCTCGTGGTTCAACCCGGACACCCTCCAGACCGTCGAGTTCGTCGGCACGGAGATCCGGAAGATCGCAGGAGAAGTCGCGCCAGTCTTCCTAGCGCTCGCCAGCGATTTACTGCGCGAATACTCACTTCAGGATCCCCGGGACTTGCGTTGCCGCCGTCGTAAGTCGCCGTTGCCCAATACCCCGTTTATCGATGCTTTTATGGCGAACTGTACGCGAGCCATTGAGCGCATCAAAGCGACGCAGACCGTGCTTGGCACAAACTTGCCGCTGGGCCGCGCCATTTTGCAGGATGTGACCACGATTGCCTCGAATGATCTGCAAGCTCCTTTCGATGCGGCGATTACTAGCCCGCCCTATGCAATGGCACTTCCCTACATCGACACTCAGCGCTTGTCCCTCGTCTGGCTGGATCTCCTGAGGCCGGACCACGTTCGCGGCCTTGAAGCCGACCTAATCGGCAGTCGCGAAATGCGAGTCCCTACTCGCAACGAAATGCTTGCTGCTATGCAGAACAATGAAGCCGGGTTGCCGGAGGCCGAAGCCGCTTTCTGTCGCCAGTTGCAGGCGACCCTCGGCTCGGGGGATGGGTTCCGTCGGCGGGCCGTTCCCGTCCTGCTCTATCGGTACTTCTCTTTGATGCAGCGGAGCTTCCGGGCCGTACGCGGTGTTATGCGCCAGAAGTCCCCTTTCGGGCTCATCGTCGGACACAACCACACCACGCTCGGTGGCATTCGCCATGACATCGACACCCCGACCCATCTCGCGGCTCTCGCTACGAGCGTCGGCTGGACTATAGACGAAATGATTCCTCTCCAGACGTACCACCGCTACGGCTACCACATGAGTAACGCTGTCAAGGCCGAAACTCTCGTCCTACTCCGCAACTCATGAACGAGCTGACTGTTCATCCCAATGTGTACGCAACCGGGCGTAGCAAAGGGCTGGTTCCCCTGCTTGAACGCGTTTGGCTACGCGAACACGAAACGGGTGACGGAACGCTCTACATTGTTTCCGGCTTTGCCAATTACAATGGCGGCGTCCGCTTCTTTCCCGTGTTTCGCCGCCACATTGAGCAAGGTGGCCGAGTAGTGGCGATTTTCGGAGGTAGCACTCAGCAGAAGCTGACCAGCCAGCAGGTCGTGCGGGAACTGCTCAACTGTGGAGCCGAGATACACCTTGTCAACCGTAAACGCCTCATGCACGTCAAGAGCTACGGGTCGAAGACCTGCAACGGAGAGATGCTAGTCGTCACCAGCGGCAACTTCACCGGACCAGGCATGGCCCAAAACGTCGAAATGGCCATTTTGCTTGATCAGACGACAACCTGCAGTTTGCGCTTTTCTTGGGACGCCATGATCGAGGCCATGTTGGCACAACGCTGGGATTTCTACCAACCGAACCTTGCTAACACAACGTCCCCAGCTTGGCAACTACTCTACGATGAGAAGTCATCTCGGATCGTCCTTGATGAGACTAATGAGATCACGCTGATCCTGAGCTTGGGACATGCCGACACCGTACGGATCAATGCGAGGTCCGGAACCGCTCAGGCACAGGGAACTCAGTACTTTTGGCTCAGTAGGGATTGTTATGACTTCTTTCCTCCGCTCATCATACCAAATAAACGCGGATACAAGAAAACGTATTCCTGCCTAATAGAGATGGATTTCGTCGATCTTGGGCACAAAGAGGAAGTCCGAGTGACGTTTGAGGCTGAGAACAATCTCGACTTTCGTCTAGGAACCGGGCCGCTGCGTCATTGCAAGCTAGCGCAGACAGGGGACATCACCGCAATCTCCCGCGTGGGTGAAACCCGTTACGAGTTGCGCCTTTACAGACAAAATACCCCTGCTCATCGTGCCCTTGCTCCCTACGCGACCAACTTCATAGGCAATCGAGACAAGCAGTACGGCTTCATATCCAATCAGGAATTCCAGACCACAATCGGAACTCGCGTCGGCCGTTCGTCGCACTCATAATCCCATTCCTTAATTCCAGCGAGCCCTGCCGATTTCCTCCCACCCTCTAGAGGCAATTGACGAGGCGCTCTTTATTCCCTAGCTTTAACGTCTTTTCAAATTCACCTGTATATCTCTCATGTCTTGGAATTTTGTCGTCAAAAGGGTCGCCCTTTTCCTGATTGTAGTGTGGGCAGCGGCGAGCGTGAACTTCTTTGTGCCTCGGCTGGGTACGGGCCGCGATCCCATCCGCGAGAAGCTCGGTCAGCTAGCCGCCAGTGGGGGATTGCGCCAAGACGGCATTGAGGCCATGGTCAAGGCCTATCAGGCTAAGTTCGGCCTCGACAAACCGCTCCACGTCCAATACTTCAACTTTCTCAGCGACACCTTTACGCTCGACTTGGGCTATTCGCTGGCCAACTATCCGGCCCGCGTCGGGCAGATCATCGGCAATGCCATTCCCTGGACCATTGGGCTGATGATCGTTTCAGTGCTGATCGGGTTTGCCTTGGGCACGCTCATGGGGGCGCTGTCGGCTTGGCCTTCGGCACCGCGCTTTATGCGCAACTTGGCGGTGCCGCTGATGACCATGTCGGCGATTCCGCCCTATCTATTGGGGTTGATCGTACTCTACATATTGGGCCTCAAGTTGAACCTCTTTCCGCTGTCGGGCGGGTACTCGCCCGGCATGTTGGCGATCTTCAATCTTACCTTTGCCCTCGACGTGTTGCACCATTCGATTTTGCCAGCGCTGGCCATTGTCTTGCAGCAGGTTGGCTTCTGGGCACTGGGGATGCGGGGAATGATGGTCACGACCTCGGGCGAGGATTACATCACGCTGGCCGAGGCCAATGGCCTGCGCAATCGCACGATCTTTTTCCGCTTCGGCCTGCGCAACGCCCTGCTGCCGCAGCTTACGGCGCTGGGGCTGTCGCTGGCCAATGTGGTCGCTGGCCAAGTTATCGTCGAGGTAATTTTTGCCTATCCGGGGATCGGCACCGTGCTCTTTCAGGCTATCCAGGCCTCGGATTATACGGTTATCAACGGCGTGGTGCTGATTCTCATCATGTCCATCGGCTTGGTGACTATGCTGATGGACTTCTTCTATCCGCTGCTTGACCCGCGCATTTCCCATAGCCGCCACCACTAGCCATGCATCGCTTAGACCAAATTCTCTACTACTTGCGCGAAAGCCCGATGCTCGCGGCCGGCTTGTGCATGATCCTGTTGGTGGTGCTGTTTGGGGTTTTGGGGTCAATCTTCGTCGATACCTCGCTGGCCCAGCCACTGGCTACGCCGCCGCGGCAAGCGCCCTCGCTGGAGTACCCTTTTGGCACCGACGACTCTGGCCGCGATTTGCTCGCCGTGATGGTGGTGGGGGTGCCGCTGACTATGCGGATTGGTTTGTTGGCCGGCACGGTGGGGCTCGGGCTGGGCATTTTTCTCGGCTTTACGAGCGGCTATATGGGCGGCAAGATCGACACGGTCATCCGCGGCCTCGTGGATACGCTGCTGACCGTGCCCGGCTTGGTGGTGCTGGTCTCCATTGCCTCGACGATCCGCGAGGAAATTAGCGTCAACATCATGGCCTTGGTGGTGGCTTCGCTGGCGTGGATGTGGCCCACGCGGACGATTCGCTCACAGGTCTTGACTATGCGCGAGCGGGCGTACGTGCAGATGGCCAAACTCAACGGCATGAGCAACGGCGAGATCATCTGGAAGGAGCTTTTTCCCAATCTGCTGCCCTATCTCGCGGCCAATTTCACCAATGCCGTCAATTGGGCAATTCTCTCGTCGATCGGGCTGGAGGCGCTCGGCTTGGGGCCGCAGAACGATCCAACGGTCGGCATGACCATTTACTGGGCCATCACGTTCAGCGCGCTCATTCGCGGCATGTGGTGGTGGTGGGCGATCCCCATCTTCTTTATCGGCGTGATCTTCGTCGGCTTGTTGATGACTGCGGCGGGCTTGGACGAGCTGGCCAATCCCAAACAGCGCAAGGCCGTATGAGCAGGGCCGATAAAGAGGTCCTGCTGGACATTCGCGGTTTGGAGGTCCACTTTGAGACCCGGCGCGGCATTGCCCGCGCCGTCAACAAGGTCGATCTGACCCTGTACAAAGGCGAGCGCTTTGGCCTCGTCGGCGAATCCGGCAGCGGCAAGACCACGTTGATTTTGGCGCTGTTGCGGATGATTAAGACGCCGGGCCTCATCGCCGGTGGCAGCGCGACGCTAGACGACGGCACTGACCTGATCCAACTCAACCGCGAGCAAGTGCGGCAGGCCCGGCTCAAGCGGGTCGCCATGGTGCCGCAGGGCGCGATGAACTCGCTCAATCCGGTGATGAGGATCGGGGATCAACTGATGCTGACGATGCGCGAGCACGCGGTCGAGGAATCCCCGCCGCCCAAGGCCGCGCAAATGGAGCGCGCGATCGAACTGTTGGACAAGGTCGGGCTGAAGCCAGAAGTAGCCCGTCTTTATCCCCACGAATTAAGCGGCGGCATGAAGCAGCGGGCCTGCATTGCCCAGGCCATCTCGCTCAACCCGCAGCTCATCTTGGCCGACGAGCCGACTTCTGCGCTCGACGTGGTGGTGCAGCGGCAAATCATGCAGACCTTGCGCCAGCTACAGCACCAGCTCAATGCCACCGTGCTCTTGGTGGGCCACGACATGGGTCTGATGGCTCAGTTCGCCGAGCGCGTGGGCATCATGTACGGCGGCAAACTGGTCGAGGTGGGCCGGGTCGAGGAGATTTTTCACAACCCGCAACATCCCTATACCCAGCTCCTGATTTCTAGCATTCCCTCGTTTGAGACCAAGGGCGAGTTTAAGGGCATTCCCGGGGTTGGGCTGTCGTTGTTGGAGCCGCCGTCAGGCTGCCTCTTCCACCCGCGCTGCCCCCAAGCCATGTCCCAATGCAGCCAGCGCATACCGACCTTGAAAACGGTCGCCCCCGACCATTTAGCGTCGTGTTTGTTGCACGAGGAGGACGCCGATGCCCCCGCTGCTTGAGGCGCGCCATCTGCGCAAGGTTTTCCGCAGCGGCGGCCAGCGCTTCGGCCCCAGTACCGAGACTGTCGCGGTTGACGATTTTTCCCTGTCGATTGACGCCGACCGGCCCTCCTTTACCACGATTGCCGGCGAGTCCGGCAGTGGCAAGACCACGATCGCCCGCATGTTGCTCGGGGTGCTCAATCCCAGTGCCGGCGAGGTGCGCTACCAAGGCCGCGATGTCCACGACCTACAAAAGGAGGAGCGGCGGCAATTCCGCAAGGACGTACAGGCGATCTTTCAAGATCCCTTTGAGGTGTACAACCCTTTCTACAAGATCGATCACATCCTGACGACGCCGGTGCGGAAGTTCGGATTGGCCGCGTCCAAGGCCGATGCGTACGACAAGATACGCGAGGCCCTGCGCGCGGTCGGACTGCGGCCCGAGGAAACGTTGGGCCGCTATCCGCACCAGCTTTCGGGTGGGCAGCGCCAGCGCATCACCATTGCGCGCGCGCTGTTGCTCAAGCCCAAGTTGATCATCGCCGACGAGCCAGTGTCCATGGTCGATGCCTCGCTCCGCGCCACCATTCTCTCCACTCTGCACGCACTGTATCGCGACTTCGGCATCTCCTTCATCTACATCACCCACGATCTGACAACCGCGTACCAAGTCAGCGAGAACATCGTCATCCTGTTCCACGGGGCTGTGGCCGAAGCTGGCCACACTGAGAAGGTGATCAAGGACCCGCAGCACCCCTATACGCGCGAGCTAATTCACTCGATTCCCGTGCCCGAGCCGGGGCGCGAGTGGATCGACGAAGCGGTGGAAGAAAAGGAAGTGGTCGATATAGAGGCTATAGAGGCCGAAGAGATGGCTACTGGCTGCCGCTACGTGCTGCGCTGTCCCCAAGCTATGGCGCAGTGTGCGGCTGCGCCGCCGTTTTATCGACCGGAGGCCGAGCGGGCGGTGGCTTGTTTTCTGCACGCGGAGTCGCCGGTGTTGGAAAGCGGCGATCTAAACGAAGTGTTTTCGGCCGCAGCCGACGCGCAAAAATAATTTTCCGGAGAAATGTCATGCAGGGCCTGTTGTTGTGCTTAGTGGGTGTACTATTGGTTGGCTGTGGCGACGGAGGGCACAAGAATGTGCCTCGGAGCCGCACCTTGGTCATGGATTGTTCCAGCTTGCAGGACTGTAGCGGGCAGATCAAGGACTACAACTCGTTTAACCCGTTTTTGCTGACCGGCGTCTCCAAGACGGGTTGGAATTTCCAGTACGAGCCGCTGTATTTCTACAACGCCTACAATCCACACGCCGACAACATCATCCCCTGGATCGCCACCGGGCACGAGTACAACGAAGACTACACCGAGATCACCATCCACATTCGCGATGGGGTCGAGTGGAGCGATGGGCAGCCGTGGACGGCGCACGACTTGGTCTTTACGATCAACATGCTCAAGGACAACGCGCCGCATCTGTCTTTTTCCACCGACATGCAGACGTGGGTAAAAAGCGCGGTGGCGACCGACGATCACACAGCTAAAATCGCGCTGACCAAGCCCAATCCACGCTTTGTCTTCAGCTACTTTACCAACAACTTTGACAACGGCGTCCCCATTGTACCCAAGCACATTTGGGAGGGGCAAGACCCGCAGACGTTCAACAACTTCGACCAAGAAAAAGGCTGGCCGGTCGCCAGCGGCCCGTACGAGATATTCATTTCCGTGCCTGCGCAGCGGGTGTGGGATTTGCGCCCGGGGTGGTGGGCGCAGAAGACGGGCTTTCGCCAGCCTCCGGCCGTGGAGCGCATCATCTACCTGACGCACATGGAGGAGACCAAGCGGGTGCAGAACTTGATCTCCAACGCCATGGACACTTGCCTCGACATCCGGCCGCCGAATATACAGTCGATCCTCGACGCCAATCCCAACGTCTCTACGTGGACCGGGCGCGAGCTACCGCTCGGGTATCTCGACTGGTGGCCGGTGTGCTTGGGGTTTAACAATTTGGAGCCGCCGTTTGACGACCCGGAGATCCGCCGCGCCATCAACTACGCCATTGACCGCGACCAATTGGTGGCCATTGGCTGGCAGGGAGCTGGGACCAAATCGCACCTGCCGCTGCCGGACTTCCCGCCCATCCGCCAATACACCGACACGATTCAAGACTTGGTGGAAAAGTACGAGATCGGCGTCCACGACCCGGCCAAGGCTGCGGCGATTATGGAGCGCAAAGGGTGGAGCAAGGACGCCGAGGGCTTCTGGACCAAAGAGGGCGAGCGGCTCAAGATCGTCATTGACATTTTCGATATTTTTACGGACTTAGCGCCGGTCTTGGTCGCCCAGTTGGAGCGGGCGGGTTTCGACGCCGACTTCCGCATGACGCCCGATGCGTTTTCGCGCATGGCACAGGGCGCGGCGCGGGCCTTCTTGATGGGCAATGGCGCGAGCGTGCGCGATCCGTACTTCACACTGCGGCTCTACCACAGCCGCTTCGTCCAGCCCACTGGCACGCACTCCGAGCGATTCTGGCGCTGGTCGAACCCGGAGTTTGACGCACTGGTCGATCAGATGGGGCAGACTGCACCCGACGATCCGGCGCTGCAGACGCTCTTCCGCGAGGCTATGGAAATCTGGCTGGCCGAGCTGCCCTCCATCCCCATCGTGCAGTGGTATCACCGCATCCCGCACAACCAGACCTATTGGAAGAACTGGCCGTCGGCGGAAAACCCCTATATCAACAGCGCCTACTGGCACAATACTTGGCTGTTGGTGTTGCTCGGGCTGGAGCCGGTGGAGGGATAGGGCAGTAACGCCACGAGGAGGAGAACCATGCACTATCGGCGATTTGGGCGCACACAATTGCAGGTGAGTGCGGTCAGCTTGGGCGGGGCCTACTTGGGGGGCAAGGAGGAGCCGGAGCGCGCCGAGGAAAATGCCCAAGCGATTGTGCGGCGCGCGTTGGATTTGGGTTGCAATTACATCGACACAGCACCGCTCTACGGGGCGAGCGAAGAACTGCTGGGCAAGGCCCTGGCTGGGGAGCGCCGTCCCTTTTACTTGGCGACTAAGGTAGGGTTTAGGCCGGAAGACTTTGACTACCGGCGCGATTCGGTCTTGCAGAGCTTGGAGCGCAGCTTGGCCTTGCTGGGCCTAACTAAGCTGACGGTGGCGCAGATCCACGAGGTGAACATGGCGGGCTGGGAGCGGATCGTGGAAAAGGGCGGGACTTTGGAGGGCTTGCGCGCCGCGCAAAAACAGGGGCTGTGCGATTTTATCGGCGTGACGGGCCGGGCCATCCCTCTGCTGGCGCGGCTGGCGGCGACTGGAGAATTTGATACGGTCTTGTGCTACCACGACTACCATCCCTGTGTGCAGTTAGCGGCGGATGAAGTTTTGCCGGCCGCTGCGCAAAGCGATATGGGCGTGGTGCTGGCGACGGTGCTGGCTGGGGGTATGTACGTCGCTGGCAAGGACCAGCGCGCGGCGGTGGAGCGTCGGTTTGAGGGCGAGGAAGAGCGGCAGCGGGCTTGGGCGACTATTGCCCGGCTAGAGCAGGAGGAGTCCACGCTGCCGCAGAGTGCGTTTCGCTGGGGCTTGGCCGACGAGCGGGTCTCGACCGTTTCTAGCGGCGCGGCGAGCGTGGCCGAGCTAGAGGAAGTGGCGCAGGCTGGGGATATGACGCCGCTGGCGCATTAGAGCCGTCCGGAAGGACTGAAATTCTAGCGAGAGATGCTTCGACTCCGCTGCGCTTCGCTCAGCATGACAGGAAGCATACCATCAACGCTGAGCATGCAGACGAATACTTCCAGACAGCTTCTCAAATCCAGCCGTGCTGGATGGTCACGGGCGAGCCGGAAGTCTGGGTTTGCCAATGCGGCCTGCGGCCTATTTTGACCTCGCGTCGGGTGAGGGACGAGGCTTCGGCGGCGAAGAGGATTTCCATGATGTGCCGCCCGTATTGGCCGTGGGTCGGCGGCTCGATGTTGAGCGCGATGGCCTCGGCAAAACTCTTCCACTCGTGGTACATCTCGGTCGGCGCGTCCTCAAACGGGACGTCTTCCCACGTATCGCCTTGGCCTACTTTGACGTACTTCTCGCCGTGCTGGCTGAAGCGCAGCGAGCCGTTGGCGCAGATCACTTGACATTCAAAATTCGGCGCACCGTCGGCGAACCCCACGGCCACGGCCGTGCCGGCGAGGCCGTTTTTGTAGCGGATAAAGGCGGTGGCTGAATCGTCGCTGGCTTGGTAGTGAGCGCGGGTGCCAATGGCGGCCGAGACCGACGCGGCTTGCGAAGCCATCACCCACGTGAGCCGATCGACGACGTGGACGCCGTTGGTCAACCACATGCCGCCGCCGTGGAAGCGGCTGCGGTACTGGGGTCGGCGGCCAGCGAAATTCCAGTTTTTCGACATGTAGCTGACAGCCGTGATCACAGGGCCGAGTTGGCCAGAATCGAGGATTTCCTTGGCCTTGAGGCTGGTGCTGTAAAAGTGCTGCGACAACCCGACCATCAGCTTGACATTGTTTTCCGCGGCCGCGGTGACCATGGCGTCGCATTGCTCTAGATTGATGGCCATGGGCTTTTCGACGAGCACGTGTTTACCGGCGCGGCAGGCGTCGATGGTGAGCTGGTGGTGCAACTGGTGGCCGAGGACGACGGCGACCGCATCGACGTCGGTATCCTCTAAGAGTTCGTGGTGCGTTGAATAGCCCTTGGGGATGTGGTACTTGTCCATGTACTCGCGCCGCTTCTCCTCGAACAGATCGGCGACTGCGACGATTTCTACTTCATCGAGATGGGCGATGGAATCACAGTGGGAGCGGGCGATGCCGCCGAGGCCAATGATGCCGACTTTGAGCGCTGTCATAGGGTATCCTTTGCTGTGAATTGAGGTGCGCTAAGTATAGAATGCGGCTTGGCCGGCCACAAATCGCCGCCCATTTGCGATAAAATAAATAATATCCTAAGATGCCCTAATGCCCGGTAATTTTGCCTATCGCTCGTTCGCCGTGGGTGCATTGCTCTCGCTGGCGATCAACATGTTTTTCGCCTATGCCCGGCTGGCGATGGCCACCGCGGGTATGTCCTCCGATTACATCACCGCCGGGGCGGTTTTCCTGTTCTTTCTGGTGGTGGCTTTTATCAATCCCGCGCTCAAGCTGCTGCGCCGTTCTTGGGGTTTTAACCGCTCCGAGCTGATCGTCATCTACGCGATGATGATCATCGGCTCAGCCATTCCCACCTGGGGTTTTACGGGCAATTTGATCGCCATGTTGCCCAATATCTACTACTACGCCACGCCCGAGAACAATTGGTCGGAACTGTTGCATCCCTACGTCCGCGAGTGGATGGTGCCGCAGGACCCAGACGCAATCAAGTATTTCTTCGAGGGCCTACCCAAGGGGCAGCCCATTCCTTGGGAACACTGGATGGTGCCGCTCGCGGCTTGGGTGTCGTTCATTCTGGCGATCTACCTGATGATGATTTCCATCGCGTCGATCGTCCGCCGCCAGTGGGTTGACTACGACCGCTTGACCTTTCCGCTGCTGCAGCTACCCATCGACCTGACCGAAGAAGGCAAGAGCGGGTCCATCGTCGTTCCGCTGTTTAAAAGGCCGCTTTTGTGGATCGGGTTCGCGCTGCCCTTTTTGCTGTATAGCACCAACGCCTTAAACCACTATTTCCCCTTTATCCCGGAAGTGCAGTTGCGCAATAGCGTCTCGCTGTTTAACCACGCACTGCATCTGACGACGAATGTGAACTTTGTCGCGCTGGGGCTGGCGTACTTTTTGAGCTTAGACGTGGGATTGAGCATTTGGCTCTTCCACTTGTTGACCAAAGCGCAGATCACCACCGAGAACGTCCTCGGCTATTCGCTGCCCGGCCGCCGCGATCTGTTTATGGAAGGCTCGATGTCGGTGTCCTACGAGGGGATGGGGGCCATGCTGGTGCTGGTGCTCTACGGGCTGTGGAACAGCCGCAGCTATCTGCGGCAGGTCTGGCGCAAGGCTCTGTACAACGAGGGGGGACTGGACGATTCGCAGGAGATTCTCTCGTATCGGACGGCGCTCATTGTCTTGGTCCTATCCAGCGGGTACGCTACGGGCTGGCTGACCCTATCGGGCGTGCCTTGGTGGGTCTCGTTGTTTTTCCTTTTTATCGCATTTTGCATCTTTTACGGGCTGACTCGGATCGTCGCCGAGGGTGGGTTGGGGTTTGCGCGGGCACAGATGACGGCGCAGCCGTTTGTGATCGACGCGGTAGGCACGGAGGCGATTGGTCCGTCGGGGTTGGTGAGTTTAGGGATGACCTTTAGCTGGGCGGGCGATCTGCGCACCATGGTGATGGCCTCGGCGATCAATGGGCTCAAGCTGGCCGATATTGGCCAGGTGCGAGGACGACCGCTGTTTTGGGCGCTGATGCTTTCGATTGTGGTCGGCTTGGTTGGGTCTATATGGATGGTGGTGTGGATGGGGTATCAGTACGGGGGCATTAATTTGGACTGGTGGTTCTACAATCGCTTCGGCGAGATTGTCCACGGCGACTCGGCCTACAAGATCGCCAATCCGAGACACCCCTTAAACGACTTTGGCGAGATCGGGCCGCGCTTCATGTTCGCGGGAATCGGCGCGGCGATTATGGGGTTGTTGATGTACGCCCGGCACCACTTCCTCTGGTGGCCGGTGCATTACCTCGGTTTCCCCATCGGCGCGACGCTGACGATCATCTGGACGTGGTTCAGCATTTTTATCGGCTGGGTCTTGAAGGCACTGGTGCTCAAATACGGGGGGGTGACGCTCTATAGACAGCTACGACCGCTATTTTTAGGGTTTATTTTGGGACACATTTTTGTCTCGGGATTCTGGGTACTCTTCGACTATATCACCGGGGAGACCGGTAATCGGATTCCGATTTTTTGAGGAGGAAAAATTAATGCGAGCAGGAGATAGAGAAAAAATTGGGCCGCACGGCTTGGAGGTGACGCGCTTGGGGATGGGTGGCACGACCTTTGGCAATATGTACTCGGTGCTGAGCGAGCAAGAGGGGCTGGACGTGCTAGACGCGGCCTTTGCGGCTGGGGTGCGCTACTTCGACACTGCGCCGCTGTACGGCTACGGCTTGAGCGAGACGCGCTTGGGGCCGGGGCTGGCGCGCTACAACCGCGACGAGATCGTCCTGTCCTCCAAGGTGGGCTATACACTGGTGGAGCGAAAGCCCGGCGACGATTACGTCGATCTGTTCGTGGATGCGCCTGAGATGACCAGCTATTTCGATTACTCGCGCGACGCCGTGCTGCGCTCGATAGAGGGGAGTTTGGATCGCCTCAAAATGGATCGCCTCGATCTGGTGCTGATCCACGACCCGGACGAGGGGAAGAGCATTGAGCCGGATTGGACGCCGGGCGAGCGGGGGTACTTCGATCAAGTGATGGCTGAAACGTATCCTGCGCTCGATGAACTGCGTCAGCAAAAGGTGATCAAGGCGCTTGGCTTGGGTATGAACCAATGGCAGATGTTGGCCGACTTTGCTCGCGCCGGGGATTTCGACGCCTTTTTGCTGGCTGGCCGCTATACGCTCTTGGAGCAGGAATCGCTGCGCGAGTTGTTGCCGCTGTGCTCGGAGAAGGGAGTGCGGATCGTGATTGGCGGGCCGTATAACTCGGGGATTTTGGCTACCGGGGCAGTCGAAGGTGCGTATTACAACTACGCGCCAGCGCCGGAAGATATGCTGGAGAAGGTGCGACGCATTGAGGCGGTCTGCGCGCGGCACGAGGTGCCCTTGTCGGCCGCGGCGCTGCAATTTCCCTTTGGACATCCGGCAGTGGCGACCGTCATTCCCGGAGCGCGGACCGTCGAGGAAGTTGCCGCCAATGTGGATTGCCTAGAGTGCGCGATTCCTGCCGACTATTGGGCCGAGCTTAAACAGGAAGGGCTGATTGACGCGGAGGCTCCGACGCCTTAGATCCGCAGATGGACGCAGTAGGGGCGACCGATCGGTCGCCCCTACCATCCCCATTCACACCGAGGAGTAATCACGATGTCCAATTGGCCGATACTCAAGCACTATGATCGGGATCACCTAGCCAACATCGCCATGCCCATTGGCGGCATTGGCACGGGCACAGTTTCCCTAGGCGGACGCGGGGATTTGCGCGACTGGGAGTTGATGAACCGCCCGGCCAAGGGATTTGTCCCAATGAGCGATGGAGGCCGAGGGGGTTGGCCATTTTTTGCCCTGTACGCCAAACCCGCTGGCGGCCCATCCGCCACCCGTGCGCTCGAAGGGCCGGTGGACGTATCCGAATACGAGGGTTCGAGCGGCAGTGTGGCGGCCAATCACGGCTTGCCGCGCTTTGCACAATGTTCGTTTGCCGCGGCCTATCCACTTGCACAGGTCCAGCTATCCGATCCGCACGTTCCGGTCGCGGTTTGTCTCGAAGCGTTTAACCCGCTTATTCCCGCCAATGCCGATGACAGCGGCATCCCCATCGCAGTACTGCGCTATACGCTCACCAATCGGACCAACACGCGCGTCACGGCCTCGGTATGCGGCTCGCTGCCCAATTTTATTGGCAACGATGGCGTGGAAGAGTTGGCCCAGGCCAATCGCAATCGCTTTCGCAAGGCAGCGCACTGTCAGGGCATTTTCATGGACAGCAAAGGGGTTGATCCCGCCGCCATCAGTTATGGCACTATGGCTCTGACCACCACGGCCAAAACGGGCGTTACCTATCGCACGGCTTGGAAAAAAGCCGGGTGGGGCACGTCGCTGCTCGACTTTTGGGACGACTTTGCCGCCGATGGTCGGGTGGAAAAGCGCCCTAGCGAAGGGGTTGACATGCCGAGTGCTTCGCTCGCGGTGCGCACCACCATTCTGCCCAAGGCGAGCAAGACCATCACCTTCTTGCTGACGTGGCACTTTCCCAATCGGCACACGTGGTCGCCGGGCGACGATCCGCACCTTGGCAACTACTATGCGACGCACTATGGCGATGCGTGGGACGTGGCCGGCAAAACCGCGCCGAGGCTCAAAAAGCTCGAACAACAGACCGTGCGCTTTGTCTCAGCCTTTGCGGCAAGCGACCTGCCCGAGGTAGTAAAGGAAGCCGCTCTTTTCAATCTCAGCACCCTGCGGACGCAAACGTGCTTTCGCACCCCGGATGGACGTTTATTTGGCTGGGAGGGCTACAACGATCACAGCGGCTGCTGCATGGGCTCCTGTACGCATGTGTGGAATTACGAACAAAGTACGGCGTTTCTCTTTGGCGATCTGGCCCGCACGATGCGCGATACCGAATTCAATCACGCCACCGACGACCAAGGCATGATGAACTTTCGCGTCCATCTGCCCCTCAGTCGCGCACAAGAATTTGGCAAGGCCGCGGCCGACGGTCAGATGGGCTGTATTATGAAAGCCTATCGCGACTGGCAGCTTTGCGGCGACGATGCCTTCCTGCAATCGATTTGGCCAAAGGTCAAAAAGGCCCTTGAATTTTGCTGGATCGAAGGGGGGTGGGACGGCGACGGTGACGGCGTTATGGAGGGCTGTCAGCACAACACCATGGATGTTGAATACTACGGCCCTAATCCGCAAATGGGGATCTGGTATCTGGGTGCTCTGCGCGCCGGCGAGGAAATGGCGGCCTATCTGGGGGAATCCGACTTTGCCCAAACTTGCCGGCGGCTCTACGAGAGTGGCCGCGCCTATATCGACGAGCAATTGTTCAATGGCGAATACTACGAGCATCGCATTGAGCCACCCAAAAAAGTAGCCGCCTCGCTGCGGCTGAGTATGGGCGCGGCGGAACTCTCCGATCCCGATTACCAACTCGGCCGCGGTTGTCTGGTAGATCAGCTCGTCGGCCAGTTTTTCGCCCACGTCTGCGGTTTGGGCTATCTGACCAAGCGCGCCCACGTGCGCCAAACCCTCAAGAGCATCCGCAAGTACAACCACCGCAAGAAGCTGACGGATCACTTCAACTGCATGCGCTCTTATGCCTTGGGCGATGAATCGGCTTTGCTCATGGCGAGCTATCCCCACGAGCGGCCCGACAACCCATTTCCCTATTTCACGGAAGTGATGACTGGGTTTGAATACACCGCGGCCATTGGCATGCTCTACGAAGGGCAGCGCAAAAACGGTCTGCAAACCATGCGCGACATTCGCAATCGCTACGATGGGGCGAAACGCAGTCCCTTTGACGAAGCCGAATGCGGCCATCACTACGCCCGGGCCATGGTTGCTTGGGCCGGGGTGCTGGCGCTGACGGGATTTAATTATTCGGGAGTTACAAAGTCCATCGCCTTTGCCGCAGAGATAGGGACCTTTTTCTGGTCAAATGGCGCTGCTTGGGGCACGGTGCGCATTGCCCAACGCCAGTCGGGCTATCGCATTGTCTTGGATGTTTTGTATGGGCAGATCAAAATTAAGCACTTCAGGCTGACTGGCGTGGGCGAGCATACCTTTAACCGGGAGCTCGTGCTGCGCGAGAATAGCCAACGGACCTTTGTCGTGAGATCGAGCAAGGAGCATACACCATGACGCGTTATACCCGCATTGGCCTGACTGGGGCCAACGGCACCATTGGCCGCGTGTTGCTGGCCGGCTTGGGAGCTGAGTACGAATTCAAGGCATTCACGCGCCGCCCGGTTGATTTTCCCGCCACTATCGTCAATTTCGACCGCGCCGCAGAGGTCGAAGGGGCGTTTGAGGGGCTGGAAGCAGTGATTCATCTAGCGGCCGATCCTAGCCCAAGCGCCTCTTGGGAAAGCGTGCGGGATCACAACCTCGAAGGCATGTACCAGGTGCTGGAAGAGTGCCGCCGATCCGGGGTCAGACGCCTAGTCTTTGCCTCGACTAATCACACTCAGCACGGCAATACTATTTTGACTACTCCTGAGACTTTGGATCCGTCCAAGCGCATCCGCATGCGTTTGGACGAGCCGCCTAATCCTGACTCCATGTACGCGGTCTCCAAGCTCTTCGGCGAAAACATGGGCAAGCTGTACAGTCAGCGCTACGGCCTCGAATTCGTCGGTCTGCGCATCGGCTGGATTATTGCTAAGGACGATCCGACTACCATGTGTGGTACCTCTGCCGAGGACTATATGCGGGCCATGTTCCTCAGCCACCGGGACTGCATTGAAGCTCATCGTCGGGCCTTGGAAGTGGACACTCAGTATCTGTTGGCCTATGTGGTCAGCGGCAACGGACGGCGCGTATTTGACTTGGAGGCCACCGGGAAGGACTTGGGTTATGTGCCGCAAGACGACGCCGAGGATTATTTTCGCCGCGTGAAAGGGTAGGTCGCCTTGAGCGGATAGATTTTTTAGCCGTAATTTTAGTAACTGACGTTGCGTATTCTTATGCCGGGTCTGGTGTTTGCGTCTTGCCGGGGTCATTTCCCGCAAAAGCGGGAATCCAGTCTTGCACACGATGCGGACTTCGGCTCAATCAGGCATGACAAAGGATGCACAACGTCAGGTTTTAAGCAACGTTTCTCACCTCATCTCAACCTCGTCCTCGGCGTTTTTCAAGCGCGAGGACTCGATCAGAAAGGATCGGAATGAATCATTTCCCCCGCACCCCGCATTCGCGTCTATCGCGTCTGCACCAGAAGTTCACCCCGTGTGCAATTCCCTTGTTCATCACGGCCCTCACCGTGCTGCTGGCGCAGATGGCCGCGGCCGGGGCTTGGACGCTCGAACAGGGGCAGATGTGGAGCAAGGTTACGGTCATGTCGCAATCGACCGAGCAGCACTATGATGCCGATGGCGAGGCGGTTGACATGCCGGCGGACGCCCGCTACGAGTCCTCGCAAGTCTATTTCGACATTCGCTATGGCGTAACCGACCAAATCGACCTCGGCTTACAGATTCCCTATCTCAGCAACAAGTTCGTCGATAAGGACGAGAGCAATGATGTGGCGACTCCGCCGCCGGCACTGGAAACGGAATCGGGCATAGGCGATATACGCGGATTTGCCAAAATTAACCTCGTCAACAGCGCAGACTTGGTGGGTACGCTGAAGTTGGGATTCAAAGCCCCTATGGGCGACTACCGAGAAGTGCCCGAGGCCCTTTCCATAACCGGCGGCCAATGGGATTTTGACGTTGTGGCGCAACTGGGCCGCTCCTTTTATCCAGTGCCTGTTTACGCCAATGTCGATTTGGGGTATCGCTGGCGCGGCGAATACACAGACTCTGATCCCAACCCCGATCGCAGCTACACTCCGGGTGCCGAGTTCGTCCTTAACGCCGAGGCCGGCTATAGCCCGATGGACAAACTCCTCGTCGCCCTCAAGTACGAAAGCATTTCCGGAGCCGAGTACGACGCTCTAAGCAATCCGGGTCAACCAGAAACGCTCAACCAAAGCGTCTCTTACCTAGCGCCGACGGTCTTGGTTGGACTCCATCCCAACGTGAGTCTTGAAGCTCAGGCGCGCATGACGGTCAGCGGCAACAGATATTTCGCCGGTTCGACCTATGGGGTGGGGCTTTCTTTTACGGGCAGCCTGATCGAGAAGGTGATTCACCAGGGGACGCCGTAGTCTTCTTTTATGGAGAGACCAAACAGGGGAAGGGGCTTTAGGGCCTCTTCCCCGTTTTATTTTTTTCGGCAAGAACAGCTATCCACACGAGGAGAAATCGACATGAGCACACTAAACATTACCTTGGCCTCGGGCCACGCCATTCCACAATTGGGGTTGGGCACTTGGATGTTGCGCGGCCAGCCGTGCAAAGACGTGGTCAAAGAGGCCCTCGAAATGGGCTATACGCATTTGGATTCGGCTTGGATGTACGAGAATCAGGACGCCATCGGCCAAGTCCTCAAGGAGATCGGGGCGGACCGCGAGAGTCTCTTTATCACCTCCAAGATCTGGCATTCGCATCTGGAGTACGAGGCGACCTTGGAGCAGATGGAGGAGATTCTGCGCGATCTACAGACCGAGTACGTTGATCTCCTGCTCATCCACAGCCCCGGTCAGGGCGTGCCGGTGGAGCGCACCTTGGCCGCTTTTGAAAAGATCTACGAGGCCGGTCAGGCCAAGAGTATTGGCATCAGCAATTTCAGCATTGAGCAGACCGACCGGGCTCGAGCCGCCACCGGCTTGCCGATCTGCACTAATCAGGTGGAGTATCACCTGCGCCGCAACCGCGAAAGGCTGCGGCACCATTGCCACGCCCACAACGTGGTGCTGACGGCACACCGCCCGCTGGCCCAGGGTGACCTCGCCCAGGACGAAGCCCTAAAACAGGTGGCCGCCGAACACGGAAAAACCCCAGCGCAAGTGGCCTTAAAGTGGCTTTTGCAAAAGGATATGATCGTCATCCCCAAGGCCAGTTCAACGAGCCATTTGCGCGACAATCTGGATTTGTTCGACTGGCAGCTAGGAGACGAGGAGATGGCGCGTCTCGACGGGGTGGGGACCGATCCCGATTAGATCTTGCAGTGGTTGGTTCAGTAATAGTAAAACGCATAGACCAGCGCGGCACCGCCGACGCCAACGCAGGTGCCCAAGATCAGGCCAATGAAAAAGGGTAGCAGGGTGCGGTAGAGCCGGATGCCGCCGTAGCGCAGGGCCAGGAGTTTGATTAGCCAGGCCAAGAAAATCCCGAACCAGTCGATGGAGACGGTGTTGGTTAGGGCGATGCCCAGTCCCACCGGGTGCAAGGGCCAGCCGGCGAAGCGGTACTGGGCCAGCGCGAGCAGCCCGGCGAGGCCAGCGCCAATGGCGAGGAACACGGCCACTAGCGGCTCGGCGGGATTGGGATTGTTGATCGAATTGGCGACCCAAGACCAGTGGTATTGCGGCGACATGACGAAGTACCAGCGGTAGCCGTGGAGCAGTCCGTGGCGGTAGCCCAGCCATATGTAGCAGACCATGGTGGTTATGAGGCCGACGATCATGGCGGCGGACAAAAAGAACACCAGCTTGCGTCCACTGATCTTGAGCCGGGCTGGCTCGCAGACCTTGAAGGCGTGGGCGAGGGTGCCCATTAAAAAGAGTTGCAAGTCGGCGGTCCAGACCATGCTCAGCCCCATTGCGCTCAGCCCTTGGGCGCCAAAAGGGGCGGTGCCCACGAGATTGGTCAGGATCGGCGGCACGGAGGCTGGAGCGCGCAGGCGGCCAATCCCGGTCTGGGCCAACAGGCGGGCGATGCCGAAGAAGATCACCAACGCGACCAGCAGGAAGATGATGCTCCAGATCAGACTCAGGCCGCTGGCCCAGAGAAAGCCAGCCATGTACGTCAGCCCGACAAGCCCGAGCAAAGCGGCGACACGTGGCGAGATCGGGCTGTCGCGGTCTGGGGCACCGCTGATGATTAGCCGCCACTGGCGGCGCAAGAAGTGGCGCGACATCCACAGCGAGATTCCGACGTTGCACGCGAGCGAGCCAATCTGCTGATGGGCGAGCAGCACGTCAGGTGCGTGGGGCTGGGCCGGCAGCGCTAGGGAAATACCCAGCCAGTTCAGCAGAGCGCCTTCGGCAGCGATGATTATGTGAAAAAACCAGACGCTGAACAGCACGTTGAGGCCGACCAAATAGCTTAAGCCCACGACCAGCAGGTCGGTGTTAAGCCCGTAACTAAGCCCGAATTGACGGATCTCGATGCGGCCGCCGGGGATGCCGAAGCCGTGGATGATCTCGATATCCAATACTCGGTCCAGCATGTTGACGGTCGGCAGTATCCAAGCGATGAGAAACCCCAGCCACAATAGCTTGCTTTTGAGAATGGACGCGGCGGGGTTTTCCAAGCTTTCGAGGAGCATGTTGGGGACGGCGGCGAGGGGGTACACTAGGCGCTCTTGGTGCGACCACTGGTGGTGGACGAGGCTGATCAGCGCGATGCTGACCAAGAAGAAGGCCAGCATAAAGAGGCCCCACCACAACAGCGGCCCAGCCCACAAGGCCCAAGGCACGGGCGCGGCCGCATCCGTGCCTTCAAAAAGCTGGCGGATCGCTTCGAGGTCGCGGGGGACGGCCCAGTGGGGGATGTGCGGCCAGAGCAGGTCGGACCAGTTGTTTTCTGGGGTGGCGTAGTAAAAGACGCCGGCGATTAAAGGGATGAAGTAGCCGCCAAAGCCCATTGAGGGCAGCACTACAGCGACCATGAGCGCGGCATAGACCAAGGCGAAATTGGCTGGCGAGAGGCGCAGGAGCGGGTGGAGCAGGCGCAGCGCGAGGGCGACGACCACAATCCAGAAGATTAGGAAGATGACGCCGACGGTGTTGAAGTGGTCAGTCAGCCCTGTGTAGTTACCATAGAGGACATAGGTCCGCACACTGGTAAAGGCCATGCAGACGGTAAAGACTAGGACGAGGACGAAGGAGAAACAGGTGCCGAGGAAGGATGAGCGCATAGTTGTCTGTTGGTTGATGGCCACTAACGATACCATTCAGCGAGTATATTCGCAATGATCGCTGGGCTACAGGCCGGACGCTTAGGCTGGCTCGTCTTCGCCCTCGCCTTGGTGGTGCGGGTCGTCTATATCTTCGAAGCGGATGCGAGTCCGCTTTTTGCACATCCGGCGGTCGATGCCAAGACCTACACCCACCATGCCCAGCGCTTGGCTGCGGGCAACTGGTTGGGCATCGGCGAGGGGCCGTTTTGGCAGCCGCCGCTGTACCCGTATTTCCTCGGGGCGGTAAAGAGTCTTTTTCCAGAATCATTTTTTTACGCCGTGCGCTTTGTGCAGGCTTTGCTAGGGGCGTTGGTCTGCGCGATGAGTTGGTGGATCGGGCGCGCTTTGTTCAATCCGGCGGTGGGGTTGCTAGCTGGGATCGGCTCGGCGCTGTGCGGACCGTTGATCTTTTTTGACGGCGAGCTGTTGCCGGCTTCATTGGCCGCTTTCGTTGATCTGCTGGCCCTAGTGATGCTGTTGCTCGTCTGGCGTCGTCCGAGCCGTTGGGGATTTTTGGGTGCGGGGGTGACCTTTGGCGTCGGTGCGTTGGCCGTGCCGACGGTGCTGACTTTTGCAGTCGCCGTGCCCATCGTCCTCTTATGGACCACTCCCCGTCGGCAGGGCTTGATCTGGGCTGGTGCGTTCGCATTCGGCGTGGTCTTGGCTATCGCGCCGGTGGCTTGGCGCAATTGGGCCATCGGCGGCGACGGGGTGGGGATTTCCTATAACGCGGGGATCAACCTGTACATCGGCAATAACCCCGACTATGCAGAGACTGTGGCCATCCGTCCGGGGTGGGAGTGGGACGATTTAGTTACCCAACCGGCGCGGGAGGGGATTGAACGGCCCTCGGCTAAGTCGGCTTATTTTGCCGTGCGAGCTTGGGATTACATCCGGGGCGATCCGATTGGGTGGCTGGGGTTGATGGGGCACAAGTTAGGGGCGTTTTGGCACGGCGATGAGCGGGGGCGCAACCAGCCGATTTACTTCTGGCGCACGTACTCAACGGTGCTGTCGGCGACTCTGTGGAAAGCGGGTATTGCTTTCCCCTTTGGCTTGGTGGCTCCTCTGGCGCTGTGGGGAATGCTGCTGAGTCTGCGGCGGATCGGACCGACGTGGCCACTGCTGTACGTGCTGTGTTATTGTCTGGGAGTGATTGCGTTTTTTGTGGCGGCGCGCTACCGGGTGCCAGTGCTGCCGGTGCTCATAGTCTTTGCCGCCTATGGGGTGTGGGCGCTGTGGGACTGGGGGAGGGCGGGCTGTTGGCGCAACTTGGGGCTGGGGTTGGCCGTCTGTTTGGTCTTTGCGTTGGCGGCCAACAGTCATCTAGCGCCGATGGACATGGAAGGGGATGCGGCCATCCACTACAATCTGGGCAACGCCCATGTCGAGGCCAGAGACAAAGAGCGGGCATTGGCGGCATTTGAGCGGGCGGTGGCCGAGGACCCCGAGTACTGGCAGGCGTGGTTAAATCTGGGTGGGGTCAAGGCGGCGCTGGGCGATCTCGCAGGGGGTGAAGCAATTTTTGTGCGGGTGGCGCAAAAGGCCCCTCGGCAGGTCGAGCCGTGGATGAACTTGGCGCACGTGCGGATCATGCAGCGAGACATAGAAGGAGCCTTTAGCTACTACGAGGCCGCGCTCAAGGCTAATCCCAAGTTGCTACCAGCCTACGTGGAGATGATCCGCCTCTACGGGCAGATGGGTGATCTAGCCCGGGCAGCACACGTCCTCCAACGAGCGGTCGATCACTTGCCCGCCGAGCGCGAGCGCTTGCGTCAGTTTTACGAAGAGATGCAAACGCGGGCGTTAGGCCGCTAGGGGTCCGGCTGTACTACCTTGAGCACTTGGTTGGCGGCGACCTTTTCGAGGATCTGATGCGTTCCGTCCGGCCAGTGGATTTCTACTTGGGCGCTCGTTGCTGTGCCCAACCCGAAGTGCAGACGCGGGTCGTGGCTGGATAGATAGCTGCCGCCCGATTGGCGCTCCTGTACTTGGCGCACCCCGTCGGCCACAACCTCTACCCGCGTGCCGAGGGCATCGGGATGAATCTTTCCCACCAACAGGATTTGTAGCCAGTGCTGGGCGTTACCACCGTCGTTGCGCAACAGTCGCGGCTGGGCTGCTACTGTGGTCACTAGGAGGTCGAGGTCACCGTCGTCGTCGTAGTCGGCCACTGCGGTAGCCCGACCGGCGTTGGCCTTTTGGAAATCTGGTCCCATCGTGGCTGAGACGTCGGCAAAACGGCGACCCGCGTCGTTGCGGAACATCTGGTTGGGTTGCCGATAGGTTTGGCTCGAATCCACTTCCGCAATGCGGTTGATGACGTGGCCGTTGGCGGCGAAGAGGTCGAGGTCTCCGTCGTTGTCGTAGTCGAAAAACTTGGTGCCAAAGCCGAGGGGCCGGTACGAGGGATCGGCCAGCCCCAAGCGCTGGGTGGCGACGGCGAATTGGCCTTGACCGTCGTTGCGGTAGAGGGCGTTGGTTTCAAAGGCGAAGTTGGTGACGAAGAGGTCGGCATCGCCATCGCGGTCATAGTCGCCAAAATCGACGCCCATGCCCGCGTCGGCGTGCCCGTGTTCGTTGTAGCGGGTGCCGGCAATCAAACCCACTTCGGCGAAGGAACTATGCTGGTTGGCGTAGAGGAAATTCATGGTGCCGTCGTTGGCCACGTAGATGTCGGTATCGCCGTCGCGGTCGTAGTCGGCCAGCGCGACGCCCAGCCCCTTCCCCTTGAGTGCGATGCCGGTCGCCTCGGTGACGTCGGCGAAGGTGTTGCCGTCGTTGCGGTAGAGGAGGTCGCCGGTGGGATCGTACACGCTGGGCTCGCAGTACGAGCGCACTTGGCCCTGCTGGCAAACGGATTCGTCGTCGAGGGCGTAGCGCACGTAATTGGCGACGAAGAGGTCGAGATCTCCGTCGAGATCGTAGTCGAGGAAGCCAGCACTGGAGCCCCAGCGCGGGTCTGCTAGGCCAGCCGATATTTTGGCAAAGGTGCCTTGGTCGTTGCGGTAGAGGGCATTGGGGCCATAGTTGGCGACGAATAGGTCGGGGTCGCCATCGGCATCGTAGTCCGCAGCCGCGACGCCAAAGCCGTAGCCGGGGTCAGCACTGCCGCTGTGGGCAGTGACGTCGATAAAAGTGCCCGCGCCCGCGTTGCGGTAGAGCCGGTTGACCGGCGGTGAGTCTGGGGGATGACCGGTTAGGTAGGTGCCGTTGACGAGGTAGAGGTCGAGGCGGTCATCGCCGTCGTAGTCGAGGAAGGCGGCTCCGGCACCGAAGGTTTCGACGTAGTAGTAGGAGCCGGAAAAGCCGTTGTAGTGAACGAAGTCGATGCCAGCGGCGTCTCCAACGTCGGCGAAATGCACTGGCGGCGCTGGAGGGTCTTTAGGGGCACAGGCGCAGAGGGCGCTGGCGCTGGCGAGGGCCCATACTTGAAATCGGATGCGCGAGCGTGCAGATTGTGAGACTGGACACATGTTTACTAACCACTAAACAGGAGAACGGACAATGCCGTTTATCAACGTGAAGATGCTTGCAGGGCGTTCCACCGAGCAGAAGCGGGCCTTAGTCGAAGCGCTGACCCAAGCCATCGTGGATACCTGCGATGCGCCCCGGGAAGGGACTACGGTAGTGCTCGAAGAATGCGAGCGCGAGAACTGGGCAAGGGGCGGGGTGCTGGTAGCGGACCGCCAGCAATAAGGTAGTAGAGGCCGAGTCACAGCACGTGGGCCAAAGCTGCGGCGATGAGTAGGCCGAAGGAGACCCAGCCTAGCAGGGCCTCGGCGACAGCGAGGAGTTTGAGCTTGCCCGTCGCGTCCCAAGCGCGGGAGTTGAGGTGGATGAAGGTGTAGAGGCTGAAGACGATGCAGTCGGCGAGGGTGGGGTGGGCTGCGCCGGAGGCGGAGCGCATGGAGCCGGAAGCTGTGCGGTACGCTAGGCCGAAGAGGAGGACGATGGCGAGCATGAAGGCAATCACTCGCTGGGGGGCTGAGCCGTAGTCCGCACTTAGTCGCCACAGTTCTAGGCCCCAGCGCGCTGGCTCGTACCAAGCGCGTGTGAGGCGCTGGTGGTTCATGCGCTCGGCGTGGCAGGCTGCGGCATCGCCGTTTAAGCCTTGGGCTAGGAATTGGTGGTACAGGGCGGCGTAGGTTGGGTCGAGGCTTCGACCTGAGCTCAGCCGAAGGGCAGCGGCGTAGGTTGGGTCGGCTGTGGCGAGATGGCCGGCTAGCTGGGGCCAGCGCACTTGGATGCGGCCGAAGCGCGGCTGGTGCAAGTAGAGGTGGCTGTTCGCCGCGAAGGTCGAATCCGCTCCGGCTGACCGCAGGTCGATCAGGGCGAAGGCGGCGCGGCTCAGGTCGAGGGAGCGGTTGAAGAATGCACTGAGGCGGATGCCGCGGCCCTCGCTGTCGCTGAAGTCGGCCTCTTGGCGGAAATAAGCTCCGTCAAAGCTGGCTCGGCCAAAGGTCGCACTGCGGAAGTGCGCCGCCCGCGCAAAGGTGAAATCGGCAAAGGATGCCTCGCCGCTGAAACGCGCTCGGTCGAAGGCGACTTCTCCGTCGGCGCGTCCGCTGTCGAAGGACACCTCCTCGGCGAAGCGCGCGTCCCAAAACAGCGCCCGGTCGGCGAAGCGGACTCCAGCGAAAGATAGGGGCTGCGCCCAAGCGGTCTCCTTGAAGGAGGCGATTCCGGCGAAGGCGGCGTCGGTGAAGGTGACTGGTGCGGCAAAGGCGGCCTGCTCGAAATAGGCGGCGTTGTCGAATTGGGTCTGGGCGAAGTGGATGCGCTGGCCAGCGAAGTGCGCGCCAACGAAAGAGGCGACTCCGGCGAAGCGGCTTGCGGTTAGGTCGGCATCGCCGAGGAAGTGGGTTTTTTGGAAGGTTGCGTGTTTGGCCAGATGGCTTGCGCGTAGGGAGAAGTCATCGATAAAACGCGCTTCGGCAAAGGAGAGGCCACCGGCGAAGTGGGCGCGTTCAAAGCGCACTGGGGCGAGGAACGCGACTTGGCTGAAGGATACCTCGTCGAGAAAGTACACTTCCTCCAAGTCGAGGGGGACGCGCAGGGTGTCGAGTCCTGAAGTGGGTGCAAACAGGCGTCCGCGGAAGGCGACTTGCCGGTGGACGACGGCTGGGCCGTTGGCCGGGCGTTGTAGCTGGGCGATTAGCGTCTCAATGGGGAGCAGGGGCAGGGTTTGGCCGGCGATGGTGGTATCGGCTGCGGGCGTCTGGGCGCTCAAGGCGGTGCTCAAGAAGAGTAGGGCAGCAAATGAGAGTTTGGGTAGCATACGGGCTGTTGACTTTCAAAAGCGCAGCGCGGCGATGGCGGAAAATCGCCCCCTAGCGTCTGGTATCAAACCGATGGAGAAACGGTGAGCTTCATCTGGCTTGATCGGAGTCTCGGCTTGCTCGGCAGGGTCCGCCGCCAAGCCCAAGCCAATTATTACTCCGACCACAAAGCCGACACCGCCGCCAATCAGACTGTCGTCCCCACATGTAAAGCCATCTGCATAATATGATGAGCAGTCTTTCGTAGCGCTAGCTACTATAGTCCCCGTCATAGCACCGATTATGGTCCCCCCAATGACACCGAACCCGAACCTAGCCAAACGCTCGCTGGCTCCCCTGCGCTTGTTTTTCTTTTTCATTCCCTTGCTTT
This sequence comes from Candidatus Latescibacterota bacterium, assembly GCA_022825835.1. Taxonomy (GTDB): domain Bacteria; phylum Latescibacterota; class UBA2968; order UBA8231; family UBA8231. Next base: position 40,037 of record JAJDVZ010000060.1, read on the forward strand.
CCATGGCTTCCTTCTGTGCCGAAAGGCTATCGGCACTCTCGGCTCCGGGCGGGTCGTTCGCTGGCAGGGGTGCCGCCAAGACTTGTACGACCAAGGTATCGCCATCCATGACCAAGGTCTGATAGCCCGTTGGCAGGGGTTCGGCCATTTTCACCACCAAAGTATCGCCGTTCACGACCAAGGTCTGGTGGTCTTCTGGCACGGCTATCGCCGGTCGGGTCAATAGCCAGAACAGGACGAATAGGGCCATGAAGCGGTTCAGTTGGGCAAACATGCTTGCGTATAAATTGCTCACAACGTTCAAAAGCGCAGCGTGGCGATGGCGGAGAGACCCCCCTTAAGGTCCGGTACCAGACCGACCGAGACCCGGCGAGCTTCAGGTTTCAAGTGGCGCTTAGCCGAAAGGGGCTTGCGCCATCGTTCCGACGCAATCGTTGCACCAACAATAGGACCTAAGAAGGCGCTCACGCCTGCTAGAGTATCTAATTTCCAGCCGGTTTTGGTGCTTATAACATCTATAGCACCAACAGGCACCCCTAACCCCAAAACACTGCCCGCGAGTGTGATGAAGAAATCATCCTGCATATCAACCCAACTCACGCCCGTCGCGGTTCCAACTACGTATCCACCCTCAAGGCCTTTCGTGAAAGCACCAAGACCACCCAAGATGTCATCTCCATCTTTTGCCTGATATAGATCCGCCATGATGAAGGCTCCTAGGAAGGCACCAACGATTCCTCCTCCCAAGCCAGCCATCAACTTGTTGCCAACCCGAAAAGAATCCACCTCCGCAGCTTTGACGATCCGCTCATCTGGTCTCTGTCCGGGGGGCTCCGTTTTCGTCTGCGTGGCAGCTTGGTGCTGCATGGCTAACGAATCCACTGACTCTGCTTGGACCCGCTGAATCGGCAGGCCGCACATAGTGGTCACAAGTGAAAAATAAAAAAACCATGAAACATGACGCTTTTCCGTCTCTTCGCGAACCCGCCTCATGATTGCTATCCCTCTCTATATGCGTTTCAAAAGCGCAGCGTGGCGATGGCTGCTAAGCGTCCTCGGGAGTCTGGCACCAGATTCATAAAGAATGGGAGCTTTTTACCCGAAGGGTTGAGCGAGCGAGACCACTCGGAGGCAAGCGTCGCACCAACAACAGGGCCAATAAAGAGGGATGGAAGCAGTAGCTCACTCGCACTCACCAACCCAATACCCCCGGCCAATCCCACTACACTGCCTATTAGGGCCGCGCCGAATAAATCATGGGAATCAACCCGACTCACGCCAACTGCCGTTCCGATAGAATAGCCGATTGATCCTACGATCACACTTCCGAATACTCCTCCCGCTCCACAAAAAGGATCGTCATTACCACCGCAATTTTTATCTCCATAGCTGCCTAAGGCGAACCCCACAACGGCCCCTAACGCTCCTCCACTGACACCCCCTAAAGCACCATAAGACAGCTTTAGGGCAACCCTTTTGTCGGGATCCATCTCGTCCTCACGCCCTGTTTGCACCGGAAATCTTCTCATGTGTTCCGCACTGTCTCCAACCGCCGCCGACAAAGGTGCATTTATAAAGCTCAGCGTCTGAACGCGCCCCAAGGCGATCCACTTTGACCACCCGTCCGGTTCCAAACCTACGATCAACCGCCGCGGATCGATGGCTTTTAGGTAGCCCCTAGCCGTATCCAACTGGGTCCACACCCCCGAAACTGGCTGTCGTTCCCCTTGTCCATAGATGACTACGACGAAGGCCCCCACAGCTACCGTACTGCTGTCGATCTGACCGCCGGTCAATACCCGCTCAACCCGTACCGACTCGGTAGTGTCGCGCTCCGCAGCGCCAACTTGGGCATCCGCTGCCAAGAGGCTAGCAAACAAGGCAAGCGCAACAATCACAGTGAGCATGATGGGTCCTTCTCTCGTGAAATGGTCAAAAGCGGAGTTGGGTAACAGCGGAGAGGCCGCCGTTGGGGGTCGGTCCTAAACTGATGGAGACGCGGCGGTTTTGAGGGGGCTCGCGCCATAGTTCAGATGCAATGGTTGCACCAATGAGAGGAGCGAAGGGCCAAGAAGTATCGCTTTCTAGTGCCATTCTGCCGACAAACCATCCCGCCATGCTACCAGCCCATGTCAGTATCCCTTTATCCCGTGAATCAACCCAACTTACGCCAAGCGGAGAGCCGAATGTGTATCCGAGAAGGGCTATATCAGGACCAGCAGCAACTGCAGCAATTGGGTCGGAAGAGGAAGCGAAGTTCTCTCCGATGATAAACACTAATAGAACGCCAAAGCTGCCCCCAAGAACACCGGCCCCCAACTTTTTAGCAACCCGAATGACTGGGCTTTCCACGGCCAAGGAATCCCCCGGTCCGGCTTGGGCTAGCTGGGCCAACTTCCGGGCTCGCGCCTCTGGTGGCGGCTCCGGCTCGACAGATTGTACATAGGGTAAGTTCCAATAGGCTCCAGCAATGGCGGCCACATCCGCACCCGGTGGGAACGTCAGCCGAAACCGATGCCCATAAAAACCGGAAGATCGGCTACCCTTACGAGATACCCCCATAAGACCATAGGTAGAAGAAAGCGAATCAAAATCGGCTATTCCTGTAACCGGCGTCCCCTCGTCAACAGCATCTAACAGAGCCGCCACCATCGCCTTGTGCTGTCCGCTGATGTAGATCGTGATTTCTGTTGGCTCTGTTTTGGCATACGCATCGTCCACCAGCAGTACGACGAACAACGCAATGATGACCATTCTATACGTTACCATTGTGTGTCCTCCAATTCCGTTCAAAATCGCAGTGTCTTCAGACCCTGCGCCTGACCTGTCGGCGTTTTGGCTATAGTCTGGGCCGGTATCCATAATGATCGCTAATATAGAAACCCCAAAGGAGGCTCATAAGCGCACCAGCCTTCAACTTTTTAGCAATTCGGCGGAAAATCAAGTGGGAAAGGGATGGCCCGTGAGAGCGATGGGGCGTGGCCAGAGTTAGCGGACGCTCGGCGTGGGACCTTCTTGCGGGAACGGGGATACAGCGGATGTCGATTTCAGGAAAGGGCTTCGAGGCTCAATAAATGGCAGAGTTCAATGCCGTCATCCAACTCTTGCCAATAAATGGCAAAACCGCCCGGTTCTATGGACCAGTTGGCTCGTTGTTCGTCGGTTGCGCGGCGCAACCAATCCAACCAATAAACGGTGTCTAACAGGATGCTGATTTCGCGCCCATCACTCAAGGCGACATATAGTAGGTTGTGGTCAAAACGGACGCTTGTTGCGGTGACGGTTTTTTTATCGGGAGAAATAAGCATTCCAAGCATCCTCTAATTGTTCCAAGTTTTTGCGGGTCAATCTTAAAATTCGGTTCAATTCTGCTCGATGGTATCCACGATTGTACTCTACAGATACAGGGTGTAGCCAGATTTTTGCTACTTTTTCTGCCTTGATAACATGCATGTGCGGCGGTTCAAATCGGTCTGATGAGTAGAAGCGAAACAGATATCCATCAATGACGATTGTTGGCATGAGTTTAGGCTCAAGAGCTAAAAAAATATAAATGAAGACCTAAAAACCACCAATAGGCGGCTTCCGGTACGTGTAATGCAATATCCATGCCAGAGCGGACAGTCTGATAGGGCGGCTTGTGGTCGGCGCAATCTGTGTCGAACAGTATCCATCAATGGGTTGTTTAGGTGCATTTGCCATTTGGGGGAGTGGCAGCTTCCTCTGCCGTCTGCGCGGCTCATTCTTGACAAGTCGGGCGGAAAAGCGTAACAAACAGCCATGAAATATCCCCTTCTTTGCGCCGTTTTCATCGCCGCCCTTAGCGTCCTGCCCGCTGCTGCCGACACCATCGTCGTCGGTGCGAGTGGACTGAGTTGGCGCGATGGGGGCGGTGAGATCCAAGCCAAGGTCATTCGCAGTGCCCAAAGCGTTGAGAACACCAACGCGCCCGGCGGCGTTATCGACTTTGCCGCCGCTGGTTTTGCGGACTGGATTTTTCCACAGCGCGCCGATACCACGCTAAACATCGCCCTCGGAGCCAACACCGAGTCACGCGGCGGTTCGATCACGTCGCCCAACAACCTCAATGTTCGCGGCGAACTGGCCAAGCTCATCGACAACGACGGCCAGAGTGGACTCGATCTGCGCTTGAGTGCCGGGGCCAAAAGTGCCCAAGTTTTAGGGCTGATTATCGACTTGGACTTGGGAGCGCGCTTTGGCGTTGATCGCTTCCGCTTTTTTCCGCGCAATGCCGCGCCCGAATTCCCCGCGCCGAATTTCCCCTTCCAGAACGACTTCATGCGCAGCTTTGAGATCTTTATCAACGACGGTACGCCGGACACCCAGCGCGAGGGGGTGCCCATCCGCACGAGCGTGGCGCTGGAGGGCCAAAACGAAGAGGCTGTCGTCGATATCCGCATCCCGCCGCAATACGTGCGCTTTGTGCGGCTCAAATCCCTGACGGCACTCGGTTTTGACATTGCCGAGTTCCAGGTCTTTGGCACGGGCTTTGTGCCCGAGGCCGTCTATATCTCCAACATTTTTGACTTTGGCGATCTGGCGCTGTTGGGCCATGTGCGCTGGGTGCAGGAGCAGGTTGGCGACACTCAGCTTTCGCGGATCGCGGTGCGCACGCGCACGGGCATTGATCCCGAGCCGGTGGAATTCAACAAGGTGCGGCCTGGCGAGAAGATCTTCCGCGTCGGTGGGGGCAATGTTGGGTTGCAGTCGGATGGGGCTGGGGTCAGCAGCGGCACTGGGATCAGCAGCGGCTTAGGCAGTGGCGAGGTGGGGGTGCCGTGGAAATTCGCCAAAGACATTGAAGATGAGGCGCTGCAAGCGTTGGTCGCGGAGATACTCGACAACGAGGAAGTGGATTTGCGCGATGCGGTGCAGGCGTTTAATGCGCTGTCGCAGGAGGAGCGGGAGCAGGTGACGTTGAGCGAGGCCGACTACAAGAAACTCCCGCGCGGCGACCGGGCGACGATTCGCAACGACGTGAGCAACTGGAGTGCGTGGTCGCCGCCCTATCCCGCGAGCAGCATCGTCTCCTTGGCGGACTTGGGCACTGAGGGCGCGGGCGGGCCTGTCGTCTCGCCAAGCCCGAGGCGCTACTTCCAGTTTATGATCGAGTTTTTCAGCGACGACTTCGAGGCGGCCACGGGCGTTGGAGGGCTTTCCTTTGACGTGCTGCCATCGCCCTTTGCCGAGGAATTGATCGCCGAGATCGGCCCCCGCAGCGCGGCTTTGGGCGAGCAGACGGACTTCACCTACGCGGTGCGGAGCAAGTTCCGCTCCGGTCAAGATCGGGGTTTTAATCGCTTGCGGATTGCTACCCCGCTCCGGGTGGAACGGGTCGGTGTGGTGCGGATACGGCCGCCCGAGGGCGATGTGCTGGAAGCGGATTTTAGCGGCGCAGTGCTTGACGAGTTACCGGTAATGAGCGGCGACTTTGCAGTCGTAGAGGTGGCCGCCGACGCTTTTGCCATTGAGTTCCCGACTGTGGGCGAGGACGACACGGAGTTGCGGGTGAGTTTTGAAAACGCGGTCCTGCGCTTCGGCACCACGTTTAGCGGCCAAGTGTTTAACACCGCATCCGAGGGGCAGTTGGGGCAGAGCGTGGTGGCTGGTAATGCGGCCGATTTAGGGGACGGCGACCCGGACACGCAGGCGCTGGGCACGCCTTTTGAGGGCAATTTGTCGGTGCAAGTGCCCATCTCCGGCGAACTGCTGATCAACGTGCGCGCCGAGCCGCCGGTCTTTACTCCCAACGGCGACGGCGTCAACGACCGGGCCGAGCTGCAATACGACTTGACCAATGTGGGTCGTCCTACGCCGCTGCGGGTTGCGATTTTCGATTTGGCTGGCCGGCCGGTGCGAAATCTGTACGACGCGCTAGGTCAGAGTGGGCGCTTTGCTCGGCCTTGGGATGGGCGCGACGACGAGGGCCAGTTGGTGCCACCGGGTAACTACGTATTCAGCGTCGCGCTGGACGCCAAGACGGGGCAAGCTAGAGCGGTCGCTGCGGTTGTGGTGGCCTACTGAGCGGATGTGATCGGAGTCAACACATCCCCAATCGGTAGCAAAGTGTTTAGAGCTTAATGACGGCGATGAGGATGCTAGTGATGGCGACCAAGGTAGTCATGATCCAAATGAAATGGGTGTCCATGCGTTTGTTGGTCTCGTTGATGCGGTGATGCACCGCTTGGATCTGGGCACCAAGAGATCGGTTGGTTTCGTCGATGCGCTTATTGGTTTCGTCGATGCGCTTATTGGTTTCGTCGATACGCTCGCCAAGGGATCGGTTGGTTTCGTCGATACGCTCGCCGAGGGATCGGTTGGTTTCGTCGATGCGCTTATTGGTTTCGTCGATGCGGTGGTGCGTGGTACCCACTTGGTTGCGTAGATCTTGGATGTCCTCGCGCAGATAGCTAATGCCCCAGTGCATATCTTGGGGGGTGGGTTGGGATGGAGAAGTGGGATTTTCGGTCATAAATAAGTTCCTTGGGGCTGTGGGTAATATGATGGCTCAAGGGTATAAAAGCAACTTATATGCCAGTGCCGATAGTCGAGTAGGAGCGGCGATCTGTTGGATCAAACTGGGTGCGCGAGTACACACGGGTGGATTCTTTGCGACACACTGAGGTGAACGATGAATAACGCGGCGACGCGGGTAGGTTTGCAGCTTCATTTGACGGTTAGCGGCCTAGCGAAAACATACTTCGTCATCTGGGGGCTAGTGCTGATGAGCGTCCCGGCCTGGGGCCAGACCGGCGTCCAACGCGGTGGGGCTGTTACCTTTGAACCGACTGGTCCGGGCGTGCTCTTTGGGGCGCTCGATCCAGCGGTTAAAAAGTGGTATGTGCCGCAGGAACTTTTCGTGGACTACGGCTGGCGTCAGTGGGAGTACTCCAACTACGCCCGCACTCCGTATGAGCGCTACGTCAACACCACCCGCGAGGGCGATTACTTCTACGATGTATACGGCAATTTTACTACGCGCGGTTGGCTGATCTACGACTGGCGTCAGTTCCAGCCGCAGCCCTTGGGCAGCGGCATTTTCCAGAGCACGCGCTTCAACCGCTGGTTCAACGCGGTGACCATCAGCGGCGATTCGCAGGGGCAGTACAACTACGCGATTACGGTGGGCGACCGGATTCGCACGACGCTGACGCCGATGACGTTTTCCAAGCCGGACTTCAACGGGGTGCAAGTGGACTTTGCCTCGGACAAGTACCAGGCGACGATCCTCGCCTCGCGCATCAGCGAACCGATCCGCGGCTCCACCCAGCTTTCGGGTGGGATCACTGAGCCGGTGACGCAGACCAATATCACCTCGTTGTTCGGTGGGCGGGCGACCTTTCAGGTAGGTGATTTCGTCGAGATCGGTGCCCAAGTGATGGACGCGAGCAACGGCAATACGCTGCTCGACATGTTCAACGGCGATTTGGTCGCCGGCAGCCTCACCGCTGGACAGAGCACGGCACCACTGACGGCGATTGCGGTGATTCTGAGCGACGACTCGCCCGACGACAACGAAGGGGGCGCGGCGCTTTTCAGCCACGATGTGCGGATCACTAGCCGCGACTTCGACACCGGCAGGGAGACGGTCTATACCTTGCAGGAGGTGGTCCGCCCCGGCTCGCAGTGGCCGGTCGTCTTCGGCGGGTTTCGGCGGCCGGGCTTTTTGGCGGCGGACGGCCCGGAGCGGATCATCGTCAACTACGACTTCAACGACCCAGGTTATGTTGGTCCAGACCCGACGACGATTGTCGGAGTAGATTTCAACTACGTGCTGGCTAACGACTTTAAGGTAGAGATATGGTCCGACCGCCAGACGGGCTTGCGCGGCGCACCGCCTCCACCGTTGACTGCCGAGGTGATCGACGCGGCGCAACCAGCGTTGATTGCGGTGCGGCGGGCCGAGGGCAATGTCGCGGACATCACGAACTTGCAGCGGATCGAGTTTTCCTACGGCCTGCCGACGGCCAATCTAGTCGGCGGCTTTACCATTGAGGGCACGGGGGTGCTCGGCTTTGACTTCTACGGCGAGTGGGATCGCAACAAGCGCTATTTCCAGTTCCCCAATGCCGCGCTGTTCAACGAAGGTGAAGAGCACGCGGTTTCCTCCGAGGGGTCCGACGTTTGGTACTTCAATGTCTCGCGCAATGTGTTTCCCTACTTTCTCTACGGCGAAGCCTACGCCATTGACGAAGCCTATTCGACGACCGCCTTCTTGGTCAGTGCCACGGGCGATGTGCAATACGACAATACCCAGCGGCACTTGTACGAGTTCGTCGATGACAACGACGACCAAGACCGCTTCCCCGATTGGATTCGCTTTGGCTCGACTAACGACCGGTCGATTTTCCCCGGCTGGGACCAGAACAACGACTTCATCTCCGACTTCAACCAGAACGACAACGCTACTGCGGCCAACATCATTCCCGACTACGACGAGCCGTTTCTGCGCTACAATGTCGATCGGCCGGAGTTTCTCTTTGGCATTGATTTGAATAACAACAATTGGATCGACCGCTTTGAAGACGACGATCTGCCCGATTATCCGTACAAGCCGGATCGACAGGGATACAATCTCTTCGGCGGCATCCACCTCGCGCCGGATATGCGGCTGACCCTCGGGCGCACGGACGAGCAATCGCAGGCGACCGATGCGTTCAATGAGACCAATTACGCAATGTTCACGCTGGATCGGGATTACGCGGACTTGGGGCACTTGCGGGTCTTCAACATGCTCAAGCAGGCCAAGGACACCATTCCCGACGCCCGCCGCGAGCCGACCCCCTTCGTCGGCGCGCCGATTCAGCCGGTGGTGCACGACATCTTGGCGGCGCAGGACACTTGGGTCAACACTGCGTACGCGCAGTTCGATTATCAGGGCATTGAGGGGCTGAACGTGGTCAACAAATTCAAGTGGGAGCATTTCCAGCAAAACGCCGAGGACCCGCGCGACAGCATTGGTCGTCCGCTGGAAAGCACCGCGAGTTTCTTAGGGTTGATCAACAAGGTGGATTACAGCTATGGCCTCGGCCGCTTTGACTTGCAGCCGAGGTGCAAGAGCGAGTTTTTGCGGCAGACGCCCTTTGTCGCCGACGAGGAGCGGCGCGAGGAATGGGCGCTGACCGTGCAGTTGATCGCCCGCCTGCCGGTTATGCGGCGCACAGTTATCGAATCCGGCGTGGAGCAGTTGTGGTTTCGCGACCGAGTGCAGGACGAGGACGAGTTGCGGGCGGCGGGGCTTTTGCAAGACACAGGGGACTGGCGCTCAACTCATATCGCGGTGCAACTCTCTACTACTTCCGATTACCAAGGATACCGGCTGACCACGCAAGCGGGCCTGCGCTTTGGCCGCATCCTGAGCGAACGGGTTATTGAGGACAGCGACCGGCCAGGCGTTTTCACAACGGACGACAAGGGTAAGAATGAGACCACGACTTTTATCACGGTATTTGCTGGACTGGAGTGAGAAACGGTCTGCAACCTCGCCCCACTGGATTCCCGTTTGCGCGGGAATGACGGGATGCGGGTCCACGCGACCCAAGGTGGGTTTTCAGACGTTTTGCTTGCTGGCGATCTTGGCCTTGGGTTGCGCCCAAGAGCCTGAGGAACTGATACTGGCCCAAGTGGGTGGCGAGCCGATTACTGCGTCGGAGTTCAGGGCGTTTGACGTGCGGATTCCCGCGGGGATGAAAGAGGGCGGCCAGCGCCAAGTGCTCGAAAGCCTGATCGACAAAAAGCTACTCCTGCGCGAAGCGGACGCCGCCAAGATGGCTGAAGATAGTTGGTTCAAAGGCGAACTGGCCCGCTTCAAGCGCGCTCGGCTGATGGCGCTGTACATGGAGCGCGAGGTCGTCGCCAAGGTCGAGATTACCCCCGAGGAAATAGAGCGTTATTACCGAGAGAGTGGCCGGCACCGCGCTCTGCGCTTGGGCGGCATCATGGTCGAGAGTTTGGAGGAAGCAGGTGCAATCACCGACCAGCTCGCTGCGGGGGCTGATTTCCACGAACTGGCTAGCGAGCACTCGGTTCACGAGCGGACTGCCGCACGGGGCGGCGACACTGGCATATACCAGACGCGCGATCAGATGTCAGCGGAGACGGTCGAGCAGGTTCTCGATCTGGCGATAGGGGGCGTTTCCTCGCCGGTGCGCGAAGTGTTTAGCCACGAGGACTTTTACGTGATCTACAAAGTCCTCGACGAGATTCCAGCGCCGCTGAGCGCGTCGGAGCAGATCATTGTCGAGGAGTTGACGGTGCAAAAGCGCGAGGAGCGGTCGCAGGCGCTCCGCGATTCGCTCGTGCAAGCGTACGCGCCGGTGCCGCGCCCGGCGGCGATTCAGCGACTCGTTGAGAACGGGGTCATGGCGGACCAAGCCGAAGTGCTCTGCGCGTATCGGGGTGGCGAACTCACTGTCAGCGGTTTTTTGGCGGCGTACGAGCTTCTCACTGGCAGGAGTTTACAGGCGGCGGATAGCGCGCACGTGGCCGAGGTTTTACACCGCCGGGTGCTGCCCGACCTGTTCGTGAGTGCCGAGATTGAGGCGGCTGGTCTAGCAGAGGATGCGCGTTTCAAAGAGGCCGTGGCGTTTAAGAGCGAGGAATTGATGCTCAGCGCGTTGCGCCGACGAGAGGTCGATCAATACGTGAGTGTGACCGAAGAAGAGGTGCGCGATTTCTACGACGCGCATCCCGAAAAATTCGCTCGGCCAGAGGTTACGACCATCGTCGAGATTTTGGTGGCGTCGGATTCGCTGGCTCAGCGCTTGGGGGATGAGCTGCGCACGGGGGGCGATGCCGCAGCGTTGGCCCAGCGTCATACCCGACGCGAGGGCAGCTTGCACCACGGCGGCCAGATGCAGCTCAATGCCTATACCCAAGGGCTGTTTCCCGTGTTGTCTGCTGCCGTGCAGGAAGTCGCCGTCGGCGAGGTGGGGGGGCCGTTGAAGACCGAGCGGGGCTATTCGGTTTTCAAAGTGTTGGAGCGCACGCGGGAGCAGATTCCGTATAACGCCGAATCGCAGCGCCGCGCCCGCGCGTACGTGCGGATCGACAAGTCGAAAAGGGCTTACGTGCGGTTTGTGCGCAATTTGCGGAATAAGTATCCGGTGGAAATTGTCGAGGGTAGTTTGGGAAAGCTGTGAATCGTGCGTTGGACAACTAACATAGCGTTGGTTTTGGCACTGGCCTTGCAGGCCGAAGCGCAGACGGATTACGGCTACCGATTGGGGCGGCAGGAAAGGGGCGAAGTCCGCTTTAACGCCCAAGGGCCAAGCGTGCTGATGGGAGCTTTCGATCCCACGGTTATGCGCTGGTACATGCCGCAGGAGCTGTTCGACGAGTACGGCCGCCGCCAGTGGCGCTACACCAACTACGCTACGGAGCCGTATCGGCGCTACATCGACCGCAATCAAGAGGGCACGTATTTCTACGACACGTACGGCAAGCTGATCTCGCGTGGCTGGCTGGTGTACGACTGGCGACAGACGCAGGCGCGCACGGTCGAGAGCAGCCAGTTAACCAAAGAGCGGCGCTACGCCAATTGGTTCAACCGGCTGATTATCTCATCGGATGCGAGCGGCGACTACAACTACTCGCTGATGATTGGCGACGAGATCTTCGCCACCCTGACGCCGATGACTTTCCGCAAGGTCGGCTTCAATGGAGTCGTGACGAGCTTTGACGCACGGCATTTGCGCTTGACTGGTTTGTTCTCGCGCCCGAGCCTGCCCATCGTCGAGATTGACCCGGATATTCCGACGGCTTCGCAGGACAATTTTACCAGCTTGATCGCCGGGCGTCTGGAGGCTGATTTGGGGGCTAATGCGACCCTAGGTCTGACGTTGGTCAATGCCCACAATGGGGCCGGCAACCGCGAGAGCTTTGAGGGCAATCCGCTCAAAGGGGTGCTGACGACTGGGCAGCTAGGACGACGGCTCAACAAGCTGATCGTGCGGCTGTCCGATGATTCGCCCGCCGACGGCGAAGGTGGGCCGGTGTTGTTTAGCACGGAGGTGGAGATTACCACGGCGCTCCAGCGCGAGGTGCCGGTCGAAGGCGGCGTGCGGATGGTCTTTAAGGACACCACGTTCACGGGCAGTAGCATTGGCTTTGCGCCGGTGATAGAGGGGGGAGAGGAGCGCGGAGGGTTCTTGCGGGCCGATGGGGCGGAGAGCATTGTGCTGCAGTACGCGTTGGCTGCCGAGGAGGGCGAGAGCGAGGAGGGCACCTTGCGCTTGGCCTTGCAGCGCCGGTTAGATCTGGGGCTGGACGAGGCCGACGACGCCATCACTCGCGTCAAAAACGTGCGCTTCCGCTTCGTGCTGGCCAACGACTATCGGATCGAAGTGGCCTCCGATCGGCAGAACAGCCGCATCGGCATCCCGGAGTTTTTGGTGGTGACGCGGGCCGCTGGCAATGTCAAGAACCAGCTCAATCCGCGCGAAGTTGTCTTTGACTACGGCCTGCCGACGGCCTCACAGATCGCCGGTATTACTGCTGAGATACGCGACTGGTGGGGCTTCGACTTGTACGGCGAGTTCAACGTCAGTACCCAGTATCGCCAATTCCCCTCGACGACGCGCGAATCGCACCGCTCGTTTTCGGGGATTCAAGGCGACGAGCACGCTGTCGGCTGGCTATTCAATCTCGTGCGGCACGCAGACCCTTGGCGCTTCTCGCTCGAAGGCTTTGGCATGGACGACGCCTACGCCACCAGCTTCAAGCCGGTAGATAGTCGCGGCTTAGTTGACTACTCGCCCGAAGCCACTGACCGGCTCTACGATTTCGTCGAGGACAACGACGATCAGGACCGCCATCCCGACCAGAAGCGGTTTTTCCAGGGCGGGTTGGTGCCGCCGCAATCGACCGCGCTGGGCGGCTTTCAGGTGCGCTCGGACGGCGTGCCCGACCCAGCGGTCTTCCCCGGGTACGACGAAAACGGCGACTTCATCTCCGACTTCAATCAGAACAGCAACGGCGACCGAGAGAATTTCTTCCCCGACTACGAAGAGCCTTTTCTGCGTCACCATTCGGACCGACCGGAGTTTCTCTTTGGCATTGATCTCAACAACAACGGTTGGGCCGAGCGCTTTGAAAACGACGATTTGCCCGACTATCCCTACAAGAAGGACCACTGGGGCTACAACGCCTACGCCAGCGTGGAGGTCAATCCTGAAATCCGCCTCTCGGCCGGCTATCTGCGTCAGGATATGCGGCAAGTTGACCGCAAAAATCATACTGCCTACGGTCTATTTACTTTTGAACGGGATTGGCCTGGTCGCGGTCGGGTCCGGGTTTTTGACATGCTGAAGAAGGCCGCAGACACCATCCCCGACCCGCTGTCGCAGTGGGTCGTGCCGACGCTCGAATTCGGGGCGGCTGGACAGACGAGCGGGCAGCACATTGCCGTGCCTGATTTACTGGCGGCCGAGGACACTTGGATCAATACGTTTTACGCTGAGTGGCAATACGCTAGTCCACGGCGCTGGAAGACTAAGCATCGCTTCAAATGGGACTGGTGGCACCAGCGCGACGCGCAACTTGGTTCGCTGGGGCCGTTGGGCCGCAATGGCCGCGAGACCTCTGGTTTTGTGGGATTGATCGACAAGATTGACGGCGTTTTTGCGTGGGGTGCAGTGGCGATTTTACCCCGTTTCAAGAGCGAATTCCTCAGTCAATCTCCCTTTTCCTTGGCCGAGCGTCGCCGCCGTTCTTGGGATGGGATTGGGTCGCTGTTGATTCGCTTTCCCGTGATGCGGGACTCAGAGCTTGAACTGGGGTTTGAGCAGCGGCTGTTCTTTGAGTTGTTGCAGGACGAAAAGGGCCTGGTGGAAAACGTACTGACGGGCGATTTCCGCGGCACGGTGTGGGCGGCACAGTTGAGCAATCAGCGGGAGTATCTAGGCTACGGATTGACGACCCAACTCGGATTGCGCTTCGATAGGCGTTCGTTGGAAGTGATCGGACGGGAGCGCGAGACGCGGGTCGCGGGATTGGCATTTTTGTCGATATTCGCGAGTCTGTGAGAGCTACTCAAGCCTTGGGCCTGCACAATATGCGATAATTTTACCGAACCTTTTCAAAACACTCCGCACTGCGGAGCGAATCTCCCAACCCTGTGAAACTCGCCTCGCGCCACCCTTCAAGGCATACCAGAGCTACAAATCGAAAGAGAGGATAGATGCCTATTCAACGTTACTCAATTAACCAGCACCCTATCGAGGCCCTGCTGACTTGGATTAAATCTGATGAAATCGCTATTCCTGAGATCCAGCGTCCCTTCGTCTGGAACGCGGCAAAGGTGCGTGATTTCATTGATTCACTTTACAACGGCTATCCCGTAGGGTATCTCATCGCTTGGCGGAACCCGGATGTTCGCCTAAAGGATGGTACCCAATCAGCAGGGAAGCGTATCTTAATTGACGGTCAGCAGCGTGTTATGGCACTATTTGCCGCTTTGCATGGGGAGCAGGTTGTCAACAAAGACTACAAACGGACACGGATATCTATCGCCTTTCATCCTAGCGAGGAGCGTTTTGAAGTGGCAAATGCCGCCATACGTCGGGATCGGGGATGGATTGCAGACGTCTCCACTGTCTTTGCTTCCGACGCGAGAATACGTCAATTAGTGGACGACTACTGTGAAGCAAATCATGTTGCAGACAAATACGAAATCGATGATCGCATGGAACGTCTTCGCGGTATCCGTAATAATTCTCTCGGCGTCATCGAGTTGAACTCCGATCTGGAGGTTGAGACTGTCGCGGAAATCTTTGTCCGCATAAACTCGCAGGGTGTCTCGCTTAATGCGGCGGACTTCGCAATGTCCAAGATGGCTGCCAGTGAACAGTACGGCGGCCATCTGCTACGAAAGTGCATCGACTACTTTTGCCATCTGGCTGTCGCGCCGGAAGCATATAACGACTTGGCCAAAGATGCTGACTTCGCCTCGACGGACTACTTCCGTGCAATGGAGTGGCTGAAGAATGAAAAGGATGACCTTTATGATCCCTCATACACCGATATGCTTCGTGTCACGTTTACGTCGCAGTTCAAACGCGGACGCTTAGAGGACTTAGTCGCTCTACTCTCAGGGCGCAATTTCGAGACCCGTACGTTCGAGGAAGCTACCGCAGAGGAGGCTTTCCATACGCTCAGAGATGGGATCCTACGCTACATGAACGAGACCAACTTCAAACGGTTCGTCATGATCTTGCGCTCGGCAGGGTTCGTAGATTCATCGCTGATCAGATCCCAGAACACCGTCAATTTCGCCTATATCCTCTTCTTGACGTTACGCTCTCAGGGTGAAGCCCCAGAGCGAATTGAGACGCTCGTGCGTCGGTGGTTCGTGATGTCGATCTTGACAAGTAGATACACTGGCTCTCCGGAGACCGCCTTTGGCGTCGATATTGGAAACGTCGCTAGACAGGGTGCAAGCCGATATCTGGACACAATCGAACGAGCCGAGCTCTCGGACGCCTTCTGGCAGGTAGGTTTGCCGCAACAGATGGACACCTCGGTGGCCAGCAGTCCCTATTTCAATGTCTTCCTCGCAAGCCAGGTAAGAGGGAACGACAAGGGATTCCTCTCGCGTGACCTCACCGTGCGCGACCTTCTGGAAGGCCAGTGGCACATTCATCATGTATTCCCGCGCAGCTATTTGCAGAAGCACGGCTTCCAACGTGGTCGCTACAATCAGATTGCCAATTATGTGATGATGCAGAGCGAAATCAACATCGCTATCGGGGCTCTGCCACCAGAAAAATACTTCTCAGACCTGTGGGAGCAGTGTAGAAATGGAGCGACTCGCTACGGCGGGATAACCGATGCCGATCAGTTGCAAGAAAACCTTGCGGCCCACTGTATTCCTGAAGGAATGGACGCCGTAATTGTCGAAGGCTATGACACTTTCCTGCAAGGACGTAGAGAACTCATGGCTGCCAAGATACGGGCATACTACGAGACTCTGTAGAGCAGGCACATAATAACCGACTATTGACCTTTTTATATCCAATTGGTTATAATGTTATAATGCTTTATGAACCACGAAAGAGTGAGACTAAGACTAAGCTTAAAAGAAGCTATATGGGTCGGGGATTCTAAGGCAAAGCTGAAGGAATTTCCGGAGTCTGTTCAAAAGGATATAGGTGACGCTCTGTTTATTGCACAGGCGGGAAGCATGTCGCCGGCGGCCAAATCGTTCAGGGGCGTTGGCTCAGGTGTTTTTGAGATACGGGCGGATCATAGAACAGACACTTACCGTGCTGTGTATGCAGTGAAAATTGGAGAGCGGGTTTATGTGTTGCATTGTTTTCAAAAAAAATCAAGGCGCGGAATAAAAACTCCAAAGGAAGAGGTAGACCTTATCAAGAGACGTCTGAGAATGGCGCAGGAACTGGAGGCGAATGAATTATGAGTGAGAAGATTGCATTTGAAAAGAGTTCGGGCAATGTGTTTGAAGATCTCGGCTTGCCAGATGCAGAGGAATTGTTTCTCAGGGCGACACTTGGATTTAAAGTGTTTCAGATTATAGAAGATCGGAAGCTGACCCAAGCAGAGGCCGCGAAGATTTTAGGGGTGAAGCAGCCTGAAATATCTCGGTTGAAGAAGGGCAATTTTAACCATTACAGTGTTGAGCGGTTAATGACGTTTCTCAACCGACTGAATCTCGATATTGAGATCCACATTATTCCCTCAGAAGATAGAGAAGGACAACAGCGAGTTGTTGCTGTTTAGCTCTTCCAACTCCTTTGGCGCATCAATTACCGGTTATATCGCCGGAGGGCTGTTAAAGAGGGGCCACGCTTATGCTAAAGACCTGTATCCGACTTGTGCTGGCGTTTGCTTGGCTGACTAGCGGGGCAGATGCGCTGACGATTTATCGGATTGGCGGCTCGTCGCTGCCGGTGCCGGAGTTGGCCGAAGGGGTGGAGTTTGTGCAGCTCGATTGGGAGGGGGTGGAATCCTCGCAGCACGGCCAAGTCGAATTGCTGAAGATCGATGCGGACTTTATTGAGCCGGAGCAACTGGATCCGTCGGTAAATCTGACGCCGCGCCTCAAGGAGCGCGGGGGCCGGGTGCAGACGCTGGTCTGGCGAGGTTGGGAGCGAAGCGGCGATACCGAGGCCGTGCTGTGGGACGAAGACGTCGAGACCGTCTTTTTGGGCGACGGGCATTGGACGACCTCGGGCATTGGCGTGCGCAATAAAAGCCTGATCTTCGAGTTCGGAGGTAACTTCACGGTCGAGCGCGTCAAGTTCTATCCGCGCGAGCGCTTTGAGGAAGAGCGCTTCCTACAGCGCTTTATCATCGGCATCAGCGACGGCGATCCGCTCAAGGAAGGTACGCGCGAGTACACTGCGGGCACGCGCGGTTCCTTCCTTGACTTTGACGTCGTACATCGGGCTACCGAAAACACGACCTCGATAGTCGAATTGGAACTGCCGCCAGAGCCGATTCGCCGCATGCTCTTTGAAGCGCACGAAAACACTCAAGGCATCTGGGAAATCGCCGAGTTTGAGATCTATGGCAAGGGCTTTACGCCGACGGCGCGCTACGTGTCCAATGTGCTCGATTTGGGTGGGCGGGCGGCGCTGGGCGAATTAAGCTGGGGCAGTCAAGTCGATCCCGGCGCGCAAATCGAGCTAAGTATGCGCGCTGGCGACGACAGCGATCCCAACACCTATTGGCGCAGCACGTTCCGCGGCGACGAGCGGACTCGGCTGGATACTCGGGGGCGACCTTTGACGCTGCGGTCGTACAACCGGTTAGAGAAGGCTCAGCAGGCCGGCATCTCGCCCGATACGGAAAATTGGGAAGGCTGGAGCGCGGCCTACGACTTGACGCAAAGCAGCGCCGCCATGCAGGGGACGCAACCTCGGCAATTCGTGCAGGTCCGGGCCAACTTCCAGTCCACGGTAGAGGCAGGAGGACGGCTGCACTTCGTGCAGTTTGCCGTGTCTAGGCCGCCGATGGCTTCCTTGGTATTGGCCGAGATTGCGCCTGTCTTGGCGACCACGGGCGTGGCGACGGAGTTTACCTATATGCTGCTGCCGCGACTAGAAGCCGAGGACTTGGGTTTTGACACCATTGAGATTGACACGCCGACTCAGGCGGAGGGCATTGACGCGGTGCGCTACAGTGGCGAAGAGGTCGCCTTTGAGGTGCGGCGGCTGGATGTGCGCGGCTTTGAGGTCGGCGTTCCACGGATAGACCAAGCGCGCGATGGCGAGTTGATAGAGGTGGTCTTCCGCTGTGAGGTGTTCAAATTCGGGACACTGTTCTCGGGTCGCGTGTACGACAGCACTCGGCCGCAGGAGGTGCGCCAAGTGGTGACGCCGGGCGAGGTGGTTGAACTAGTCGAGGGCAATACGCTGAGCGTGGGGCTGACTAATATCGCTGGGCAGGTGGTCGGCGCGCTCAGGCTCGTGCCAGCGGCGTTTACGCCCAATGGAGATCAGATCAATGACGCGGTGCGGATCGAATACGACTTGTTGAATGTGACGGGGAATGCCGAGGTAGCGGTGGTGCTCTACGATTTGCTGTGGACGCGGCTCGGCGAGGTTTTCCGCGGACCGGCGCAGAGTGGACAGTTTGCCGCGGAGTGGGATGGCCGGGATGGAAGGGGTGCTTTGCTGGCTCCGGGGCTGTATGTCCTGCGTCTTGAGGTGGAGACCGATGGCGGCACCAAGGCCCGCTCGCGCATCGTCTCACTGGCGTACTAAGAGGAGAGGACTTATGCGCTACATCGCCGTTGTTTTGCTGTGGGTAGCCGCAGTCCATGCCCAAGGGAGTGGCTACCGGCTTACCGCCGACCAGCTCGTCATCGACCGTGCCGCGCACTGGCGCGCTTGGGAGTTTCCGGTGGGGACGCTGACTATCGACGGAAACGGTACGGTGACGCCGTTTGAGTTGCGTCGCAATACCGACGCCACCAAGGACATCGTCCACTTTTTGCGCCTGCATCCGCCCGAAGACCTCGCGCGGGAAAAGGCGGCCGAGGAAATCGTGCTCGCGGATGCCGTAGAAGCAGGTTCTAACGCGCCCGGCGTGCTCCATGTGCTCGACGGCGACTTGACCACCTACTGGGAGCCTGAGCCGGTCGCGGATGCTGCCGAGTTGGGTGCGCAGTGGTGGTTTACAATCGACTTAGGTCGGTTGGTCATTGCCAAGCGCATCGTGCTCAAGTTCGTCGAGGAAGGTTTAGGCGATCCTTTTTTGCAGTACGACGTGCTGATCTCGGACGGCGAGGTACCGGAGAAGTTCATCGCTTCAGAGGAGCCGGAGTTCGATGTGGTGTGGCGCACGTTGAAGCCGAACAAGACCGAGCGGCGGCTGGAAATTTCTCTCGGCGAGCAGGCGGAGGCCGAGGAGCAGGAACTGTCGGATCAGCCGATCAACGCCCCGCCGACTTCGGCGATCTCGGTGGCGCAGAAAGAATTCGCTGGCACCGGAGTGCGGCTGGTGCAGGTGGTGGTGCGGGGGTCGGACTTCGACCGTGGTTTTGAGGTCAGCGAGGTGGAATACGAGGCATTGCCCGCTGCCGAGCAGGGCGCGGTCGTCTATTACAAGTTGCAGCGCGACGGGCGGCTGACCGAGGTTGATGAGGCAGACTACGCGCAGCTACCTGCCGACCAGCAGGGCGGGATTTCCTACTATCGCTGGGAGCGGCCTCGGTTGGCCGAACTCGAAGTGTGGCACGAGGGCGACGACGCGATGATTGCCGCTTTGGCTCGGGGCGGCGATGTCTTTGCTTCGCAAGGATTGCCGGTGGGGCGGACCATCGACGGCAACGTGCAGACCTACGTGGATCTGATCTTCTCTTTCGACCGACAGACCATTCCCGGCCCCGAAGGCCATATAAGCTTTGATCTGGGCTCGACGTACTGGATCGACACCTTCCGCATTGCCTACGGTGGCCAGGCGCTCCGCGATCGCTTTAGCTTTCCTTCCTACCGCCTCGACGCCTCGGACGGTGCGCTCAACGCCGACGGTAGCCTCAAGTGGACGACCGTGGCCAGCCGCCAGCAGTCGAGTACGCGCAAGGAGTATGAAGGCCACGACTTTGAACTGATCAAGACGCGCTTTTTCCGCCTAGTATGGGAGCAAATCATCGTGGCCGTTGGTGGGCACCGGGGATTTCCTGCTTCGGTGCAGCTCTACGGTCGGGGATTTCAGCCCGAGGTCTGGCTGGAGTCGGGCTTGGTGCGGCTGGGCGGGCGGCGGAACTTGCTGTCGATAGAATGGGATGCGGATACGCCGCCGGGTACCAACGTGCTGGTGCAGACGCGCACGGGCAACGAGTTGAGCGAGGTGCTGCACTATTTCAAAAAGGACGGCACGGAGATTTCCGAGAAGGACTACAACAATCCGACGCTGTTGGACATCTTCAAGGGACCGATTGTCGCCGAGGAGGTGGAAGGGGACGACTGGAGTGGCTGGAGTCAGCCCTATGAGAATCCAACGGGGAGTGCGATTACCTCGCCTAGTCCGCGCGAGTTTCTCAAGGTGCGGGCGACCATGCTGTCTGAGGAGCCGGACATCAACGCCGCGCTGCGCTCGATCCGCCTCAATTTCACTAGTCCGGTGGCCCAAGGGCTGACGGGCGAGATTGCGCCGTTCAGGGTCGATTCGCTGGGCGTGGAGCGTCCCTTCTCTCTGT
Organism: Candidatus Latescibacterota bacterium; assembly: GCA_022825835.1. Classification (GTDB taxonomy): domain Bacteria; phylum Latescibacterota; class UBA2968; order UBA8231; family UBA8231. The sequence goes on from JAJDVZ010000060.1 coordinate 60,720, forward strand.
ACGTACGACCGGAATTCAACCGGCGCGATCCTGGCTTTGACCAGTTGCTGTTGGTCGCGCCGGCGGATATGGCGCTCGGTTTTGCGGGGCTGTACGCGGGTCCGGCCGGGGAGGAGCTCGAGGTGGAGGGTGTCGAGGTTATTCCCACAGGCGCGGACAGCTTGCACTTATCCTTTGCCGAGATTAGGCCCAATGCGGACGTTGAGGTCGTGCGCCTCGACTTTCGCACCGCGCTCTTTGGCATGGGCGCGGTGCTGCGCGCTTCGTTACAACATAGCGCCGGGGGCGAGGGCACTTGGCAGCGGGTGGATCCGGGCAACGCGCTCGACGCGGTGGCGGGCAATACGACGACGCTGGTGGGAGACCCGACGCGCGGGGAACTGCTGCTCGACGTGGAGGTGCGTCCGCCGGCGTTTACGCCCAATGGCGATGGCGTCAACGACCATGCGGTTTTTGCCTTCAAGGTCGTGCGTCTGGACGACGATGGTCCGTTGGAAGTCGCCATCTACGATTTGAGCGGTCGGCTGATGCGCCAGCTCGCCGAGCAAAGATCGACGACTACTGGTCAGTACGAGATTGCTTGGGACGGCATGGACGAACAAGGGATGCGCGTTCCGCCGGGCGTCTATTGCGCCTTGCTCCGGGTAGCCGTTGACGCCGGAGGATTGAGCGCGGAGCGGACTGAGGTGCTGCGCACGGTGGCGGTGGCGTACTGAAGACTGAGGTCCATAGTTATTTTCACGCCATAGTGGCCTAGGTAGCGGTCGAGGAAGTATAGAGGGACTAGTGCCATGGCGCGAGGTATTGAGAGCGCCAGCAGGAAAATTTTCCCATAATCAGATTTGCTTAGGTTCGATCTGTTTTCTATGGTTAAAAAACAGACTTTTCGCTTCAAAAACTAGGAGTGGTAGGGAACGATTTTCCTTTTCCCGATTTGCATACGAGGTACGCAGTGATAATTGGCGACAACCCTATAAAAACTCCCGAAGATGATGCTATCGGCAGAATTTCTACCGCTCAAAATTTCGCTCAGCATGTACTCGCCCTTGATTCCAAGGCGGGGGTTGTAGTCGGCGTCTTGGGCCCTTGGGGATCTGGAAAAACGTCTTTTATCAACCTTGCCCGGAATGAGTTTGAGCAGGCCGGAGTCTCTATATTTGATTTTAATCCGTGGATGTTCAGTGGGGCGGCGCAGCTTGTAGAGTCGTTCTTTGTCGAACTCGCCTCCCAACTGAAGATTCGTCGTGACCTTGCCGAAATAGGCAAAGATTTTGAGGCGTATAGCGAGATATTCTCCGGCTTGGGATGGCTACCTGTTGTTGGTACATGGTCTGAGCGAATTCGTGGTGTAACGAAAATCGGGGGTAAGTTCCTTCAGCGTCGGAAAGGAGGGATCGGTGGTCGGCGACGAAAACTTGAAAAAGCTCTTTCTTCTCTCGATAGACCGATTGTGGTGGTACTCGACGACATTGATCGGTTGGAAACATCTGAAATTCGAGACGTTTTCAAGCTGGTTCGGCTGACGGCCAACTTTCCCAATATCATTTATATCGTGGCCTTTGACCGAGATCGCGTTGAAAAGGCACTAGACGAGGAGGGATTGCCGGGCCGATACTATTTGGAGAAAATCCTTCAAGAAGCGATTGATTTACCTGTAGTACCGAGTCATGTACTTCACCAGCAGATAACCTCGGCCTTGGATAATGCCCTTGACGACATAGAAAATACCGGCCCGCTTGATGGGCAAGTCTGGCCAGATGTCTTCGTGGAGATTATCCGGCCACTTGTCCAGAACATGCGAGATGTTCGACGATACGCCGCTACCATTCACGGCTCTGTGATATCCCTTGAAGGGAAAATTGCGCTTGCCGACCTTCTTGCACTCGAAGCCATTCGCATGTTCCTTCCAGACGTTTTCAAGCTCTTGCATGGTGCCATTGAGAGTCTTACCGCAGATTCCGATTCCGCCTCTGATAGCCACAGCGATCCGGATTACCTTAAGGCACAAGTTAATGGCTTGATTGAGGCCGCTGGAGATCACAGTCGTGTCGTTGAAAGTATGATTAAGCGACTCTTTCCGGCTGGGGGACGCTATATCGATGGCAGCTTCTACGACAGTAGCTTTAAGGAGGAATGGTTTAGGGAACGTCGCGTCGCTCATAAGGATATTCTGCGGCTTTACTTGGAGCGTCTCGCAAATGAAAATCTGCAAGCCGTTATGGGAGCAGAGGAGGCATGGCAACGTATAGCTAATCGCGATACCTTCGATGAATACTTGCGTTCCATTGACTCGTCAAAACTACAGGATGTTATCGCGTCGTTAGAGATGTTCGGGGAACAGTTTGTCGCTGAACACGTAGTGCCGGGAACAATCGTATTGCTCAATCTTTTGCCGCTTCCTGAGCGTCAGAGGGGTATGTTTGACCTGACTCCTAGAGTTACTGTCCTCAGTGTCGTATCTCGCCTCTTGAAATCACTGAATGATCCTACTTCTATCGAAAAAGCGGTACGCCAAATTCTACCCGAATTGAAATCACTGTCTTCAAAATTGGTACTGATCGGCCTGGTTGGATGTCAAAAGGATGTCGGCCATAAGCTGGTGCCAGAAAATATAGCATCAGAGTTTGAGAAGGATTGGCGTGAAGAAGTGCGATCAGCTTCAGTTGATGATCTTGCGGATGAGCATGAACTCTTATGGGTTTTTCTCTATACTAAGCAGACTGCTGATCTGTCAGAAAGCCCGTTCAATATTGACTGCTCACCTAAATTGACACTAGCCCTGCTTCGTGCTGCTCGGAGTGAGACCTTAAGCCAAGCAATGGGAAGCTGGGCAGTTCAACGATCTCCACGTTTAGCTTGGGATGACTTGATTGAGCTTTACGGCGACGAAGCAACACTGAGAGAACGGATTGAGAATCTGAAGGCTGCAAATCTTGGTGGGGCAGATGAGCTTCTACAACTTGCAGAAAAATATCTTGATGGATATCGACATGTTGGTTCACAGTAGTTCCATAACTTGAAAAGGAAATCCCATGACTAAAAAATCTGCAAAATCCAAAGAATCTATGGCAGAAACCTTTCCCGACTTCATAGACGAGCGCATTGAGCAACTCAAAACCCTATTCCCAGAGGTAGTAAGCGAAGGCAAGATCGATTTTGAAAAACTTCGCCAGTCCTTGGGCGAGATTGTGGATGACCTCCCTGAGCGGTATTCATTTACTTGGGCGGGTAAGAAAGACGCGATCCGGCTTCTGCAAACTCCGAGCCGTGCGACTTTGGTACCAGCACCAGAAGAATCCGTCAACTTTGACGTGACCCGCAACCTTTTTCTCGAGGGAGACAACCTTGAAGTCCTTAAGCTCTTGTATAAATCCTATGCCCGTCGTGTGAAGATGATCTATATTGACCCGCCGTACAATACGGGGAATGACTTCGTGTATCCTGACGACTTCGCCGATCCGCTGGACACCTACCTCGAGATCACAGGTCAGAAAGACAATAACGGCAATCATCTTTCCAGCAACACGGAGACCAATGGTCGCTATCATTCGGCCTGGCTCAATATGATGTATCCTCGCCTTTTTGTCGCTCGTCAGTTACTCAGCGAAGAAGGACTTATATTTGTATCGATTGATGATCATGAACAAGCAAATTTGCAACTGTTAATGAATGAAATTTTTGGTGAAGAGAACCGGGTTGCAATTGTTAGCTGGGAAAAAAGATATACCCGGAGCAATAACGCTCGAATGTTTACCTCTGTAAAAGATAGTATCGTTGTTTATAGAAAAAACTCAATTCTCGATTATCTAAGAGAAGATAGAACCGAAAAATCAGATTCAATATATAGTAATCCCGATGACGATCCCCGAGGTTCTTGGACAAGTGTTTCTTATGTCAATCCAGCCACAAAAGAGAAAAGGCCAAATCTTGTCTATGCAATCGAAAATCCTATTACTGGCAAAAAAGTAGAACATTCTACACATGCGTGGAAATATGAAAAAGATCAATATCAACGTCATGTAGGAGAAAATCGTCTTTATTGGGGAAAAGATGGCGGTTTTAAGTATCCCCGTCTTAAAAAATTCTTATCCGAAGTAAGCGCAGGAATGGTCCCTGTTGACTTATGGCACCACCAAGAATCTGGCACTACAGATGAAGGGAGCAAGGAACTGGAGGCTTTGATAGGAAAGAATATCTTCGACAATCCAAAACCTTCTCGTCTGATTAAACGGATGGCTAAAATCGCCACCAATATGGATTCAAATGATATAATTTTAGACTTCTTCGCTGGATCGAGCACGACCGCTCAGACGGTGCTTGAACTCAATCGTGAAGATGGCGGTAATCGGCGTTTCATTATGGTGCAACTACCAGAACCTACCAAAGATGAGTCCCCTGCCAAAAATGCGGGCTTTGATACCATCGCCGACATAGGGAAGGAGCGTATTCGCCGCGTTATCAGCAGGATGCACGAGGATAAGAATGGTGAACTACCGCTCGACGAACGCAATGGCCCGGAAGACTTGGGCTTCAAAGTGTTTAAGCTGGCTGAGAGCAATTTCCGTCAATGGACTGGGATAGAAGAGAAAGACATTGATCTATACATCCAGACTATGGAAATGTTCATTGATCCGCTCCTACCGGATTGGAAACCGGAAAATGTACGCTACGAAGTCGCTCGGCAGGAGGGGTATAGCCTCAACACTACTATAGAGGAACTCGCCAACATAAAGCCAAATACCATTCATCGCATCATAGATGCAGAAAAAGACCAGTTCTTCTATGTTTCCCTTGATCAGGAATTCGATCTCCAAACTGTCAAAGCGCTGGAACTGGAACAGGGATTGAAGCGGGACGACCTGCTCATTGTCCGCGATGTCGCCCTAACGCCTTCACTGGCGAACAATATCTTGCAGCACTGTCGGCTCAAGACCATATAGGTACCCTATGATGAAATTTAAGTTTGATCCCAATCATGCATATCAGGTGCAGGCCATTGAGGCAGCGGTGGATAGCCTGTTGGGCCAACCCCGCATTGAGGCTGCGGTGCCATTCCAACTCGGCACCTTATCAGCAGTAGCCAATCGGCTCGATCTTACAGAAACTGATTTGCTCAAAAACGTGCAGCGAGTCCAAGCCCACAATCATATCACCCCGGACCAGACACTCAAATACATTGAGGCTGAAATCGAGACCGCAAGCGGAAGCCATACTGTGCGCTTTCCCAATTTCTCTATTGAGATGGAGACCGGTACGGGGAAGACCTATGTTTACTTGCGTACTATTCTGGAACTCCACAAGCACTACGGCCTACGAAAGTTTATCGTTGTGGTACCGTCTGTAGCTATACGCGAAGGGGTGCTCAAAACTCTAAGCATTACCCAAGACCACTTTGCCCGCTACTATGGCAATCCTGTCACGCGCTATTATCAGTACGATTCCGCAAATCTGTCCCAAGTACGCCAGTTTGCCTTGTCGGATGCCATCGAGATCATGGTTATGACTATTGACTCTTTCAATAAGTCCGCCAATGTCATTCGCCAGAGTCTGGATCGGCTTCAGGGCGAAATTCCGCTTTATCTTATTCAGGCTACCCGTCCCATTCTCATTTTGGATGAGCCACAGAATATGGAGAGCAAAAAAAGTATCGAGGCTATCGCTTCGCTCGATCCCCTGTTTGCTCTGCGTTATAGTGCGACACACCGCAATCCTTACAATCTCATCAACCGCCTCACACCTTACGAGGCATATCGCCAAGGGCTAGTCAAGCGCATTGAGGTACACGCTACAGTCGCAGAAAATGACGCCAACCAAGTCTTCATCCGGGTGCAGGATATCCAGACGCAAAAACGCACTGTGACAGCTCGGTTGGCCGTGCATAAGCTTATGAAAAATGGGACTGTCAAAGAAGCGGTCGTCACGGTTAAGCTAGGTGATTCTCTGGAACAGAAGACTAGTCGCCCTGAATATCAGGGCTTTGAAATTGACGAAATCAACTTTGGTCAGCACTATGTCCGCTTTGCCAACAACGTCGAATTGCAATTAGGTGAAGAGCAAGGCACGGACAAAGAAGCTATCTTCAAAGCACAAATTCACCACACTATTGAGGAACACTTCAGAAAACAGGCCCGCCTCAAGGCGCGAGGCATTAAAGTGCTCTCGCTCTTTTTTATTGATCGAGTCAGCAATTACGCCGAAGAAGATGGCCTCATCCGTCAGATATTCAACCAGTCTTTCACGGAACTCAAAGCGCGCTATCCAGATTGGCAAGAAGTAGAGCCGGAGGATGTGCAGGCGGGATATTTTGCACAGAAGCGACGCAAAGGTGGAATTGTTGAAATGCTGGACTCAAGCTCGGGAGAAGCCGAGGCAGATGAGATCGCGTATGATCTGATCATGAAAGACAAAGAATCCCTGCTCTCATTTCCAGAGGCAGGTGATGATGGGGAAATCAGGCGCAAAAAGCAGGTGAGTTTTATCTTTTCGCACTCAGCTTTGCGTGAAGGCTGGGACAATCCTAATGTCTTTCAGATTTGCACCTTGAATCAATCCATTTCACAGGTCAAAAAACGCCAAGAGGTTGGTCGCGGCGTACGCTTGGCCGTTGACCAAATCGGCGAGCGAATCCATGACGAACAGGTTAATATTCTCACTGTGGTCGCTAATGAGAGCTATCGCCGATACGTGGAAACTCTCCAGAGCGAGATTGCCTTTGAATATCAAGAGGAGATTGAGGCTCGCTTTGGCAAGCCTCTGACAGATTTAAGTGCTGAGGAACGGCGCAAGGTCGAAGAAGAATACGGTCAAGAGATTTTACCGCCTCCACCTCGGCAGGCCGGGACCTCCAAAGCCGAGTTGCAAAAGGCACGAGTATTAAATCCCGAATTTGAGGCACTGTGGGATCGGATCAAGCAGAAAACCCGCTACGCCATCGCCATAGATACCGAACAGCTTTTAAATGAAGTCGTGAGCGAGATCAATAAAGTCCGTATTTCAGCACCGCGTGTAACCATCACCAAGGCGTCTGTGCATGTGGATGATAAGGCCAGTGCGTTTGAGGCAATTCAGACAAGCGCAATAAGGACTGTCGCTCATCTCGAAGGCCGTTTTCCATTGCCTAATCTCATTGACGTAATGTCGAATCTGCTGGCATACACCTCCTCACCTGTCCCGCTCACGCGCCATACTCTGCTCGAAATTCTCCGTCGCGTTGAGAACCAAGACGCTGCTGTACAAAACCCCCATGAGTTCGCTAGCGTAGCCGTTGCGACGCTAAAAGAGAAGTTGGCCGATCATTTGGTAAGCGGTATTCGCTACGAAAAGATCAACGAATGGTACGAAATGTCCCAAATTTTAGACGAAGAAGAGGTCGAACTTTTCAGCAAATACACGGAACACAGCACAAAAGCACCTTATGACCTCATTCCCTGCGATTCGGAAGTGGAGACCAAATTCGTCAAAGAGTTAGAGGGCAGAAGAGATGTAAAGCTCTATGTCAAACTTCCGGCGTGGTTCACAGTACCCACACCAATCGGCGACTACAATCCAGATTGGGCTGTAGTCATCGAGGATGAAAATGGCAAAGACACGCTCTATATGGTCGCCGAAACAAAATCCACTACCAACTTTGACGATCTCCGTCCAGACGAGCGGCGCAAAATCTACTGCGGCGCATCCCATTTCGGTTCATCCCAACATCCTATTGTCCGCGATGGTGCTTTGGAGGACATCAGCTACAAAGTCGTTGCCTCCGCCAGCGAACTCCCATGACGAGGGAGTATAGCGCTCCTAGGAAAGATGTGTGACGTCAGTTAGATTGTGGGAGTAAACCGTAATGAGTAATAGACCCAATATTATCTTTCTAATGGCCGACCAGATGCAGGCCCGCGTACTCGAGCCAGATCACGTCTGTCAAACTCCGCACTTGGATCGGCTGGCCGGGGAAGGTGTGCGTTTTACCCGCGCCTATACGCCCAATAACATTTGCTCGCCGACCCGGGCGAGTCTGATGACCGGGCTGATGCCGCACAACCACGGGGTGCTGGAGGTGCTCTATCCCAAGGTGCCGGATCTACACGCGCTGCGCACCGATAAGGCGCATTGGGCCGAGCGCATGGTAGATGCGGGTTATCGCACGGGGTATTTCGGCAAGTGGCATGTTGAGCGCGATAATGCGCCGGGCCGTTTCGGCTGGCAAGTCAACGGGGTCCGGGGTGGTGTGCTTCACAATGAGTTGGTCGCCGAAGTGCTGGGAGATAAGCCGCTGCGGCCGGAGTGCGATCCAGCGCATTATCTCGAAGCACCGCACGGCTATGGCCCTCATCTGTTCTACGGGGTGACCGACCGGCCGGCGGCAGAGCGCAGCATGGGGCTGACGACGACGCTGGCGCTGCGCTATCTAAAGGAAGTGGTACAAGGCGACGATCCGTGGTGTGCTTTTGTCAGCTTTGAGGAGCCGCACGATCCCTTTATCGCCAGCCGTGAATGGCACGACCACTATGCAGAGCAAGAATTGCCGCCGCCGCCCAATGCTGATGATGACCTAGCGGACCGGCCGGGGCTTTATCGGCGGGCGCAGGGCATTTGGCGTCAGCTCAACGAGGGGCACAAGCGTGAAGCGCGGGCGTGTTATTTCGCGTCGATTAGCGAGATAGATGCCCAGTTCGGGCGGGTGATTGACTTTCTCGAAAGGATGGGCAAACTCGACGATACGATCGTTGTGATGTGCGCCGACCACGGGGATTTGTTGGGAGCGCACGGGCTGTTCTTCAAGGATATTTCTGCGTTCGAAGAAGTGTATCAGGTGCCGCTAATTGTGCGTGGGCCTAACATTGCGAGGAATGCTATTTGCGAGGGTCGAGTCGGCTTGCACGATCTGTGCCCGACGTTGTTGGAACTAGCCGACTGCGAGCCTATTGATGGGGACGATTCCCGCTCTTTTGTCGAGCTGTTGCTCGACCCGGCGAATGTGGCCGACGAATGGACCCGGGGTTATGCCGAATACTTTGGCAACCGCCATCGGCTGACGCAGCGGGTGGTGTGGGATGGGCCGTGGAAGTTTGTGTTTAACGGCTTTGATTTCGACGAGTTGTACCAGCTAGACGAAGACCCCTATGAAATGAAAAATCTGGCGCAGGATCCGGCCTATGGGGAGCAGGTTAAAAAAATGACGCGGCTCTATTGGTGCTATGCCCGCGATACGGGCGACACGCCGCTTTTTGAAACGCTCTATCCCGCGCTGCGCTTGGGGGCAGTGGGGCCGCTGGCCGCGGATGAAAACGAAATCTCACAAAAATAGAGGAGCTAACGATGGCACGAGATATCAAGATCACCCGCATCACTACGACGCATTTCGACTACGAGATCGCCGATATGGAGTTGGAGGAGCAATTGGGCTTTGACACGGTCTATAGAAAAGGAGGCCGTCTGCCTCAGAGCGGAGGCATCCTGACTATCGAGACCAGCGCCGGGGTCAGCGGCATCGCGCCCGGCGGCATTGACGCCCGCACGGTGCAGTACTTGCTCGGTCGCAACCCGCTGGACCGCGAGATCATCTGGCACGATCTCAAGCGCTCGCGGCGCGGCCAAGACGGTACGCCACCGGGCGCGGCGGACACCGCGCTATGGGATTTCGCTGGCAAGCTCTACGACGCGCCGATTTACGAGCTTTTGGGCGGGGGTTGGCGCAAGAAGTTGCCAGCCTATGCCTCGACCTACCACGGCGACGAAAACGGCGGTTTGACGACGCCGGACGACTTCGCGCAATTCGCGCTGCGCTGCAAGGAGCAATACGGCTATCCGGCGTTTAAGATCCACGGCTGGGTCAACGGGCCGATCGACCGAGAGGTGGCGGCGGTGTTAGCTATCCGCGAAGCGGTGGGCGACGATATGGATTTGTTGCTCGATCCGGCTGGGTGTTTCCCCACTTTCGAGGATGTGCTCAAGGTGGGTCGTGCCTGCGACGAGGCGCGCTATATGTGGTATGAAGATCCGTTCAGGGGCGGCGGGTTTTCGCGCTTTGCCCACGTCAAGTTACGCGAGCTGATCAAGACGCCGATGCTGATGGGCGAACACGTGCGCGGGCTGGAGGCCAAGGCCGATACGATTACCGCCGGTGCTACCGACTTCGTGCGCGCCAATAGCAGCGCCGATGGCGGGATCACCGGGGTGATGAAGATCGCCGCTATGGCCGAGTCGCACGGGCTGGACGTGGAGTTGCACGGCGGCAGTCTGGCACATCGCCACATCATGGCGACCTTGCGCAATGCCAACTATTACGAGTTGGGTTTGGTGCATCCTCTGGTCAACGATACCAAGCCGGAGGTTTACAGCGAGAGGCGCTGGCTCGACGAGTTGGATTCGGTGGATGAGAACGGCTGTGTGGAAGTGCCGGAGGGGCCGGGTCTGGGCGTGGAGGTGGATTGGGATTGGATTGAGGATCACAAGACTGGGGAGACGGTTTGTGAGTAGCTTTTACATAGCGGTGGCGTACTAGTCCAATGCGAGAAATGCTGATATCGACGATATTTTATCAGGTAAGCAGCCGCTGAGGACGATATAGCCCGAGTCTTTAGTTGCCGCTTGGGAAACCTATGGAGAATCTCAAGGAAGGGACTTATGGACCTTGAGTTGAAAATTGAGAATTTTGGGCCAATCGACGAGGCGACTATCCAAGTTGGTCAGTTCACGGTATTCGCCGGGCCGAACAACACGGGCAAGACGTTTGTGTCGAAGATGCTGTACTCAATTCTTAGTGATAGGAACGCGAATCACGCACGAGTGTTTTTTGCCACGACAGTCGCCATCATAGAATCGCCTTTGCGAAGCTTAGAGCAGAGTAGCCGAATGGTAGAAGAACACCCCTTGTCCGCGATTAGAAGGGCACTCCAGAGAATCGACTCTATCCTACGGGAGGCGTTCACAAGTCATCCGATCCAAAATGAACTTGACAAGCTCAGGACGGTCCAATCCGCATTGATGGCTGAAATCGAAGAGATAAAGGTCCATTACCAAACCCTTAAAAACAACGTAGAAACAAAAGGAGAAGGTCACCCTACTGTGCTATCCGAGATTCATCTCAGCCTTGAAGCCTCCATAAGTATTTTGGAAAGAGGTTTCAGGGACTTGGAATCAGCGATTAATTTGGGATGGAATTCCAAGTTGCGACAGAACTTACACGGAAATTTTCAATCGTCTGATCTTTCAAATCTCAAAGGAGAGGGCGATTCCCCCTTGTATTTCAGCGTCCAAGGAGTAGGAGAATTACAGGAAACAGAACAGTCTTTAGATTTCAAGCCCTATCCACAAACCGTTCAGAAACAGTCATTCCTTGGAGCCTTCTATTTAGAATCTCCGCTTTATTGGAAACTGAAAAGTGCTCTGGAGTCGATTAAGCTCGACTCACGTTCCCCTTTCGGAGATTCTTTGAACGGAGTCCCAGATTACTTCTACGACATGGCCGTTGCCCTCAGAAGGAGTCGTATCGAACATCCTTTTGCCGGAATACATGAAAGTCTACACAAGGAGATTGGTGGGCGGATTTCGCTGAGCGAAGCGGGCGATCTTGAATTTCAAAAAGAAGGCAAGTCGATTCCCCTCTCTCTCACGTCGGCGGGGGTTGCAAATATGGGAATGCTGGCCTTGCTGATTGAGCGAGGGGCCTTAGAGCGAGGCTCTTTTCTTTTTATTGATGAACCTGAATCGAATCTTCATCCGGCTTGGCAGGTTGAGATGGCGGCGTTTCTCTTTGAATTGGCCCGTCAGGGGGTCAATGTAGTGGTCTCTACCCACAGTATGACGATCCTCAAGTGGCTTGAGGTGCATGTAAAGGAAAAACCGGAAGACCGAGAACTCGTCAGGCTGAATAAGTTTCCGCCGGATGCCGAATGGAACGACGACATGGACGCAGTGATGGCAGAAATCAAACAGTCGTTGACTAAGCCTTTCTCTGATCTCTACATCAAAGGGCTGTAGAATGCCCTTATCCAAATTCGCCGAGCCAATAGAGTCTATCGGCGGCGTCTTCAAAGCGTATCGAATGGACAGCACGGAGGAAGAATCCGACATGCGCCGCGCCGCCGGACTTGGGACATGCAATTGCTGTGACTTTGTAACGGTCAGCAAGGACAACCAAAGCGTCGTTCTTATAGAGGAAACCGACTTAAAACGTACGAAGGCTAATTTAGAAAAAAGATATAATTACCTGAATGATGACGATCAAGTTACATTGTTTCACGACCAAGTTCTTAGAGAGAACCGGCTTAAACTTTACGGGTCGATGTTGGTCTTGTGTCGCCTGTCAAGCTCGCAGGACGATGTGAAATCATTTCTGCCAGAGAATAAGCTCCAATTTTGGCTCGTAACAACTAGCACAGATTCACCGGACTTTGTTCTATTGGATCACCTGAGAGACAGGTTGAGAGATTTTCTAAAGACTACATTACCCAAAGAAATGATGAATGTGGTCAATGTTATTCCGTCAACTGAGCTGGCCGAAAAACTATCAGCCCAAGCCATTGAAATAGACTGAATTTTCTCAAACTGCATTCCACCCACTTCTGTTTGCGGGAACTCATGCAGAGTACGATAACATTCCCGATGCGAGAAAGGCATGACCGTGCGCCGCTTAGAGCCTATTCGCACTGAAGCTGAGCACGAACGGGCTATGGCCCGCATTGATGAACTGTGGGGATCGCCCACAGGCACTCCGCAGGGGGATGAATTAAAAGCCTTATCCTTGCTGGTAGAAACCTATGAGCGTGAGTGTTATCCGATGGCTGATGTAGATCCGCTTGCCGCTATTGAATTCTCTATGGACCAAGCAGGGCTGACCTCAAAGGATGTGGAATCGTTACTGGTTCAGAGCGGCGTAGTGGATGCCAATATCGACGATATTTTATCGGGTAAGCAATCACTGCGATTAGATGTAGCCGAAGCCCTTCATCGACACTTGAGCATACAGATGGAGGATCTCATTAAAGAGGAAGAGCAAAAAAAAGAACAGAGAACAGCATTCATCTACTAAAAGGAGATTGCTGAATCAAAGGAGATAGTTATTCAGATGCTTACGGAAATAAAAAATAAAAACTATCGCAGGGAGATTGAACAGCGTCTCCAGAGCTCAAGGGAGCCCTCTCGCCATTCTGCCAAATTTGAGTTGCAGGTCTTCACTTTATTATCTCGGATGGGACTCCGGGTGCAGCATGAGCATGAGAACACATTGGACTTTCACGTATCAGACGGTAATTTTGACTGTTTTGTAGAGGTTACGGTAATAGAACGTGATGACATGCTAGAGCGATCCGTTTATAATAAAAGGAAGGTGTTCCAAGACATTAGGGATCGCATACCTAATCCTAAACATGATGTATCTCTCAAGTTTTACGGCGAATATCCTCATGATTACATTGCCATAAAGCGGATATTGAAGCCTTTAAGGGATGTTTTACAAAAGGTAGACTCGTTAGAGGACGGAAGCGGCGAGTGCCACATATGGAAATACCAGCTAAGTGAAGATTGTCCTACAAGGGATTGTTGGATAGAGAAGTCAATTGTTCCTCCTCCCTGTTGCCTGATTCAGTTCTCCATTAAGAAGGGAGATTGGGCTATCTGTGGGTACATCATGGAGAAGGGACCCCTACTTGACGTAGTAAGAGGATCCACTCGCATTACGTCTTCTCCCGGGTGGAGCACTCCAGATACTGTCCACAGCACCATTTTAGCACCAAAAATAAATAAAAAGATAGCAGACAAATCGAAACAATTAAAAAGACAGGGCAATTTACAGTCTCCCTGTTTTCTGGCCATACAAGATCTTTCTGATGACTGTAATATCGATGAGCCCTTATTCAAGTACAGAGTCAACCGTGCTTTATATGGGAGAGACGATCATGAATGGATTAAACCTGCACCGAGATTCCGAACCAATAATAATTTAGGTCTATGGAGTGGTATTGCCGTCTCAGATAGATGCGGGACAATTCTGCTCCACCTTAATGGGGATATAGAGATACCGCGCTATCTATCTCCCTTACTTGAACCGACTTCATTGCCGGGTTGAACTATTGCGCTCTTCCGAAGAAACCCTTGAACAGTCTGCCCTTTTGCGAGACCAGTAGTGCGCTGAGCCGAGTGTCCTCGGTGGAGCCAGAAGACGTGGATTCACGTGTGCTAACTACGAAAGAGGCTGATTATGGAAACGCCGATTTTGACACCCAACACGCCGTTAGTGATCAAAGAGAACAACTGGGAGATGAATCCTCAAGAGTTAAGGGACAAGGTTCTCAAACCTGCCCATGACTTGCTGGTGAACGCCTTCGGGAAAAATCCGGACGAGCCAATCCATGTCTATCGGCGAGGAGACGGCCCTAAAGTTCTTGATGACATAGTGGAAGTACAATCACCGTAAAGACGACGATTGCTTTAACGTCCTACTACGGGCCTGCTTCGCGTAACAGAACCTCAGACGCCTTTGTAAACTCAGACTTGGAGATTCTTCATATTTTTACATCCTAACAAATTCAGGCAGTAGGTTATACTCATCGAGAAAGTGTGTACCAAAATACTCGTCCAGAGAGATCAGTAAATAGTTGTCTATCCTCCTGGTCTCTATGTCGAATACAAAAGATCGTTCTCTGCTTTCTCCGATAGGCATTTGTAACAAATATGTAAACACAAAATTAGATTTCCATATATCACTTATCTCCGAAAATCTTACCTCTACTTTACCTTTCTGCATCCAAATGGGCGGAAAATCATCCGGCACTTCTGGAAGTGCAAAGCCAGTGCTGTCCTCGTATTCCGATGCACTGATAGATTTCCAAGATGAATTTTCTTTGTAGTGTATTTCTTCGTATTCGTGGAAATATAATGTCCTGACAAAATCATATTTATTATGTTCTATGGGGTCTAAGGTCAAAGATAGAGAATCTTTTACAGATGATATGATCGTCGTATGAGTTTCTAAATCGACGTAAAATATCCATCCTCCAAAATATCTTGTCCAGCTTCCCGAAATATCCAATGTATCATCTGGACAAGATGTATAACTTTCATTTGTTCTAATCGTATCAAGTTCTGATATAGCAGAAATCTTGGCCGAGTATTTATTTTTCCACCCGTCAAGATCGAGATGGATAGTATTGTGATTATGTAAACTTCCGATGGCTGATTGTGTCGGATGATCCTTTGAGCATCCGGCTACAATTAATATGAGGAAAAATAACGACGATATAAACATGGATGGCCTCCTTCGGCTTGTTGGCAAAATCTGATTTTTCATTTAATAGTTTCTTTTCTGGCGATAGTTTCGGTATGCTTTGCGGATGATCCCGCGCTACTTGTTCATAGAAAGTAGCGCGGTTTTTTATGTACGCTAGTCTATCCAGCGCCTAGAAGAACCGAACCCATAGAGTGAAAGTCAAGTTCTTCCGTAGCTGAAAATAGGGCGTATATTAGGGGAAGCCAAGCCTTGTTTTACTTATTACGAAAGCAGATATTCGGTAACTTGCTTTGCTGACCCGAGCCATCAAAGCGAATTGGCAAAGAGCCCAAAACAACAATAGCCAAGTTAATTGATTTACGACCGAAAGGAGCTTACTAATGGCAAAAACGACGGTCGAAATTCCCGACCATAAAATGGCAGAGTTAGAAGCCTACAAAGATCGTCTGGGCGATCTATTGTTGCTAGGGTTGTCTCAGGTCAAAATTCAGGAGGCCCTGTTGCTCTATAAACAGGGGCTTATATCTATTGGCCGGGCAGCAGAAATCGCCGGTCTGACAGAACAGGAAGTAGTCCAGCAGGCCCGGGCATTTGGAATCCAGCCCCGCTGGAGTGAGACCCAAGTTCAAGAAGAACTGGCGTGAAGGTCTTTTGTAATTCCGGCCCTCTGATGGCACTAGGTAAAACGAGAAATGCGCAGTGCCCATCTGTATTCCACTCACTTCTGTTGGGAGTAAAAAATGATTGATCTAAGCCAGTATCGCATTATCGACCTATCGCACGAGATGGTTCCCGGAGAGCAGAAAATCGACGGGCACTACTTGCACGGCGAGCCCTTTTTCGGACGCTCGGTGGAGGTGCAGGAGTTTATGGCCTATGGGGCCCGGATGCACTTCATTCAGAGCCAGACGCACAATGGCACGCACTGCGAGGGGGCCTACAAGTACCTAGATGAAGGACCGGACATGGCCGGCATGCCGTTGGCGTCCTACATTGGCGAGGCCGTGGTCTGCGATTTGTCGCACAAGGGACCAGGAGAGGGAATCCGCGCCGACGAATTTCGCCAAGTAGGAGTGAAAAGCGGCGATATTGTGCTGGTGCACACCAACCCCGAACACAGCGGCGAGCTACCCTACTTTGAAGCTGATGTGCTGGATTTTTTCATTGAAACGCGGATCAAACTGCTGGCTTCGAGCGGCGGTTTGTACTACGGTCCATCCACTGTGCCCAACGCCCACATTGATGCCGAGCGCCGACTGCTGCAAGAGGGTATCCCCATGGTGGACGCCCTCTTGGGATTGGATCAACTGACAAAGGACCGCGTCTTTTTCATCGCCCTGCCGATCAAGATGCAGCGGGTCACGGCTAGTTGGACCCGGGCCATTGCTCTGGAGGAGATCGACTGAGTGTCAGCTCAGGGTGACGACTTCTTGTTCGACGATTTCCTTGGTGTGGGTAAAGGCAGCGGGTGAGGCCAGTTCCAAAGTTTCCGGCGAAAGTCGAGCCTTGACCTCCGGGGAGAAACGGTCTAGACCGCCGCGCACGCTTTCGTGCTGCTGCATGTAGCGCAGAGTGAGGAAGCGGCGGTCCCGGTCTTGGGGCACCCAAGAGAGTGCGCCGTGGGTGACCAGTTCGGAGATGATGACCACATCGCCGGCCTTGGGCGTTACATTGAGCACTCCCTCGGGCACTTCGGTGCTGAAGTACTCGTCGTTGTATCCATCTGCCGTATAGCTGTCGGGATAGAAAAGCGACCGCGGATAGTCGAAGTGGCTCTTGTGGCTGCAGGGGAGAATGATAAGCCCGCCGTCGCCGGGATGGACGTCGGTCAGGTAGAAGAAGAAGACTAGGTCATTGCACTGGACTTTGCCGCCGATTGTGCTGTAGCGTCCCTGCTCTGGATTGTGGGCCGGTGCCCCGGGGACGCCACCGTGCAGGGGATGGAAGGGCTTGCCGTGGACATCGACCATCAGATTGCCGCTGGTCAGGCGCGGCCGATCGTCGGTCAACTCCTTGAGGATGGGCCAAGTTTTGGGGTGGAGGGTCAGCGCTTCGAGGGGCTTGTCAAAGGCGAAGGCATTGATATACCAGTTGAAATGCTCGCGCTCGAGATTGATTTCGAGGCCAGCGGGCACCTCCTCCGGGGGCGTGTCAATGTAGCGCTGGGCCGCGTCTTGGGCTGCTTTTAATTCCGCGCCTTGCACCACGCCTTGGAGGTGAAGGTAGCCGGTCAGGTCGAAGAAATAGCGCTGTTCGGGAGTCATGCCGCACCTCTCTGTGCAACGATTTGGAAGGAATGTAGGCGCATCGGTTTGTTCATAGGGTCAACTCTACTGTATCGCGCGTGGTGATTTCCTTGCAGTCGTTGAAGTCGCGCACGGCGATCAACTCCAAGGTTTCTGGAGACAATTGGGCCTTGACGCCGTCGGGAAAGGGGTCAGATGGGCCGATGTGCTGCACGCCGTAGCGCAGGGTGAGAAAGCGGCGGTCCCGATCTTTGGGTTCCCAGGAGAGCGCACCGTGGGTGAGGTGTTCGGACATGATGACTACGTCGCCGGCTCTGGGCGTGGGATTGGCCACTCCTTCGGGCACTTCGGTGCTGAAATAATCGTCGTTGTACCCCCCGTCGGCGGTGTAGCTTCCTGGATAGAAGTAGTGATGTTCGCGCAGGAAATTGGCCTTGTGTGAGCCGGGTACGACAATGAGCCCGCCGTCGCCGGGGAAAACGTCGGTCAGATAAAAGAAAAACACCAGGTCGTTGTTGTATATTTTGCCGTCCTTGACAAAACTGCGACGCCAGCCCGGCCGGTTTTTGCGTAGGTCTGATTCGAGTCCCGAATGCAGGGGATGAAAGGGCTTGCCGTGGACATCGACCATCATATTGCCGCCGCCTAACTTGGGTTTGCCGCCGGTCAGTTCGAGCAAGATGGGCCAGGTTTTGGGGTGCATGGCCAGCCGTTCGAGGGCTTTGTCAAAGGCGAAGGCGTAGAGGTACCAGTTGAAGTGCTCGCGGTTGAGGTCAATGCGAAAGCCCTCTGGTAGTTGATCCGGCGGCGTGTCGATGTAGCGCTGGGCCGCGTCTTGGGCGGGGCGGAGCTCGCTCTCATTCAGAACGCCGTGCAAATGGAGATAGCCGGTTAAATCAAAAAAATAGCGCTGTTCGGGGGTCATCATCTCGTTTCCCTGTGATCCTAGTGGCTGGCGACTTATATTGATTCCGAATCTTTCAAGTAACTAAATACGGCTCCGGACTTCAAGGTCCCAATTCAAACGGCCCTTGGCAACCGGAGATTATCAGCAGGAGTTTGTTCATGGCCCGCGTGCGCATTGGTGTCTTGGGTTGTGGTGCTATAGCCCAGGTCCAGCACCTACCCAATCTGTTGGAACTCGACGAGGAATTTGCCGTTCCCATTGTCTGCGACCTGTCCCCCGATCAGGCGGCCTATGTCGCCAAGCGCTTTGCTATCCCCCGGCACGTCAGTACCCTCGACGACCTGCTGAGCGCGGATATCGACGCGGTTCTCCTCTGCCATGCCGATCCCAAAAGCGACGCGGCAATTGCTGCTTTTGCCGCTGGCAAGCACGTGCTGATCGAAAAGCCCATCTGCGCGTCCCTGCAGGAAGCCGACGCCATGATTGCGGCCATGCAACAAGCTGGCACCGTGGGGCAGGCCGCCTATATGAAGGCGTACGACCCGGCCTTTGTGCTGGCCAAAAGAGAGGTAGAGGGTTTGGATTACAGCTTTATCCAGATCAACCACCTGCACCCGAGCAATTATCTCCATCTCGACCACTTCAACGTGCAGTACGCGGGTTCACAGCGTCCCGCAATCGCCGCCCAACGTCGGCGTGCCTATAGGGAAACACTGCGCGAGGCTTTTGGCGACCTTTTTGCGCAAGCTGAGCCGGTCTGCGGCATCACCTACGGCCTGATTCACGATCTCTACAGCTTGCGCACGATGGTGGGTTCTCCCCGCGCCGTGATTAGCACGGAAATATGGAAGAACAACCGCTCGATTACCTCAGTGCTTGAATACGCCAATGGCGCGCGTTGTGTCATCAGCCGGGTTGACTTGGAAAAGCTGTGGGATTTTCGCGAGACCTTGGAAATCTATGGCGACGATAAGCGCGTGCTGCTCACCTATCCGACCGGTTTTTCGCGCCGCGTGCTCTCCACCCTGACTATCCAGGGCATTGACGAGCACGGCACTAGCTACCGCAAAGAGCCGGCCATTCCCTGGGAGAGCGCCTTCACTGCGGAATTGCGCCACTTCTACGCCTGTATCACCGAGGGAATGGAGTGCCGCACGCCGATCACTGAGGCGCGCCACGACGTGGAACTCATCATCGCTATCACCAAATCCTATATCACCGGCCAATCTGTGGAGAAGAATTGTGCAAGGCAATAATCTTTACGACCCTGGGTTGCATCTATTTCTCGACGACGTGGAAGTACAAGATCACCCCGGCTTTGTGCGCAAGGTGCAGCGGCCCGAGCGCGTGCGGACGGAGCCGGTGTTAAAACCCGACCGGCCTTGGGAGGGGCAAGCCGTCCAACTATGGGGCTCGGTGCTCTACGACGACGACGAAAACTGCTTTAAGATGTGGTATTATTCGAGTAACAACGACCTGTACGAGCGCACCGGCCAAGGGCACTTTATGTGTTACGCGACCTCAAAAGACGGCATTGCGTGGGAAAAGCCGGAACTGGGGATCGTAGCCTGCGAGGGGTCCAGCGCCAACAATATCGTCTATCCGCCGCCGGGTGTTCACTATGGCTTGGATCCGTGGGGCGTGGTCAAAGACCCGCAAGAACAAGATTCGTCCAAACGGTATAAAATGGGTATGTACCAGCAGCGTCCCACTGCGGACGCTCCGCAGGAAACGCCCACTATGGACCGCCAAACGCGCAATGCCCTGCGCAAAGTGCTCTTCGATAAAATCCGCGACCACCACGGCATGTACGCGGCCTTTTCGCCAGATGGCATTCACTGGCGGCTGGATGACCGCAATTACGTGCCCCGCTCGGGCGATGCTGGCGCGCTGGTGTACGATCCCATGCAGCGGCGTTACCTAGCTACTTCGCGCCGTTATGAAACTTTGATGGACCATTTTGTGCTCGAGTGGAAGCAGTATCGCCGCGTCATTGCCCTGTCCAGCAGCGAGGATTTCGTCCACTGGACGCCCCTGAGAACCATTGTCAAACCGGACGATTTCGACGATCCGAGGGATCAGCTATACGTGATGGCACCCTTTGTCTATGGCAACCAGTACATTGGTTTCATCGGCATGTTGCATTCGGCTACGGAATTGGGGCCGGTGCAACTGGCTACGGCGCGACATCTGGACCACTGGCAGCGGGTGGGTCGTCGCGAGGAATTTTTGCCGGTTGGCTCGCCGGGTACTTGGGACGGGGCCTGGTCTTCTCTGTCGTCTAATCCTCCTGCTCTTGTGGGGGATACGCTGTACATGTGGTATTCGGGCCGTCCCCAGGCCCACGGCACCGAGGGAAATTCCACCAGTTCGATCGGGCTAGTGACTCTGGGCAAGGATCGCTTTGTGGCGCTGCGCTGCGGTATCGGGGGCGGCGAATTGATGACTGAACCGATTGAAGTCGTTGGCCCTAGGCTCGGGGTCAATGCTACCTGTTTATTTGGACACTTGCAGGTGCGCGTCATTGAGGAGGCTGCCGTGCCGGAGGGGTTTGACTTTGACTCGTGCAATGGGTTGGAACGGGGAGATGAGACGGATTGCGAGGTTACTTGGGGGCCGGAGCGGCGCGATCTGACGCCTTTTGTCGGTCGGAATATCCGCTTGCACTTCCGCGCCGATAATGCTACGAGCCTGTACGCCTATCGAACAGGGAACAGCTCTCGCGTTTAACGAGGACAAGGAGAAAAGACAGATGGACGAGTTACAGGCCAAAACCATGCCCGCACTCGATTGGCACGGGATCTGGCCCGGCTACGTCAGCCACGACGAAGCAGGACTGTATTTTCCCCAGGATTTGCCCACCGGCATCCGCTTGGCCGTGCAGCAAGCCGAATGCTCTGATCCGGTCATGGCGCGCCAAAAGCGCTGGGAAGCTGGCAATATCCACTATCCGAGTTTGATAAAGGAAGGCGACCGCTATCGCCTGTGGTATTGTTGTTTCGCCGACCCCGAAGATCCCTGGGTGAAGGCCGGCCACGTGCCGGGCAAAGTGCCCGGACTGTGGTGCTACGCCGAGAGCGGCGACGGCTTTCACTGGGAGCGGCCCGAGTTGGGGCGGGTCGAATACGCGGGTTCTAAGGATAACAATATCCTCTTTGTCTGCGACCAAGTGGGTTCGTCCTACGGGTACATGAACGTCATGCGCGATCCCAATGGCAGCGACGAGGAGCGCTATAAGGCCATCGGCATTACCGGCAAATTCCAGGTGGACGGTCGGCCAGCCAGTCGGGCGGAAGTGCTGGAATTGCGGGCCAAGCGCGAGGCGGCTGGCGACGCCGGTGAAATCGGTGCCAACATAACCTCGCAGGTAGTGGTCACCGCTGGGGTGTCGGCTGACGGCTATAGCTGGACGCACCTGCCCGAGCCGATCATGGCACCGCCCTTTTTGCTCGATACGCAGAATATTCTCACCTACGATGCCGATAGCGGCAAATACGTCATTTATTTGCGCAGCGGTCGCGAGCGGCGCCGGGCAGTGTCGCGCTACGAAGCCGATACTTTTCGCGGGCCGTGGGGCAACCACCTGATGGTGCTCACGGCTGAGCCAGACGATCCGCCCGATTGGGACATCTATGCGCCGGGCTATTGTCGCCATCCGCACGGTCCGCACCTCATGTTCTTCAGTCCCTACCGTCGGGCCAGCGATCTGGTCGATGTGTACTTGGCCACCAGCCACGACGGCCAGCTCTGGTACCGGCCGGAACGCAAGCCGATCATTCCGGTGAGCGAGCGCTACGGCAGCCTGTACCCGACGCCGGAACTGGTGGAACTGGATCAAGATCGCTGGGGCGTGTTGACCTTGGCCTGTCCGCACCCGCACAACCGCACTTCTGACCAGCCGCACGAGTACATCTGGGCCACGTGGAAGCGCGATCGGCTGGTGGCTTGGGAAGCGGACGATTGGGCGGAATTTGCCCTGAGCGAACAGCTATGCGCCGGCCAACAGCTCAAGATCAACTTCAAGACGTTGTTGCCGGGAGCCTTTGTCGAGGTGGAAATCGTCGATGGCAGTTTGCCCAATCGAACGGGCGCAACTCTGGTCCCCGCCCTAGAGGGATTCAGTTTTGCCGATTGCGACCGGATGGCTGGGGACGAGTTGGCGGCCGTGGTGAGTTGGCGGGGCAAGTCGGATCTGTCGGCGCTGAAGGGCCGGAAGATCCATTTGCGATTTCGCATGGCGCGCACCCAACTCTTTGCCGTTACCCTCTGATATAGCCATCCGAAATCATTTCCAAGGTGATCCGCAGATGGACGCAGATAGACGCAGATAGACGCAGAATAGGATGCACAAGACAATCCCTCGCTCGAATCGTTCAAATCATTTAGGACTGCTATAGGAGACAGAGTATGCTGGTGGGAATTGTCACCTTGAAATCGGCCCCCTGGGAATTGGAGGATAATTTCCAGCGGCTGGAGGCCTATGTCCGGGAGGCGGCCGGGCGTCGCGCCCAAGTGATTGTCGCGCCCGAGTCCGTGCTGGATGGTTATGTGTTTAATGCAGACCCCACATCCCAATTGGCGGATATGTTGGAAATCGCTCAGACCGTGCCAGATGGAGCCTATATCCAGCGGGCGGGCGCATTGTGCAAAGAATTGGGGATTTATCTGATATTCGGCTTGCTGGAACGGGAAGACCAAACCTTGTTCAACGCCTGTGTCATGCTCGATCCGCAAGGCGAGGTGATCGCCCATTACCGCAAAATTACCACTGCGGGAGAGTACGCCATCACGCCAGGGCGCGCGCTGCAGCCGTTCGACACGCCCTTGGGCCGGTTGGGCTTTCTGTTGTGTAGCGACCGCACCGTGGATAATTGCGCGGTGTTAGGGGTCCAAGGGGCTCAGGTCATTTTTATTCCCATGGACGGCAGCGGCGGGCCGGAGAACACCGAAAAAATGCGCTGGCGGGCTCGGGACAATCACTGCTGGATCGTCATTGCCAACACTTGGAGCGCGGTAATCATCAGCCCCAGCGGAGAATTGCACTTGGAGAAGTACGAAACCGAATGCGTCAGCGTGCAATACGTCCACTTGCCGCAACAGGACAAAAGTCAAGGACGGTCGCGCTTTGTCGCGCGTCGGCCCGATTTGTATGGTCCTCTAGTCGCCGGACACGAGGACGGCTACTACGATGAGGAGGGCAAACTCACGGCCGCGGGCGAAGCACGCCGACAGGCAACGCGCCGGAGGGCAGCGGAGGGGTCGTGAAAGACAATATCGCGGATATCCGCGACCGGGTCGCCCGCCACGATCTGCGCTACGACGCGGTGCCCTGTACCTATTTCGAGGGATTTATCCTCGGCAACGGCGAACTGGGTGCCGTGCTCTGGTTCGAGGAGAATCGCATGGTGCTCAGCTTGGACAAGGCCGATGTCTGGGAGCGGCGCGCAGACCAGAGTTTGGAGCCGGGCATGGATTACCGCACTGCCCTGCAGCAAGTCCGCGACGGTAGCTTTGATCCTAGCTGTCGCGTCTTCGATCCGGTGCGGCCCCCCGACCGGGTATGGGGCAACAAGTTGCCGATCGGCCGCGTCGAATGGCCGCTTGGTCAGACGCCGACCGCACTGGAGGGTAAGATTGCGCTCTACGAGGCCGCCTTTTCGCTGGAATTGCAACTGGAACAGGGGGCGCTGACTGTGTGGGGATACCTGCACGCCTGCGAGAATATCGTCGAGATCGAAGTGGAGGCGCACGGCAAGATTCCGCTGCCCACTTGCAGCGTCGCCCGCCGCTTGGACGAGCGCAGCGAGGAGATCATGAAGATATGGGATTATCCCGAGACCGAGTACGGCGGCGAGGGGAATGATTGCTACTTGGTGCAGGGATACAGTGGCGACGAGGAGTACGCGGTATTTGTCCGCCAGTGCCGTGCGGCGAGCAACCGCGCTCGCTGTGCTGTCACGGTGGTCCGGGGTGCGGCCGGCGATGAGCTGCCGGCTCGGGCGGCCGCTGCTGTGGAGGATTGGCAGGGACGCGATGACCTTTTTGACGAGCATTTGGCGTGGTGGGCGCGCTTTTGGACGCGCTCGCATTTGCGCGTGCCCGACGCCGCTCTGGAACGCTTGTGGTATGCGGAAATGTACAAGCTGGGCTGCAATGCGCGAGAGGATAAGTATCCCGTCACCATCATGGGCGTGTGGAACCCCGATACGCGCATTCCGCCTTGTTACGGCGACCTGCACCACAATCTAGAAACAGAGATGAACTACTGGCCCATCTTTGCCGCCAACCGCCTCGAACTGGCCATGCCGCTCTACGAACTATTGGTGGACCAGTTGCCGCGCTTTGAGGAGAATTGCCGCACCTTTTTCGGCTGGAGCGGAGCCTACCTACCGGCCAATATGGATATCTACGGCCAAGGCGTGGGCTTTATGTGGTTTCCTTGGAATTTGCAGGTCGGCGTGGGTGCTTGGCTGGCCCAGCACTTCTGGCTGCACTATTGCTACAGCGGCGATCGGGACTTTCTGCGCGACAAAGCCTGGCCCTTCATGGAAGCTGTGGGCCGCTTCTGGCTGGGATTTCTCGAAGCCGACGAAGAGGGCGTGCTGCACGTGCCCTGGTCCTACTCGCCCGAGTACGACGACATTGTGTGCAAGGGCCGGGATTCGGCGTTTGATCTGGCGCTGGTGCGCTATTTGTTTACCACGCTTATCAAAGCCGCACGGGATCTCGAATTGGGCGCGGAAGAGACGGCGTCTTACGGTCAGGTCCTAGAAAACCTAGCGCCGCTTCCCGTGGATGAACACGGCATTCAGGTTTACGCTGGGGTGCCGTTGGAGCGCAGCCACCGCCACTTTTCCCACCTGATGGCCATTCATCCCCTCGGTTACGTCAATGTCGAAGGCGACGCGGGCGACCGGGATTTGATCGAGCGTTCGCTGGCCCATTTGCGCCACATCGGCACGGGTCACTGGTCGGGCTGGTCTTTCCCTTGGGCGGCGCTGATTGCCTGCCGCGCCCGGCGCACTAATATGGCCCACTCCATGCTGCGTTTTTACACCGACCAAGTGGTGCTGCCAAACACCTTGCAGGTGAGCGTTGATTGGCGCCAGACCGGCTTCTACACGGCCGAACATGGTTTTATCAATACCTTGGAGGCGGGTACGGGTGCTGCCGCGGCAGTTATGGAGATGCTACTGCAGAGCTGGGGTGGCAAAATCCGCGTCTTTCCCTGCGTGCCAGATACGTGGCCTGCGGCGTCTTTTGATTCCCTGCGCGCCGAGGGGGCCTTCTTGGTCAGCGCCTCGTATCGGGATGGGGTGGTGGAGTGGGTACACATCACCAGCGAAGTCGGCCATGAGTGCTCCGTGCACAATCCATGGCCGCAAGGCGACGTGGTGCTGCGCGATCTGGGTACTGGTGCCGAGGTTTTGCTAAACGGGGAGGTGCTGGCTTTTGCTACCGAGGTGGGTGGACAGTACGAATTGACCGGAACGGTGGCAGGTCGGCGGCAAAGACCTAGAGCGACCTTCGCTGGTCTGCCGCGTTGGGATTAAAGGGGTCGAGTATGGAGAATTCCTCAACAGCACCGATTATTGACGCCCACGGCCATACCTTGGATCTGGCCTTCAAGGCGGGGCTCAAGCTGCACCAAGGTTTGGGCGGACTGACCGATGTGCCCCTGATGCGCGCCGGTGGGGTCGCGGCTCAGCTAACTGCTTGTTGGGTGCCGGATGCGGGAATCGGCGGTCCCCACGGCAGTCGGCATCCCCTGCAGGAGGTCTTGCGGATCATCGACTATCTGCATCGCCAACTCGAAGGCGAAGCCGGGGAATGCGCGGTGTTGGGCACTACTGCCGCTCACATCGAAGAGGCGCACAAGAGCGGGAAAATCGCCTTTGTTTTGGGCTTGGAGGGCGGCGATGCGCTCAAGGGCGACTTGAGCGTGTTGCGCACGCTCTATCGGCTGGGGCTGAGGCACCTCGGCTTGGTACACGAAGGACGCAATGCCTTGGGCACGGCGACGCAGGTGTGGGACGGGCCGACCATGCGGCTTTACGACAGCAAGGTCGATCCGCCGGGGCGGCTGACCGAGGCTGGTCGGCAGGTCATCGGCGAGATGAACCGGCTGGGTATGCTCGTCGATATTACGCATCTGGTGGAGGCTAGTTTTTGGGATGCGCTGGAAGTCGCCCGCGCGCCGGTCATTGCCACGCACGGCAATGCGCGGGCGCTGCGGGACACAGTGCGCTACTTGAGCGACGACCAGCTCCGGGCGGTGGCTGCTACCGGGGGCCTGATCTGTCCTAGTCCGATGCCGCTGGGTCCCGCGGGTGAAACAGCTAGTCTGGAGATGTTGCTGGATCACATTGATTACATAGTTGCGCTGGTTGGGGCTGCCCACGTCGGCTTTGGTACGGACCTGCTCGACCAGCTCAACGCCCGGCCGGTCGGGTTGGAGGATATTGGCGAGAGCCAAAATATCGTCGAGGGCTTGCAGCAGCGCGGGCACCAGGCCGAGGCGATAGCCGGGATTATGGGCGGCAATTTTATTCGCGTTTTCAGAGAAGTAGCTGGCTAGGCTAACGGCGTACGAGAGGAAAGACTGATGCACCAACCATTCCTGGACTGGTACGATATCTGGGCGGGACAGGCCTGTGCCAACGAAAACGGCGAGTCCTGGCTAAAGGATCCGCCGCTGGGCGTGCGGCTAGCAGTGCAACCGGCGCGCAGGTCTCCGGTATTCTTTCGCGCGGAAAAGCCTTGGGAACAGGCCCGAATGGCGTATCCGTACGTCCTTTTGGACGACGGGCTCTACCGGATGTGGTTTTGGACTTCGGGAGCGGAAGAAGGCGGGGCGCGTTTCAACGGCTATGCAGAAAGCCGGGATGGTTTTGAGTGGGAACGGCCGAACTTGGGGTTAGTGGAGTACGGCGGCACCAAGGCCAATAATCTGCTTTCGCGGCACAGCGATTTTGAGATCAACTCGGTATTTATCGATTCCCATGCCGATCCCGAGGAGCGCTACAAGGCCATTGGCCCGAAGACCGTGTTTTACCGCAACGGGGTAGTGGATGCGGAAATGGATTGGGTGCAGTTTCGCCAGTTGGGTGCCGATACCGGTACTCGGGACGATCCCACCATCAATACCATGCAGGTTGTGGAGGAACAGTTCGGCGTCCGCCGGGACAATGTGGTACAGGGTGCTGTCTCTGGCGATGGGCTGCGCTGGACTGTGCTCGACACCCCTTTAGTAAACGTCGGCAATAGCGTGCTCGACACCCAGAATGTCGCTGCCTACGAACCGGAAACCGGAGAATACGTCGCCTATTTGCGCGGCATGTTCCACACCGAGAACAAATTCGGCTATACTGGTCGCCGGGCTGTGCGCAAGACCGGAGGAAAAGAGTTCGGCGCTTGGGGACCGCCGCGCTACGTCCTAGTGGCCGACCCGCAGGATCACGTTTCCGACGATATATACACGCCTTGCTACTGCCACTATCCGGGGGTGCCCGGCTTGCATCTGATGTTTCCTTCGGTGTACCACCGGCTCGACTCAGAGCAAGACGTCCAGCTAGCGGTGAGTCGGGATGGGTGGAATTGGGTGCGGCCCGAGCGAAAGCCTATCATCACCCTCGAAAGCGACGAAGGGCGGTATGGTTGCATCCGCGCCGCTCCCAACCTAGTGCCGCTCAATGAGGAGGAGTGGGGTCTGCCGTACGACGGCCGCTACAGTCGGCACGACCACGGCCCGGCCGAGCTGCCCGAAGGCGAGTTCCGCTGGGCTATATGGAAACGCCATCGGCTGGTGGCCTTGGAAGCACCGCTGGAAGGACGGGCCACCACCATTCCGCGCGTTTGCCAAGGCGGGGAATTGCGTCTCAACTTCCAGACCAAGAGAGCCGGCTGGATCAAGGTGGAAATTGTGACGCCGCCGATCGAGCCTGTAGAGTCGATTCAGCCCTTAGAGGGTTTCAGTGCAGACGAGGCCGATGTCTTGGTGGGAGACGAGTTGGACAAAGTCGTTACGTGGAAGGGCAAGAGCGATCTAGCGGCGCTAAAGGGGAAGCAGGTGGCCGTGCGTCTGCATATGGCGCGGGCCAAGGTGTTTTCCATGGCTATCTAAGGGCATGGGCGAACCATCTACGTCCCAGCGGTGATAGAAAATTGGCTCATTGACAACCTGCCGGTAACTTCGCTGGGCGTTGTTGCATAAAAAGCGTTAGGGAGTTGAAATGAGTCAGGCTCTCCAGTTAGATTGGTTCGTGGTTTCGGCAAGAAACACGTTCCTCTCTTCCCTAAGAGCCTGTGATGAGCAAAGTATCTGGCGGTTCGTCCTCGGTCAAGTCGAAAGCCGTGTACCGGGTTAAGAATTGGTCGTCGTATAATCGTGCGTTGGTCGCTCGCGGTAGCCTTACGGTGTGGCTGGACGATTTGTTGTGGAAACGGTGGTATACTCAAGGGGCACCACAACGGGGTGCTCAGTTTGTCTATTCGGATCGCACGATTGAATGGATGTTGACGATGCGGATGCTGCTTCGGTTGCCGTTGCGCCAGACGCAAGGCTTTATCCCATCGCTGTTGGGTCTGATGGGGTTGGCCTTGGCCGTGGCGGACTATTCGACCTTGTCGCGTCGCCAAGGAAACTTGGCGGTGGTGTTGCCGAAAAAGCGCCCGCATCAACCGATACATTTGGTGGTGGATTCGACGGGCTTGAAAGTCTATGGTGAGGGCGAGTGGAAAGCCCGCCAACACGGCTGGAGCAAACGGCGTACGTGGCGCAAACTGCATGTAGGGGTCAATGAAGCCACCAGCGAGGTGGTCACCCAAACGTTGACGTCCCATTAAAAAGGCCTCTCGGCAGATCGCGCCGAGGGGGCCAGCCACGTGGTGAGCGTAACCATTCTCCTTTCTGGTTACGGCTTATAGTAATTGCCTCCCGGCGCGGCGTGGAAGATATAAACTTCGCAGTCTTGGGGCGACGAATAGGCCGCGTAGTGGTCAGCATCTAGGTAATGGATGCCGTTGTTCTCAAACGTCCTGATATATCGCCATTGGCCGATCCTATCATCGGGATTCCAGCCCGGATCCTCATCAAGTACCTGTAGCGTCAAATCATCCTCGTGGTCATAGAGAGAATTACCCGAATCAAAGACCTGACCCTTGCATGAGTACCCGGTATGCTTCAGCACCTCGGGATACTTCTGGCCCGACTTGGGGTATTCGGTATCCTCTTCATCCGCGTCCCACCAGTTATATCGCCATCCTGTCACCTCGTCCCATTGGGAACCGATGTTGGGATGGGATACCCTCGTCTTGAAGTACATGTCTGCGCCGCTGCCCGGGTCGTGGTCATCGAAGAAGACGAACCGGGTCACATAAACAGACTGGTCGTGATAGCAAGACGGGATATTGTCATCGGCGTAGGCGGGTTTGACCAACAGGACAGGAGTGGTCGGAGTCCGGCATACAGCGTTGGACGGATCTGCGGCGAGGCAGGCCGATCGAGCACGGCTGTGATAGCGTTGCCAGGGCTACGAAAGAATTGCTCGTCCTGTTGGACATAAAAGAAAGGCGCGGTGCGTACGAAGTCGCGCATATCGAAGGGCATGGTTGTGGGGGAGCCTTCCGGGTCAAACCCTTCGTAGCGCTCGACATCCTTCTCGTCAATGACTGGGTCGTGAAAGATGTCGATGGGTGTGTGGCCTCGATAGGAGCCGTTTTCATCTATTAGGCGGATCTCCAAGCCGAACAGCGCCTCAGAAACCGACAGCAGGGCGTTTTGATCGCTCATGCCTTTAATGATATTAGGCAGCCTGGCATCGACGGATGCCGCGTCTACATCCTGCTTGAAGCCGGCGGCCACCTTAGCCAATAACGCCGGCTGACTCGCTAGCAGCTTGGCGATATTGGCCTCTTGGTCTTCGGCTTTCCCTATACCCATCACAATGGCGTTGCGTGCTGATTCGTCAGCAAGCACTAAGGCCAAACGGCGGGTAAGTATTTGCAGGTAAGCGCGGTAGGTATCTGCCGAGCCTACACCATCCATGTGTCCCTGTTCGTCCAGACCGGAGAAGGGGTCACGCACGGCGGCGACCTTGGCAGAAGGGGACGAGACCGGGTTGGTCTCGAAGGGTGTGCTGTCTGGCGAACAGCCCCAAGCGAGCACGGCAATGAGGAACAGCGTTAAACGTTTCATCATGCTACCCTCCTTGGATTATGTTGGGCTAAAATGCCCAACGTGAATAGTCACCCTACCAGAGTATAGCGTTGATTTTCACGTCTTGACTTGTGCTGCTACTGTTCGTTTTTACGTACCCCAAAAGGATTTGTCAACAACTTTTTTATTCACAAGTTAAAAAGCATCAACAGGCGAGCTGCCTGCAAGCGCAGCGCAGTAGTTTCTTTATTGTTTTTGTCGCGTAGCCTCTGATCTGATTTTTCCCAGGCCACGCCCTGGCGCACAAGAATGCCGAACCGCTCAGAGAAGGGCAACCAATACCCGAAGCCTATTTCAGGTCCATTGTGTCCGCCGTTATAGTCTTCGACGGATTGTCCATCCAAATCCCATTCGTTATGCGTGATCTGGCCATAGGCGCGGAGATAGATAAACATATCTCGGTACAGGAACCGCTTTATACTGACGCTTACTCGAACAAACCGCGTCAAGTTCTCGTTAGGGGCTGATATAAAAGACGGCGGCTGTAGTTCGCTCCACGTCAATTCAAACCGCTCCAGCTCTACGCCGATCATCGTCTTGGGCTGAACCAGCCACAGGCTTACGCCGCGGTCGAGGGGCGCAAGGCCCAAGGCGGCTTGCGTGCGCCGCGCAGGTTCAGCCCAAGACGGAAGGGCTAACGCGATTAGCAATAGCATTACGATACGCATACTTGCCTCCTTCAGGTGGTTATGAGAGGCGACGACTCCCCCTGCGGAAATAGGGAGCCGCCGCCCGCCGCGAGCTTTGGAAGTATCCACCTCGCGCAAGCCCGCAGCCTATCTTTTTTGTTTTATGCCGATGCCCTGTTGCGGATCGGCCTTGGGCTGTCGAGCTTGCGTCTTTTTTCAGCGATAGCCCGCTTGAAAAAGCAGATCGTAATAACTTTGCGACGAGCGAAACACGACGCCAAACTGCGTTTGGATATAGGAGGCCAACAAGGCGACCGAAGGCTGCGATTGGGTCGCTAACCATCCCTTGATTTGCTCCCGTTGATCGACCGACAAATACGGCTGCGAGCCTTTATAGCCTAAGCGAAAGCAGGCGACCCCCTCGGATAGGTAGCGCTTCTTCCACGTACTGATGAAGCTCGACTGCACCCCGAAAATCGCTTGAATCGCACCTTGTTTGAGGCCCAAAAGCGTCATCTGAACCGCTAACGCCCGTTTCAGTTCGTGCGCGTCGGGATTGCTGGCGATAAACGCCGATAAAGACGAATCCGAAACCATAGAAAAACTCCTACAAAAGACTAGGCATAGAAAAACGTAGAAGAAAAATAAAAAACCTCTCAAATCATTCAGGATCGCTATAGAGCAATCCTAAATGATTTGAAAGTATGGAAAATTCATCGGCTCTGTCTTTACCTATGCGTCATTCCCGCGCAAGCGGGAATCCAGTCTTGAATGATTCAGGGTTGCTATATGAATGTTATCCCATCCCACCGGCCGATTGGGCGCAGGTGGCGAAGAATTCGTCGGTTTGCTGGGCGATGCGCACTGGGGTTAGAGGTTTGATTTCGAGTACCGCATCCCCCTGAAAATTGACCGCCGCTAGGGCGTCGAGCAGGTAGCGCCAATCGGCTGCGGGTATTTTGCCGGTGCCCGGCATGGTGTGCAGGCGGCCGATGCCCACGTCATCGCCTAGGGCATCGCTGATGTGCAAGTGGCAAATGTGGTCTTGCAGCCGATCGACGTACTCTTTGAGGGGAAAGCGTTTGAATTTTTGCACGTGGGTTGTGTCGAGGCAGATTCCAAGGTCGGCAAAGCGCGCCAGCGCCCGCTGCAAAATGGACAGGTTCCACAGCTCAGGATTTTCTTCTTGCTCGCCTTCGGAGGCGTTTTCCAGCGCGATTTTGACGTTGTTCTGGCGCGCGTACTCCAGCACTTGGGCGGCAAAATCGAAATTGGGATTGGGGCCGTCGAGATAGAGATTGGCCGCGTGTACTACTAGGACCTGACTGCCCACCTGCGCCACCGTGTCGATTTGGCGGTGGTAGCTCTCAATAGTATTGTCGCCGCCCGTGTGCCAACTCGAGCGCACGCCGCGCAGGATTTGCGCCAGCCGAGGCCGGTGCTCCTCGGCGTAGAGATCGAATTGTTGGGACACCAGCGCTTCGCGGGCGGGACTCGTCCACTCCCAGCTAGCCCATTTGGGCCACAACTCAACGCCATAACCTGCGGCGGCCACTTCGTCGACGACTTTTGCCAGACTGTCCAAGCCGCGGTCTAGGGAGAAGCTGGTGCCGCCTTTTCGCAAGGGAAAATAGTGAATGTAATTCCACAGGCTGATGGAGATATTCAGTTGCATGGGGCCTCTTTTCTCAAATTGGTTTGCGGTGGTTAGCTATTACCAGCCGTGCATGCGGTGTCCCTCCGCCGGGAACCAGATCAAATCCACTACCATAGAAAAAACTACTCCGACCACATAACCGATGGCCAGGCCGTAGAACAAGGGTTTGCCAGCGATGTAGGCTTTGACCCCGCCGTAGCGCAGCAGGATTATTTTGACAATCCACACGATGAACAGACTGAACCAGTAGAGGCGGAGACCGAACGTGTGCTGGAAGGCCAGGCCGATGGGATGGAGGGGGAACCAGTGGAAATAGCCGCGCAGCAGGGCGATGAGCGCGGCTTCGCCAAAGCCGAAGAGCCACACCGCCCACTTGTTCAGGTCGGGCAGCATGGGATTGTTGAGCAGATAGACCATATCTTCGAAGATCCAGTTGGCCTTGCCGCCGAGAAAAATCAAGCCGCCCCCTTCATAGGCCAAGCTGATCGTCTCGACGGCCAATACGACGAAGCCGATGGGAAAGGCGATCAGGACCATTGCCGTCAGCCGTCCGGGCTGCCGCTCTAGGGAGAATAGGCGGAAGCAGTGGGGCAGCGCTGGCCAGGCCGGGATGCGGAAGGTGCCGAAGAAGGCATTGCTGGTGAACACCTTAAACGCCACTAGGCTGCGCGGCGACTGGAAGGCCGAACCGACTAGCTCGATGAGGAAGGAATCGCCCTTGATATGGGGCTTGTTGGGCAAGAGATAGGCAAAGCCAGTGGCGGCGACGAGTTTGGCTATGACGAAGTAAGTCAGCGTCATCAGCAGGAAACCGCCAATAGATACGGGCAAGCTCATGCCCAGTTGCACTCCCCAGCCGATGACGCTGAGCCCCGACAAAATTAGGCCAGCCAAGGCCAGCCGGTAGAGCGCGACTTGGCGCGGCTCGCCTTGGCCGCTGCGCACTTGGTGCCACACCTGACGCAAATGGCGTCGGGCCAGCCAGATGGACCACAGGCCGATGAAGACTAGGGCACCGTAGCTCTCCATGTAGATGATGTTTTGCGCCTCGGGCTGCTGGCCAGCGGCACCCACGGCAAAGCCGCCGATGGAAAAGCCGGTTCGCTTCATTAGGGCTATCTTGAGCGCGGCCAGCAAGTGGAAAAAGATCATGCTGCCGAGGATATCCACTGGACACAAATAGGTCACGGCCATGATCAGCGGCAGAACACGCACGGTGAGAAAAAAGTCCGGCGTCGCGTGAAAATCGTAGAATTTCCAGTAGAATTCGATGGGTGGCAGGCCTAGGGCGAAGTAGGTGGCGATGTTGTAGAGTATGGGTAGGAAAACCAAGGCGAAGCCGATCCAGAAGACGGGCTTGCAAAATAGCTCGGGCCATCGCTTGCCCTCAAAGCCTTGGGTCAGGTCTAAGGGCATTTGCGCCAGTGGAAAGGTCAGCTTCTCGGCCTCAACCCACTGTTTGTGGAACAGGGCGATCAGGCAGAAGCCGAAGACTACCATGGCCATAGAGACGCCGAGCCACTGGCCAATGGCACCGATCCACCCATCCCAGGGAATGGAGGCTCCTTCGGACAGGCCAAACCAAAATGGATCGACTACCCGGGGTGAGGCATTGGCAAAGACGTGCCAGGGAAGGTAGTCGAAGAAGAGCTCCTCCCACTGGTTCTCGGCTGTGGCGAAGTAGCTTGGTGCCCCCACAATTGAGGTCCAGTAGGTCATCCAGCCCAACTGCGGAATCGTACCCACCACCCAGAGCATGGAGAACAGGGTCAGCATTTCGCCGCGGCTGAGCGCCACGCGCGGCCAGAGTGCCCTGAGTGCGGTGTTGAGAAAAAGCCACAGCACAAAGGGCATGAAAGTGGCCATGGGGAATTGCGAGTGGACGTAGCTGCCTATGCCTAGGCGCTGGCCAACGTTGACGATGTAGTAGAAGTTGGCGGCTATGGTCAGGGCACCTAGGACAATAGCGCGCACGGTGATCTGCGGCAGGCCGTTCATGGGCTACAGGGCTGTTGAAAACAGTGGGACATCAGTGCTTCAAATTGGTGTAAAACCTGTGTTGTGGGAAGAAAGAACCTATTTTTATGGTCAGTTGCATTGCTACTTCCCGAATCGCATAGAATATGGCTCGCTTGTTACTTTTTTTTCTGCTTGCTGCTCCCATTAGCGCCCACGCTCAGGCTAAGGACGCTTCTGAGGCAGCCGCCATTGCCCATCACAGCGCCAAGGTGCTCTTTGAGCAAGGCGACTTGGAGGGCGCGGTGCCATTCTATCGCCGCGCCATTGAACTCGATCCTCAGCGCCTCGCCGCCCACCTCGAGCTGGGCGTCGCCCTCTTTCAACTCGGCGATGCGGACGGTGCGCTGGCGGCATTCCGCACGGTCTTGCGCCTCGATCCCGAACACGCGCTGACGCACAGCTACTTAGGCAATGTGCTGTACAGCCGCCGGGATGTCGAGGGTGCGGTGCGATCCTATCGCCGCGCCATTGAACTCGACCCCACACTAGCCCAGGCCCACAGCGACCTAGGGGCCATCCTCTACGGACTGGGCGATGTGGAAGGGGCCATTGCCGCGTGCAGCCGGGCGGTCGAGCACGACCGCGACCACGTACAGGCGCTCTACAATATAGGCTTGGCCTTGAAAAAAAAAGGCGATTCGGAGCAAGCAGCCCAATTTTTGCGGCGCACCATTCAGGCCGATTCTACCTATGTTCCAGCCCGCTACAGTTTGGCCCTGCTGCTCTATGAGCGGGGCAATGCGGCAGAGGCTATCGCCCAGTACCGCCAGATTATCTCCTTAGATCCCAAACACAGCCGCGCCCACAATAATTTAGGCCATATTCTCTACAGTCGCGGTGATGTCATCGGTGCCATGGCACTCTTGCAACGCGCTCTCGAACTAGACCCCGGCTACGCTCAAGCCCACTTCAATTTGGGTCTGGCTTTTAAAAAGCAGGGGCGGATCGACGAGGCCGTGCAAGCGTTTGGCGCTGCTTTGCGCCTGCGCCCGGGCCATGTCCGCGCCTACAATCATCTAGGTGCTGCGCTCCACGCTCGCGGCGATAAGGTTGCTGCGGTCCAGGTCTATCAGCAGGCCATCCGCCTCAAGCCCGACTTTGCCGGCCCGCGCTTTGGGCTGGCGACTATCCTGCAGGAGCAGGGCAATGAGGCCGCCGCCATCCAGCAGTACCGCGCTATTATCGACATTGGCGACGATGAGCACTTGCAGCGCATGGCGCAACAAATCCTCCGCGCTATGGGAGAAAAACCGTAGGTTCAGCGTTTTACAGTGGCAATGCCCCGCCCTTCTTCTACTACCACAAAACGATCCCCCGCCACTTGGGTGTATTGGTCGATTGAACCGCTGGGCCAGCGAATTTCTAGGGTGTCCACTGTGACATTCGGCCCTAGTCCAAAAGTAAGCCACAGACTGTTGTGCGATAGGTAGCTCGAGCCGGCGGCTACTTCTCTGAGCTGTTGCTGACCGCCGACGACTAGGCGCACTCTGGTGCCGATGCCGTCGCGGTTGCTGTTGCGGCCCAAGGTGCGGACGGTTAGCCAGTGATTGTCGCTGGCGGTGTCGTTGCGCAGCAAGGTGGACACGTCGTTTTTGTTGACCACGAAAAGATCCTCGTCGCCGTCGCCGTCGTAATCGCCGACCGCAGTGCCCCGGCTCGACTTGACGATCCGCAGACCCGGGCCAGCTTGCGCGCTCAGATCGACGAAGGCAGCACCATCGTTGCGGAAGAGGTTATTCTGCTGGGCGTAGCTCGACTGTGGGAAATAATCCTCTAGGGCAGCAGTGACATGGCCGTTGGCGATGAAGATATCCAGATCGCCGTCGCGGTCCCAGTCGAAGAAAGCCGTGCCCCACTGCAGCGGCATGAGCGTAGTGCGAGCGACGCCGCTGGCAAAGGAGATATTGGTGAAGGCACGGCCGTCGTTGCGGTGGAGGGTGGCGGTCTGCCCCTCGTAATTGCTTACCGCTAGGTCCAGATCGCCGTCGTTGTCCCAGTCGCCAGCGGCCAGACCCATGCTGCCCTCGGGCCGTCCATCGGCGTCGTAGGCCACGCCTAGGGCTAGAGCCTCTTCGGCAAAGGTGCCGTCGCCTTGGTTGGTGTAGAGGAAGTTGGGGGTGGCGTCGTTGGCGACGTATAGATCTAGATCGCCGTCGTCGTTCCAGTCTAGGAAGGTGGCTCCCAGCGTCTTGCCCAGGACGGCGTTGAGTCCGGCACTAGTGCTGACATTGGCAAACGCGCCGTTGCCGTCGTTGCGATATAGCACATCGGGCTGGCCGGCAAACGCTTCGGGCGAGGCTACGCTGGCTATCCCGCGCTGGCCGCCGAAGAAGCCGTCGCGCTGCTCGCCGGGCAGCAAGGTAGTCTCTGGATCGAAGATCACGTAATTGCCCGCGAAAAGGTCTAGATCGCCGTCGTTGTCGTAGTCCCCGAAAGCGCAGGCCGTGCCGTAGCCGTTGTCGTCCACTCCGGCTAGTGCGCCGGTCTCGGCAAAGGTGCCATTGCCTTGGTTGGCAAAGAGAAGGTTGGGGCCGTAGTAGGTGATGTACAGGTCGGCGTCGCCGTCGTTGTCGTAGTCCCCAGACACACAGCCGGAACCCCAGCCGCTAGCATCGGTACCGGTCTGTTCGCCGACATTGGCGAAGGTGCCGTCGCCCCGATTGCGGAACAGGGCGTTGCGCGGGATTGCGCCATTGGCCGGAGGCTGCACATCGCGAGGCAGATCGGCATAGCGCGGACTGGTAAAGCCTAGGCCGCCATTGACGATGTACAGGTCGAGCTGACCGTCGCCGTCGTAGTCGAAAAAGGCGGCACCCGACCCGGTCGTCTCTAGGATCGTGAGGGCGTTGTTATTGCCGTACCAATTGCGGAAGGCCAGCCCCGCCTCTTGGGTTGCATCTACGAAGCGGGGTTGGGCATTGCAGATGGTAGCGCCGAGGAGAGCGGCTAGGAGCAGAAAATTGATTGTTGGTACCAGTGCCCTTACCTCCCTCGGCTAAGTAAGAAGCCGTCTTGGAAAGACCCAAGACGGCTTCTTTGAGGCTGCAGGAGCGAAGCCCCTGCGGTTTAGCGGAGCCTTATTTGAGGAAGGTCATTGCCCGCGATTCGACGAACGAGCCCGCCTCCATGCGGTAGTAATAAACGCCGCTGGAGACTAGCTTGCCGCTGGCATCGCGCGCATCCCAATCGGCCCGGTATTTGCCTGCGGTCATGGTCTGGTCGGCTAAGGTGGCCACCAGCTGACCGGCGGCATTAAAGACTTGCAACTTCACGTGGGCTTCGACATCGGGTATGGTAAACTCGATGACGGTGTTCGGGTTGAAGGGGTTGGGAGTGGCATTGCCCAGACTATATGCGTCGGGGGTGCTGGCGGCGACCTCCAGTATAGCGGTGGCGTCGGCACCCAGCTTGCCCGAGGCCAAGGCCGTAGGCGTATAGAGCAGCAGATGGGGGCCGTAGGGGATAGAGGTCTCGTCGTCCCCGTAGCCGTAGGAAAAGGTCTCTAAGCGCATGCCGTTTCTCGTATAGAGGCCGTCGTAGGGACCGCCCTCCTGCAATAGGAGAAAACGGGTACCTCCCGGCCGCATCCGGCCCCAGCTAGCGGGAAATTCGATTTCAAAGGCGCAGGCACCGTCGCGGCCCAGTGCGCTTATGGTCGCCGCCCGACTGCCAGCATTGATAAAGACGACGTTGCTGGTTTTGTCGGCGGTGACGCCCAAGTTGTTTATGGCGGAGCCGCCCAAGGCGCCGATGGCGGCGGCTTCTTCGTTGGAAATACTGTCGCCGCACAAATCGCCGTTGCGGTTGGCCCACATCACATTGCCGTCGTGGTCCAGGCGCAGAATGCTCGGGTGGGCCCACGAAGAGACCCAGATGCCGTCGTCGGTCACCGAGATCTGAGCGGGGCCTGCGCCGGAGACGGTCTCGTTGCCGTCATCATCGACTCTGATCACGTTGTAGAACTCGGTTACATCGAATGCTTGGGTGATTTCGCCGGTGGTTTTGTCGCGCACTTCAACGGCGTTGAAGGGCACCTCTTGCCTGCCCCACAGGGCGTTGAACACCACATCGCCTTTGGGCTGAAATTCGACGATACGGTCGCCGTTGGTATTGGGCGACTGGCCGTTGGTGCCGAATTCGGTGACCCGGTCCCAGGATTGGGCGGCGCGATTGATGCGGATTTTGTAGAGCCCGCCGAACTCTTCGCGGCGATGGGAGGTCCAAAAAATCTCTGGATCCTGATCGTCTATGCGCATGCCGCCAAAGGTGCGGGCACCCTCAAAGCCAAAGTCGAATTTCCAGCGCTCCCAAGCGTTGGGGTTGGCCAGATAGTCCGTGCCCAAGGTACCGCGGACCATGTCGCCGGCCGTGTGGCCCCGGTCGGGCACTTCGCGCTCGTATTCTTGGACCCAGATTTCGGGCGGATCCTGCGAGGTGTCAATATTGGGGATGGTGAACCCCGAGGGGCCCGCCCCAGGACCGGCCAGAACCGGCCTGTCGAGGTTGTTGACCGCGACCACATCGAACTCATAGTCGCCGGCTCCTGCGGCATTGCCCTCCCAGTCATTGCCGTCCCAAGTGACGGTGCCATCGCCGGCTTCGGAGACTTGACCCGGGGTGGTGGCGATGTACAGGTCTTGGGGCTCTAAGCGCAGCCAAGCACCGGCTGGCCCCCGCTCACCGGTTTCGCTGCTGCCTTTGCGGTAGATCACTACCCAGACCGTGGCGCGCTGGTTGATGGTAAAGGGAATATCGACGCTACCGTTGCCGTCGTAGGCCACATCCTGAGTGGAAACGGCCATTGGATTGAACTCACCGGAAATGTCAGGTAGCTCAAATGCGTCTCCATAATCAGGGCCTGAGGGGTAGGTCTGCTCGTCCTGTGCCCACGTCGCACCGACGGCGAGTGCTGCTATTGACCAACTAATGGCCAAAATGCGCAATTTACGCATGGTGCCTCCTTGGTTTGAGAAAAAGTGAATAACTTCCTGCTGCAAAATCAATAACTCGATAAAAATAAACGAGTTGAATACTTAAAGTAAGCGCATTTTCTAGAGATATGACTTTTAGCCGAGCATGTCAAGCATTTTTAAGAGGTTCTTGCACCTGATTTTTCTCTTGAACATCAGGCGGGATTTTTGAACTCGACACTGTAGAGCTCGCCGCAGCGTATCTGAAAGCCCAGCGAGATCGGCCCTTCGCCTTGGTGGCCCAAGTCGGCCTCGCCCTTCCAGGTTACTTCGCGATCTAGGT
Source organism: Candidatus Latescibacterota bacterium (assembly GCA_022825835.1). GTDB lineage: Bacteria > Latescibacterota > UBA2968 > UBA8231 > UBA8231. The sequence continues at coordinate 100,868 of JAJDVZ010000060.1, forward strand.
GGTCGCCCACTAGCCAATCGCAGTCGTCGAATGAGCGGCCGGGCAGGGGCTGGTACTTGCGGTCCATGACCTGCACCTTTACGCTGCCGCCGGGCACGGTCTTGAAGTTGAGGTGGACGCGGCGCTGCTCAATTGCTAGCTGAAAGGTTCTGAAGCGCCCCTCTACCGGTGCTTCCAGAGCAGCGAGCCGTCCCTTGGGCCACCAGGCCCAGGCAATGTGCCCGTGCGGCGGCTGGCGCAGATGTTTGTGTGGCTCTGGCGAACCGCAGATGGTGATGCCCATGCGCTCGCCGGGCAAGGGCACTAGGCCGACGCCGGCTGACACGGCCCCCTCGACCCAGGTGCCCCCATCGCCGGGTTCGCACACGGGTCCGCCGGGCACGAAATTCCACACCACATTGTCCGGGCTGGCGGCCAGCACAAAGCTGAAGGAATCGTCTATCAAGCGCCAGCGCAGCGGGAACATGAGGTGGTAGTCGGTGGTGCCCGGCATTGTTGTTTTGGAATTGGCGTACCACAAATCGTAGGGTTCAGCCGCGGCGTTGGGCCAGAAGACTTCCTCGGACAGGGGCAGACGGCGGAAATCTGCCGAAGCAGTGCGACCAATGCTGCGGCGGTTGAAGAAATGGCTGCGGCAATAGGCCACGTACTGTCCCAGCACTGGATCGTACTCGCAGACATTGAGGGTGTCGCTGATTTGCGCGACGAGCGGATCGGGGATGGGCGTCCAACTAAAGCCGTCGGGCGAGATAGCGCCGAACAGGCCGTCCCATTTTTCTGCCTCTATATTGAGCGCCCCCACCTCGTCGGGCCTCTGTTGCAGGTAGCGCTCCTTTTGCGCCGGGCTTAGCTGGCCTATGTAGATCATTTTGTAGCGCTCCTCCGCAGAGGCCGACTCATCCTTGAACACGGTGGCACCGTGCAAACCGGTCTCTTCGATCTGGGGCAGCCCGTAAACAATATTATTGTCCTTGGAGCCCTTGCGATCGATCCGACCCTGCGCGGGAAAGCGCCAGTTTTCACCATCGTCTGATTCGGCGTAGCAGATGTAGTCGGCCGCGCCTATGGGGTGTTTTTCGTGGCCGACATGTTCGCCCGCGAACAATTCGTACCAGAGACGGTAGCATCCCTCTTCGCGAATCACGGTGCCGGGCCAGATAAAGCCTTCGTCCGCTGCTGGCAGCAGGAAGGGCTCGCTCTTAGTCGCCGGTTTGGCGCGCAGGCGGATGCCGGTGGGCATGTAATTCGGCTCGTGTATCAGGGGTGGTCTCTCGTCGTTGGTCCAGATGCGCAGCCATTGACCTTCGGCGTTGCGCCAGCCGGTCGAATGACTGCCGTGATGGACGTAGCGCCAGTCGTGAAAGTAGATAATGTTCGACGGCAATTTGTAGGGCGGGCGCTGGTTGCGGATGGGAGAGATCACGGTGTTGTCCTTTGCGGATCGTCTTGCAGGTAGGGGCGCTCGCTCGCTCGCCCCTACTGTCTGCGTCTATCTGCGGATTATCTCGCGAATGATGTAGGACTGCTAGAGGAGCCGTCCATATTCGGTAAAACCAATGAGGACGCGGGCGAAAAAAGTCAGCGCGTCAAAAGCATCGCTCTCCCGCGATTCCTCGTCGAATGTCTTGACCTCCCGCTGCAATCCCACGATCGTGCGCAGGTCGTAGCCGAAATACTTTGAGCGGTTGTTCACGTTGAGATACAATGTGTGCTGGTCAAAACTATTGCGTGCATTGACTCGGTCCTCGACCCGGTAGGGCAGCGGCCCCAAGCCTTGGATGCCCAGTTGTAGCTGGCTGCGCTGCATTAGCGGCAGGGTACAGCGCAGGATGGGAATAACACTGAGTTCCGAGCGCACGGTGCGGCGGGCGTAGCGGCCATCGAGCTGGCGGTCGGCGGCTTGGTCAACTAGGCGCAGCAGCAGGACCTTGAACTGGGGTTGGATCTGCAGCCGGTGCCAATGCCAAGTGTAGTCGGCACGGCTGACCCAAGTGAAGAAGTCGAGCCGTTTGTCGCGCTGGACTAGGCCGCCGGGCAAAGGGCCGGCCTGTTGCCAGTTGAAGCGCAGGCGGATTTTGTGGACCATCTGGAGGGTGGACCAGGGATTGAGCCAGCTCTCCAGATAGGTGTCGTTGACGTAGCTGTTGCGATATAGCAGCGGGTCGGCGCGGAAATTGTTGGTGAAAGAGGGCTTGTTGCCGGCGACTAGGCCGCGAAAATCTGTATCTATGCGCTTTGGTCGTTCGACCAGCGCGGAGAATTCGTCGGCGATATCGTCTTTGACGCGGCGCAGGTGGTTTTCGAAAAACAGCCGCTGTAGCCGCCCCAACTCTTCGCGCCGGTAGTTCACCAGCGCGTAGGTCGACTTGTTGCGCCCGCCGCCAGCGATTTGTTCGATGTCGTAGCGCCCCGCCCCCAAAGACCACTGGGGCGTCAGATCTAGCTGACCGAATAGGTGGATGCCGCGCTGGTCGGCGTCGTAGGGGTAGTCGGGGTCTAGGTCGTCCTCGCGCACATCGGGATCGTCGTTGTTGTTGCGGTCGAGGCCGTAGAAGAAGTCGTTGGATTCGACGTAGTACATGAGGAAGGGCTCGACGTAGTCGGGCACGTCGTTGAAGTTGCGGTTGGTGTCGGGCAGGCCGTCGTTGTCGTCGTCCTGACCGGGGAACACTCCGTCGATGTCCTCGTCTTCTCGGTCGTTGGGTTGCCCCTGCAGATTGCCCACGCGCTTGTCCGGGTAGCGGTCGCCGTCCTCGTTGTCCTGCACTAGGTCCCAGAAGATGGTGTTGTTGGCCAGGCCGGCCAGCGTAGTTTCTGTCAAACCGATTTCGAACGGCACAAAGGTGCGCATTTCCGTGTGGAAGTCTGGATTCATGGCAAAGGCTTCGGCCCCCAGGCGACCTCCCTTGAACCAGCGCACGGCATTAATGTACCAGGCCGATCCTTGCTCGGAGAAGCGCGGTCCCCGGTCGTACAGTGCGGTCTCGTCCATGCGCGCCGGAAAGCGGGAGTAGCGCGCTGAGCGGGCGTATTCGCCGTTGACTTCTAGGCCGGCTAGGGCAAGGTGCATATCGGCGCTGTAGGTGAAAAGCGATGTGTTTTCGCCCACATTGATCCGCCTTCTGGCCAGATTAGAGCCGTCCTGCACATTGCCCTCGGCGCGCAGTACGGTCCGGTAGAATGTGCTCACGTACTGATTGGGATAGCCGCGTCCCCGCGGGTTGTTGAGATTGAGGGTAGCCACTTCTACTTGGTAGTCATTGGCCAGCGCCGCTTCCACGGCCACCGATTCCACATAAGGCTCCTGCGACAGATCGAAGACAAACACCAAGTGCTCGTTGCCGTCGGCTTGGAGGATCTCCTCGGGCGATTCGAGCTTGAACGTGGCCAGCAGCCCTTCGAGGTTGGTATTTTTACTCACATCAATGCCGGCCTCGTGGTCGGCGCGATAGAGGTAATCGGCAAAGAGCGGCATATCGTTTCGGCCGCGGTAGTAGAGCGTGGCTATCTGGTAATAGCCCCGAGGGTTAGTGTAAATGGTCGGGTTGAATTGGCCCGTCAGCCGGGAGATGGTGCCCACCTGCGTATCTACACCTTCGAAGTGGCGAATCACGGTTGGCACGATATCGGGCCGGGCTTCGCCGTTAAGTATGAGTTGCGCTTCCTGTACCAAGGCACCGCCGCGGCCGTCGTGGGGCGAGTCATCGGTAAAGCGCACTACAATCTGGTCCATGGACGGCAGCTTGGGTCTCAGGGATCCTTTGAGGCTGTTGTTGTCTTGGGTGCTTTGATACACGTGCGTGTTCACGCCGTTCAGGCCCAGCCGCAGGGCCCCGATATCCGTTTCCAGTCGCGTCCCCAGTAGGATGGTCGAATCATCGGCAAAGTGCGTATTTTCGATGGCCCAGGGGGAAACGGATTCGATGTAAAAATGAGGGCGTTCGATGCGCGATCCTAGGAAGGTGAAGCGGGCATACGGAGTGGCCAAGTCGAAGCGGGCACCATTAAAGTCAACTTGCGACAGGGTCAACGGCGTGAAACGGGCGATCAGCCCATCGCCGACAATGGCGCTGTATCCCCAGTCGTTATAGCTGTCGCGGCCCACTACCAGAAAATCGAAAACCGTGCTCCACTGGTTGCGATCCTTGAAGATGCTGCTGCCGTATTCCTGACCGAGAGTGCGGCGCTCGGTCCAGTCGTACAGGTCGTAACCAGTGATGAGGGGATCGCCGAAGGAATCGTAGAAGGCACGAGGCCGGTCGGCGTAGGGGAAGGTGTGGTCCGGGTAGTTGGAATAGCCCTGAAAGGCGTAGTTATTGTACTGGGGCAACTGCCGCCAGAGAAAGTCCTGGGAAGGCAGAATCTCGGGAATGCCCAGACGCGGCGTTTCCGCCAAGCTCGGGACTGTTGCCCACAGCAGCACTAGGAGCACACCGCAGATGTGTATTGTCGGCTTTTTCATCTGCCCATTTCCCTCAGTACACCACGGCTACGACGCGCAGGCGGCTTTCTTCTTTGCGTTCAAGAAGGAGTCGCACGCGCACTAGGTAGAGGCCCGGTACCACGAGTTCGCCGGCATCGTCCCTGCCATCCCATAGGCCCGGCATCGAGGCCGACGCGGACACGTATTCGCCCGCGCTCAGGGTGGCTGCATATAGGGCGCGCACAGGCCGGCCTTGGACGTCGAATATGTCCACCTCTACTACTTGGGGCTCGCTTAGCCGCGCTAGGGTAAATTCGATCGCTGTTTCGTCGTTGATGCCGTCGCCGTTGGGACTGAATGTCTGTGGTACCGGGCGCACGTGACTCAGTAGGGACCCCTCGACACCGCTGGCAGACACCTGCCACGAGCGCGGCTGGCCGCTGTCTGGATCGGGTTCAATATTCTCCTCGGCATCTAGCGTCGCGCCTCCGTCTGGACCAGAGACTTGGGCGCGGAACTGGAAGACATTGCTCAGCAGCCGTCCGCGAAAGCGCATTTCTAGGGTTCCCGCTTGGTGCCAGGGCTCGGCCAGTACTATATCCAGCGCGGTGCTCGATGCGGTGGTTGCGGCGATTTCCATTCCAGACGGGGGCACAATTTCGTCTAGTTCGATCTGACTGGGCAGGTCAACATGTACCCGCTCTACTCCCAGATCGTCAGCACTGAAACTTAGCTCTAGGCGATACGTGAAAAGGGTGTCTCGGCCCAGCACGGCCCGATTAGGCTCGACCCAGCCGCGGACCAGCGAGGCGGGAATCTGGTCGGTGAAATCGACAATCAGACTGTCCAAGCGCGGGCCCGCATCTTCGGATTGAGTTTCCAAATTGACCCGATACTGCAGGAAAGTGCGCGGTTCGGGTACTTGTAACAGGGCCGGACTGGTGTGCATCGGCGCGCTCCAATCGCTCCAAGTGCTGCCGTCGTTTGAGCTGCGGAATTGCAGCCCGAGCGCGGTATCGTCCGGCACTTGGCCGCCCCAGCGCACAGCGGTAAAATTCTTGCGCTCTCCGGGCCGTCCTAGGTCTAGGGGCGACGAGACAAAGCTGCCCGCAGGAGCAACACCGCTGCCCAGCACCTGAATCTCAGCTACTTTGGCGCGCTGCACCGCATCGACCTCGGCGATGATCACTTGCAGGTAACGGGCAAAGACTGGGGCAAAGGCAATGGCTGTGCGCTCGGGCTGATTAATGCCGTGCAGTACGCCCACTTCGCTCCACCCAAACTGGTCGTTGCTTACTTGGACGGCGTAGCCGCGCAGGGTATTCTGGACAAACTCGTCGGCGTTTCTGCCCTGGGTCAGGACCCGCACCTCGCTGATTAGACGCCGGTTCAACAGGTCCACCTGGGCAATGGCGTTCAACTCGGTCGGATCTACGGTCCAGCCGGTATTGAAGCGGCCGTCGAATACTTCT
>JAJDVZ010000034.1:0-65739 GCA_022825835.1 Candidatus Latescibacterota bacterium
TGCTCCTGCCAAGTGGCGATGAGCTGTTGTTCTTCTTCGTCGAGTTCGATCTGTTGCAGCAAGTCGGGCCGGCGCGCAAACGTGCGCCGCAGGGCTTGGCGTCGCCGCCAGTGCTCTATGCGCTCGTGATCGCCCGAAAGCAGCGCATCGGGGACGCGCTGGCCGCGGAATTCAACCGGCCGCGTGTACCAAGGGCAATCGAGTACGGCCTCTTGGAACGAGTCGTCCAAGGCCGAAGAAAAGTTGCCCAAAACATTGGGTATGAGCCGGACCACTGCGTCGATGAGGACGAGGGCGGCTGGCTCGCCGCCGGTGAGCACGTAGTCGCCGATTGAAATTTCACGGTCGATAAGCCCAGTGCGGATGCGCTCATCTACTCCTTTGTAATGCCCGCACAACAGCACCAACCGCTCCTCAAGCGCCAACTCGATGGCGAGCGTTTGATTGAGCGGCTGGCCGTCGGCTGTCAAGTAAATGCAGCGGCTGGCTGCTAGGCCCCGCTCCTGCCAAAGCTGGTACACGGGCTCGGGCTTGAGGACCATGCCGCCGCCGCCGCCGTAAGGCGCGTCATCCACGGTGCGGTGTTTATCGGTCGCGCAATCGCGTGGGTCGTGGGTCTCGACGGTCAACAGGCCCCGGGCGATGGCGCGGGCCATCATACTAGTCGCCAACGGCGAGGCAAAGAAATCCGGAAAGAGCGTTACAATGTCTATTTTCATGGTCCAAATAGCTCTTCAATGCCCCGCACGACGACCCGACCCGGCGAGATTTCCACTACAAAGTCACCGACGGCTGGCACGAGGGCTTCGCCTTTGGCTCCGCGGACCACGTAAACGTCTGTCGTCGGCATGGATAAGACCTCGACGATGCGACCCAATGGCTCTCCTGCCGAATTGACGACCGCGCAATCCACTAGGTCGTCGATGTAGTGCGTGCCCTCCGGCAGGGGGTCGCGCTGATCGGGGGCGATGGTAACGTAGCCTCCGGCCAGAATTGAACGCGCCTGTTCGGGCGAGTCGATGCCAGCGAATTTGAGCAACAAGCTCTTAGCGTCTGTGCGCCAGCGCTCGAGTTCGAGCGGCTGATCGGGTCGGCCCGCACATTGGAGGACGACATCCCGCAGGTCGCTGAAGCGCTCGACGCGGTGCGTCAGGGCTTGGGCCCGAACTTCGCCGCGCACTCCCCACGGGCGGGAGATATAGGCTACGGCGACGCGCCCGGCCATGCGGTTATCCGTCTATTTTTCCTTTTGCTCGGCCGATTCGGCTGATTCAGCGGTTGCCTGTTCGGCTTCGGCTGGCGCAGCTTCTTCTTGCTCGACCGGTTCGGCTGATTCAGTGGCTTCTGGCTCAGCGGCAGCCTGTTCGTCTTGTTCGACTAGTTCAGCGGCTTCTTGCTCAACCGGTTCAGCCGGTTGGACTGGCGCCGCCGCCGCTTTCTTGCGCCGGCGCTTGGGCTTGTCACCGGAGAGGGCGTCGTCGCGCACCCGGCCCTCTTGACCCTTCCAGCGGGCCAAGATTCCTTGGCTGTGGAAGAGGTCGGCGACGGTTTCGGTCATCTGCGCACCTTTGTTGAGCCACTCGATGGCGCGCTCTTCGTCGATTTTGACGCTGGCGTGCATGGGATCGTAGAGGCCCAGTTCGGCGAGGGAGCGGCCGTTGCGGGCGACGCTGACGTGAGCGGCGACGATTCGGTAGTAAGGCTGTTTGCGTTTGCCTATTCTCTTAAGGCGAAGTTTGACCAATGCTATTCTCCTTGGCGAAGGATGCCTAGCCCACGAGGGGCATTCTCATTTTCAAGCGGCCGCCTTTGGCGCGGCCCATCTGTCTGAGCATTTTCTGCATCATGTGAAATTGTTTGACTAGTTGATTCACCTCTTGGACGGTCGTGCCGCTGCCACGGGCGATGCGCTTGCGGCGGCTGCCGTTGAGAATTTTGGGTTGGACTCGCTCTTGGCGGGTCATGGAGTTGATGATGGCCTCGACTTGGGTGAATGCGCTATCGTCGAGCTGCATGTTCTTGGCGGCTTTGCCGCCTCCGGGAATCATGCCCATGAGCTGGTCGAGCGGCCCCATGCGGCGCACTGCTTGCAACTGCGAGAGAAAATCCTCAAAGGTGAAGGAGGCCCGGCGAAACTTTTCTTCTAGCTCTTTGGCCCGGTCGCGCTCCATGGCTTGCTCGGCCTTCTCTACGAGCGAGACAATGTCGCCCATGCCGAGGATGCGCGAGGCCATGCGATCGGGGTGAAAAGACTCTAGATCTTCGATTTTCTCGCCGGTACCGACGAATTTGATCGGCTGGCCGGTGACGGCGCGGACCGACAGGGCGGCTCCGCCGCGGGCGTCGCTGTCGAGCTTAGTTAAGACACAGCCGGTAAACGCAAGGCGCTGGTTAAAGCGGGCGGCGGTTTCCACGGCGTCTTGGCCCAACATGCTGTCGGCGACAAAGAGGATCTCGTGCGGCTCGACGGCCTGCTGGATGCGATCTAGTTCGTCCATCATCTCTTCGTCGATACTCAGGCGGCCCGCCGTATCTATGAGCGCGATGCTGCGGTGGGTCTGGCGAGCTTGGTCGATGCCGCGACGGCAGATGGCGACTGGATCGACACCTGCAGGCTGGCTGAAAACGGGCACGTCGATAGAGGCTCCCAGCGATTGGAGCTGGGCCACGGCGGCTGGCCGATACACGTCGGCGGCGATCAGTAGCGGCGGTCGGCCTTTGTCCTTGAACTGGCGGGCTAGCTTGGCAGCCATAGTCGTCTTGCCGCAGCCTTGGAGGCCGACGAGCATGACCACGGTGGGAGGGTGTTCGGCGAGGTTGGGCGGGCTGTTGTTGCCCCCCAGCAGGGCGACGAGCTCGCTGTGGACGATTTTGACTAGCTGCTGGCCCGGGGTCAGGCTCTTGAGGACGTCTTGGCCGAGGGCCTGCTCTTTGACCCGCTGAATAAAGTCCTTGGCGACCTTGAAGTTGACGTCGGCTTCGAGCAGAGAGCGGCGAATTTGGCGCAGCGTATCGTCGATGTTGCGCTCAGTAATGCGTCCCTGTCCGCGGAGCGAGCGGAAGAGGTCATCAAAGCGTTCGCTAAGTCGGTCAAACATGGGCCGATGCGTCGAGTGGTAGAATGCGACAAAGAAGCTAAAATATAAATTTAATATATAGATATAGCAACAGAGGCAGGTCAGCCGCGCAGGTCGGCAATGACGCGGGCTGGGTCAGGGGAGTTGAAGACGGCTGAGCCGGCCACTAGGCACTGGGCACCGGCACGGCGGCAGGCGGCTGCGTTGCCGGGCTGGACCCCGCCGTCGATGCCGACGGGTATGTCTAGCCCGCGGCGCTCAATTTCAGCGCACAGGTCGCGGATTTTGTCGAGGGCGGCGGGCTGGAAGGCTTGGCCGCCAAACCCCGGCTCCACGGACATGACTAAGGCCGAGTCGAGCTCGTCGAGATAGGGATAGAGAGCGGAGACGGGCGTGTTTGGATTGACCGCGAGGCCGCACTGGAGACCGTGCTGGCGAATGGCGTCGAGTACGGCTTGGGCGGATTCGAGTTCTACGTGGACGACGAGCGAGTCGGCCCCCGCCTCTTTGAAGGGGCCGATAAAGGGCAAGGGGTTTTGCAGCATCAGGTGCGTGTTGAGTTCGAGGCGGGTGGTTTGGCGCACGGCCGCGACGACTGGCAGGCCAAAGCTGATGTTGGGGACGAAGTGTCCGTCCATTACGTCGAGATGAAGAAAATCAGCCCCGCCGCGCTCGACGCGGCCGATGTCCTCGGCTAGGCGGGCAAAGTCGGCGGCCAAGAGGGAAGGGCCGATGCGCGTGGCGTTCATGGTTCCTCCCAGTTGTCAAAGGCATCTGGCTTGGGGGGCGGTGCCGGGGCGCTGACGACGAGGTCAATGCGGCTGTGGCGTGGGATGCGCTGCTCGCTCGTAGGGTCTTGCGCTAGGACTGTGCCGACGCGCTTTTGTTCGTCGATGCGCTTGGCGATGTGGCCGATGCGCAATTCGTATTTGCGCAAGGTGTCTTCCACGGCTCTGATGGACAGGCCGATTAGATTCGGGACGCGCTTGAGGGCGGTGGGTGAGCCGTTGCTGACTTGGAGGTCAACCACACTGTCGCGAGCGAGCTGAGCACCGGGGGGAGGCGACTGCCCGACGACAGCGCCTTCGGGGAGGGTATCTGAAGAGCGATAGAGGATTTGGCCGATCTTTAGCTGGTTTTCCTCTAGTTGTAAACGCGCCTCGCGCAGGCTAACGCGGCGCACGTCGGGAACCCCGTAGTAGCGCGGTCCTTTGCTCACGGTCAAGACGATGCGCCGCCCTTCTTTGACCAATTGGCCGCCACTGGGGTCTTGATCGACGACTGCATCGGCAGGAACGGTTTCGTGGTGTAGCGAATCGCCGATAGTCACCTTCAGTCCTGCTTCTTCGAGTCGGGCCGATGCCTCGGACGCGAAAAGGCCCTGGAGATTGGGAACTTGGACGCTGGGCGTGTCAACTAGATACGGCATGATGACCGCGTCGAGTAGGATGAGGGCGATGATGCCGGCGATGAACGCGCCCGCCGCGAGCAGGCTTAGGTGGCGGAGGATGTTTTTCACGATACAGCCTTGCGGATGCGTGCGGCAAAACTACCGTCGCCGGCGTGTTGGCCCGGTATGGTCAGTACGTAGCGGCCGGCCCAGGGTTGGGCGGGGAAATGGGTGTCAGCGCGCTCGAGTTGAGCGGTCGGGGTCTGCTTTAAGAAGCGCTCGACGATAGCCTCGTTTTCCTCTTCTTCCAAGCTACAGGTGCTATACACCAAGACGCCGCCGGGCCGCACGTGCTCGTACGCGCGTTGGATGAGCACCTGTTGGCGCTTCGTCAAGGCGGCAAATTCGGCTGGATTGCGACGCCAGCGAGCATCTGGTCGCCGTCCCAATACGCCGGTGGCACTACAGGGAACATCGGCGAGGACGCGGTCGAAGGCACCGCACCCGGGGGTTGTGCCGTCGCGGACCACCGGACGGATGGCGCGCAGGCGCAGGCGTCGGGCGTTTTCGCGCACTCGATTGAGCCGCGGCAGCGAAATGTCGGCGGCTACGATCCAGCCGCAGTCGGCCATGGCGATGGCGGCTTGCACGGCCTTGCCGCCGGGTGCGCTGCACAAGTCGAGTAGGCATTCGCCCGGCTGCGGGTCGAGCAGGGCCACGGCCAAGCCGGCGTTGGGGTCTTGAACTTGAAATTGTCCCTGCTGGTATGCACGCGAAGCGAAGAGGCTCGCGCCATTTGCCGCTTTATAAAATCCCGGTCTCGACCCGACCGGTGCTAGGTCGAGTTCGGAGGCGATTTCGCGGCTGGCGCGCAGTGGATTGAGGTAGATGTTGAGTGCGGCGGGCTCGTTGTTGGCCGCGAGCAAATGCTCGACGAGTTCGCGTCCCCAGCGGCCGACCCAGCGCTCGACCAGCCATTCAGGATGAGAGTGATACACCGCTAGGTAGCGCGTCGGGGTCTGCTGCTGATCGGGGTAGCTTATCCGCGCGCGTTGCCGCAGCAAATTGCGGAGCACGGCGTTGACGAGGGAGGCGATGCCTTGGTGCGTCAGGTGCTTAGCTAGCTCAACCGAAGTATGGACGGCTGCGGACTGAGGCACGCGATCGAGCCAGAAGAGTTGATAGGTGCCGAGGCGCAGGATGTGGCGGGCCCAGGGCGAGAGTTGGGCGACCGGGTGCGCACAGCAGGTGGCGATGATCCAATCGAGCCGCTTCTGCCATCGCACCGCACCGAGGACTAGCTGACGGGCGAAGCGCGCGTCGCGGTTGGTCGGCAGGCGCGCGTCGAGAGCTTGCAGCAGTTCGTCGAAAGAGCGGGCTTGCTGCTCTAGGTCGCGGAGGAGGTGTGCCGCTGCAAGGCGGGCTGGGTCGGGAGGGCGCACGGTTCAGCGCAAGAGAAGCATGGGGCGGTGCAGTTCGGCCAAATCCGTCCGCAGGCGGTAAATGTAGAGGCCGCTGGCCGCTGGCGCACCGGTTGCCGACTGGCTATCCCAATGGACCACGTACTGACCCGGAGATGTGTTAGCTGCAAAGGGCGTGGCCACCTTTTGCCCCATGCTGTTGAAGATGTCGATTTGGGCAAAGCGAGGTCCTCCCTCGGGGATGGCGAAGGGGATGGAGGTGCTGGCGTTAAAGGGATTGGGGTAGTTCGGCGCGAGGAAGAGCTCGCGCGGCAGAGCGAAGCCGGACGGGTCTGAGATGGACGTGGCAACGTCCCCCCATCCTACTCGGCTTTCAGCGCACGAGCCTTCGACGCAGGTTTTGAAAACGAGCGTGGTTTCCCGTTCGGCGTCGAGAAGTAGGTAGGCCCGCCCGCGCTCGTCGCTGGTGGTCGTCACCTGCTGGGTGGTGCCAGCCGGAATGAGGATGGCCTCGCCGTTGACGAACGCGTACGCCGGACCTGGTCCAGAGTTGGTAATGTCCCACGTAAAAGACGCGCCAGTGCGGAAGTGTCCAGCTTGCAAAAGGCGCGCCGACACGAGGATTTCGCCGGCGCTGCTGTCGGCTACGCTGCCGGTACCAGCAGCAGAAAAGGAGGGGGGTTGTCCGACCGAGCGGAAGAAGATACCATCCGGCAGGGCCTGTCCCTCGGCGTCGCAGTAATTGCGCAAGAACGCGACTTGGGGGCGGATGTCGTCGCGCTCATTAAAAGAAGGCCCGAGCGATACCACGTCGAGGTAGATGTCGATGGGCGTGGTGGGACTGATGGAGTCGGCTAAGGTAAACGCCATGTCTGCGAGATGGCCTTCGCCTGTTATTCCTGCACCGCCGAGGGTTGCGATGCCCCATTGGGCGGTTTGGTCTTTTATCTGGGGCGGTCCTGGGGCGACGAAGGAATTGGCTTTAGCTGTCTCGCCTATTGCGCCTGAGATCGCGGCGATGGCGTTGGCTGGCTCCCAGCTAAACTCGAATTTGACTTGGCGCACGCCGCTCATGTTGCGCGCCGAGATGCTGAACTCCACGGTGCTGTTCGCTGTAAACCCGCAGAAGGGGCCTTCTGCGCCGATGAAGATTTCCGCGTCTGCATTGGGGCCGGCGGTCGCAAGGTGAGGTGACGCGACGACGCTGAGGAGGACTATATAGCAGAGGAACATGCTTTTCCCCGAGTGATTAAGTTCAAAAAAGTGCAGCAAATAAATGTACGCAACACTAGCGTCTAGGCAAACATGTCGGCCTCGCCTTGACCGGATTTTGCCGCGTTTTATTATTGTGTAAGCCGCGTCATACTAACTCCCAAATATATGTGAATTGTCTAAGATAATTATGCGCCGGTATCCGGTCTGGAATGTCATACGCGACGACCCGTACGATAGCTTAATTAATGATCTGCTCGTCGGCCGCGGCTTGACCCGCGCCGAGTTGCAAGTCGGCCCTGAAGCCCTGCATCCGCCCGAGCAAATGCAGGACATGGCAGCGGCGGTTGCGCGTCTAGAAAGCGCCGTGCGAATCCGCGAGAAAATCGTCGTGTACGGCGACTACGACGTCGATGGGGTTTGCAGTACCGCCGTGCTGATGGATTTTCTCGAGCGCGTGGGGGCCGACTGCGATTGCCTCTTGCCCGATCGCCACAAGGACGGATACGGCCTTAAGCCGCCTGGGGTTGAGGCCGCCATAGCAAAGGGTGCGTGCGTCATCGTCACGGTCGATAATGGCATTTCGGCCTACGAAGCGCTAGAACTGGCCGAGACGCGCGGCGTGGAGGTCGTCGTCGTAGATCACCACCAGCAGCTCGCCGAACTGCCGCGTGCCCTTGCCATTGTCAACCCCAATCGCCGCGATTGCGCGTATCCGTTCAAGGACTTGGCTGGCGTCGGTGTCACCTTCAAGCTGGTGCAGGCCCTCAGCGCCGCCTTTCTCGCCGGTGAGGAGCGCCGCCGCTATCTCAACGAACTGCTTGACCTCGTGGCCTTGGGAACGGTGGCCGATCTCGTGCCCGTGCTGGGGGAAAATCGCCTATTTATCCAGCGCGGCCTGCAGATCCTCCAGCGCACTAAACGCCTCGGGCTGCGCGCGCTCAAGAAGGTGGCCAGCTACCGGGACCAGCCCCTCGATGCCGCCAGTTTGGGTTTTCGCTTGGGGCCGCGGATCAATGTCGCTGGTCGTTTGAAGACGCCTGATATAGCGCTGCGGCTTTTGCGCTCCGCAAGCGAGGGAGAGGCCGCGCAGTTGGCCGACGAACTCAACAAGCTCAACTCCCAGCGGCAGGCGTGGCAGCGCGAGGGGATACAGGAGGTTGAGGAACAGGTCGGCCCGGAGGAGGACGTGGAGGACCACATCATTGTGGTATTGGGGGAGTGGAATTTGGGGATCATCGGCCTGTTGGCCAGCAAATTGTGCGAAAAATACGCCCGCCCCGCGGTCGTGTGTTCCCAAGGCGGCGAGCACGGCCTCTGCGTCGGTTCGGCCCGCAGCATCCCCGGCTACGACATCAGCGCAGGAATCCACGCCTGCGAAGAGCATTTGCAGACGCACGGCGGCCATCCGGCGGCCGCGGGTTTTTCGCTTGAAGCCGATGCCTTTGAGCGCTTTCGTCTCGCGCTGATCGGCCACGCCAACACCCACATTAGCCCCGAGGATCTACAACCCGCCTTAGACATTGATCTAATGCTTAAACCGGCCGATTTGACGCTAGACACGGTGGAGCAACTCGCCGCGTTAGAGCCTTTCGGCAACGGCCACCGGCGGCCGGTTTTTGCCCTAGCCGACTGTCGGGTCGTTTGGGCGCGGCAGATCGGTTCCGGCCGCCACTTCAAGGCCGAACTGGAGGTGGGGGGCCGTCGGTGTGCGGCGCTGTGGTGGAACCAAAAAGACCTCGCGGACAAGGTGCGGCCGGGCGACCGGCTGAGTGCGGCTTTCGAGTTGGAAGCAGACACCTACACTGGCAATGGTGCCGTGCAGATGGTGCTCAAGGATTTGTACTTGCGGGAGTCGGTAGCGTAGAGACTTTCTGCGGAATTGGAGAATGCGAACGTGATAAGCTCCCAATACACCAAGGAATTGTGCATCCGGGACAGCGACGCCAAAATCGTCCTGTTGGTCGTCGATGGCTTGGGCGGGTTGCCCCATCCGGCCACGGGCAAGTCCGAGTTGGAGACGGCCCAGTTGCCCAACTTAGATGCGCTGGCTAAGGGAGGCACCTGCGGCCTGCTTTCGCCGTTGGGGGGAGGCTTTACCCCGGGTAGCGGCCCGGCCCACTTAGCTCTTTTTGGCTACGATCCTTGGCAGAACCAAATTGGTCGCGGTGCCCTTTCGGCTCTCGGCTTGGGGCTGGACTTCGCCCGGGGCGATGTGGCGGCGCGTCTCAATTTTTGCACAGTAGATGCTGAGGGTAGGGTGTGCGACCGTCGCGCCGGCCGCATCCCCACGGAGAAAGGCCGCCAGCTTTGCGAAGTGTTGAGAGCGATCTCAGTGCCCGAAGTGGAGGTGCAAGTCGCCGCTGAAATGGAATACCGCGCTGGCGTGGTGTTGCGCGGCGCGGGTTTGGGCGACCAAGTCTCGGATTCGGATCCACAGGTGACGGGCGTGCCGCCTAAGCCTCTGTCGGCCCTCGCGCCGGGTGCCGAGCGCACCGTTGAAGTGGCCAATGCCTTTTTAGAGCAAGCCGTCGCTTTGCTCGCCGACGAGCATCCGGCCAACATGGTGTTGCTGCGGGGATTTGGTCGCTACCCAGAGTTGGTGTCGATGGACGAGGCGTATGGGCTGAAGGCGCTGGGCATTGCCGGGTATCCCATGTATCGCGGGGTGGCCGGTGCTGTGGGCATGGATGTCGAAGTGGTCGGCTGGGACCTCGAATCCGAATTCGCCTTGCTCGAAAGCCGCTACGCGGACTACGACTTTTTCTACGTCCACGTAAAGAAGACCGACAGCGCGGGCGAAGACGGCGATTTTGACTTGAAGGTGCGATTGCTAGAGGAGTTGGATGCCTACATGCCGAGGTTGATTGCGCTGCAACCCGAGGTACTCATCGTCACCGGCGACCACTCGACCCCGTCGATTATGTGCAGCCACAGTTGGCACCCCGTGCCCACAGTCATCGCCAGCCAGTTGGCATTGGCCGACGCGACAGATGAGTTTTCCGAGCGCGGTTGCAGCGCCGGTTGTCTCGGAATCGCGCCGTCAACTAGCTTGATGGCCCACGCATTGGCCCACGCGCACCGGCTAGACAAATTCGGCGCTTGAGATGATTTCCCCCCTGCGCATTGCCCACCGCGGCGCATCCGGTCCGGGGCTGGCACCTGAAAACACGTTGGCCGCTTGCGAAAAGGCGCTCCAGATCGGCGTCGATATCCTCGAAATCGACGTGCGCGCCACCCGCGATGGCCAGATCGTGGTCCTGCACGACGCGGCGCTCGATCGGACTACCAACGGTACGGGGTTAGTCGCCGACCTCTTGGGCGAGGAAGTGCGCCAGTTCGATGCGGGCCGCTGAGGTCGCAGATGCTCTACACCTTGTTGGCCATATTGCTGCTGATCGTCGTGGTGCTGAAGTTCTGGTCGCCTTTTGGCCAGCGGTGCCCCCAGTGCCAGATTCGCCGGGAGGATGCGGAATATCCCTTGTGTCCAAATTGCGGGTGGATTTACGAAGTGCCTGGGGAAGAAGACGATGATTTTGCACCGGACGACGACGAAAATGCGAAATTCTGAAGGGCGCGCCGCCGCGCTGTCGCGCCCTGTTTGCGCTTGACAATACCTTGTACTTCCCTTTAGATTGTCTCTGATTATATAGGGAAACACAGAACGTTCAAACTCAGGAAGGTGAACCATGAAAATGCGGGCAATATCGCTGTTTTTCGCCGTTGCGGTTTTGGCGGGCTGTGACGACCCTCCCACAGCCGATCTAGACGCGGCCAAGCAAGCCCTTGACACAGCCCGGGACGCCGACGCCGAGCGCTTTGCCGCCAGCGAATACTCGGCCGCGCAGCGTGCGTACAGCGAAGCTGAAACAACGACCAAAACCGAAGACGAGCGCTTTTTCCTCTTCAAGGACTTTGAGCAGGCGCGGGCGCAAATCGCCGATGCCAAGAGCAAGGCCACGCAGGCCGAGTCGGCTGCGCACGCCGAAAAGAAACGCCAGCGGGAGTCGGCCGAAGCTGCTATTGCTGCGGCCCACGACGCGATCACCGCCGCATATACCAGCCTAGAGGAAGCGCCGTCGGGCAAGGGCACGGAAGCTGATATTGAGGAATTGCGCGTCGAGCTGAGCACGGCCGACGCCGATCTAGACGCGGCCGAAGCCGCGGTGGACAGCGAGCATTTCTCCGATGCCGAGTCCCTCGCCGAAAGCGCGGATCTGAAGGCTACCGAGGTCGCCGACGGCGTGATAGTGGCCGTGGATAGATACCACGCGCTGGTCGAGGAGATGCGCCCTTGGTACGAGCGCTTCTGAGCGTGCCCATTGCAAACCCTAATCAAAGGCGGCCGGGAATTGCTCCCGGTCGCTTTATTTTTTTTCGCGCTGATGTGGGGGCCGCCCGCCGCGCGTGCGTCCGCGCTCTGGTTAGAGCATCAGCAACTGGTGCAAGCTGTTGAGCGCCACGACCTAGCTACGCCCTACATCGTCATCAATACCCAAGACAATCTCATCCTGTTCCGCGAGGGGGAGCAGGTGTTGCGCCAAGCCGCTTGTGCAACGGGCAGTGGTCGCAAACTCGAAGGGGTCAAAAGGTGGCATCGCTGGACGTTCGATACCCCCAAGGGTCGCTTCGCCATCCGTCGCAAGGTCGCCGATCCCCTGTGGATTCGGCCGACTTGGTACTTTATCGAAAACGACGAGGAAATTCCCATTTTCGCCGAGGACCCGAGGCGGTTCCAGCGCGGGGTCTTGGGGTCGTATGCCTTGTACTTTCTCAAGGATTTCATGATTCACGGCACGCTCTTTGAAATCAACTTGGGCAAGAGCATTACTCACGGCTGCGTCCGGGTGGGCAACGAGGATTTGGAGTACCTGTACGAAGCCGTCGAAATCGGCTGGCCGGTCTTTATCTACTGATGAAGCACCTAGCGTTGTTATGGGCCTTGGCGTGCGACGCGAGTGCAGCGTCGGCCGAGGACTTGGTCTATGTCAACGCCGCGCTGCGGGCTTGGTTGCAGGCCATAGAAGCGGATGCGCCGTACTTGCTGGTGGATCGGGGCGAGGGCGAGTTGCGGCTGATGCACGGGAGGGCGCTCTTGCGGCGCGTGCCGCTCGCGGCTGATTCCCTCGGAGAGAAGCCGCCAGTGCAATCCTCGCTTGTAGCCCAGTTGCGGCGCTATCGACCCAGCAGCCCTTGGCAGAGCTTAGTGCCTAGCCCTTTCGACTGGGAGCAGAACTTGGTTGCTGATGCCCCGGCTACCAGTGCCTTGTATTTCGCTAGCGGGCTGCTGATCTACGCTGGCTCAGCGTGGCACCGTCCAAGTGCTATGGACTTGCAAATTGGAATTGCTGATTTGTGCGCGTTGTACAATGCCTGCGGCCCGGGCACAACGCTCGTCGTCCTGCCCACTAACTGGAGAGAGGGGCCGCCGCAGTGACCTTGCACTTTGGCGCGGCTACTGCCGACATCACGCCGCCGGTCGGTATCGCAATGGGCGGATACTGGGGGCGGCGGTCCGGGGCCACGCACATCCGCGACCGCCTCATGGCCAAGGCCCTCGTCTGCGGCCAAGGTGCGGCGCGGGTCGCTCTTGTCGCTGTCGATTTGGTGGGGTTAGACGCGGATGTTGTGCGGGGGATTCGGGAGAAGGTTGCGCTCGCCACTGACATCGAAAGCGCGGCCATCATGGTCTGCGCTTCCCACACGCACGCCGGTCCGCTGACCTTCCCCTTCCGGGGCATGGGTCGCATTGACAGCCGCTACTTGGAGCAGGTGTCGGACGCTGTGGTGGAGGTGGTGGTAGCGGCGGCCGCCGACAGCCGACCGGGCCGTTTATACTATGCGCGTCCTCAAGTGCAGATCGGCATCAATCGCCGCGAGCCACACCCGCAGGGGACGCGGATCGGGCAAAATCCCGCCGGTCCGGTCGTGCCCTACGCACACGTGCTGCGCTTTGTCGCTGCCGATGGCCGAGGGGCTACGCTATTCAATCACGCCTGTCATCCGGTGGTCTTGGGCCAGGACAACCTCCAGATCAGCGGCGACTATGCCGGTGCGGCGGTGCGCCACATCGAGGAGCAGACCGACGATGAGGCTCTCTTTGTCAACGGTGCCTGCGGCGATGTCAACCCACGAATCGCCAACGGCTCGGTTGCCGATGTCGAGGAGTTGGGGCAAGCGTTGGGGCAGGCCGTGCTGGAAGGACGGGATGCGGCAGTGCCTTTGGACACTTCAGCGATAAGCTGGGCGCACGAGCGATTGGATTTGCCGCTACAGCCCCCGCCGTCGCGCTGGCGCGCGGAGGTCGAAAAGCTCAAAGGGCACCTGCTAGCGCGTTTGGCGTGGGGTGGCGAGATGTCCAAAGCGCAGCTCGAATGGGCTATGGCTATGTGCAAATGGGTGCAGGCTGGCGCGGGTCGCGCTCGGGTCCAGCCTTTTGAGATACAGGCGTTGGCGTTAGGCGAGTTGGTGCTTTTGGGGCTGGAAGGGGAGATATTCGCCCGCTATCAGCTCGACTTGGAGGCCGCGCATGGGCCAGCCGTCTTGTGCGGCTTTGCCAATGGCTGCATTGGCTATGTGCCCACGGCTGATGAGTACGCGCGCGGCGGCTACGAGATCGACCAAGCCTACAAGGTCTATCCGAGCGTGCAGATGATCGCGCCGACGAGCGAGGTGCTAATACGACAGCGGGCCGCGGCGTTGATAGCAAAGGTGCGCTAGCTTACAACAGGAGGAGTTATGCGCGAGCTAGAAGTGCTCTACGATCAAGTTCCGGCGACGCGATGTGCTGGTACGGGCGATTGCTGTGCGCTCACGGAAGAGGAGTTCGACAACTACTACGCCACCATGTTCCCTCTCTACCGGGCTGAATACGTCCACATCGTCGCCTATGTCGAGCAGCACTTTTCCCCGCAGCGTCGCCAGGAGTTGCTGAACTTTACCGAGGAGCGGCCGCGCCGCTGCCCCTTTCTCGGCGCGGACCATAGCTGTACCATCTATCCGGTGCGCCCGCTGATCTGCCGCACGTACGGGGCGCTGAATCCGGTCTCGATCGCCCGCCAAGCTATTGCGCATCAGGGCGATTTTCCGTCGGCGCAAATCCGCGCCTTCGTGCGGCGCGAAGCTGGTATGGTGTGTCCGCGGGTGGCGGTGCTGGAGCCGGAAAAGGTCGCGCGGCACGCCCGCATGCTCATGGAGGGGACGTACGAGCGCGAGTTGGCGCAGCTCAGCGCCGAGGTGGAGTTGGCGGGCGCGGCGCGCAAACGGCTTTTCCAACGGCTCACCGGTCGGCAAGAGTGGCCGCTGCGCTGGTCTTGGGGAGGCTTTAATACGCTGCGATTTTCTACGCTGGCGTGGCTGCGCCGGCACTTTGCTACGTATTGGAAAAAGGCCGAGTTAATCGATCAAAAGTGACGCGAAAGGAGATTGCATCATGCAACAATACCGAGTCGCTATTTTGGGCTGCCGCGGCCGAGGTACGGCCGCAGGCCGCGCGTACCATCAGCATCCCCGCACTGAGGTTGTGGCTCTGTGCGACCTTGTGCCTGAGCGGCTGGCGGAACTCGGCGACGAGCTGGGGGTTGCGGCCCGCTACGACGATCTCGACCGGATGATCGAGGCCGAGGCCCCGAACATCGTCGCCATTCCCACGGGCACTGAGTTCCACTATCCGCTCGCTATGCGGGTGCTGGAGCACGGAGTCCACATCGACATTGAGAAGCCGATTTGCACGACCTTGGCCGAGGCCGACGCGGTGTTGGCCAAGGCCGCGGAGCAAGGGGTGCAAGTGGCCGTACATCACCAAGGGCGCAGCGGCGGCGCACTGCAAGCGGTTAAAGCGGCGATTGCCGAGGGCCGGATCGGCGACTTGCGCTATGTGCAGGGCAGCGGCAAGGGCTACTACGGCGGCTACGGCCTGATGAATATCGCCACGCACTCGCTCAATGCCATGCTCGGCGTGGTTGGGCCGGTGCGGAGCGTCCAAGCCGTGGCCTTGACCGATGGTCGACTGATCACGCCCGAGGATGTGGTGCCGTCGCCGAGCGGCATGGGCTACATCGCCGGTGAGCACGTCACTGCGGCCCTCGCCTTTGAATGTGGGATTTCGGGTACGCTCTTGCAGCACCGCTTCCCCAAGGTGGATTCAACGGCCTATATGATCGAGATCTACGGCACCGAGGGCCGGCTCTACTGGAAAAGCGGTGCTCCGTGGTTTTTGTCCACGCCGCACTTTGCTCCTGGCCAATCCGAGTGGCAGCCGCTCGCCCCCATAGTGCCCGAGCACTACGACCCGGCGGGCTCGGCTGCTGTGGAGGACTACCAGTTTGCCGACGAGTACGTGCAGGCACTCGACGAGGGCCGTGCTCACGAGTGCTCGGGCGAGGCCGGTCGCCACGTGCTGGAGATTTTGATGGGGATTTTTGAGTCGGGGGCGCGTGGGAAGCGCGTGGATTTGCCGCAAGCAGAACGCGAGCACCCGCTCTTGCGCTGGCGCGAGGAGCACGGCATGGGCTTGCCTAGCCCCATGCCACGTCCGTATGCAGAGTGGCTCGTCGCCGAAGATCGCCGCTTGGGTCGAGGTGCTAGTTAGCCGCTGAGTTTTCCCAACAAGCCCCAACCACTGACGGCGGACGAGGCGATTAGTACCGCGGTCGAGAGTATTGCGCCGATGAGGACCCAGGCGCGGGTGCGGTAGGAGGTGGGTAGCTTGAAGTTGAGATAGATGGCTGCCACCATCATTATAGCAATGGCTAGGTTGGCGATGAGGAAGCCGGCGATCTGGGTCAGGATGTCGAAGGGGATGTTGTTCCAGACGATGAGCATGGTGGTGGCGAAGATGTAGAGGCAGATGACGCGCTTGATCGACTGGTACTCCCAAGTGCGGTCGGGCCAGCGGGCGGAGAGAAACTCTTGCGCCACGCGGGCGTAGATTTCGGGCAGGGCTTGCAGGGTGCCCCACAGCGCGGCGAGGATGCAGACGTAGTAAATCCACACTAAGCTCGGATGAATCTGTCGCCAGACATGGGCTTGGTGCGTCAGCAAGTTCCAGCCCTCAAAGCGGGTTTCGAGCGGGAAGAGCACGGCCGCCCCGGAAATCATAAAGGCCCCAGTGACGATGAAGAGGACCAGCGCTCCCAGCCCCACGTCCCAGCGCAGCGGTGCCACGCGTTGCCGCAGGTGGTGGATTTGCTGGGGATCGTCGGGCAGGTAGTCGATGCTCTCGCTGCGTCCGGCGCGGTCGCGGATGGCCTCGATATCTTGATGGCCGGTCAGCCCCCACTTGTGCAAGCCGACCCAGTTGGCGTAGGCGATATAGCCAATGACCGAGCCGCCGACGTAGCCAAAGGTGGTGCCCAATGTCAGCAGCGGATGCGCGACGGTGTCCGCGGGTGCCCACTCCGGGAAGGGCGGTAGGTCGCCAAAGCGGAAGGTCCCCACAAGCGCTGCGATAAAGTCTGGACGCACGATGAGGGTGCCGGCGATGGTGCCGGTGACTAGGATCCCGCAAATGAGGAGTTGTTGCTTTTCGAGGCGTTCAAAGGACAGGCGAATGCCAAAGAACAGCGCCAAGGCAATAAAGGCCGAGGTTATGGCGTTTTCCCAGAAGACTTCTTCCTCGCCAGCGGGCAGGATGTCGCGCAGCAAGAAGTGAAAAAGGTCGCCGCAGGGCTTGGAGACGGGCACCCAAGCTAGGGGCGCGCCGATCATTTCAAAGAGCAAAATGGTCAACAGCAGCCACCCGCGCGGCCCGGGCAGGCGCACGAGGCGGTGGCCGATCAGCTCGCCGCTGACGGCTGTGTAGCGGCCGATCAGATAGGTGAAGAAGACGCCCTTGACTAGACAGCTGAGCAAGACCATCCACAACAAGCCATAGCCAGCCCAAGCACCGGCCCGCACCACGACGATGGTCTCGCCAGCGCCGATGGCGACTGAGGCGACGATGGCCGCTGGGCCGAAGACGGCGAGCATACCAAAGAGTTTCTTCAGCGACCAAGGCTGGGCAAAGACGCCTTCGGGCGGCGGAATATCTACTTTATTCATGCGAGAGGATGCGCTTTGCAGAGGGAAATAAGGCTCTGGGCGACGATGCTGAGGCGTAAATTCATGGTGGGGCAAGATACAGCGGGCGGATGGGCGGCGCAATAGGCTGTGTTTAAGCGGTGGATGAGTTGTGCTAATGCACTGTTATTATTCTTTCCGTTGCACTTCGGTGTTCGCACGCAGGAAAGACGTGTAGCCCGCTTCATCAAGTGTCCCGGCCGCCAGTGCGATAACGGCCTGAGCCGCGTTCTCTTGCGTGGCGGTGAAGCGATAGCCATTCAACTCCAAAAACAGGATTCCGACTACAAAACCCGTGCGCTTGTTGCCATCGACAAATGGATGGTTGCGCACGATGCCCGCCGTATAGGCGGTCGCCATTTCGATGAGATCGAGCGTATCTGCATAGGCGTAGTGTTGCTGTGCCCGGGCCAGAGCCGATTGCAACAAGCCGTCGTCGCGCACCCCGGCTGCGCCGCCATGCAGTGCGAGCAGGCGGGCGTGTAGCATCAGCGCGTCGCGTGCGTCAATCCAAACCGGTTCCGTCACTGGGCCAGAACGTGGAGCGTATTGCGATAGCGGTCGATGATGTCTTCGGCCTTTGCCAGCTTCTTGGCAAAGGCGGGATCGTAAGGCGTCATCTGGTAGCTGCCGTCCGGCCCTTCGATCAGGAATAGCGGATCCCCGTCTTTAGTGCGCAGCCGGTTGACGACCTCCTTGGGCAGGACGACGCCGAGCGAGTTGCCGAATTTGCGGACCTTGAGTTCGACCATGAAATGCCTCCTGTTGTTATCACTATTGTAATAACATCTGGCCGGGACGCAAGGATAGATGGATTTGCAGCGGCTACATCTAGGGTGCCCGCAGCCGTTCCACTATGGCGGACCGCCGAAGTCAGGTACGGGAAGAAGGGTAGTAACGTCAGTATATAACTGACATTACGCAGTTTTTATTGCCTGCGGTTTCCTGCCGTTGCCATCTCGAATGGTCATTCCCACGAGAGCGGGAATCTAGTCCGCGACCAGAGTGCGTTCTATCAAGCGTACGGACCAAGCACAAGAGGCAGTGAAGCACCGGCGAACGATACTTCCACTACAATCCATGTTATAGAATTTTAGCTTGGGAGACTGGGTCTGCTAAGTGTTTATCAATGGTTTCCTGTTTGGCAAAAGACAGGAATTTGGTCTCGTTGACGGCGCAATCCAGCGGAATGGCTTCGTCATGGAGAGATTCTCCAAAAAGAAGGTACCAAAACCATTTCTTGAGTACTAGGCTCATTACACTCTTCGGCACTTGACTAGATTTCCGCCATCGAGTAACCGTGCTGCGATGGATCTGTAGCCAGTCTGCCACATCCGAGAAGGTAGTGCCCGTTACGTCGCAGAGGAATTCCAATTCTTCCATCGATAGACTAGTGTTGTTTCCGCAGATTTCGTTGGCGATCGCCCGGTGGATTCGGTGGATTTCCTCTTCAGAAATGGCAGCGGTGCCATCGGGTAGTGAAACTAGTCGTAGCTCGGGCACAGACCATGTCCGACCGGCAGCATAATACGGGTAGTTTTTCTTAATTTTGGTTTTCATTATCGGTTTCCTTGGCGAATTGGTTCGCTCGTGCGTATGCCTCGGCTTCGCTCCGTTCCGTCGTAGAAACAAAACAGGGAAGCGTACATCACCATATCGTCTTCCAAATACAATCGAAAGCAGCAGTAGTAGCCGGGACCTTTTCCGTCAGCAGGTGGAGCCCATACATATTGCGATCTCTACGCGATCATCTGGGGGGACGCGGTGGAAGCACCCGAGATAAACGCCCTCCCTTATGAGGTACGGCAGCTTCTGTCGAGCTCGTGTATAGCGCGGGGTCTCTGGCTGGTGTTCAATGAACCGATGGGCAGCGGAGAGTTGAGTGACAGCATCCTACCAACTGTGCATTTCTCTCATTTCTTGAATATATCAACAATATGCAATTATACAACAAGGATAAAGAGATGGACGGTGGTGCCGCCTGTTTTTCCAACAACGGCTGGCGCACGAGGCGGCGTCCGGTCATCGCAGCAGGGTGAGCTTGCGGGTGAGAACGGCCTTGGGGGTTACCAGTCGATACAGATAGGTGCCGCTGGCTAGTGACCGGCCCGCACGGTCGCGGCCATCCCAGTGGAGGCGATAGTGGCCGGCCGGTTGCAGCCCCTCGTTCAAGACCGCCACCCGCTGCCCGGTCAGCGCAAACACTTCTAGACGCGCCGAACCCGGTTCGTGCAGGAAATACGGAATGACGGTCTGGCTGTTGAACGGATTGGGCGCGTTCTGCTGCAATTGCGGCTCATCGGCCAGCGCCACCGGCTTGGCACTTGCTGAGTCAATCTCAAAACGGACGATTTCGGTAAAGTCGGCTATCAGCTTGTTTTGCGCCTTGTCCCACACCGTCATTTCAGCGAGGCCCCAGATACCGGGGACGCTGCCGACGGGCAGAGTAATCGTTTCCTGATAAGTCTTATAAACCGTTGGATCCCCGGGGAAATAGACTGAGTAGTTTTACTCGTTGCGGTGATGGCGAAAAAAGTGTTCAACGCCTTGGGGATCGCGTAACAGCATGTCCGTCGATCGATAGCCGCTGATATTGTCTTTGACCCTAAAGGTAATATAGACCTTTGTTTCACCGTTTGGTGCGGCTGGATTGGTCGGCTCGGCCTCAATCGTGATCCGATTTACATCTAATACAGGTGGGGTCGTATCTGGATTTTTTGTCTGGATGTTAATGGAGGCCGGTGCCTCATCAATTACTACATCTTCGTCTCTTAAACCATGCCCTGGGTCAGTAAAATATACCCCTCGAGTGTTTAACCCAATATCCTCCATTAGAAGAAAGTTGAGTTTCCAGATACCACTTGGGTAGTAATCAGGAATTACGAGTTGAACACTCGCTTCGCCGGTTGCTGGATTATAATTTCCCCAGTCTTCCGCACGACGGGAATAGGTGTCAGAATCCCCATCGTTTAGCCATACCAAGACCCCACTGATGCCATTTTCTTCTAACAGCTTCCAGCGGGCGGTCACGATTTGATAGGGCCGGCCGTTTTCTTCGGCTTCCGACAAAGAAAGCCGCATCGAGTTTTTGATATATACGGGTGGTTCATCATCGGCGAGCGGATTATCAACATACAGTTTCCAACCAAAATCCGTTTGGGATTCGTGCCGCTCATTGCCTTGAGCATCCCGCAGCGTAATCTGGTCCGGGCCCCAATAGCCGGGTGCCGCGTATTTGGAAAGGGTATGACGTCCGCGCAAAATATGCCCGGAATTAATACGCCTACCGTTAGAGTCAATTGGGTCAAGCCAGATGTCAAAGAAAGAGCCTTTTTCACTGAAGATTCGGACCGAAGACGCCTGCGCCGTGTCGAAGTCATTTTCCCGGTGGAGTTCAAGCTCTATGGTTATCTCCTTATCCGCCTCGGGCTTGCCATCCACCTGTATGTCCACCCGGATAATGCGCCCCGGATACACCACATCGGGATACAGATTGTACACCTCAAACGTCAAATCCTCGCGAATCTGCGAGATATAGCGCGTGCCGTGCATAATCCGGTTTTGGATAAACTCATACTTGGCTGGTGAGCGAGAGCGTAGCTTGTCCGGGTTGACGATGTAAAACGCAATGCTCTCGGCCATATCCTCATTCGGGTTTATTCCATGAGCATAGGCCGAGACAAACTCGGTTTGTTTGGTCGTTGACCACCCATCCGCGTCGCCCGATTGAGTTGAGGGTCCAGCATTTCCAGCTTCGAGGGTGGTAAACTTGGCCCCAAAGACCCAATCAGAAGCACCGTCCGGGTTTTCAGCCCGCACCGCCCAACGGTACGTGGTTGACGGTTTCAGGTCGTAGATGGTGTTGTACAGCCGTGTCCCCTTGTGTGGTTCGTTGGTCCATTTGCCATCCAATTCCTTGTAGTTGACATCGTAGTCGGTCGCACCTTCCACTGCGTCCCAATGCACCCGGCAGGAGGAATCGGTCAGCGCCGAAAAGCGAAGGTTGGTGGGTTCTGCTGGCGCGTCGAGGGATGCCGCAACCTTACCAGCCGGGTTTCGATACCAGCCGCCCAACTCGATCCAATCCTGTTTGAGTTGCTCGTCAAACAGATGATCCCACAAAAAGTGCGCCTTCTCGTGTAGAATCAGGCGATGAATGGACGCGGCACCCGCTCCCTTAAACGCCGATTCCATAAACTCGATGTAGCCCGACTGCGTCCACGCCACCGCCCCAGCTTCTGGATATAGCGGATGCGGCGTGCCATCCAGCCGACGCACCAGATAGTGCAACCCCGGCGTATGCCGCATCCCCGACGGAAACTCCTCCAGCATCGACGCCAGCGCGATCAACTCTTCGTCTTTGAACGGCATAAACCGACCTGCCCCCTCGTCGGTGGTGTACTGGGTCAACTTGCGATAGTCGGGCACATTCACACTAACCGCGTAACGCTCTTGCAAGAGGCGTTCGAGCGCGTGTCGATCCGCGCCGTGGTCGGTTACAAACCGCACTACCGCCTGATGCAGCCGTTTGGAGAAAAACCGGCCGCGCACCCCATCAATCTCGGCCAACAGCGGCTCGGCGTAGGTAAATGCTTCTTTCGCAATGGTGACGATGCGCTGGCCGTCGCGCGTTTTCACGGCAATGTCATCTTGGATGTGGCGGTTGCTCAACGTCCACACCGAGGCCGGCACGGAAGGCTCTTCGTCGTGGGGCCAGTTCACTGTTTGCGGGATGGACTCAAACGTGCGCAGCAAACTGTAGGCGTGCTCGGCGCTCCACTCGGTGCCCAGATGCACCGAATACTTCTCGCGCAATTGCAGCGCAGCACTATGCGACGAGACCTCGACTATCTCATCCAACAAGACCACTTGGACCGGCGCAATCAGGCTGGCGCTTTCGGCCCCTTGGGGCGTCTCGTCTATTTCCCAATGGTAGGTATAAGCCCAAGCCGGAGAAACAACCGCGAAAAAAGCAAGGATGGAAATCAAGGTAAAACGAGTCGTAGGAGACATCTGAGCAATATCCTTTTTTTGTGGTGCTCTCACGCCTGTTCCACCTCAAAGGCGGCTACATTGCGCGTCTGTTGGCTAAACTCCACCCCAATCAGATACATCGCCGCACCACGCCCGCGATACTTAGCCGCGTAGCCTCGCGCCTGCAACTGACCCAACGCCGCCCCGGTCGCCACCTGATCCACCACCTTGAACTCAAACAGATAGACGTTGTCATTAAACTCCACCGCCATGTCCAAGCGCCCCGCTTGGCTGCTGTCCTCCACCGTGATCGAAAGCCCCAACGACGCGAAATACGAGTAGAACACGCTGGCGTAATAGCCCTCGTAGTTGGCAATCTCGTTGTTGGTATGCCATTGGTAGGGGATGCTGGCAAAGAACGCCGTCAACAGCCGCTCTAACTCCTCGAAGTCGTTGGCCAGCAGCAGGTCGTACAGCCGGGCACTGTGCTCGGCGCGGCGGACCGGGTTGCCCGTCAGGTGGTTCAGTAAGCTCTCGTTCAGGCTTTGCCGCACCTCTCGGTTGGGGTAGCCCAGCCGGTAGTACATCCGCCCGCCGCGTGGTTCGGTGTGGCGAATGGTCAGGTAGCCGGTCTGGAACAGCAGGGCTTCGGGGGCGATGTGATCCACGTCAAACGCCGACAGCAACTCCTCGCTGCCGAGCAGGTCGTCCAAGGCGAGGGCACTGACGCCCCGCGCCAATAACGTCTCCAGCAGAAACGTCGGCGTCCCGGTCTCAAACCAGTAGGATCCAAACTGGCGGCGGTCGAACAGCAGCAGGACGTCAAAGGGGTTGTACACCGCCTCGTCGCCCAGCCAGTTGTAGCCGTTGTACCAGCGGCGAATTTCCTGTCGGTCTAAGCCGGGCAGTTCCGGAGAAAACACCGCGTCCAGGTCGGCTTCGGTATATCCGCAGAGGGCCGAGTAGCGCGGGTCTAAGGTAATGTCCTTGAGGTTGTTGAGGCCGGAGAACAGGCTGACTTTGGAGAATTTGCTGACGCCGGTAAGGAAGCTGAAGGCGATATGCGCGTCGCCGAACTTGATGGTCGAATATAGTCCATGCAGAAAGTCGCGGTTGGCTCTTGCTACTTCCGGCACCGCTAGCGCGTCGAGAATGGGCTTGTCGTACTCGTCGATCAGCACTGCCACTCGCTGGCCGGTCTGTTGATGCAGCGTCTTCAGCAAATTTCGCAAGCGGATTGCTGCGGTATCGTAGCTCGCCGTGACCTCGGCCTCACTCTCCAAGGCGTCCAATTGGGCCATCACGTCCTTGTGCAGATCGCCCGGCTCCTTAAAGTTGCCGCTGCTGAAATCGAGCCGCAGCACCGGATGGCGCACTGACCAGTCCCACCGTTGGTGGATGGCTAGTTCCTGAAACAGCGGCTCGTTGCCTTCAAACAGCTCCTTCAGGGTGTCGAGAAACAGGCTCTTGCCAAAGCGGCGAGGACGCGACAGAAAGTAGTGGGTGCCCTCGGCAACTAGCCGCTCGATATAGGCGGTCTTATCGACATAGTAGCAGTGGTCCTCGCGGATTTTGCGAAAGGTCTGAAAGCCGATGGGCAGTTTGCGCCTAACCGGCCGGTCGGCTTCGGGTTTCATCTGCATCATGGGACTTGCTCCAGTTTCCTCTATAATAACTGCTGTTGCGCCGTCTTAATAGGGGTCTGATGCTTCCGGCCCCACCCGTCGTCATTCCCGCAAAAGCGGGAATCCAGTCTGCGTAACATCAGGTATATAAATCTAACTGAACAGTCCGGTTATCGCAGCAGGGTGAGCTTGCGGGTGAGGATGGCCTTGGGGGTTACCAGTCGATACAGATAGGTGCCGCTGGCTAGCGGACGGCCCGTGCGGTCGCGGCCATCCCAATAGAGGCGATAGTGGCCGGCCGACTGCGGCCCCTCGTTCAAGACCGCCACCCTCTGTCCGGTCAGCGCAAACACTTCCAGACGCGCCGAACCCGGTTCGTGCAGGAAATACGGAATGACGGTTTGGCTGTTGAACGGATTGGGTGCGTTCTGCTGCAATCGCGGCTCGTCGGCCAGCGCCACCGGCTTGGCATTGGCCGAGTCAACCTCAAAACGGACGATTTCGGTAAAGTCGGCTATCAGCTTGTTTTGCGCCTTGTCCCACACCGTCATTTCAGCGAGGCCCCAGATACCGGGGACGCTGCCGACGGGCAGAGTAATCGTGTGGTGGTAGGTCTTATAAACCGTCGGATCGCCGGAGAAATAGATTTTGTAATAGTCGGCATTGCTTACCCAGTGTCCGAAACGATGTTCGACGCCTTGGGGATCGCGTAACAGCATATCCGTCGATCTATAGCCGCTGATATTATCCTTGACTCTAAAGGTAATATCGACCCGTGTCTCGCCGTTTGGTGCGGCTGGATTGGTCGGCTCAGCCGCAATGGTGATCTGGTTTATATCTAATACGGGCGGGGTAGTATCTGGATTTTTGGTCTGGATGTTAATAGAGGCTGGCAACTCATCAATTGCTACTTCGTCGTCGCTTAAACCATCCCTTGAGTCAGTGAAATATACCCCCCGAGAGTTTAACGCAATATCCACCATCAGAATATAGTTGAGTTTCCAGATACCACTTGGAAAGTAGTCCGGGACCACAAGTTCGACACTTGTTTCACCGGTTTCTGGATTATAATTCCCCCAACTCCACGCACCAGGACGAGAATAGGTGTCAAGATCCCCATCGTGCAGCGCTGCTGCGATATCACTGATACCATTTTCTTCAAAAAGTTTCCACCGAGCGGTCACAATTTGATAGGGCCTTCCTCCTTCAGCCCCTTCCGACAAAGAAAGTCGCATTGAGTTTTTGATATACACGGGTGGTTCATCATCGGCGAGTGGATTATCAACATACAGTTTCCAACCAAAGTCGGTTTGGGCTCCGTGCCGTTCATTGCCTTGAGCATCTCGCAGGGTAATCTGGTCCGGGCCCCAATAGCCATGGGCCGCATGTTTGGAAAGGGTATAATGCCCGCGAAAAATATGACCCGCAGAGACGTGGTTGCCATTGGGGCCAATCGGCCCCATCCCGATATCAAAATAGGAACCTTTTTCACTAAAGACTCGGATCCCGAATGCTTGCGCCGTGTCGAGGTCGTTTTCCCGGTGGAGTTCAATCTCTACTGTTATCTGCTTGTCCGCCTCGGGCTTGCCATCCACCTGTATGTCCACTCGGATAATCCGCCCCGGATACACCACATCGGGATACAGATTGTACACCTCAAACGTCAAATCCTCGCGAATCTGCGAGATATAGCGCGTACCGTGCATGATCCGGTCTTGGATAAACTCATACTTGGCCGGGGAACGCGAGCGCAACTTGTCCGGGGTGACGATGTAGTAGGCAATGCTCTCGGCCATATCCTCATTCGGGTTTATTCCATGAGCATAGGCCGAGACAAACTCAGTCTGTTTGGTCGTGGACCACCCATCTTGGTCGCCCGATTGGGCTGAGGGGTCAGCGTTTCCAGCGTCGAGAGTGGTAAACTTCGGACCGAAGACCCAATCAGAAGCCCCGTCCGGGTTTTCAGCTCGCACCGCCCAACGGTACGTGGTCGAAGGGTTCAGGTCGTAGATGGTGTTGTACAGCCGTGTCCCCTTGTGCGGTTCGTTGGTCCATTTGCCATCCAATTCCTTATAGTTTACATCGTAGTCGGTCGCCTGCTCCACCGCGTCCCAATGCACCCGGCAGGAGGAATCGGTCAGCGCCGAAAAGCGAAGGTTGGTGGGTTCTGCTGGCGCGTCGAGGGATGCCGCAACCTTACCAGCCGGATTTCTATACCAGCCGCCCAGTTCGATCCAATCCTGTTTGAGTTGTTCGTCAAAGAGATGATCCCACAAAAAGTGCGCCTTCTCGTGTAGAATCAGGCGATGAATGGACGCGGCACCCGCCCCCTTAAACGCCGATTCCATAAACTCGATGTAGCCCGACTGCGTCCACGCCACCGCCCCGGCGGCTGGATATAGCGGATGCGGCGTGCCATCCAACCGGCGCACCAGATAGTGCAACCCCGGCGTATGCCGCATCCCCGACGGAAACTCCTCCAGCATCGACGCCAGCGCGATCAACTCTTCGTTTTTGAACGGCATAAACCGACCCGACCCCTCGTCGGTGGTGTACTGGGTCAGGGCGCGATAGTCGGGAATGTTGACACTGACTGCGTAACGCTCTTGCAAGATGCGTTCGAGCGCGTGTCGATCCGCGCCGTGGTCGGTTACAAACCGCACTACCGCCTGATGCAGCCGTTTGGAGAAAAACCGGCCGCGCACCCCATCAATCTCGGCCAACAGCGGCTCGGCGTAGGTAAATGCCGCCTTGGCAACGGTGACTGTGCGCTGGCCGTCGCGCATTTCTACGGCAATGTCATCTTGTATATGGCGGTCGGTTAGTTTCCACACCGAGGCCGGCACCGCAGGCTCTTCGTCATAGGGCCAGTTCACCGCTTGCGGGATGGACTCAAACGTGCGCAGCAAACTGTAGGCGTGCTCGGCGCTCCACTCGGTGCCCAGATGCACCGAATACTTCTCACGCAATTGCAGCGCAGCACTATGCGACGCGACCTCGACTATCTCATCCAACAAGACCACTTGGACCGGCGCAATCAGGCTGGCGCTTTCGGCCCCTTGGGGCGTCTCGTCTATTTCCCAATGGTAGGTGTAAGTCCAAGCCGGAGCAGCAAAACAAGCGATCAGGCAGTATGAGGCGACGAGAAAAACGAGCGAGCGAAACATGGAACACCTCTGCTGTGGTGATGGCAATAGGAAGGTATAAGACGCTAATCACTGGAGCAAATATAGCCGTCCTACATGATTTGCGCGGTGATCCGCAGATGGACGCAGATAGGCGCAGAATAGTAGAGCAAGACAATCCGCATCAGTCATGCAAGATTGCTATATGTGGGAGAGCCGCGTGCGCTAACGGATCACGGCCAACTTGCGTGCGACCTCGGTGCCGCCAGCCTGCAAGCGATACAAGTACACCCCAGTCGCGAGATCGTCGGCGGCCCAGGTAATGGTATGCCAGCCGGCCTCTCGGTGGCCCTTGCTTATCTGTCCGACATGCTGGCCTTGGAGATTGTACACCGCTAGATCGACTGACCCCGCCGCGGGCAGCCAAAAGCGTATCTGGGTCGAATTGTTAAAGGGATTGGGCGCATTGGCGACCAGAATCGGCGCACCGGTCGCGCCCGGCGATTCGACTTCCTCTATCGCGGTAGCCATTGCCAACTCGGCAATGTCGAACTGGACGAACCACAACTCGTAGTTGGGATGAGGCCCAGCGCTGAATACCGCGGTGGGTAAGCTCGGCATCAGGCTGCCGCTGGCCGGGGAAATGCCGTGGAGGAAGAAACTGGAGACTAGGCCGTAGCTGGCCAAATCGACCAGCGGCTCCTCCTGCCAGCTACCCCCGCGATCGTCCGATCTATAGAGCCGCAAGTCGGACCCGTACGTGCTCGCTACCCACACAGCATGGCTTCCACCGGGTCTTTGATAGGCCGCCGCCACCTGCGCATTGCTCAACGCTTGGCGGGTCCACGCGCCCGTATGCGGGTCGCGCACAAAGAGGAACAGTTGATTGGCCTGTCCGGGGGATTGGTATTGTCCGGTGACGTACATGTAGCCATCTAAGTCGCGCCACATGGCCTCGCCGAAAGCGATAAAATCGCCTTCGGGCGCGATCTCGACTACGACCTCGGGCTCGATTTGACCGGGATCGCCGTAGGGCAAGTGCATGTAGAGGATGCGGTTGTAGAGCGCTCTGGGGTCGGGCTGATTGCTCACTAGCAAGTGATAACCCGTCTCATCTGGCTGAATGACCGGGTAGAGCCAAGTCGTCCACGGCACCTCTGTTCTTTGCGCCGGCGCGAGGACATAGGGGCCGTCCCAAGTGCCGGTGCGCAAATCGAGCGTGGCTGTCTTGAAGGTATAGGTCGCCGGATCGCCGATATAGCCGATGACTAGGCGCTCGTCGTAAATGCCAGCGCCCATGTACCCGGCCTTGCCAATGGCGTCCGGCACTTCGAGTTGCTCGAATTGGTCAATCTGCCCCGGCGCGGTGGCCCGCAGAATGACCGGCTTTTGGTTGATTTTTGGATAGATCAGGAGCAGCCGTTGTTGCTCGTCGAGCAATACCATGCCCGGCTGGTAGTTCAAACCGTCCCACTCGTAGCCTCGGTGCCACTGCCCGTCGCGCAATTGGTAGAGTGCGCCCCGCGCCGTGGCCTGCTCCGGTCCCCACAGCGCGACCGTGTAATAGCTCTCGCCATCGTACACTAGCTTGGGGGCGTTGTAGCCCCAGTACGAACTAACCCAAGCCACCCCTGTGTCGATTTTAGATAGGTACACGTCGATTTCTTGCCCCGAGACTCCGACGACATTGCCCGTTAGGCAGATGACGGCTAACCATAGCCATGCGACTCGTCCTTTCATAGGAGCCTCCTTTGCGGCACCTGACGCAGAATTCGACGGCCTAGCCTTGGGTTGATTTGGCGTTGGCAAGGCCGTGCCCTATTTTGCAGCCGACCTGTCCACCCTTTTGCCCAGCTAAAATCCCATGTCCAGTGCCATTGCAGCAGGCCAGCCATACTCGCCGGAAGAAATCCAGCGCATCATCGAGCAATTCAACCGCGAAGGCTACTGTCACTTGGGCCCCGTTCTCGCAGCCGACGAGGTTGAGGCCCTGCGCGAGGCCATGGCGCGCAAAGTTGCCGATCCCCGCATCCTCAATGACGAAGCAGGCGATCACATCCGCGGCATCAGCCTCATGCGCATGTTCGAATATAGCGAGGCATTCCGCGACTTGGTAGTGCGCGAGCCCTTTGCCAGCTTGGCCGAAGCCATTTTGGGCGACAACTGCCACCTCATGTCGCAAAACGCCCTGTACACCGAGCCCGATTCCAGCAAAGAGCCCGACGGCCCCGGCGGCTGGCACCTCGACGATTTGATCCACTTTCCCCTGCCCGATGAGGTGGAACAGCACGACTCGCGCATTACCATGCCCTGCTTTGTGCTGCAGATCTTTACCCCGGTCAGCGATGTGGAAAGCATTGAATACGGCCCCACGCAGGTCGTGCCCGGTAGCCACCGCGCAGGCCGCAGGCCCGCCGAGCAAGACAAGCCCACCTTTTGCGGGACTGGACCAGTCTCTTTGTTCGCCCGGGCTGGCGACGCTTATATGTTCAACAACCAGATCTGGCACCGGGGTGCTCCCAATGCTTCGGATCGCACGCGCTTCATGGCCGGTGTCACGTACAGCAAGCGCTTTATCTCCCAGCGCTTCTACCCCTTTATCGACTACCGCCTGCCGCCGCACGTGCTGGAGGGCGCCTCGCCTCGTTTGCAGCGCTTGCTCGGCCGCCATGAAAAAGGCTCCTACGGCTGAGGTTAGATCCGTCCGCTCTCTGGCAACCTAAGACCCAGCGAGAGCGCAACCGATCAGGGGAGGATGTATGACTGAAAGTGAACGCTACGAAGCAGGGCGCAGAATTCTCTCGACGATGCTCGGAGAAGCCGCTGCAGAGGCCTCTGCCAAGAAGATGCGCACACTTCATCCCGAGTTCGAGCGCCTCGTGATGACGCACGTGATGCACGACCTGTACGGCCGGGCGGGGCTGGATATCAAGACCCGTCTGCTGTGCACGATTGCGGCCTTGACGGTTCTCGGCAGACCGGAACAGCTTGCCGTTCACATCGACCGAGCCCTTGGGTGTGGAGCCACGAGGACGGAGATTGAGGAGGTCATGTTGCAGATGAGCGCCTTCGGAGGATTCCCGGCGACGTGGGACGCACTGACCGTTCTTCAAGGACATAACTAATAGTTGGATGTCCAGCCATTCTCTCATAGACCACCAACTCTTTCTAGGACTTCGCTTATGTTTCGCGCCGTTCTCCTGCTGTTTATGCTGATGCTTTACGCCAACCAGCCAGCCGCCGCCCTTGAGCGCAGTACCCCCGAGTCTCAGGGTATCTCCAGTCGGGCCATTCTCGGCTTCGTCGATGCGGCCGAGGATTCGATCGATGCCCTGCACAGCTTCATGCTGCTGCGCGGAGGGAAAGTGGTGGCCGAGGGCTGGTGGTACCCCTACAACCCCGACAGTCCCCATCGCCTCTACTCGCTGAGCAAGAGCTTCACCTCTACAGCAGTGGGTCTGGCGGTCGAGGAAGGACTGATGAGCCTCGACGACTTGGTCCTCGACCACTTTCCCGAGGAAGCCCCTGCCGAGCCGGACGAAAACCTTGCGGCGATGCGCGTGCGGGACCTGCTGCGCATGAACACTGGTCATCTGAAGGAGCAGGCCGACGCCTTCTGGTCAACTGAGCGGGACACTTGGGCTGAGTCCTTTCTCGCCGTGCCGGTGGGCCTCAAGCCCGGGACCCACTTCGTCTATAACACGGGTGCCACCTACATGGCCGGCTTGATGGTTCAGCGGCTGACGGACGGGACCCTGATCGACTACCTGACACCGCGGCTCTTCGCGCCTCTGGGGATCGAGGGTGCCACTTGGCAGAGCGATGACGAGGGCTACAACGTCGGTGGCTGGGGACTGAAAATTCGCACCGAGGATATCGCCCGCTTCGGCCAGTTGTTGCTACAGCGGGGGATGTGGGATGGCCGGCGGCTGCTCCCGGAGTGGTGGGTGGCGGAGGCCACCGCCCTGCAGACCGCGAATGGCAGCGACCCCGACAGCGACTGGGACCAGGGGTACGGCTACCAGTTCTGGCGCTGCCGGCACAACGCCTACCGGGGTGACGGTGCCTTCGGCCAGTACTGCATCGTCATGTCCGACCAGGACGCGGTGGTGGCCATTACCGCTGGCGTGAGCGACATGCAGCAGGTGCTCGATCTGGTCTGGGATCACCTGCTGCCGGCGATGGAGAATGAATCTCTGCCACCGGCCGATAACGGCCCGCTGGCCGAGCGGTTGAGGGGCCTGTCCCTCGCGCCGCAAGAAGGGTTGTCCTCCTCCGCGCTGGCCAGCAAACATTCGGGGCGGAGGTTTCTGTTTGCGTCCAACGAGCGCAACCTGCGGGCGGTCACCTTTGCTTTCGGCGAGGAGGAAACGCTGATGACCGTCGAGGACGCGTCTGGCGTTGAGCATCCGATCCGCATCGGCTACGGGGCTTGGGTGGAGGGCAGCACCTCATTCACCAGCGACCATTCTCAACCGATCTCCGCCAGCGGCGCATGGAGCGCGGACGGCACCTACAACGCGAGGCTCTGCTTCTACGAGACGCCCTTCCGCCCCCTGCTGACTTTCCGCTTCGCCGCAGACCGGCTGCTTTTCAACATGGAGTACAACGTCGGCTTTGGGGAGACGAAGTGGGAAGAGCTGACTGCCACGGCGCAGATGGGCGAGAGAATCGAGCGCTGAACCATGGCTGTGCAGCGCTGCCATATACATATGCACCATGAGACGGGGAGACGGGCTCGAAGACGGGCCTCCGCCTCGCCGGGACAAGGACTTCACCATGAAATTTGGCATCATTGGTTGCGGCTCCATAGCCGAGAATTCGTTCGGGCCGAGCCTGTTGGCTTCGGAACGGACCGAGCTCGTCGCCGTCTGCCGTCGCGACCTTGAGGCAGCTAGGGCATTCGCGGCGCGATTCAATGGCCCGCGCGCGTATAGCTCGGCGGCGGAGCTGGTGCGCGACGATCGGGTGGAGGCGGTCATCGTATCGACGCCGACCGATACCCATTGCGACTACACCTGCTTGGCGGCGGAGCACGGAAAGCACGTACTGTGCGAGAAGCCGATGGCGAGAAACGCCGCCGAGTGTCGCGAAATGATCGCTGCGTGTCGGGCTCACGGCGTGACCTTGGCGGTCGCCTACCGTCGGCGCACCTGTCCGCAAGTGGTCGCGGCCAAGCAGTTGATCGCTGCGGGACGCATCGGACGGGTCGTTTTCGCGCGCACCCATTACAGCGGGCGCTGGGATCCGCAAGCGGGGGATTGGCGGATCGAACCGGGCATTGGCGGTGCCCTGATGGAAATGGCGTCGCATCGCATCGAAGTGCTGTTGAACTTCGGCGGTCGGCCGCAGTCGGTGAGTGCCGTGATCGACGCGGTTGACCACGACTGGCCCGTCGATGACACCGACGCCCTGATAGTGCGCTTCGAGGGTGGCGGGATCGGCATGCACTCGACTATTCTGACCTCGCCACCGCGTCGCGATTTTGCCCAGATCGACGGCGATGGCGGCAGGATACTGATCGACCCGCTGGAGTTGACGGCGGATCACCTAATTCTGGAGCTGCCCGATGGAACTGAGAGGATTGAGGTGGAGCCGCTGCAGGAGAAGCTGTTCGATCTGCCGATGATTGAGGATTTCGCTGCCGCTGCGGAGCGCGGTGAAAAACCGGTCTGTGACGCGGAGAGCGGATACTGGGTGCAGGCGGTCTCCGACGCCGCCCGCACCTCATCGAGTTCCGGTGTCGTGGTCGCCGTCGAGCCGCTCGGCTCTTGAGGGTGGTCGCTACCCACCGATGGCGCGGACTTCGTCGGACCAATCTCGCCAGATGTCGCCGTTGGTGTTGTCTATTACCAACGGATCGGGGAGGGATGCTGGCGTTTTGAGGAAACCGTAGATGGTCGCTTGGCGGATGACGTCGGTGGATTGATTCTGCCCGGCCATGTGCAAAATTTTGGTGTGCCACAAAACCACGGTGCCAGCGGGGCCGTGGCAATCGAAGGGCTGGGTGTCGGCTTTGATGCGCTGGATGACGGGATCGTTGTAGCCGCCGGACTTGCGATCTGCTAGGTGTTTGTCCGTGTGCTTTTCGCCTTCGAGGAAGGCATCCCACTGATCGCGCCAGATGCGGCTGTGGCTGCCCGGCCACACTGTGAAGCCGCCGGAGTTGGGCGGCAGGTCGTCGATGTAAGCTGACATTTGCAGCCGCCAGCGGCCGTAGCAGGCACCGTCGGAGTGGGCACCGCGATATTCCGGCCCGGGAGACGGGCTGTTGGGCAAGGTGCAATACAAGCCGCGCGTCCCTTGGCCGTTGAGCCACACCGGGCCGGTCTTGGGCAGGCGCAGTGCTTCCTCGGTGGTGAAGGATCCCTTTTCTGGCCACTTCTCGATCTCTTTTCCCAAGTGGGTGGCCAGCCCTCCTACCGCGTCGTCGCACATGAAGCACGGACCCGTCGTCATACCGGAATCATCCTCTCCAGCGGGCCACACTACCGTGCCTTCGCCAAGCAATTGCTCGGCGACTTGCCACAAGGCCCGGGGAGCCAAGTCGAGCATGAATTGTTCGGTGCCGTTGCGGACGTAGAAGCGGTGGCCACTACCAGCGAAATAGGGATCACCGCCGACCTCGGGCCGCTGCGCTTTTAGCACGGCGCTTTCTTCCTCGGTGAGTGGCTCCCAAGTGGAGGGATCGTCCCGCTTCATGCGGGGCAGGTGGGTTGCAATCGCGGCCCACATTGCGTCTCTGGCACGGCGGCAGAGTTCGGGATCGAGCACGGCTGGGAGCACGAGGAAGCCGTCGCGCTTGAATTGGGCTATCTGGCTCGCCGTCAGGAGCGGGACTTGCTTTACGTTTGGGGCATTCGGAGTGGGTTGCATATTAGGATTCACCATGTTCCCTTGTTTTCAGGTGTGAAAATAAGAATGGGCCTAATTAGCGTTAATGCTGGAATACGCTAACATTGTAACGGGAATGGACGAATAGGGAGAACTCGAAAGACCGGACATATGAGAAGACATAGTGAAAAGAGATCACCGACACAAGGGAACGTTTAAGGCAGTTTGATAAGCACATTATCAGAGACCCAGCTACGCTCAGGGACGACATTGACAGTACCGCTTGCGCCAACGCGACCTATTACTATGGCCTGATTTCAGTCTCACCCATGCTGCCAAGGCCCACCCCCCGACCAGTTTCCAGTAAACTCGGATTCACGCGCCATCGCATCCCATGGCTCTCCGAGAAACAACAGAAGACGATCTCCCACGGTAGCGAAATCCTCTTCATGTTCGCGGGAGGGTTCGATCTCGATGGCTTCGCTATCGAAGATAACTCCATCGTTGGCAACCGGAGTCTCGCAAATGTCGCGGATGGCGGAGCGTACGTCGTTGGCCAAGGAGCTTCCGTAGCCAGTAAAATCGAGATCGCGCGTTGGGCGGTAAACTGCTTCGTCCCAAAGGGCAAGAAGCATCGCGCCCTTCAAGACATAGCGCTCTCGATGCTGTGATTCTCCGAGGCGGTAGAGGAATCGCTCCGCCGCGTAGCGCTGTAACAGGAACTGGAAGTTCTCGCCGGTGTTGCGGCTCCGGCTCATCAACCTCGCGCGCACCGATGCGCCTACGTTTCGGCGTTCTCTGCGCGTCACCACGAGAGCGCCTCTAGGTAGGGCCGCATGACCGTCTGGGCACGACAAACTTCGGCAGCGCGCATGATCGCATCCACCGTAGTAACCCGCGATTGCAAGCCGTCATGCAACGCCTCAAGCGCGACGTCGAGACCGAGCTTACGGCGATAGCGAAAACAATCCACCACGGTTCGGGCCGGCGAAGTGATGCGAAACGGTACCCCCTGCGCCGAATGGCAGACCACGCCATAGGTGCGCATCGCTCCTGAGAAACGAACGATGCGCACGCGAGCGGGAGGGTGCGCAGGCTTGCGAGCCTTGCGGTCGAGGGCGATCCAGACTTTGTGCGGCAACTGGGTACCGATGTCATGGAAGAGGAGCGCTGTCAGCAGGCACATGACGGCGTTCGGGATGGCCGCGGCTACCATCGCAATCGTTTCGAGTTCCGTGGGTTCAACCTCGGAGAGTCGATAGAGACCGTTCCCCAGATTCTCGACGAGTCCCTTAGAGACCAGACCCTGAAGCCTGCGTTGGGAAATCCCGAGCGGCGCGAGGTCTCTCGGTCTGAAAAAGGTGCCGAGGCCCGCTTCTTGCAGTTGAACTGTATCTAGTGCGTTCGTCATTCATAAAATGACATTAAACGTCGGCACTTAATCGCAAGTGCCGACGTTTAATGTCATCTTGCAGGTTCTACTGACATGCCTTCCAGCATCTCCAGAATGTCCTTCTCGATGGATAGCGTGCTTCCGAAGGCGATCTTGTACGCAGTCGAGACGGCGCAGCACGGTTAGCGGCAGAATGACATCTTGGTACTTGCCGCGCTTAAAGCTGTCGCGAATCAGGTCCGCGACGCCCCACAAGAAACTGACGATCTCACTATGGTTCATTGGCTCTCCTAGGTGACTTGTTCGGCGCTGTGCGGTGCTTCCAGCACTTCGAGCATGGCTCGGGCGCAATAAACCCGGTTGCGTCTCGCTTCTCCAACCAGTGCGACGATGCCTGCTGATTCCAGCCGGTCGATGGCGCGTCGGGCCGTGGTATAGGCGACTGCTAGTCTTTGCGCAATTTCGCGCACGGTCCAAAAGGGATTTTCAACAAAAAGCTCCAACACCTTCTCTGATTGTCTCGATTGAGTTCCAGTGAGTTGCTCCGACCAATGCTGAAACAATTCGTCGATGCGTTGGATGCGGCCAATAGCGTCCTCGGCTTGGAGTGCCACACCGCGCAGGAAGTATGTCAGCCATTCCTCCCAATGTCCGTTTTGAGTCACCGCAAGCAGGTGTGCGTAGTACTCCTCGCACGTGTCTTCTAAATAAGCGCTCAAGTATAGAAGCGGTGCTGGCAGGACGCCTCGGGCGACGAATAGCAGCGTGATGAGCAGGCGACCAACGCGTCCATTTCCGTCTAAGAACGGATGAATGGCCTCGAACTGCGAATGGGCGAGCGCGGCGTGTACCAGAGGGGGCAGGGTGTCGTCGTGGAGGAAGTTTTCCCATTCGCCTAGACACGCCATCAGTTCTTCTGGCGGTGGGGGAATGTAGGTGGCGTTGTTCAGGACACATCCGGGCGGGCCGATCCAGTTCTGGCTGCGGCGAAACTCGCCGGGCGTAGCTGTGTCGCCCCGCACGCCCCGCATCAGTTTTTCGTGCAGTTCGCGCACGAGGCGCAGCGACAGCGGCAGCGTGTTTAGGCGCTGGATACCGAACTCTAGCGCGACGACATAGTTGGCGACCTCGCGCAAATCCGCGGAACTTTGCTCGACCCTTGCCCCGGCCTGTGCGGCAAGCAATTCGCCTAGGGTTGTCTGCGTGCCTTCAATGCGACTGGAGAGCACGGCTTCCCGGCGCAGGAATGGCCTGATGAAGAGATGCGGATTTGGCAGCCGCCGACCTTCGCCTGCGAGTCGGCCTATTGCTTGGTCGGCGCGGGAGAGCGCGGCGACGAGTTCTTCGTCCCAAGCAATCGGTGGCGGTAGGGGTGACGGGACGTAGGCGCGATATCCGCTCGGACATTGGATTGTGCGACCGTGGGGTCGGCGTGTCCTATCACTGCCAAGATTCACAATGTTTCCTTGTTTTCGGATGTGAAAATAAGAATGGCTCTTATTAGCGTTAATGCTGTGATACGCTAATAATACAACTCGGCGATGAAATTGCAAGCACTCACGTCCGCTCTAGGTTATTCGCGCTCAAACGCCACCAGCGTCGGTGAGCAGGCCGACGACAGCCGCGAGCCGATCCTTGTCTTTGACCTTGGAGCGCAACGCAGTCGCCAGCGGCGTTGCGCCCTTGTCGTCTTTGGCGTTCACCTCGGCCCCACGGTCGAGCAGCAAGGCGACGATTTGGTCGAATCCCGCTTTGGCGGCGCAGTGCAATGCCGTCTGGCCCTTGTAGTTCCTGACATTGACGTCGGCTCCACGGTCGAGCAGGTCGCGCACGCGCTGGACGTTGCCGCCGCGGTCGCCGCGCGACTGGAAGACAAGAGGCGGCCAGCCTCCCTCGGCGTGGTCCACATTTACGGCGACGCCGCGAGCGACCAACAATTCGATGATCTCGGCATTGACGATGCCGGAACGAGGGGCCTCGGCGTGAGTGGGGTCGGCCCCGGCGTCGAGCAGGGTCTTGAGGATGTCGGCGCGATCCCGCCATACGGTGAAGCGAATCAGTCCGCCACTGTACGGCCGCGGATCGGCACCCCGCGCTAGAAGTATGGTGACGATGGCGAGGTGACCGGCGCTGACGGCGTAGTGCAAGACTGTCATGCGCTGGCTGGAATCGTGCTGCGCCTTCTCGGCCGTTGCCAGCTCGGGTTCGCGGTCGAGGTAGGAGGCGACTGCATCGCTTTCGCCGAGAAAAGCGGCGGTGTAGATATCGGTCGCTGCACCGCGTGTTAGCAGGTGGTCGGCGACTGCGTGGTGGCGCTTGTAGCGCGCGGCGCAGTAGGGAGAGATTTCGACTAGCAGAGGCGTGAAGTGACAGCCGCAGGCGTGGATGTCAGCGCCTTGATCGAGCAGGTAATCGACCATGGCGAGCCGCCCCCGGTACGCGGCTTCCCACAACATGGTGCGGCCGTGCGAACCGACGCGGCTGATCCACGCTGGTTTCTGCGCCAATACGGCCTGAACCGTTGGGAGGTCGCCTCGCCCGGCGGCAGCGACCGCGATCTTGAGAAAATCGCTTATTTTTCCCGGCAGAATGGACATCGTTGCCTGAGTTTATGGGCTATAGTAGTTCCAAGTCGATGGGATTAACAGCGTCAGAAGAAGTTGCAATGCTCAGACCCCATTCGGGCGCGCGCAGGCCACGGCGACAATGGTAGTGGGCGCTTGCCAAAACGCAGACCAACTCTCGCCTCTATCCTCACTGCGGTAGAGCTGATCCTCGACAGCGGCCCAAGCAATTCCCTCGGCGTCAAAGGCGATGTGGAAGGTGTCGATATTGCCCTTGGCTTCGGGGAAGCCAGCAAGCGCTTGGGTCCAAGTGCGGCCCGCGTCGTGTGAAAAGTAGAGCTTGCCCTGCACATCTCTGCCATGCCCCGGTCCTTTGCTGACGCTGGCGAGCAGGCAGTCGGGATCGCGCGGGTGGACGGCCACGGCGCGGCCATAGCGGTTTGCCAAGCCCTCCTTCCGATGCTTCCAAGAACCGCCGTAGTCGTCGCTGACAAAGACCGCGTCTGCGGTGTTGGCGTACAAGCGTCCCTCCATAGGGGCGGTCGCTACTTGATGCACATCGGCGTGCAAGTCCGGGGTCACCGGCTCCCAAGTAGCACCTCGGTCGGGCGAGCGCATGATGCTGCCGACGTGGATATCGGCAAAAACCCAGTCGCCACTGTGCGCCAAGCTGCGCACGGCTGGCGGACCACCCCAAGGCGTGTACCAGCTCTGGCGGCATTCCAAAGCGTCAAAGGATTCTAGCCGGCGCG
Source organism: Candidatus Latescibacterota bacterium (assembly GCA_022825835.1). GTDB lineage: Bacteria > Latescibacterota > UBA2968 > UBA8231 > UBA8231. The sequence goes on from JAJDVZ010000034.1 coordinate 38,427, forward strand.
CTGGCTCGTCGCCGTTGAGACAGTACACGTGGGGCGGCTCGGTGCCCAGCAGCACTTGCAGCGGCTCTTCGGACAGTAGGGCGATGCATTCCACCGGATCGCCGATGCCGGTGGCCTGCGGTTGGGCTTGGCCATTGGCTAAGACGACTACTTGGCCGTCGGCTAGGCCAATGGCGGAACAATGGACGCCCTCGTCTAGGCAGCGGATGCCGTCGATGGCCAAGCGTTGCGTGGGCGTGCCATTCTCCAAAGTGAAGACCTGATTGTCGGTGGCTATGAGCATGATCGTCCTCCTAACGTTGGTTTTACAAAAGCCAAACCCGCCGACTCATGGCATGGCGCGCATGGTGCCGGCGGGTTTTTGTGGCAGCCTGTTAAATTGTATGAAACTAAGCTGGTTCAACTCTGTCAAGGCATCTTTGCCGGGGCCGGGGAGCTTGGTCGGCTTCACCGCACCTTCTCAGCGCTTGAAGTCGTACTCCATCAGCTCGGCAGTGCCCTGCCAGACGATACCATTGTGCCCCAGCCGACGCGCTTCGCTGACGATGCGGTCGATTGCCTCTGGGGGCCAACCCTCTCCGTGGATAATCGGATAGGAAGGCATGTCCGCCGGTAGGTATAGTTTTGCTTTCACCAGATCCCGCAACACCAAATCGGCCGTGGGAATCCGATAGGCCAGCGTCGCCGGCTCGTCAGCGCCGTATGCGGCAATGGTCTCCGGCAATCCCATGCCGTCGTACCCCGTAAAGCGATAGACAAGCTGTAGGGCATCCTCTTCCCGCAGGTTGGGAATTTCCTCCTGCAGAAAGCGGGCCCACTCAATGAACGTGTTGCAGACAAAGGCCGAGATGTGGGACACCAGCGGGCTGGCAAAATCGGCCATCTCGCCCCAGCGCCGGTAATCGTGGCCTGCCGTCAGGGCCATGGAGGCAGGGTAGGTGTCGGTGCCAAAGGCTTTGTTGGGGGCTGCCGCGTGCACTGCCGCCCGAAAGCGCGCCAGATTGCGGACGATCAGGTCGCAGCGGAAGCGGACCCAGTCGAGGACCCCTGACCCCAGACCGAGCGCGTGGATCACATCAAAGAAACCAATCCCGAGACGGACTACTTCGCCGAGGCGGGCACCGTCGAGCTGGCGCAGGCCCTCCCGGGCGCGCTGCAAGTCCTCGACCATCGCTTCCATGTCGTAACCGAGCTCTTGGGCGGCGTCGGTGCAAGAAGAACAGGTGGAGCCAAAAAGCCCTAGGGGAAAACTGCCCATTGGATAGCGAAAGTGGGTGATGTCGAGCGCGTCGAGATCGTACTGAGTCGCCCAGTACACGCACACGGCCTCGATCCAGTCTTGCACATCCTGTCGCGATGGACAGAACATGAGCCGGCGAATCGTCCAAGCTCCTCCGTACGTCCACACGTTCAGGCCCGCCTCCTTCAGTTGCCCCACAGCTCTTCTGAACGCTTCGTCGTCGCCTTGGGCCGCAACGCCGGGACCGCACAGGGCCTGGGCTTGCGGGTATTCCCTCGGGTCTATGGGCCGACCGTCAAAATGTCGTATGACGAGCTGGCCCAGTTCCTCTTCTGTCGGCGTGCGTCCTCCATAGGGACTGAGGGCGAGCACCTCTTCCGATAGCTGGCCCGTAAACGAGAGAACCACTGTATTCAGACCGATCTCATCGCGCAGCCGCTCGACGTAATCGGGGTATTTGAGGACCTCATCCGTGGTCAGATAAATTCCCGTGAGCCAATTATTGGTCATTGGTTTCCTTTCTTTTGGGAGTCGTATCGAATCTACATCTGTCGCCGTTAACGCCGCCAGCCGCCGGCCTCGTAGAACTCGCGCGATTGATCTACCGTTCGCTCCGTCTCCTGCAGAAAGGAGAGCAGGCCCTTGAGGAGGGCGACCAGATCGGGCCGCGCTCCAGCGCCGCTGGTGGCGGCTCCTTCCGGCACGTAGGGATTGCCCGGCGCACTCTGCAAGATCGCCTGCGTGGTCTTGGGCATGTACGTGCAGAGGTACCCGTCGTAGCCGATTCCTTTTAGGATTCTGAAGATCTCTTGGTAGTCGGCGTGGCCGGTCCCGTGTTGGCAGTGGTTGGTCTCGTTGAGGTGGAAGTGTTTGATCCGCGACCCGGCGTAGCGCAACGCATCTGGGATCGAGCCTTCCTCGATGTTCATGTGATACACGTCCGGCTGCACGCCGAGGTTGTCGAGTCCGAGTTCATTGACGTAGTTGACTGCCTCGTAGATCGTCGTCAGCACGCCGGGGAGGCCCTCGTACGTGTTCAGTGGCTCCAGTAGGATGGTGATGCCGCAGCTTGCCGCGTGTTCGCAGATTTCCCGGATCGACTGCCGGAAATTGTTGCGCAGGGTCTCCACTGGCTCCAGCGGAAATGGCAATTGGGGAACCGCTGGCTGGGCCGCGCACAGTTCGGTGAAGCTGGCTCCAGCGTCGGCTGCCAAATTGACGGTGTCCTTGGCGTACTGCACGGCGCGCGCCCTTTTATCTGGATCGGAACTGGCGAGATTGCGCTCCTCGCCGGCGTGGTAGTATCCCCAAGCCGCGAGGACTTCTGGGACGACGAGGCCGGCGTCTTCTACTCGCTGACGCCATTCGCAGCCATCCATTTTCTCCGGGTTGCCCGGCAGATCGATGCCGGTGTACCCGGCTTCTGCGGCGGCTTGTATTACTATATCGGGTTCTTCGAGGACGTTGTATCCTATCCACGGAAGCGTGTCGCACTGCAAGCTGTATTTGAAAGCCATGATGTTAGTCTTTCTGCGTTGGGAGTGGTGGTTGGCGTTTGCCGCTCGTCGTCAGTTTTGCGAAGAATGGAGCGACCGCTTATTTAAGAGGGTATAAATCTCTTATGTTGCTAAAATCGGATTGTGAACAATAAAAAGTCTGGAGGGAAAATGGTTCTCAGTGATCGCGCAATCAAGACGCTGCTGGCAGAGGGAAAAATCGTCGTCGAGCCGCTCGGGGAGGGGTGCATTCAGCCGGCCAGCGTTGATGTTCATCTCGACAAGCACATTCTCGTGTTCCGCAACTCGCGTCGCCCATTCATCGATGTGCACGAGGACTTGAGCGATCTGACTGAAATGGAGGAGATCGGCGAGCAGCCGTTTATGCTGCATCCGGGCGAGTTCGTGCTGGGGAGCACCCTTGAGACGATAGAGCTGCCGGACGACTTGGTGGCGCGGCTGGAAGGCAAGAGTTCGCTGGGGCGCATTGGGCTGCTGATTCACTCGACTGCGGGGTATGTGGATCCCGGCTGGAAGGGGCACCTGACGCTGGAACTGAGTAATGTGGCGAATCTGCCTATCACGCTGTATCAGGGTATGAAGATCGGGCAGCTCTCGTTCCACCAGCTAGCGACGCCGGCGGACAGCCCCTACGGTTCGCCGGGGCTGGGTAGCAAATATCAGGGACAGACTGTGCCTACGGCTAGCCGCGCGTACCGGGATTTTGAGGGTGGCAAAGGTTAGCGGGCTACGCGGCTTTTGGAAGCTAACAATCTATCCGAGGAAATAAATATGGTCCAAATAGCACCGTTGGATCGCTCTCATCTTCCCCAGGTTTTGGCACTGGTCAACAGCCATCTTAGCACCGTGATACCTGGGTGGAGCTTGACTGCCGATTACTTTTGGGAGCGCCTGCAGAGCGAGCCGCAGGAGTACATCACTGATCCTTGGGTTGTCGAAAGGAAGTCCATTGTTGGCATAGTCAAGGATCGCGTTTGCGCGGCGGCGCATTTCCGCCGATACGGCGACGACACGCGCTGGAAGGGAGTTGGGGAAATTGCTTGGATCTTGTTCTGGCCCGAAGAGCGCGAAGCTGGCGAGGCGGTTATGACGGAGTGTCGGCGGCAGATGAACGCTTGGCAGGTAGTGGACGAGCAGATTTCGGGTCCCTTGCCGGTTCCGGCTTGCGTAGGAATACCGGATATCTGGCCGCACATAAGCGGTCTGATAGAGCAATTTGGTTATTCCGCGAATGAGGACATTGATGAATCCGTCTATGGTGGCACGCTGAATGAGATAGCTGCTCTTGGTGAGCCGCCAGTAAAAGGTGTAACGATCCATCGCGATGTGGGGGAATTCGGCACGCGATTTGTCGCGCGGTTAGATGGACGTGACATTGCGCACTGTGAATGTATTGCAGATCTCACGCAAGGCGGCCAGTTACCTGCATTGGCAGGATGGGCTGAGCTCTCGGAGGTCGAAACGAGCGAAACGATGCGGAATCAGGGGGTTGGTTCGTGGGTCGTCGGTCACGCCGTTGAATGGCTACGGCTAGCTAGGTGCGACCGGGTCGTGCTGTCTGTTGCGCGAGATGATGAAAAAGCGGGCGCAGGAAGGTTTTACCAGCGGTTTGGTTGGATGCCGCTGGTGCGACAAAAGCACTGGCGAAGACAGAAAGAACGTTGAAGTCGATGAATAATCTTCAGCAGGTCGCGTCCTTGCCTTCGCTGCCGTACACGGCGAGGCGTTCCTCTCTTGAGGTCTCGTCCTCGCTGATGCTGGAGGGGATGAAGTGGAGTTGCAGGGATCGCCGGCCTTGATCCGATCGGTTGGCAGGCGATCCGTGGTGCAGCCGACCGTGCCAGAACAGAATGCCTCCGGGCCTGAGCGGCACGGCGACGATGCGCTCCCTGGCCACGTCAGTATCGCAGATCTGCCAGTCCCGTCTGCTGAAGTGGATCACGGGCCCTTCGAGGTGGCTGCCCGGAATCACGTGCATGCAGCCGTTGTCGCGATGCGCCTCTTGCAAGGCGATCCAGACGCTGATGATCTCTGTGTCCATGGGCAGATCGAAGTACGCGTGGTCCTGGTGCCAGGGTTTCTCTCGACCGATGCGGGCCGGTTTCTGCATGGCTTGGTGGCGGTAGAGCTTGGCTGGTTCGCCCATCATGCACCCGAGCACGTCCAGCAGGCGCACGTCCCGGGCCAGTGAATCGAGGCGGGCATCGAAGCCGACCCACTGCTGCAGCTTGCGCACCAATGTCTGTCGCTTGCCATCCGAAGCGCCCGCCAGTTGATCCCTGACGCCGCGTTCGAACTGCACGCCCCTGAATCCCTGATTCTTGCCGTCGATCAGATCTTCCACCGCTTTGATGGCATCGGCCATCTGCGCGTCCGAAAAGGCACCCTCCACGGCGAGGAAGCCCTGCGCTTTGAAGCGCTCGATCTCAGCGTCGCCGACATGCTCCAAACCGTTGACTGGTTCGGCTTCTCCGGTCGGGACGTAGAGATCGGGGTCGTACGCTTCGCTTCCGTGCTCGTCTTCTACTGCGTTTTCAGTCATGGTCGGCTCTCTTTTTTTGCTAACTCCAACTAAAGAATAGCGATCATCCGGTTTATCTCCAACTTTTGGCTACTCGGTAGATAGCCTTTGGCCTGGGAGATATTCGACGGCCTGCGCTAGATCGCGTCCCACCCGCATTTTGACGCTGATACAAGGCGTAGTATCTTCCTTGCAAAGCTACGCTATTTCTCAATCATCCCCTAACCGGAGCCTCGCCATGACCGCGCCCATCGCCTTGGGATCCCGCCGCGAATTATTCGTCGATCACTTTCTCATTGAACACCTCGATGGGGCCGCTTTGCATCTGCATCCGCCCATCCGCCGCGAAGTGGTCTATCAAGTCTCCCAGCCCTGGGACAACGCCTGCACGGGTTGCTACAATCTCACTCAGGACGGGGACCGCATTCTGCTGTACTACCGAGGCTTCTATCCGATTGGCGCGGACTACGCCGACGGCGCGGCTAGTCAGACGACCAACTTGGCCGTCAGCACCGACGGTATCCACTTTACGCAACCTGAACTGGGCTTGGTCGAATTTAATGGCACGCGCAAAAACAACGTCCTCATCCAGGGTCACGAGAGCCACAATTTCTGCGTCTTCCTCGACGCTAATCCTGCGGCCGACCCGGCGCAGCGCTTCAAAGCCGTGGGCGGCACGGGCCAGTCCAACTTGCACGGCTTTGCCTCGCCCGATGGCCTCCATTGGACTCCGGTCAAAGAAGGCCCCTTGGACGTCACCGGGGCCTTCGACTCGGTCAACGTCGCCCTGTGGGATGACCACATTGGGCGCTATCGGCTCTTCAGCCGCTACTTCGACACCTCCGGCGCTCGGGTGCGGGCTATCCAGAGTTGTACTTCTGAGGACTTCATCCAGTGGACGCAGCCTCAACCCCATGAGTATGCCGACGACGTGCCGCTGGAGCACTTCTACACCAACGCAACTACGCCTTGTCCTGGTGCCGAGCACATCCTGTTGTCGTTCCCCATGCGCTTTTTGCCCGAGCGCCAGCTCGACATCGCGGCGATGGACTATCCTGGGAATGGCCTGTCCGACGCGGTGTTTATGAGCAGCCGCGACGGCGTCCACTGGGACCGCCCCTTTATGGAAGCGTGGGTGCGCCCCGGCACGGATCAGCGCAACTGGTCCCACCGCAGTTGCACGCCCGCTCCCGGCTTGGTGCAAACGGCCGACGACGAATGGTCCATGTACCTTTCGGAAAATTACGGCTGGTCAACTAATCGCTTGCGCCGCGTGGTGGTGCGGCCGCACGGTTTTGCCTCGGTGCGGGCCGGATACAGAGGCGGTGAATTGCTCACCCGTCCCTTGCTGTTAGAAGGGGACGCCTTGCGCCTCAACTACGCGACCTCGGCGGTGGGGTCGCTGCGGGTGGAACTCCAGGACGAGTCGGGCCAAGCCCTGCCCGGGTATGCCTTGGAGGAAATGGAGCCGATCTACGGCGATCAACTCGACGCGCCCGTGGCTTGGAAAGCAGGCGGCGACTTGTCCGAACTCAAGGGCCGTCCGGTGCGCTTGCGGGTGGTGTTACAGGACGCTGATTTGTTTGCCGTGTGCGCTGTGTGAAAGTTACGAGTCATTACCTCTCAGTCTTACGTCGTTGATATAACCTTTGCCGCTTTCTTCGATATGCCGGACAAGGGAGAGCGACTTGACGGATTTTTTGAACCAGATATCAAACACCACGACGACCGTTCCATCCTCATTATTGATCACGTCTGCGACCTGCCAGCGCTTGGTATTGGATGTTAGAATCAGTTCCGTTGCTTTTTGCACCTCATCGACGTTTGTTGCATGCACTTCGATCTGAGCGTCACGGGGTTTGGAGGTAACAACCGCCGTGTCGCTCGTTTTAGAGACTTGGGCCGATTTGTCAGGATAAAGAATGGTCCAGCCGGATATTACGGTCGGCCGTGCGCCAAAGTTGCTTTTCCACACGCCCAGCGCTATGGCGACGAAAACCAACGATGCGAGGTAAGCCACCGTAGTAAGCTGGGTGCCAGCCGCTAGCCCTATGCCGATGGCCATAAACATGTACACGGCATCCATCGGCTCTTCGAGTGAGGTGCGAAAGCGCACCGCGGCCACGATGCCCGCCAAGCTGAAGGCGAGGGCGAGACTGCCCTTAACTAAAAAGACGACCAGCGTTATGGAGGTAGGTATCACGAGCAGCGTGTGGGCAAAGGATTGACTGTATTTTTTGCGCGGCCGCGTCCAGCGATAGACCCAAGTAATGGGGAGCGTAACCCCGAAGGCTAACACCAAAGCGACCATGACTGGAATGGTGTGTGCCGGATCGACGAGCCGCAACACTCCTTCTTCGATATTGCCAAGCGGAAATGGAGCAGTCTCGGCCCCGAACTCCAAGGATTTTGCTACGAAGATGCGTTTGCGCTCTTGGGCGACGTAATAGAGGATCTGGGGGAAGAGGTAAAAAATTCCGCTGAGCGCTAAAAGCCATGCGGCATAGTAAACGAGAAGACGTATGATCATGTTGTTGAGCATTATGTATCCCTCCTTAATTAGCTAGAACACCAAACCAGCGCGTAGATACACTCCCATAAAATCATCGCCGTTTACGACTGCCACGCTCACGGTCTGCCACCGGCGGAGAAAAGACAGCCATAAGCCACCTCCCACACCGGTATGCCATGTATCGGCGTCGTCTGGGTCTTTGGCGTACAGTACCCGGCCGGCATCGGCCGCACCGAACAGGCCCAACTCTCCCGGCACCAAAAACTTGATTTTGGCCAGCACCAGCCGCAGTTCGGAATTGCCGTACAGTGCGGTATCTCCTGCGAACCGATTTTTCCGAAAACCACGCAAATTGCCATTGGACGCGCCACTACCGGCTAAGCCGGGCCCGCCCAAGAAAGCGCTCTCGTGGAAGGGAAAGGTTCCCCACACTTTCTTGCCGCCCGCTCGCAAGGCAAGAGTTGGGTTGGTTGGAATAGGAGCTGTTACGTAAGTACGTGCTTCCCCGTCTATGCTGCCAAAGGCCGACTTCACATCCCAAATTTTCGGATAGACGGCTCCGGCGACTCTGACCGAAAATCCCCGAGTGGCATACGCTGGATTGTCACGCGTGTCGTACGCGATTTCGCCTTGTGCTCCTACTTGGCCGAAGGAATCTGTGCCGTACAACGGGTGGTCCAGAGAACCGATAAATTTGTCTTTGTTGGAACTTAGCGGCGTATTTGCATACTTGATAATCGGCCCCAAGCCAATGGTCAATTTCGAGCGCAGCGATTCTATGTCTCCTGTATGCTCTGCTGCGCGAAATTCGAGGGATGGGGCGAAGGCGAAATAGTTTTGCTCCACTTGATAAAAAGAAGACGGACCCGGAATCTCGGTTGCGTTGCCGAATCCGTTGAACCGGATTACTTGAAGACCAGAGTACTTGAGATAGATTTTTGCGTCGAGATCGGACAGCAATTGGCGGAAGGTTCCGGTATAGGAAACAGATGGCTTGAGACGATTGATTGCTAGCCCGGCGTTGAAGGAATGACGCGAAGAGAACGGGTTTTTGCGATAGCCGAAGTACTGTCGGCTACCGAAACCACCTACGAACACGCTCAGATCTGGATTGGCGACAAGGATCGGGAGCGTAATCGCCTGCATACCCCAGTCCAGTGCATACCGCGCGCGGAGAATCGGTGAGGGAGGACGCTTGTAGGGACGCTTGTCGATTTTTGCGCCCTTGCCTTTGGCGAAGCGATTTTTTCCGCGATAATCGTAAAACAGGGTCTTTGTGGCTTCGGCCTGAGATGAGTTTGTGAACGCGTCAGCTCCGCCTCCACCGTCGATGCGAATGGCAATTTGTCCCTTGGCCCCTGCTATCTCCGCGCGGTCGTCTCCCCCCCGAAGGTATATGCGGACTTCCCGGGTTTCTTGGGGGGGGAACGTGCGCTGGAAATAGGGCACTCCATCAGGTTCTTCTATGAGACCGATGCGGACCAAGAGGTCGCCGTTCGGCAGGTGTTCACAGTGGGCGTATTCGTCCTGATCGGTCGCTTGGATTTCGGCCTCGCGGGTAATCAACGCGTAGTATCGGCGGGCAAATTCAGGCAAGGCGTCCCGCCTCGATTTGAGGGCTTTTGTAAGAGCTTCCCCGACGATTTTGTAATACGGCGGGGGGAGCTTCCGCACGGCATTCTCGATGATCGGGTCTGGTAGGTCTTGGCGAAACGCCGTTACGACCGAATCCCATGCCGTCTTATGGAGTTCGACTAGGAATTGGCGATCCAGCTCCCAGCCCGTAGTCGATAGGCCCACCAGACTCGGATATGCGTCGTCGAACTCGATTTGCATCGGAAGCCCTCTACGCGCCACAGCCATGCCAAACCCGTCGAAATCGACAAAGGCTTGGTCGCGATCCTCTGGTATGGGCAGCCAAGTATAACAATCGCCAGCGGGGAATCGCGCCCAGCGCCACTGACCGTAGTGGCGATCCCGGTCGTTGATGAGAAAATCCATCAGTCTCGCCTTTAGATAGGCGCGGGCATCGACGCGGTTGCAGGGCGTTTTTTCTAAGCGCTTCCACAGCTTATCCGTGCCGCTGATCTTGCGGGAATCGGCAAAGCCGGGCGTATCGTCCGGCCCTTCAGAAGGGTGTTCCTGTAGCATTCCGATAAGGCCAGCAAAATCTTTGCGGTACTCCTTTAGCCGAGGATCATCTGGAATGACTACGAGCGTATGTTTGGTATGGAGGATGCCCGTAGCTTCCATTAGCGGATCGACCACGAGCGCCCCGGTGGGCAGCAGCGCACTGATCATGTCCTGCAGGACGTCATCTACGACCGTATTCTTGAGTTCGTCCCATTTCCTTTTCATTGGATCTTTATCCAAGGAGCGAACCGTATAGCGGCGGCCGTCTTGTCCCGTAAAGTGAAGAGAGATGGACTGCCCGGCTCCGCCGGTGCGAAGCGGCGTCAAGCCTCCGCCTACGTGGTCGAGGTCGAGGACTGTAACCTCAATGGGAGTAGCCCAGAGATCTCGGTAATCGCGGCCGTAGAGCCAGCGTTTGAACCCGCCGGCGCGGAACCTTTCCCCTGGAACCACCACGTGGGTTTTGGCACCCGGTGGAGGGATAGAGCGGTGGATTTTGTACCCTGGAGAAGGGGATTCTTCCGAGGTCGATTCTGTTGGAATAGAAACGGTGAGTACCAACGAGAGTACTATGGGAATCCGATTGGAAAATACCATTTTTAGAAATCTTGTCGGCTTCGGGCTAATCTGGCGGTAGGTGGCTCGGCTCGTAGCTTCTTAAGTTAGCATTCGAGCAAGGACGCGCATAGTGAACCACTTTTTTAAACAACCTCTAACACCCATGACCAAAATCCTCTTTCTCTGTACTGGCAACTCCTGCCGCAGCCAAATGGCCGAAGGCTTTGCCCGTGCGCTAAAATCCAATCGGTTTGAAGCCTACTCAGCCGGAATCGAGACCCACGGCCTCAATCCCAACGCTGTGCAAGTGATGGCCGAGGTCGGCATTGATATCTCGGCCCAGCAATCGACGCACGTTGACCAACTCCGCCACATCGATTTCGACTGGGTGGTCACGGTTTGCGACCACGCGGCCGAACAGTGTCCTGTTTTTCCGGGGTGCGCCCGGGTGGTGCATCGGGCCTTTGACGATCCGCCGAAGTTGGCGCGGGGTGCGCGCAGTGAAGAAGAAGCGCTGGGGGCGTATCGGCGAGTGCGCGACGAGATTGGTGCTTATATCGGGACCTTGCCCGAGGGCTTGGTGGGCTAGATACGTCGCCTACTTCGGCCGGACACTACGGGCTGCTCGCCGTTCTGTTCCACTACCAATGCTACTGGCTACCGCGAGTCGAGTGCGATCTTGACTTGATATGGGTAAGAAAGAGATATTACCGAGACAATTAGCAATCAGTAGTAAGGAGATATTGGTTCATGACTTTGAAAGAGAAATTGCATCGTCTAGTCGATGAATTACCCGAGGCAGAATGCCATGCTGCGGAGCGCTATCTGGAATATCTACGCGACCAAGGAGACCTCTTGCTGCATCGGCTTGCATCAGCGCCCTACGATGATGAACCCGAGACTCAAGAGGAGTGCCGAGCCATTGAGAAGGCATACGAGGACCTACAAGCCGGTCGTACACACTCCTTGGAGGATGTAAAGCGAGAACTAGACCTGTGAGTCGTTCTGACGCTACCATAAAAGTTGTCGCTTTTCCCCTGCCTGCTTTAGCTGACAGGGGAAAAGGGAGCGGCCTGCACGACGGGGCCTTGTGCTCCCTGAGTGAAGGCCGATAGCGCTTGTCGCCGGATGGCCTAATGGTTATATTTTCTATTGTGAAACGGGTTATTCAAATCAAGCTCCTTCCTACGGATCAGCAGGCCGACGCGCTTGAAGAGACGATGCGCCGTTTCAACCAGGCGTGTAATTGGGTAGCTGAGAAAGCCTTTGAGCGTCAGCTTGCCAACCGCTACGTGCTGCATAAGCTGTATTACTACGAAGTTCGTGAGACGTTTGACCTGCCGGCTGACATTGCGATCTTGACCTTTGCTCAGGTAGCAGCTAACTACAAGCGCGACAAGAGCAAGCAGGTGTCGTTCCGTCCCTTGGCGGCTGTTCCCTATCGCAAGGGCGCGTTTCGCTACAAGGGCTTGGAGGCCCTCAACATCAAGACGGCGGATGGCCACCGCCACGACATCCCGATGGTCATGGGGGACTACCAAGCCGAGCAGTTTGGCAACGTCAAGCTGTTTGCTGAACTGGTGCGGCGCAAAGACGGTCAGTGGTTTCTCATGGCTACGGTGGAGCATGAGTCGGAGCCGCCGTGTGATGCCGACGACTTCCTTGGCGTTGATCTTGGTGTAGAGAACTTGGCCACCGACTCGGATGGTGAGCAGCACACCGGCGAGGCTGTAGAGCGTGTGCGCGTCAAGAATCAGACGCTCAAGCGTGCGCTCCAGTCGGCGGCTGATCGGGCTGCCAACCACCGACGGCGCAAGCGTATCCGGAAGAAGCTCAAGCGCATCGGCGACCGCGAAGCACGCTTTCGTCGTAACACCAATCACGTCCTCTCTAAGCGACTTGTTGCGAAGGCTAAAGACACTGGGCGCAGTATCGCTCTTGAGGAACTCAAGGGTATCGGCGACCGGATACGGTTTCGCAAGCCGCAACGCAACCGCATGGGTAGCTGGGGCTTCGATCAGCTTCGCCAGTTTGTCAGCTACAAAGCTGAGCAGGCTGGCGTACTGCTCAAGTTGGTTGATCCAGCTTATACCTCTCAGATGTGCTCTCAGTGTGGACATGTCGAAGCGGCTAATCGCTCCTGTCAATCTCGGTTTTGTTGCAAGCGATGTGGGCATCAAGCTCATGCCGACTGCAACGCCGCCTGGAACATCCGGGCAAAGGCACTTGTCAACGTGCCTAAAGTTTCGGCCTACCCCGTCGCGGTGGGGTAGTAGCTAGGGACAAGCGGGCGGCTTTAGCCGTCAGTGGTTGACCCATCAGGAGAACTCCTTATGTACCTAACCCCCGAACAGGTCGCCCAATTCGCGGAGGACGGCTATCTGCTGCTGCGCGGCTCGCTGACCGACGCCGATCTCGATCCGATCATCGCCGAGTACGAAGAGTACATCGGCCGCCGCGCCGAGGAGCTGTTGGCCGCTGGCGACATCTCGGCTCTGTATGCGGACGAGCCTTTTGACCACCGCCTCATCTCGATCTGCCGCGAAGACGACGCGATCTACAGAGAACTCGACATTATGCACTTGCGCGGGCGGGCCTCGTTTGAATTTTTGCGCAACGACCGCCTGCTCGATATGGTCGAGAGCTTGGTCGGGCCGGAGATTACCTGTAGCCCGATCCAGCACACCCGCGCCAAGCTGCCCGCGGGTGTGACGCCGAGCGGCAGCGACCCACACGTGGCCCCTTGGCATCAAGACGCCGGCGTTACTTGGGAGGAGGCCGACCCGCACTTCATCCTCACAGTGTGGCTGCCGCTGTGCGCGGCGACGCCGGAAAACGGCTGTTTGCAGATCTTGCCGCGAGCGCACCGGAAGGGGCTGGTGCAGCACCACATCAAGCAGGGTTTGGGCACGGTGATCATCGACGAGGAAATGCCGCAGACTGAGGCGCTTACCTTGCCGATGTACAAAGGCGACGTGCTGCTAATGGACAAGCAGACCCCGCATCGCTCGACGCCCAACAACGCAGACACGGTGCGCTGGAGTATGGATTTGCGCTATCAGGCGACGGGGACGCCGACGGGTCGCCCCTTCCATCCCGACTTCGTGGCCCGCAGTCGGTCCAATCCCGCGTCTGAGTTGAGGGATTATGACGAATGGTGCAGTCAGTGGGTAGAGTCGCTAGCGGCAGTGCAGGGGCAGAGGATTAAGGCGCATCGGTGGGAAGTTGTCCAGTAGCGACGATGTGGCGGAAGGTGAGGTTGAGGCGCAGGGCGCACGGTCGTCGAGTCTTGGGGACTTGGTGCTGCCAGTGGGCTTGGGTTGGGCCGCGCATGATGAGCAGCGCGCCGTGTTCGAGGGGGATTTCGACTGGGGGATGGTCGCGGCGTTTGTGCCGCAGGAGGAAGCGCCGCGTCTCGCCCAAACTCAGCGAGGCGATCGTCGGGTTAGTGCCCAACTCTGGCTCGTCGTCGCTGTGCCAGCCCATGCTGTCGCGGCCGTCGCGGTACTGATTGAGCAGGACGCTGTTGAAGGGACAGTTGGCGGTGGCTTCAAGCCGCGTCTTGAGGTCTAGCAGTGGCGCGGTCCACGGGCGCGGCTCTAGGGCCAGTCCCGAATAGGCGTAGTGAGCATCCGCAGACCCGTGCCATGCTGAAAGACGCGGCGCGGGATGCTGGCGGCCAAAGATGACGACGTGGTGCTGTTGCCACTCAATGCCGTCCAACAGTTGCCGCATGAATTGGTCGGCCTCGGCCGGGGCCAAAAAGTCGGGGGCGTAGCGCAGGTCGCCGTCCGGGAGGGGGATGGCCCTCATTCCACTGCAAAGCCGAGGTCGTCAAGCGCTTGGCACAGCGCGGCGCGCCCCACATCGTCGAACGGGATGTGGGGCGGGCGGGCAGGGCCTACGGGCAGCCCGCGCATGGTCAGCATCTCCTTGACGGCCGCTAGCAGGTCAAAGTGGAACAAGGTGGAGATGACCTCGTTGGCGCGCGCTTGCAGAGCCATGGCCGGCTGGATGTCGCTGGCTTCAAAGTGCTGTCGCATTTCCACGAACAGTTTGGGCATGATGTTGTAGGTTGAGCCAATGGCGGCGTCGCTGCCGGCGACCATGCCGCCGAGGCAGATCTCGTCGGGGCCGGAGATGAGGTTGAGGTAGTCGCCGCCTAGCTGTACGAGACGCTGGAAGAAGTAGAAATTGCTGTCGGTGAACTTGAGGCCGCTGAAGTTGGGCACGGCTTGCATGGCTTCGAGGAACTGTTCGGCTGTAACGTTTTTGTCGGCCGTGTGGGCGAGCCAATACACGTAGAAGGGCAAATTGGTGGCTGCGCCAATAGCTGCGTAGTGGGCGACCGCGGCTTCGAGATCGTTGGGCTGATCTACCGGCGCGACCGAAGCCACTGCGTCCGCACCGGCGGCGGCGGCGTGCTGGGCCAATTCGACTGCGTTGGCCGTGGATGTCGCGCCGACTTGGAAGATCAGTGGCACGGCACCGGCCACCGCGGCGATGGTTGCTTCGGTCATGGCTTTGCGCTCGGGTATGCTCATGGCGCTTCCCTCGCCCGTGCCACCGCAGACAAAGAAGCCGTTTGAGCCAGCGGCGATCAGGTGCTTGACGAGCGGCTCGACGCGCGCGGGAGCCAAGGCGTTGCCGTCGTCGGTGAACGGAGTGACGAGCGCGGGCCAGATCCCGCGCGCTAGTTTGTCGGCCATAGTGTTTTGATCCTCTTGTTAAAATGGACAGCCCTAAACCACTTGGCCGTCGCGGATGGTAGCCATCGGCTCCCAACAGCCGCCGGGCCGCTCCTCGCCGTTGACGTCGCGCAAGGGCAGGGCCTCTTCGTTCCAGCGCAGCACCACTAAGTCGGCGCAGGCACCCGGAGCCAAGGTGCCGACTTCGCCCTTTAGACCCAGCACTGCGGCGGGGCGGGCCGTGGAGCGGGCGAATACCTCTGCTTCGTCCATGCCAGCGGCGATGAGTTTGGACATCGTGCGGGGCAGATCGTGTTGGGGGCGGCTGTTGACGTGGCGGTGGTATTGGTCGGTCGAAACCGTATCGACGAGGAAGCCCTCGGCAATGGTGGCCTCGGCAATGGGAAAGCTGAAGGAGTTCATGCCGTAGCCCAAGTCGAAGAGGACGCCGCGCTGGCGAGCTTCCCATACGTCGTCGGCGATGCGGTCGCCGTCCAGCAGGTTTTCGGGCAGGGCGTTTAGGGAGTAGGTCACTATATCGCCAGGGCGCAACAAGGGGAGTTGGTCGCGGCGGGGCCAGTCGGGTTTGAGGCGGGTGCCCACCAGCAGTGGTTTGCCGCTCAATTCTGCGGCTTCTAGCCCGGCGGCCATAATGGGGCGCGGGTCGAGGCCGTCGGCGCAGGCCCCGCCGGTGACGGTGACGGCAATGCCCCAAATGTTGCGGTCGTTTGTGGTAATGGCGTCGGCGCAGGCTTGGGCATCGGCGTCGGCCAAGTCGTTGAAGCAGCGCACGGGATGCGTCTCGCCGTGTTTGCACAGGTTGATGGCCAAGAGCACGCGAGTGCGCGAGGCATCGATCACGGTGCGGCGGTAGTCGTCGATGTTCACAGCTCCGGCATCGCCTTGGGACATGACAGTGGTGACACCGCGCGGCAAAAAGTGGATGTCCGGGTCGATGCCGAAGCGCGATTGGCCACGGGCCGGGTGAGCGTGTAGATCGACTAGGCCGGGCAGCAGGAGGGCGTCGGGGAAGTCGAGCACGGTGTGGGCTGGTCCCTCGACGCCGGGGCCGGAGGCGACAATGCGACCGCCGCGGATGGCTACTGCGCCGGGGCCGTCTAGGCCGCTATCCGCGCAAAAGAGACGCGGGGCGCGCACCAATAGGTCGTAGGTTTGTTCGGTCACAGTGTTAGTACGCCACGGCGATGGTGCGGAACGCAGTGTCATTGCCGGCATCGGCACCCAGATTGACGCGCAGGACGTACAGGCCGGGGGCGGCGCTCGCTCCGTCGGCGTCGCGGCCGTCCCAAGTGAAGAGGCGTTGCGAGCCTTCGGCACTTGGGGTGAGGACTGCTACTTGGCGTCCGGCTAGGTCGAAAACTTCCACCTGTGGCTCGGTGCCCTCGACTTTGAAGGCGACGAATCGCACTTCTAGCTGGTCGTTGATGCCGTCGCCGTTGGGGGTTACGGTCGTAGAGGCTAGTTGCAAATCGCTGATGAGTTGGGCGCTGCTGGTCAGTTCGGGCAGCATGACGATGTTGGAGCGGCGCTCGGCCGCCTCGACCGACTGCCATAGGCCCGGTGCTTGGCTCGACCCGAGGTCGAGGGCAAAGACGGTGGCGTTTTGCAGCAGGCGGGTCGTGAAACTCACTTGCAGCGAGTCGCCGGAAATCACCTGCGGCAACGCGATGAGCAGCGAATCGGCCTGCATGTCCAAGGTGGCTGGAACGACCGGCTCTGCGCCGACCATTACCGATACGCTTTGGAGGTCAACCGGCTCGGGGACGGTGAAGCGCATTAGGTCGAAGCCGCTGTCGAGTTCGTCGGTCTGGGGCCAGAGGGTGTAGGTGAAGTGCGTGTCTTGGTTGGGGCTGGCCTCGCGGGGGGCGACGCTGCCGCGCGCGCCTTGGACTAGGGCATTTTCGTACTCGACGGAGACCGAGTTGACGGTCGGAGCGACGGCGGGGTCGTCGGTGGCGAGGATCATCTCTAGCAGCATGAAGCGGCGGGGACTGTCCGACTTGAAGGACTCACCGGAAAACTGGTACACATTGCTCCAAGTGTCCCAGTCCTCGCCGACGACTAGCGTGGTGTCGATGGGACCGCGCAGCACTTTGGGCGAGCTAGTCCATTTTTCTTCGGTGATTTCTTCGCCGAGCTTATTGCGGAACGTAAAGACCGGTGCCAGCGCGTTGCCCGAACGCGAGCGCAATTGCATTCGGGTGCCCGGCGGCAGGTCGGCGTCCCAGTGCAGGGCCTTGATGACTTTGGGCCGCCCATCGCCGGCCTCCTCGCCGAGGTTGATAAAGGCCGACTGCAACTCGACTTGGGCTGGATAACCCGGAGAGAACAGTTGCATCTCGCCCCACTTGACGATGCCCCATCCTCTGCAGCTAACTCCGTGCCAGAACAGATAGCGAGCCTTGCGCGGCGCGAACAGGTAGCGCATGTAAAGCAGGTTGTCGGCGTTGGGGGCTAGATGGGTGAAGACCTCTTCGTAGTCAACGTTTTCGGGTACTTCGACGAGTGGGGCGGTGCCCGTGGCCGGGCTGCCGTCGGAAAAGAGGATGGTGTGGCCCGGTCCAGTGCCAGAGATAGTGAAACCCAATGTGCCTTCGTCTGGCCGCATGGAGTAGAGGAACATCTCGTCGATAAAGAATGTCGCGCCTAGATCGGCGCGGAACCACGTACCGCCTTCGGCCCATTCCGACAGATCACCACGGCAGCCGGTGACGGTATTGTTGGTGTTGAGGTTGGCGTCGAAGAGGTTGAAGGTAGAGCCGGTGCCGTCGCCTTCGACGAAATTGCCGCGCTGGCTGGTGCCGATGGCGATGTTGTCGCCAATGCCGATGACCTCAATTTCGGCGATGGCGGCGTCGGCGTTTTGCTCTTCGGAAATGATTTGGATGTACTGGATCAACTGGTAGTTATTGCGTTCTGCAGGCGTTAAATTCGAGTCGGGGTCAAACACAAGCGCGCTGTCGCGGCCAGCGTAGCGCAGCGGGATGACAATTTCGGATTCGGCGTTGGGACGCGTGGTGCGGAAGACTTGGCGGTAGAGAAAGAGGTCGTCCGTGGCCGCAATGCGTACGCCGGAGGTGGTGAAGACTCGGAATTGACGGAACGGGCGTGCGCCCTCTTGGTCGGGGAATTTCAGGCGAATCTCGCGGGCTAGGGCTGCGCGGCCTAGGTCAATGGTGATAAACCAGTCCTCGCGAGCGTCGTTTGGGCTGGGTTGCCAATAGGTGGTTGGGTCGCCGTCGATGGCCAGCGGGGCGTCGGCCTCGTTGGAACCGGCTTGCCAGAGGCCACCGGCGACAGCGTCGCCCCGTTTGCGGGTCTCGTGGACGAAGAGGTGTGCATCCGCGACGAGGTTGATGTCCTTGCGGAATTTGACGAGCGAGAGTTGGCCCTGCTCGCCAACTTGGGTCAAGCCGAAGGGCTGTTGCCATTGGGCCCATTCCTCGGCGCTGTCGAAGGAGAGCATGTCAGCCGCGAGTGGTGTGGCTAGCAAGAGGCAGGCGATGATTGCGCGTCGCATCGAATCCTCCTTAGTATGCGATGCCCAAAGGGCGGAGTTGGGGATCGGCGGCAAATTCCGAGCGCAGGTTTAAGGCCGTCAGGTAGAGGCCGGGCGGCAGCCACTGGCCCGTTTCATCGCGGCCATCCCAGCGCAGGCTTTGCGGGCCGGCGTTCTGCAAGCCAGCCTCGAC
This sequence comes from Candidatus Latescibacterota bacterium, assembly GCA_022825835.1. GTDB lineage: Bacteria > Latescibacterota > UBA2968 > UBA8231 > UBA8231. The sequence continues at coordinate 57,309 of JAJDVZ010000034.1, forward strand.
GAGGGCCACGCGTCGCCCGTCGAGGCTATAGACCTCGAGGACGACGGGCACGGGTTCGGGCAAGCGGAACAGCGAATAGGCTACGTGCAGTTCGTCGTTGACACCGTCGCCGTTGGGCGTAAAGACCGCAGAGGAAAAAGTCAAGTTCTGGATGAAGGCGGTTGTTTGTCCCGTGGTGCCGAGCACGCGCAGGCTGTTGGTCGAGAGGGCCTCGCCGACATCGGCACCAACTACGGGTTGTGGCAGAACCTCGCGTTCGCTGTCTAGGACCTCGCTCTGGAACGTGGTAGCGAATTCAAATATCTCCGTGCCAAAGACAATGCGGATCGGTGGATTGTTGGCGCGGGTGATGCGCTCGGGTAGGCGGATGAGCAGGCCCTCGGGCTCTTGGGTGACCTCGGCAGGTGAAGTTTCCGTGCGGCTCTCGCCTAGTTGCAGGCTTTTGAGTTCGGTTTGGTGCCCGGTGCGAATGCGCAATAGGTCGAAGCCGGGTGCATTTACGGTCTCAAAATCGGCTTGGAGATCATAGACGAATTCTATGGCTTGGCCCAAGGGGACTTGGGTGATCCCGCCGACGGGCTGGGGGTCGTCTAGGGGAGCCACTTCGCCGCGCACGTTGGCGGCCAATAGCGGGGCGGTTTCGATCCACAGCGAGTCGAGGCGCACGAAGTCGTCGAAGGAATCGCTCTCCATAGTGATGCGGAACTGCAAATAGGTACCGTTGCGCAGGCTGATCGGTTGACCCGATTTGACGAAGGGTGCGGACCAGAAGGTCCAGTTGTCTGAATCGTAGCCGATGGAAGCGCGGACGCCCGGCTTGGGCTGGCGTTCGCTCAGGTCGGATGCGGCCGTGATGCGCACGAAGCGAGTGCGCAGGGCGTTTTCGTAGTGGTCGCGCGAGACTACCCGCTCCAGTCCGGTGTCCATGTATTCGTGATAGACGGCCGGGTCGTCGTCTAGGCCGGTGCGCATTTCGATTTTAACCTGGGCCGCGGCGTCGGAAGTTTCTACTGGAGTCCCATTGACCATGCGGAATTTTGTCGCCTGCCAGAACAGTCGCCCGAAATTCACGGGTTCGCCAAGGTCGGTTATCTTGGTCTTGTAGATGGCCTGCCGCGGCACGCCTTGGGCGAAGAGCTGGAATTCGCTGATCGAGCCGATGAGGGCGATGGCGACATTACCGCTTTTGGCTTGGGCGTCCTCGTCTAGTAGCGAGAGCGTCCGACGGTAGCGGAAGAAGCGCAGGTACTGGCGGGTGAAGTCGATGCGCACATGGGGTTCGAAATTGGAGTTGACGTCGGCGATGACGGTGGAGAGTGGGTTGACATTGCCTTCGAGCACTGGAGGCTCGGGCGCGACTGAGGCGGTCACCTGAAAGGCGGGAACGAAGTCCGTTTCGAGTGGGGTCCCGTCGGAGCGAAAGCCTTCGCTGGGTGGGATAAAGCCAAAGGCCACCGCTGGCACTGACACGGCCAAATCCATGGTGAAGGTTTCTTTTTCAATGCGGTCGGCTTTGGGCGGATTGTAGGTGATAGGGTCGCTGTCGATGAGCCAGGAGCCGTTTTCCGAAGGGTCGGGCACGCCGTGATTCCACTTCCACATCCGCGGTGTTTCGCCATCGAGGTAGTCGAAAATGCGGTCGCTGGGGTCGCGCCAGAAGGCCCAATTGCCGATGTGAGAAAAAACCGTCTCGTCCTGCGTGAAGTACGTGGGTTGAATGGCACCAGGAGTAGTGGCGAAATCGACGAAGAGGCGGGTGGTGTCGTTTTCGCTCCAGGACAGGCCGCTGCCGCCTAGTTGCCAGTGGGAAATTTGGGCGGGGGTGCTTTGCGATAGACTTAGGATCAGTAAGGCCATGAGCCAGATGGTGGTTGAGGCGCGGCGCATGAAGACTCTCCTTTGGCAAAGCGAAAGTTACAGAACAGAAATAAGCCGATAATATAATACGCGGTCCGCAATTGTCCTATTTGCGGAATATCAGTACGCCACGGCGATGGTGCGCAGCGCCGTATCGTCGCCAGCATCAGCCGCTAGGTCGATGCGGCAGAGGTAGGTGCCGGGCGGTACGAAGTTGCCTTGCGCAGTGCGTCCATTCCAAGTAAAAACGTGAGCTAAGCCGTCGATGGTCGGAGTCGCCAGTTCGGCAACCAGCCGTCCGGCGAGGTCGAAAATATGCACTTGGGGCGTGCGTTGCTCGACCTTGAAGGCGACGAAGCGGATGACCACTGCGTCGTTGATGCCGTCGCCGTTGGGGGTGAGTAACGGCGAGGAAATCGAGAGGTCGTCGATGAGCCGGGTCGTGCCGGTTAGTTCGGGCAGCATGACGATATTGGCGCGACGCGTCATGGGTTCGACCGATTGCCACAGGTCTGGATGGCTGCTCGAACCTAGGTCGAGGCTGAAGAGCGTGGCGTTGTGTAACACGCGGGTGGTGAAGCTGACTTGGACGGAGTCGGCGGTGATCGCGTGGGGTAGGCCGATTTGTAGGGTATCGGCGCGGATGGCTATGGAAGATGGCTCGATATTGGCACTGCCCACGCGGACTTCGACATTGGACGCTTTAGAGGGGAGGTCAAAGCGCAGTATGTCGAACCCCGCGTCCTCGGCATCGGCTGCGGACAACAAGGTATAGGTGAAGCGGGTGTCTTCGTTGGGTTGGGCGACTCTCGGGGTGATCAGGCCGCGCGCGCCTTGCAGCAGTGCGTCCTCGTACGCAAGCGATAGTGCGTCAATCGCGGGGGCCACCTGTGGATCGTCAGTTGAGAGGATCATTTCCAATTGCACGAATCGGCGCGGGCTTTGCGACTTAAATGCCTCGCCGGAAAAGTTGTACGCCTCACTCCACGCATCCCAATCCTCGCTGACCACGACGGTGGTGTCGATCCTTCCCCGCAGCACTTTGGGCAGACTAAGCCATTTCTCCTCGGTGACCGGCTCGCCGATCTTATCGTGGAAGGCATAGACTTCGCCTTGGGTATTGCCCGAGCGCGAGCGCACCTGCAGGCGAGTGCCGGGTGGGATGTCGGCGTCCCAAGAGAGACTGTTGATGACTTTGGGGCGTCCGTCGCCAGCAGTCTTGCCGAGATCGATAAAGTCCGAGCGCATGATTATCTCGGCGGGGTGCCCCGGTGAAAAGAGCATCAGCTCGGTCCAGCGCGAGCCCCAGCCTTGGGGGGTGTGGGCGTGCCAAAACAGGTAGCGGACTCTGCGCGGTTGGAACAGATAGCGCAGATAGCGCATGGGTTCGGCGTCGGGTTGGTCGATGAGGGTGGCGAAATCGAAGGATTCGGGGATGGGGAGTTGGGAGTTGATGACGCGGGTGCCGTCTGAGTGGAGGAAGTTAAAACCGCGCGGCGCGCCGGCCACGCTGCCGACCGTGCCCTCGCGCGGCCTGAGCGCGTACAGGAAAAGCTCGTCGAGCCAGAATACGGCCCCTAGGTCGATGAAAAACCAAGTGCCCTGATCCTCCCAAGTGCGGACGCGGCCCTCAAAGCCTACAGGCAGAATAGAGCTGGCGGTGTTCATGTCGCCGTCGAGGATGTTTTCGGTGGAACGGGCGGTAAGCCCGTCGATGATGCCGCCGCGTAGGTCGTTGCCCAAGCTGACGTTGTCGCCGACGGCCATGACTTCGATCTCGGCTAGCGCACCTTCGGGATCGAAGTCTTCGACGGTGAAGTTGATGTACTGGATGAGACGGTACTGGTTGAATTTTTCTAGATCGACGTCGCGATTGGGGTCGAGGACTTGGGCGGAGTCTTGGAGGTCGAAGGCGAGGGGGAACGAGACCGTGGTGTCTCGGTTGGGTTGGGTCGTGAGATAGACCGGGCGAAAGATAAAGAGATCGTCGAGGGCGTCGGAAGTGATGCCGGTGGCGGTGAAGACGGTGAACTGGCGGAAGGGGCGGGCCCCTTCTTGGTCGGGAAAGTGCAGACGGATCTCGTTGGCTAGCACGGTGCGGCCGAGGTCGATCTGCACGAACCAGTCGCCGAGGTCGTCTTCGGCAGAGGCCTGCCAGAAGGTCTTGCGGTCGCCGTCAATGATCCGTCTGGCCGCGATCGGGTTGCTGCCGGCTTCCCATATCCCGCCCGGCACGTTGGCACCGCGCGAGCGGGTGAGATGAGTGAATTCGGTCGCGTTGGCGATGGCGTTGATATCCTTGCGGAATTTGACTAGTTGCAGCCGGCCGCGGTCGTCGAACTCGATCAGGCCGTGGGGCATCTTCCAGGTTGACCAGCTAGCGGCGCTGTCGAAGCGGAATTCTGCGGCAGCGAGAGCGGTTGCCGAACAAAGGACTGAAATCAGTAGGCGCATCGGACGTTAGTAGGCAATGCCCACGGCCAATAGTTGTTTGGCTTGGACGGACTGGGTTTGCAGGGCGATGGAGAGCAGGTAGAGACCCGGCGGGAGGAACTGGCCGGTCTCGTCGCGGCCATCCCAGGTGATCGCCTGCGGGCCGGAGTCTTGCAGCCCCTTGTCGAGGCGGGCGATGCGGCGGCCATCCAAGGCGTACACTTCGAGTGCTACAGGCACCGCACCGGGAAGGCGGAAGAGCGAATAACGCATCTGGAGCTGGTCGTGGACGCCGTCGCCATTGGGGGTTAGCACCGGAGTGGACAAAGCGAGCGATTGGATGAAACCGGGCGTTGCGTCGTCTGCGCCCAACACCCGCAGGCTGTTGGTGGAGACCGCCTCACCAGCGTCGCCAGCGAGGATCGGCTGGGGGAGTGATTCGCTGTCAGCGGCAAAGATCTCGCCCGTGAAGGTGGAGGCGAATTCAAAAACGGCGGTGGCGAAGGTCACGCGGATGGGCGCGTTGTTGGTGCTAGTGATGCGCTGGGGCAATTGGATCACCAACCCGTCGTCTTCGGTTATTGCGACTGGATCGACGGGAGCGAGCGGGGTACCCATTTCGAGGCCGCGAAAGGCGGTGCGATTGCCGGTGTGGATCCTGAGCGCGTCGAATCCAGGCGCGGTGTCGCTGTCGAATGCGGCTCGCACCTGATAGACAAATTCGGTCTGTTGGCCCAAGGCCACTTCGGTAAAGCCGCGCTTGGGTTGCGGGTCGTCGCGCCGCGCCACTTCGGCCAAGACCTCGGCGGCCAATAGGGGCGCGGTCTCGATCCACAGCGAGTCAAGCCGCAGCCAAGCGTCGAAGTCGCGGCTTTCTATGGACAGATCCACCTGTAAGTGCGATCCGCTGCGGAGCCGGATGAGTTGGCCCGATTCGGTAAAAGGCACCGACCAGAAGGACCAGTTGGCGGAATCGTAGCCAATAGAGGCGCGAATCCCGGGTCGCGGGTCGCGGTTGAGTTGGGCGGTGAGCGTCTCGTAGTGCTCGCGTGAGACCTCTTTCTCGCGGCCGATGTTGGTGTATTCGTGGTAGGTCGCCGGGCTGTCGTCGCGGCCAACGCGGACCTTGGCCTTGAGCCAGACGGGGGCGTCGGGATCTTCAACGACCGCGCCATCGACTAAGCGCAGCGGCGTGCCCGCCCAGTGCAGGCGGCCAAAATTTACGACTTGGCCCAGATCGACAACTTGGCTGAGGTACACGACGCGCTGGGGTATGCCTTGGCCGAAGACCTCGAATCCCCCGATTGAGCCTTTGAGCGCGATGGCTTGGTTGCCTTGGCCGCCGCAGTCGCGGCAGATGTTGAGGGCTTCCTCGTCGGCCAGCGAGGTCTGCCGACGCCAGCGAAAAAAGCGCACGTATTGGCGCGGGAAGTCGATGCGGACGACGGGGTCGAAGTTGGCACCCACGTTGGCGATGACCTGCTCAAACAGGTCTCTGCCGCCCGAGTTGATCGCGGGTTCTGAGTCCGAGCCGACGGAGACGTCAAAGGCCGGCGTGGTGTCGAACGGTAGCGGCGTGCCGTCGGAGCGAAAACCCTGCGAGGGCGTGAAGAAGCCGAAACCGACCCCAGGGATTGGCACGGCGGTGTCGATCGAAAAAAAGGTGCTGGCTATCGGTTGGCTCCTGGGGGCATTGTAGGTCGTGGAGTCGCGATCGACTAAGAATACGCCGCTCTGGGTTGGGTCGCCGCCGACGCCGCTCCAGCGGTTCCAAAAGCGTGGCTTCTGCCCATCGACGTAGCCGAGATTGTGCAGAGAGGGTTCGCGCCAGAATTCCCAGTTTTCCAGCAGGTGAATGACGTTTTGATCTGGCTGCAAATAGAGCGGTTGGATCGCACCGTCGGCAAAATCGACGAGGACTTGGAGGGAGTCGCGCTGGTCCCACGCCATGCCACTGCCGCCCAGTTGCCACTTTGCTACTTGAGCGTGGCTGGGCGCGACGGCGAGGACTAGAATCAAAAGCCAAGCACTGTGCATCGGGCATCGGGCCTTCGCTAAGGTGAAATACTAGCGGGAAGAGGAAGATAAGGCGAAAAGAGCTATGCGCCGAATTAAATAAGTGCCGATTTGTGAGGACAATACAACATACAAATGACACTTGGCCGGTGGCCGGACTTCGTGAGAAGCGTAGTCTCGATGAACAAAAAGTTGTGCAAATGACGCGGAACCAAGGGCTGAGCGTCTAAGGTCAACACCCTCCCCCCTACCATTTTAAGCCTCCTGTTTTCAATCCTTTAGGGCCTTCCTAAAGGATTTTTTTGTGCGCGGTCGGACCGCTGGCACGAAATGTGCATAGAACCGAGAAACCGACCAGCGCAGGTATCCCATTTCAAATTATGGAGGTCTGTATTAATGAGCACACAGGTGGGGGGAGGTCGCCGATGAGCCAAACGGGCAAGCCAACGGCGAAGGTACTCAGCCGGAGTCCGATCATGGTGCGGCTGTTGCAACAGGCGGAGAAGGCCGCTAAAACCGATGCGAGTGTGCTCTTGTTGGGCGAAAAGTGGGCAAGGGCTTGTTCGCTAAAACGATCCACGCCCGGAGCGCACGCCACCAGCGAAAGTTGATCACCGTCAATTGTGGTGGGTTGTCTGCCGGACTAGTCGAAAGCGAACTGTTCGGCCACGAGCGAGGGGCCTTTACCAACGCGGTCCAGCGGCGCATCGGCCGCTTTGAACAGGCCAATGGCAGCACCTTATTCCTCGATGAAATCGGCGACATGCCGCTGGAGGCCCAACGGACGTTGCTCCAGGTCTTGGAGGAGGGGCACCTCACCCGCGTCGGCGGCACGGATTCCATCCCCATCGATGTGCGAATCATGGCGGCGACCAACCGCGACCTGCCCCGGGCGATTGCGGAAAGGACGTTTCGGGAGGACTTGTACCATCGTTTGAGTGTGGTTCCGTTGGAGGTGCCGCCGCTGCGGCAGCGGCGGGAGGATATTCTACTGTTAGCGGAGCATTTTATGCAGCGGTATGCCCGCAAGCTCAAGCGGTCCATGCCGAATTTGAGCGACGAGGTGATCGCCTATTGGCAGAGGTATGCTTGGCCGGGTAATGTGCGGGAGTTGGATAATTGCATCCATCGGGCGATGATTTTTCACGAGGGAGCCGCCCTTGAGATGGCGGATGTGTTGCCCCCGGCGTCGGCTCCCTCGGTTCCTTTGGTTGAAGCCAGCGTGGGTCGGGATTGGACGGGGCGGAAGGCGGAGGCCGCCCAAGCCGAACAGCAGCAGATTGAGGAAGCACTGCAGGCGACCAAGGGGCGGATTTATGGCGAGCATGGCGCGGCGCAGTTGTTGGGCATCGGGCCGGAGAAGCTGCGCTACTATATGCGCAAGTATGGGGTGGAACGGCCCAAGAAGTCGTAAACCCCTAGCCGCCGGGCATAAAAAGTCGTTCAAAATGAACGAAAAAGTCGTGCAGAATGAACGAAAAAGTCGTTCAAAATGAACGAAAACGACGGTGAGTAACGGGGTGCCAAAAATAAATCGCATTTTTTTTACAATTTTTTTAGACGGGCTTAGGGGCTTCCTGAGAGGCGGTCTTAAACCTCTGTAAGCCGCTTTGTGCTTTGTTGGGCTGGTGCGTCCAGCGTTTTCTGCGGCTTCGACGGCTCGGTTGAGGGGTTCGATCGCGATTATCGCCGAGGTCTGGTCAAACATCTGAGCGCCTCGACGCCTCGACTGAGTTCGCCGAAGTCTCAGTCGAAGGGCGCGACGTCCCCGATCCCGGAGGCTTGAAGCCGAGTCAGAAACCGGAAGCCTCGTGTTATTGAGGACTGCATAGCTACAAGGAATAGGGTCTAAGGCAAGGCAAGAGTGCGACGCCATTCCAGTAGAAATGCAGAGGTCAATAAGACCGCTTCTGAAAGATTTTTTATGTACGGCGGGACACTTGGCACGGGATTTGCATATATAGCAGCGAAGCCGATGCGGAAAAGGAGGCCGCACCCAATGGCGTCATTCGTTGTTCACAACCTACACGCCCCACGCCAGCCATCGTGCTCGGCACCCATTCTGTGTGTCAAAGAGACCTTGATACGATGAAGAAATTCGGAGACTATAGAAAGCCACGGGACC
>JAJDVZ010000174.1:0-37491 GCA_022825835.1 Candidatus Latescibacterota bacterium
TTGACCTTCACCATTGCGATCCCGGAGGAAGGAACGGTGCCGGTCTTCGCAGCAGATGCTTCGATCAACGCCCAGACATACACGGCTGGTACGACGATTACCGATTGGGTGCTGCCGGAGGCATCGGGTGGCGACGGCGCGTTGACGTATAGCGTTTCGACTTTGCCGTCGGGTTTGGAGTTTGCCGCGGCTACGCGGACGCTTGGGGGCACGCCTACGGCAGCGACCGACGGTGCGGTTGCCGTCACCTACACCGCAACTGACGATAACAGCGCCACGGCCACGCTGACTTTTTCCATCACGGTCAATCCTGCGCCTAGGGTTGCGCCCGCTAGATTAACGGCGGTGCCGGCGGTGATCCGCGAGGACGCTGCGACGACGGAAGTCTCGCTGACGTTTACCTTGGGGGCTGCTGCCACGTCTGTCGAAATCGTGCGGTTTGCCATTGTGGATCCAAGCGAGGGGACGGCGGCGACGCGCGATGTGGACTATACGGCGAAACTAAATGCGATTATCGTCATTCCGGTTGGCGCTACCGAGGGGACGACGACGCTGACCTTTACTCCCATCAACGACGATGATGAAGAGGGCCTGAAGGCTTTGGGCGTGCAGGCTACGCTCATATCGACAAATGAGACCCTATTGACGGACATCGAGCTCAGAGATGACGAAACCCCGAGTACGTCCATCGCGTTGTCGGCGGACCCGAACACGTTGAGCGAGAATGACGATTTGATCACTGTTGCGATCACCGCCACGTTGGACGGCAAGGCATTGGAAGAAGATGCAACCGTACGCTTGGCTATTGATAACGAGTCCTCAGCGACGCGCGATTTGGACTACGCCGCGCTATTTACTCCTATGATTGAGATTCCGGCTGGCTCGATAACAGGGACGATGAATTTTTACGTCGATCCAGTCGCCGACAACTTGGAGGAAGGCGACGAGATCATCAGGCTGATCGGGACGATTGACGGGCTGGAGGGGGGCGAGGTAGAAATCACGCTGAGCGACCCGGGAGCGTCAGAGGCGGCGAAGACAGCGGTTCAAACGCGGCCGGAAGCGTTTGCCTTGGCGGACAATTTCCCCAACCCGTTCAACCCAGCGACGACGATCCAGTATGCGCTGCCGCAGGCGGCGGACGTGGAGTTGACCGTGTATAATGTAGTAGGTCAGCCGGTGCGGACGCTGGTTGCCGAATATCAGAGTGCGGGTCGCTACGCAGTGGAGTGGGATGCGACCGACGACAGCGGGCATCGCTTGTCGTCGGGGATGTATTTTTACCGCTTGCAGGCGGGTGGCGAGTTCGTTGAAGTCAAGAAGATGCTGCTGCTCAGGTAAGCAGCGCTGCACAGCGAGTCAGCAAAATGGGACCTCAAATCGAGGTCCCATTTTGTGTTTATCAGTGAAGTAGGGCGACTGCATCTTTTACGCTTCCTCAACGGCAAAGTAGTGCTCCAATTCCCGTAGCGTATCCGGGGCTGTGTGGATATCGCGCACGATGATGCCGCGCTCAATGACGGCAATCCGGCGGCAGACTTCGGTGATGTGGTTGAGGTCGTGGCTGGAGATGACGAGGGTAGTATCAGTGGTTTGGTCGAGGGTTTTTAGCGTGTCCTTGAGGCGGATTTGGCTCGTCGGATCGAGGTTGGTGAAAGGCTCGTCCAGTACCAGCAGCCGCGGCTCGACCATCAAGGCTGCAACAAGTCCCATTTTTTTCTTGTTACCCTCGGATAAATTGCGGATGTACTCAGTTCCATTGAGCGGTTGATCGCCGAAAAAGGGACGGTAGTGGTCCCATTTTTCTTTTACCTGAACCGGGTTCATGCCGTACAGGCTGCCGACGAAGTGGATGTATTCCACGGGCGTCAGGTAGTCGATTAGGAAGTTAGAGTCTAGGTAGGACCCCGTGCAGGTCTTCCAAGCGTCGTCTTGGGCCACGTTTTGCCCGTTGAGCAGCACTTGGCCTTCGCTCGGGCGGATCAGATCGAGGACGAGGCGCAAAAAGGTGGTCTTGCCAGCGCCGTTGTTGCCCACCAAGCCGAAGCTAGCACCGCTGTCGATATCGAGTTCGGGCAGGTCGAGGACTGTCGCCAAGCCGTAGCGCTTTTGCAAATTTTGGACTCGTAGGTGCATGTTTAGGTACTCCCCCTAAAACCGGCCGCCATGCGGTACTTGCACTTTTGCAGCCGATGGGCCAACAAACGGACCCAAACAGGACTGAGTGCCCAGCACAGCAGGCCGCCGACAGCTAGAGACAACGGGCCATAGTCGGTCGCCAGCATTAGAATCGCGGGTAGGGCCAACAAGGGGATGATGGCTAGCAGATGGTGCAGGGAGGTGCCCTGCTGGTTAAAAAATGAGGAAGGGGCGATATAGAGGCGTTTGCGGTTCATGGTGGCGAAAAAAAGCATACAAGCCGTGCTAAAACCGATATTGTAGAGCAAAAAGACGCTGTACGTGACGAGTAATTCAGAAGCAAAGATCAGCAAGAACGGCAGGCACACTAGGGCTAATACCGGGCAGGAAATTTGCAGCAATAGTAGTTTGGCCCATAGCAGGTGACGGAAATGGACTGGCCGGGCCAGATGGCCGTCAAAATAAAGACTCTCCCAACCGAACATGAATTGGCCATAGTTGACCACGAAACCACTAGTGAGAAAAAATCCCCAAAAAATATGGTAGAATATTAAGGTGGTCGTGGGCACAGCAGAGTCAGATGAACCACGGGTAAGAAGTAAGAAGTTTATCAGCCCCGCCGCTGAAAACATCAGGGCAGACCACAGAATTTGTCGGGGCCGCTTGTTGCGGATCGCCAGTTTGATTTCTAGCGCCATCAGTTGGCCTACCGGACCTAAACCGGCTAGCCGGTCGAGTAGGCTTTGAGACCCAGCAGTGAAGCCTTTTTCGGACGGGGCTTCGTCGTGCAAATGGTCCTTTAACAAGCGACAGGTCAAGCCAAAGAGCAGGCAGGTCGCCGCTAGTAGGGTCAGTGCCAACACAGGGCCGCCCGGTCCCAGCAAAGAGTCGAATACTGCGCTCGACAGTGCGTTCGTATAACCCCACTGTTGCCAATAATCCAAGGCGATTAGGCCGCAGGTTCCACCGCCCAAGATCCAGACTGGCAAGGCGCGTCTGATCAAGACTAGGTTAATACAGATGACCAAGTAGTTGGATAGACCGACAACCGCCACGATGCCCGCCAACCAAGACAGGGATGTAGAAGCGGGGTAATCCAACGCTAGATTGACGATCCAGAACGGGATGAAGAAGGCCAGCGGCAGCAGGTTGTGCAGGTGGAACAGGGCCGCCAAAGAGAAAAATCGCGCTAGCGCGGGCCGGGAAATGGGTAAGTGAAGATAGGGGCCGATTTTTAGCTGTGGCGTATTTTGGAAGAGTAAGCGGCCTAGGAACAAGAGCAAGAAACCGCTCAATAAGTGCTGATTGACTACGCGGACGACATCGGTCGTGGGATCTTGGCTAGTTATTAGATGACCGATGAAGGCTCCCGCGAGGGCGAAGGTGAGCAGGAAGTACAGGGCTAGCAGAACTAGAAAAATGGCGTAAGCGACGCTTATGCCACGCCAAGAGGGGTTGCGGAGGAATTCTTTCCACTGGTGGCGCAGCAGGTTGCGGTAGAGCATGGCTAGCGAGCTTGGTGATAGGGCGAGGGTTGGGGGAGTGTGTCGAGGAGGGCGGAGCGAGTGGGGAAGAGGAGAGCGGCTTTTTCGGGCGTTATGGTGAAGACGTGGCCGGTGGTGTGGAGGCGGAGGTAGTGGCCTCGGTCGTCGGCTGCGCCAATGGCGAGGGTGTCTATTGCGCCCTCTTCGTCTTCGAGATAGAGATAGCGAGCTTGGGCAAAGGCATCAGTGCGGCCCGGATCGTGCAAAGCCGACCACGTCAGGCGTTTGAGGAAGTCGGTGTAGGCTTCTGCATTCGCGGAAGGACAGGTCTCCGCACCGGTCGCAGACGAGGCGATCCATTCGTAGGTCGGCATCATAGGGCCTGGCTCCGTCATGGCTTTTAGCTGGCGGCTGAGGGATTGCACCGGGTAGGAAGGGTCGCCAGCGAAGGCGATTTGCCGGAGGCCCTTGCGCTGCAAGGCTTGGGGCAGGACGCGGCGGTCGAGCATGGGAGCGGGCGGCGCGGTGTCGAGGGCGTGGACGGGGTGGGCGTGGAGGTGGAAGATGCTGTCGGCACCAACGCGCTGGACATACGATTCTCCTGCACGTGCCCCAGGTGCTCCACGTCCTTGGCGCACTTCGAGCAAGGGACGCCCCTGTGGGTCGAGCAGGTGGATGCGGACGCTACCCGGCCCGAGGCCATAGCGGGCCAAGTCTCCAGGCTCGGTCGAGACGAAGGTCGCCGGGGTGGCGAGCAGGCTCTGGAGCAGGTGATCGACGCGGCGATTGAGGACAAAGGCGTGGTGATACGCGGGAAAATACCAAGTGTTCCCGCGCCGGACGTAGTGCCAACGGCGTCCGGCGGCGTGGATCTCAATCTGATCGACTGCTGAGGCCGGTTCGGGTGCCAAGAGGCGCAGAGCACCGGCGGTGCGGCGCACATCTCGCTGGTGATCGCGTAGGAAGCTCTCCCCGAGGACGAGTAGGACCAGCAAGGCCCCTAGTGCGCAGAGCAAGCGGATCACGTTCGCCTCGTGCGGCGATAGAGGGCATAGCCCAAAAACAGCAACGGTCCCGCACCCACCACGAACACGCGCCACAGACGCTTAGACTCGGTGCTCTGGAAAGGGAAGCCGCGCGGAGTCGGGCGTCGCGCCTGTAAGGCGGCTAGTTCCTCGCCATAAGCGTTGTACGCCACGGCATTGAGCAAGAATTGATCGTGCTGAAAGCCCGGGGCCAACAGGTGCTCGTTTTTGAACATTTCCGAAGAGCCGATCAGGAGTAGGGTTCCCGCTTGTCGCGGACGCTCACCCACGCGCTGGAGTGTGGCGCGGCCATCCTCACTTTCAGTAAAGGCGACCTCGGGAAAAGGCCCGGTGAGCAGTGCGGCTAGGGGTTGAGGGCCGGGCAGGTACGTTTGCGGGGCGAAGACCTCGGGCGGTAGCCAACCGCCTTGCCATGAGTACGCCCAGGCTTGGGGTGAGGTGGAGATTAGGGTTTGGGTCGTTATTTCTGCACTACTTAGCTCTGCCGGGTTCAGGGCAAAGCGATTTCCCCAGATAAAGAGCTGGTCGCCGAGATGCCGGGTGATTGGCGAGGTGAGGTCGTAGTGCTGGCCGACGGCGCGGATCAAGAAAGGCAAGGCGACCTTTTGCGGGTCGTACTCGCGCACGGCCGTGCGGTTGACTTGGGTCTCTAGGTCGAGGTGCGACTGGGTGCGGTCGAAGAGTACTTCGCGGAGCTGTTCGACGCCGAAGAGCTGGAGGTAGCGGTCGAGGTCTTGGAATTGGGGCTGGGGCCAGTACACCGTCTGAAACCCCGAGCCTCGGTACTGGCGTTGCTGGATGTTGAAGTGCTGCATGGCGACGATGGCCTTGCCCCCCTGCGCGAGATGCTGGCTCAGCAGCAGTAGGATGGGACCCGAGTCGCGGCGCGGCTGCATCCACACGAGAACGTCGATGTCTTGAGGCATGACTGGCGTGCGGGGATTGATGTAGTGGACGTCGTAGAGATAGTCGGCGAGCAGGGTTTTTAAGTCGCTGTACACGTCGGTGCCGCCTGGGGCGATGAGGCCCTTCTTCTGGTAGTCTTCGAGGGCTTCGGCTGGCGAGAGGCGCGGCAAGTCGGAGATGACGGCCACGCGCATTTTGCGCCCCTGTTGCAGGCTGTGGGAGGCTGCGGCTAGGAGGAATTCGAGGTGGTGCAGAGTGTGTTGGTCGAGGCGCGGTACGGCGATGGTGTGCGCGTTGTCAATTAGACGCAGGCCGCTCCATACGTATTGGGTGGCGAGCGTGTCGTGGAGGACTCTTTCGACTGGGAAGGGTGCCAGCCCCTCGGCGGCGAACGTCTGCTGTTGGTTGGGAGTCAGCGCGTCGGGCCGGATTACGCGCAGGGGAATGTTGCAGTCAGCGAGCAAGGTGCGGATGCGGTCTTCGGCGTCTTTGAGCTGTCGGGGCATGGAGGCCCGGTGTGTGGCGATCAGCTCGGCGGATAGGGATGTGCCCTGCAACAAGCGGCCCAAAAGCGGCGAGGGCGTGTTGAGTTGGTCGGCCGTCAGGTCGAGATAGGGGCCGCGCCCGCGCCAGACGAGCGCACCAACGAGGAGCACCAAGCAGGCGAGACCGAGTTGGCGGCCCCAACGGTCGGTTGACCAACTCGGGCGGCTGTAGCGGAGGTAGTGCCTAACGCCGAGACCTACAAATGCTAGGGGTACCAAGAAGACCGCAAAGAACCGCCAGAAGAAACGGGCGAGTGCGCCGGGTGGGACTAGCCGCTGCGGTCCGCCCTTTTCCACGCGTCCCCGCAATACGCGCTCTGGTTGCCCGTAGGTGCGGATGAGATTTTGCAGGAAGACGCGGTGGGCGTATCCGGGTTGGTTGATGATGCCGTCTTGGAAGGGCGACGCGCTGGCCAAGACGAATAGCTGCCCCTGCCAAGGATCGTCCGGCTTGAGCAGGACCAGCAAATTTTGTTTGGGCACGGGCAAGCCGCCAGCTAAGTCGGCGTCGGTGAAGGGGCCGGTGGGCAGGGGCAGGACGCGGGGGCTTTCGGTGGTGGTGCCGACGATTTCCGCGTGGAAGCCCTTGGCTTGGACGGCCTGTGGATCGACTTCGAGTGCGCTAGCGGCGACGAAATTAAGCCCGCCGCGACCTGGCGCGGCAAAGCTCTTCATGTTGTAAAAAGCGGGCAGCACCCGGAGGTGAAAGGGCGCGACGATTTCGCCCATGTCGAGGATGACCGGCCCGGTATTTTTATCGACGAGCAGGTCCGGTACCGGTCGGAGGCCAAAGGGCTGGAGCAGTTGCCCCCAAGCAGGCGGCGCGTGGTGTACCCAATAGGAAATCGCGTCCTCCTGTGGGGCATAGCCGATCTGGTAGGTGCTGCCGGCGAGCACGGCGCTGCGGCCGGATGCTAGGAAGGCGAGCAACTGCCGCACATGCTCGGGGGTGACGACTTCGGGCTGGACCCAAAACAGCACGTCGATTTCTGGGGGGATGATGGGATTGCTGTTGAGGTCTAGTTCGACGACTGGCCCGGCCTCGTTGAGAAAGGCCGCCAAAAGCTGGAAGGGCGGCGGTGCCGAGACGCCAAAGGTCGGTTGCGGCGGCGCTCGTCCGGCCTGTAGTTGGGCGATGAGGTACTCTTCTAGATAAGGCAGGTGCTCTGGCTCGATGCTTTGGACGAGGACTTCGGGTGCGTTGGCGCGCGCGATTACTAGTGAGGACCAGATTTTTTGTTCGGAATGCTCGTCGTGCAACACCCGCCGCACGCTGAAGGAGGAGGCCCTTTTGCTAGCGGCATAGCCGATGCCAGCGCGCCCGCTTTGATCCGGGTCGATGACTCGATAGTCGATGCGGTTGGGCGCTTGGTCGCGCAGGGCCGATAGGAGCCGGCGGACTTGGGGCTCGAGTTCTTTGAGGTGCGCCGGCATGTTTTCGCGGGCGGTGGCAAAGTAGGTGATGGAGAGCGGGGTTTCTAAGGAGCGGAGGTAGCGCTTGGTCGCCGGTGCGAGCGTGGCGATGTCGTCCCCTGCTAGGTCTAGGGTCCAACTTCCCGTTAGGTTCAGGAGGCGGCTGGCGTACGCGACGATGCCCAACAGCAGCGCAAAAGCCAGCGCGATTTGGAGCAAGAAATGCCGCTTCAATACTTGGATCTCTGGAGGCTGAGATAGTTCATTGAGACGAAAAAACCGCTCATCAACGCGAAGTACAGCAGATCGGCGAGGGCGATTACGCCGTGGCCAAAAGCCTCGTAGTGGGGCAGGACCGATATGGTCTCGTACAGCCACGTGCCTGGCTGATAGGCTGGCGCTAGTCCGTCGAGGACCTCTACTACTTTTTCGTGCCCGCTGAGCACGAAGAAAAAGCCGAAGAGCGCGGCGAGCACAAAGGCGACGATCTGGTCGCGAGTCAGGCCGGAGGCAAACAGGCCGAAGGAGAGGAAGAAAGCACCCAACAGCAGTGCGCCGAGATAGCTCGCGCAGATGCGCCCGAGATCGGGATCGCCGAGGAAGAGGAGCATCAGTACGATGGGCAGGCTGCCGGCGAGGACGATGGCGTAGAAGCAGAGGGCCGCGAGATACTTGCCCAGTACGACCTGCAAGGAGTGCAGCGGCAGGGTCATCAGCAGTTCAAAGGTATGCTGGGCATGTTCTTCGGCCCAAGCCCGCATGGTAATGGCTGGGACGAAGGGGATCAGCAGAAAGGGCAGGGCGGTGAAGTACGGCCCCATATCTACTACTCCGTCGAGGAAGAAGGAGTTCATAAAGGTGGTGCAAGACAGCACCAAGAAGACCGCGGCGTACGCATAAGCAATAGGCGAGTCGAAGTACGACTCTAGCTCGCGGTCGAAGACAATGCGCGCGCCGCGCAGGCACTCGGCAGTAGAAAGGCGTTGCGCGTCAGACATGGGCGGGAGTTGACTTCGGCGAGGCTTCGACGGTGAGCTCAGCCGAACCGCTCAGTCGAGTCGTGGTGCGGACTAAGTGGGCGAAGACTGCTTCGAGACCGGCCCCAGGGATGCCAGCGTCGGCGGCCAACTGTTCGACGCGGCCATCGCCGAGCAAGCGCCCTTGGTGGATGATCAACACGCGGTCGGCAATGGCTTCGACGTCGCCGATGATGTGGGTGCTAAAGAGGATCGCCCGGCCCGGGCTGAGGGCGCGCAAGGTGTCGCGGAAGGTTAGGACCTGCAAGGGGTCGAAGCCGTGGGTTGGCTCGTCGAGGAGCAAGACCGGCGGGTCGTGGACCATGGCAGTAGCTAGGCCGATGCGCTGGCGGAACCCGGTGGAGCACTCCTTGATGCGCTGGGTGAGCACGTCTTCGAGCCCGCAGAGTTCGACCGCGCGCGTTAGGCCCTGCTGCAAGGCGTCGCCTTCGAGTCCGCGAGCTCGGGCGATGAAGCGGAGGAATTTATCGACGCGCATCTCTTGGTAGAGCGGGGTGTCGCCCGACAAGTAGCCGATGCGGCGGCGCACGGCGAGCGGATGTTCCACCACGTCGAGTCCGTCGATGGAGATGGTGCCGGCCGTGGGGTGGATAAAGGTGGAGAGCATCTTGAGCATGGTGCTCTTGCCAGCGCCATTGGGGCCGACAAAGCCGACGATCTCGCCTTGGTCAACGGCAAAGCTGACTTCGTCAACTGCGGTTAAAAGGCCGTAGCGGCGGGTAGCGGATTCTACGCGGATCATGTGCGGGCGGGGCTACTACTTGAAGACGCCGCAGCGGAGCATGGAAGCGCCGAAGTAGGGATTGGCGATTTGGGGCTGGTCCTTCTGTACCCAATGCGCTCCTTTGTCGCCGTCGGCCATCGGGCAGTATGCCACGACATAGCCCTCGGGGATTTGGCCCTTCCGAACTTCTTCGGACAGCGGCTTGAACGCAACGCGCACTGCGGCAATATCAGCGGCACCTGCGGCTTTTTCCGCCAGCGGCTTGAGCGTTGGGCTGGCGCTTTGGACTAGTCCTTGCAGGGCTTGACGCGCTTGGTCTAGATCGTCGGCGGCTAGGGCTTCTTGGGCTGCGACGTAGTGGGTCAATGCTGGGGGGGCCGGATCGGACGAACCACAGGCCGCGATTGTGACCGCGATGAGAAACAACAAAGGCAAGCAGCGCATGGGAGATTCCTCCTTGCGGAAAAGGGAATATCAAAAATTGCGTTGAACCTGTGTTTCGCGCAATCGGTGCCGTTGGATTCCCTGCGTCTAAGGTCGGGCGCACGTTGGCTGGGGATCGTATATTTTTTAACTGACGTGCTAGGAACTGGTAGCCATAGAAATGCTTCGACTCCGCTTTGCTCCGCTCAGCATGACAGGTGCTAGCACTTCGGTCCCCAGTGTCATGCTGAGCGAGCGAAGCATCTTATACCCAAGGGGTCCATGTGTAACATTAGCTCATCGAGGAAGAAAAATCGTGTCTGAAGCCGATCCCTATCCCGGTCCCAACGAGGAAGTGCTGGAGGCGCAAGCGCGCGTCTGTACCGGGCCACACCAGAGCCGTCCGCTGGGGAAAAAAGAGGGCGACCCCGATCCTAAGCGAATCCTTGAACTGATTCTCGCTTCGCTCAAGGGGGACTTGCCTCGCGCAGAGCAGGTTTCTCCAGCCCAGATGGGTGCGTTTTTCGCGGCGATGTCCATCCGCCGCACCTTCGGCGCACAGACCGGTTGGAGCGCGGCCGAGGTCGAGGCGTTTGACCGCTATGGGGACGCGCTTGGCGAGATGCCCGAGGATTTGCGCTTCCTACTGGGAATGGCACCTGATTTCTCCGGTTGCGATGCGGGCGAAGCGCGGGTGGTTGAAGCGCTGCGTCCGGTTTTGCAGGGCGGGCACTTGAGCTACGAGGAAGTGCGCGGTGTGCTCGGGTCCATGTTAGCGGGCGAAGTGCGTCCCTCGCTGATGGCTGCGTTCTTGATCGGCCAGCGGATGAACATCGAAAATGAGGAAGAAGTTCGCGCTCATCTCGACGCCGTGCGCCGCCCGGAAGAAGCGCTGCGGGTCCAAGTCGATTCGCTGCTGCATTTTGGCCAGCCTTTTGACGGTGCAGTGCGCTATTTTCGCCCGACGCTGTTCGTCGCTGCTGTGCGCGCGGCTTTGGGTCGGGCGACCGTGCTGCACGGCGTCGCCGAGATGCCGCCCAAGCGCGGAGTCACCGAGGAAGGGGTGCTAGCGGCCTTGGGTGCGCGAGTCGATCTGCCGCTGGTGGAGGCGGCCCGTTGCATTGAAGATTCGACCATTGGGTTCGCGTATGTGAGTCAGCGCGAATACGCTCCTCGCGCGTACGCGTTGCGCCATTTGCGCACCCACATTGCCAAACGTCCGCCTTGGGCCACTACGGAGAAGGCGCAGCAGTTGTTTGCTGGCGCAGCTTGGAACGGCATGATCGCGGGTTTTTATCACACTGGCTACGAGGACAAGCTGTTGGGGTTGATGGGGGCACGCGGCTTGGACGCCGGGCTGGTGATCAAAGGTGAGGAAGGGAGCAGCCACTATGGGTTGCGATTGGGGAAGCCCTCGGATGCACGGCGCAAAGCCATCAACTACGTGCAGGGATTCCGCCGCGTCGGCGGTGCACTGACGACGGTTGCCTGCGACGTGGACCCGGAGGCTTACGGCTTTTGCTACGAGCAAAGTCCGCGCCCTGCGGAGGTGAGTGCGCGGGCTTTTGCCGATATGGGGCTGGCGGCACTCAAGGGCGAACGGGGGCCTGTTTACGATCGCATAGTACTCAACGCTGGCCTGACCGACTACTATCTGGGTTTAAGTACGAGTGCGGAAGAGGGGTTGGCCGAGGCTAAGGAAGCTACCGACAGCGGCCGGGCGCTGGCTCATCTGGAGCGCTATATCAATTGAGCTTGAATTCAACTTGTAAGTGCAATCGTGCTGGCGCTGGAAAAGAAATGGCCAACTGGTATATTTCCTCGGACCATTTCACATGCAGCTCCGGACGGAGGCACTATGAGGACATATCACCAGTTGACCGAGTATCAAAGATACCAAATGTACGCCCTGAAAAAAGCCGGGCATGATCAGCAGTGCATCGCCGCGACGATATCGGTATCGCCCTCGACGATTTGCCGGGAGTTGCAGCGCAATCGCGGGCAACGCGGCTATCGTCCCCATCAAGCCCACCAGCACGCCCTGGCGCGTCGGCACCACAAGGGGCAGGCGACCAAGATCACGCCGCCGGTCATCGAGCGCATCGAAGCCGATCTGCGCCAAGAGTGGAGTCCCGAGCAAATTGCGGGTCGGCTGGCGGCCACTGACGGGCTTCGGTTGAGTACCGAGCGCATCTATCAGCACATCCGGGCGGACCGTCAAGCGGGCGGGACGTGGTATCGCCATCTGCGTCACCGTCAGAAGAAACGCAAGAAACGCTACGGAAAAGCCGACGGCCGAGGCCAGATTAAAGACCGCGTCAGCATCGACGAGCGCCCGGCCATCGTCGAAGAAAAAAGGCGCATCGGCGATTGGGAAATTGACCTGGTGATGGGCCGCCCGGGCACCGGAGCGCTGGTCTCTTTGGTCGAACGGCGCTCGCGCTATACCCTGTTGGGCAGCGTCGCCTCCAAACAGGCCGCGCCCGTGGCGGCGACCACCATTGCGCTGCTGACCCCCCATAAGGAGCATGTCCAGACGATTACCGCCGATAACGGCAAGGAGTTTGCCCACCATGCCACCATCAGCCAAGCGTTGGACGCGGCTGTATATTTTGCCCATCCCTATCATGCTTGGGAACGCGGACTCAACGAGAACACCAACGGGCTAATTCGCCAGTACATACCCAAAGCAACGGACGTGAATACGCTGTCGGAGACACAGATACACTACATCATGGAGCGGCTCAATCATCGGCCGCGAAAGGGCTTGGCATTTCAAACGCCGCATGAAATCTTATCCAAGGAAACAGGAACGAAACCTAAACATGGCGAAATTGCACTTACAAGTTGAATCCGCACATCGGGTTTGGGCATCCCGTGTGACTTTAGGTAATAAAAAAGGAAAGCCCTAGTCAAGCCATAATCATCGTCCCGAACTGTATGTAGTTCACGGGTTAGATTCGCGTCTATGAGAGACTGATTCGATGAAGCAGATTGAGCGACAACTGGACATCTTGCGGACGCTGCAGGTTAGTCGTTTCGGGAAGAGTGCACGCGAACTGGCGGACGAGTTCAATGTATCGGTGCGCACCATACAGCGCGATTTGAGAGACTTGGACGAGGCATGTTTTTTGGTGAACGAACCTCGCGATGATCAGCGCACCTACTACCACCTCCAGAAGGACACCAAGCTACCGCTAAACTTTTCGTCCATGGAAGTCGCGGCGATGATCTTTGCTGAGCGGACGGGCATGGGGCTGGTGGGGACTCCGTTCGGCGAGTACTTGGAATCGGTGAGTGGCAGGCTGAAAGATGCCATGCACCCGAAGATGCAGCAATTCCTAGAGCGAGCCACGGAGGCTTACGTGCCACATCTCCGGGGATACAAGAAGTCTTATGAGGCCGCCCGCGAAGTGTTCGACAATCTGCACGAGGCTATACAGGAACGCCGCGTGTGCCGGGTGAGCTACCGCTCGCCATGGGCGGAGAGCGCCCGGCAGTACAACATCGAACCGCTGCACTTCCTGCCGCACCGGGGCGGTCTATATGTGATTTCGCGGATGCCTTACTACGACCAACTCATTACGCAGGCGGTGGATCGCTTTGAGTCGGTGGAAGTGACCGAGAAGGAGTTCGAGCCGCCGGATCACCTGTCGGTTGACGAGCAAGTAAGCAATGCGTTCGGCGTCTCGTTTGAGGAGCCGATGGACGTGATGGTTCGGTTCACCGAGGAGCAGGCACCCTACATACGGGAGCGGATCTGGCATCCGAGCCAAGAACTGGAAGAACTGGACGACGGGCGGGTGGTGTTGCGGCTGCGGGCCGGGGGGTTTTACGAGATCAAGAGTTGGGTGTTGAGCTTTGGAGCAGCGGCTGAGGTGTTGGAGCCGGCGGAATTGCGGGAGGCGGTGCGGGAGGAGATGCGGGGGGCGCTGGGATTGGACGACGAGGGTGCGACGTGATCTGTCGCAGGAGTTCGGTAATATCTTCGCATAGGACGAGGAGGAAATCATGAATTTCACACAAAGGAGATCAAGATGAGAGACCTGACGCCTGAGGAAGAGAAATATCTGGTAAAATACTGCATGGAATCCAAGGAGAATACTTGGCTTGCGCTGGCAATCGGTCATATACAAGTACAACTACGGAAAAAAATTCTGTCTTCCTTTCTGATGGAACTCGATAAGAATGTCAGAGAAAAACTCAAGGCGTCTGGCCGGCTCTGGCAGTGGGAGACAAAAGTTCTAGAAACGAATCTGAAAGTACAAGGGAATAGAACAGATTTGAAAGTACAAGGGAAGGAAAATATCTACGAGATGACTAGGGAAGATCAAGAGATCAAAATATGTCTTGGCTATTGGGGAGATATATTCGTGGGAACGCCTGCCTGTGCAGCAAACGAGGCTTGTCCAACGGCGGAGGATCTCTCTGACTATTTCCAGGATACGGGTCTGAACCTGATCTCCGAGGATTCTTGGCGTTGGAAGTCCTATCTAACAGACAGCCACAAATCCTTTGACGACCTGTGCACACTGCACGACGACGAACTCAGGCAAGAGAAGATCGAGCGCTTTACATACATATTGGTGCTTTCTGCGAAGGCCATTTCGAAGGCACTGGAGGAGTGAAGATGGCCAGCGAAACGAATCTTGAGCAAAAGACCCGGAGATTTTTTGAGGATGCCAAGCAAAGTCTTGATAGTTTGAAGAAAGCCCGCGCTACAAGGCTCAGGCAAGAGATTCCGCGATTCTTCGAGGGTGCCCAGCAAGGTCTTAACGTTTTGAGGCCAGCCATAGTTGAACTTGACCGCCACCTTGCTCGGCGTTTCAGCACTTTCAAGTATATCCATCTCGACGAAAACCGTATGTCCGACGTGCTGGCGGACCTGCTTCGACCCGATTCTGCTCATGGACAGAGAGACCTGTTCTTGGCTGCTCTCTTGAAGCATTTGCGGGACGACGAAGCGACGCAACTAGGTATGAAGCGGATTTTACCAGACGATTCCAATTGGTCGCATCCGCTAGTTTACAGAGAAGCGTCAACCACTCACATCGATAACCGGAAACGGAGAATTGATATCGAGATCAGCATGAATGTTGACGGGAGATTAGTAGGGATTGGGATTGAGAACAAACCGGGTGAAGGGTTTCCACTAGGCCAACTAGACGCCTACGCTGAAAACCTAAATAAAAAATACAAGGGGCAATATCTGTTGCTGTACTTAACCCCCGACAGAAAACCGCCGCCTCCTGAGAGCCTTTCACCAGTGCGCCGAACCAAACTGAAAGAGAAAGGTCGCTTCGCCTGCGTGAGTCTAGAGGACTGGGCGCGAGGGTGGATGCAGGAGGCCAAAAACCAAGTGAAGGCCAGCTACGTGCAGCAGTTCGTTGGAGACTTCAGGCAAGTCCTTCTCCAGAAGTACGCAGATGCTGAGACATATCCCAACTTGACTATGCTTTAGTAAAGTGCGATCAAGCGGACGACTTCGGCGAAATTGATCCTCTCGTAAAATTTCTCCCTGCGACGCGGTCTGTCGCACCTGTGGGCATTTGCACATCAACCCGCAGCCCCTTCGTCCAAATGCTCTGGAGCGGCAACCTCGCCTAAGATGCTAATCGGAACGGATTGCGTTAAACCCCCGATCCCGACGAAGCCTCAATGCGTTCGGCGATCCACTCCTGAATCAGCTTCACATCAGAGATGCCACGCGACTTGGCAAGCTCCTTGACAAGCTCAGATGCTTCAGGCTCTAAGCGAACAGGGATTACGATTTGCCGTTCAAAAACAGGTTCCCCCACTTCCTCAAGTTCATTCTCAAAATCCGTTAAGTCATGGGTGTCCCAGAAATGAGCAAGCTCTTGAATCGAATCGGTTTGTGGAATGTTCGTCCGCTTCATGGGTTCCTCCTTTGTCTATATCTTCGTTTTTCCCTATCTGTCATTGCTCTAGCTGTGACGGGGTAGCCTCTGCCATCGGGAAATTGGATCACTACACAGAATAGATAACGTCCTGCGTTTGTTTGCCCCAAGATATAGTAAATATCAAAGTACGCACTGCGATTGTTACATCGCCTAGGTAAATTTTCTCATATCCGGCCTCAACGCGGTTCAAATTCGCGTAAAATTTCGTATGAGGGTACGTCGATGTGAATTTGGCAACTTTGGAGTCGCCCTAATTTTGGAGGAAACCTCATGCTCAATGCCTACGAACGACAGCTTATTTTCTCTTATCTCTCCAACGCCGCCTCGCGCTTCCACCACACCTCCCAACAGGAGGCACTAGCCGAGTGGGTCGCCGAAAACAGCGACATCCTCGCGCTCAATGACGAGAGCGAAGCCCTGAACAAACAGCGAGAGATCAGACGCCGCGAAAGGAAACTATCCGTCCGGGAGTGGAAGAGCCTGCGGGAAATCATTGAAAAAGAGTACGCAGCCGCCCGCAAAAAGGCGCGGAAAGACCGCATAGCGCAACGGCTCCAGCGGCTTGGGCGGGAAACGGACCTCGCGCCAGCGGACCTCGCGCTCATAGAGCTTTGGTTTCGCTGCGAAACGCAGCCGGTCTTTGCCGATCTGAGCGACTCTTTAGAGTCTGGCCGTCGCTACCTCAGACAGCGCTTCTTTAACATCATGCACCCCCTCCTACCCTGCCTGCTCGGCCTAGCGGATAGTGCATTCCGCGCCCGCTTCGCGGCCGATGCGCCGCTCGTGAAGTCCGGGCTTGCGTACGTCGATAATGACGGTGATATCGAGATCGTCAAGCGACTGCTGCGGCTGGTCTCCGTCCCAGACGACAGGGCTCTCGACGTGTGTCGCCTACTACTCGACGCGGCGATCCCGGGTGAGCTAGAGTGGTCAGATTTCGATCATGTGGAGGAGGATCGTGACCACGTCGAAAAGTTGATCAAGGGCGCACTAGCCACTGGCACACCGGGCGTGAATATCTTGGTGTGCGGCCCACCGGGAACCGGCAAGACCGAGTTTTGCAAGACGCTGGCTGCCCGGCTCGGGACGCACCTCTACAGTGTCGGCGAAGAAGATGATAGCGGCGACGAACCCAGCCGGAAGGAGCGGCTCCAAGAACTCCGGCTCGCCCAGCGCCTGCTAGCGCCGAGTCGAGGATCAATCCTGCTCTTTGATGAGATGGAGGACGTCCTCTCGGACCCAAGCGCGGGCTGGATGCCGTTTTCGCCGGGTGGCTTTTCCCATCTCCGGTCCGGCGGCTCCAAGGTGTTCCTACACAGGATACTCGAACGCACGCCCGTACCGACGCTGTGGACCTCCAACTCTGCCCGCGCGACCTGTCAAACCATTCTGCGCCGCATGACCTTTACCCTAGAACTACGCCAGCCGCCGTGCCGAGTTCGGGAGCGCATCTGGAGGAGGGAATTAGCGCGTCACGGTATCAAAGCGACAGAGGAAGATACGCGCTCCTTAGCCAAGGAGTTCGATGTGACGCCGGGCGTAGCGTCCAGTGCCATTGCCGGCGCGCGCCTCTGCGGTGGAGACCTCGCCGCAGTACGCCTTGGCGTACGTAGCTTGTCCCGGGTAATTTCAGGCGAGAAGCCCCCCGCAAATCAGGGGCCTCCCGAGCGATTCGACCTCGCCCTAGTCCGAGCCGACATCGACCCGGTCGGCTTCGCGGATCGCGTCGTAAAAAGCGGCGGCAAGCATTTTTCCCTCTGTCTGCAAGGTCCGCCCGGCACCGGCAAGAGCGCATTCGTTCGCTACCTAGCCGAACGCCTCGGCCTCCAAGTGCCCCAAAAGCGTGCCTCCGACCTGATGTCGATGTGGGTCGGCCAAACCGAACAGCTAATCGCCGCCGCCTTTGCCGAAGCCCGCGCCGAGGGCTCCATCCTCGTCTTTGACGAAGCCGACTCCCTGCTCGCCGACCGCCGAGGTGCCGTGCGCTCTTGGGAGGTCAGCCAAGTCAACGAAATGCTGACCTGGATGGAGAGCCACCCCCTGCCGTTCGCATGCACGACCAACTTCGGCGAAAACCTCGACTCAGCCACCTTACGCCGATTCACCTTCAAGGTCGCGCTTGACTATCTCACCCCCGACGAGTCGCAAGCGGCGTTCCACACCTATTTCGCACTCGAAGCTCCGCCCGAAATCGGCGACCTCACCACCCTGACCCCAGGCGATTTTGCCGTCGTCCGCCAAAAAGCCGAAATCCTCGGCCACCTGCAAGACGCGAAGACACTCGCCGAATTGCTGCACGCCGAGTGCGAAACCAAGCCGAATAACGTGCGGAGGGTGGGCTTTTGATCGTAGATTCTCGTTCGGTCGAGTGCTACGAGCCGCAACCCGTTTGAGGAGGGCATGAGTCTTATGCCCACAACAAGCGCCGCTGTAGCAACGTCTGCATGTCGCGCCGCCCATCGGCGATCAAGAGCACATAGACGTTATTTTTCATCACCCGATAGATGATGCGGTAGGGCCTGGCGAAGATCTCGCGGTATTCCCGAATCCCAATGTCCAACAGTTCCGCCGAATAGTTCCCGCGCTCGAGATACTCGGCGAAGCTGCTGAAAGCCTTCTCAATCTGCTCCAGCACATAATCCGCCCGTCCCGGCTCATCGTGCCGATCGATATAGTCGCAGATTTCCTCCAAATCGCGCACCGCATCATCAGTCAACTGAACCAAAGCCATCAGCGATCCCGTCGCCGCTCCCGAAGCTGTGCGACGACATCGGCGGCGGGTTGCCACCTGACCTGCTTCGATTTGACGGCTACCCAGCGCGAATCAGGCACCCTACATACGGGAGCGAACTTGGCATCCGAGCCAGAAGATAGAAGAACTGGAGGACGGGCGGGTGGTGTTGCGGCTGCGAGCTGGGGGATTTTACGAGATCAAGAGTTGGGTGTTGAGTTTCGGGGCGATGGCTGAGGTGCTGGAGCCGGAGGAATTGCGAGAGGCGGTGCGGGAGGAAATGCGGGAGGCGCTGGGGTTGGATAACGAGGGTGCGACGTGATCTGTCGCAGAGCATCGAGTACGTGCAACCCGACCTAGGACAACGACAGACAGATCATGTAGCGACAGAGCCGCGCCAAGCGCTGCCGATTCGCCTATGCTCTACAGCGTTTCTCCCCACGTTTCGAGGGGAGTAGCGAGCGCATCAATGATATTTGTTTCGAGTTCTTCACGCTCTTCCAACTTGATCACGCAATCCAGATCCCATTCCCGAGAGATCGAGAACCCTGGGACGATATTGATGTTCTTCCGATTTGTATTAATGAACTTGTCTTCGATTTTCTTACGATCAGCCGAACTGATAAGGCCCTCGTGCTCCCATTGATTTGCCAAGGGTTCCAGTGTTTCCCTATCTGCCGACCTTTGCCCATACGACGAGCTTTCTGAGAAATGGTCAAAGTATTCGCGGGTTCCCAAAGCTGTTTCAGCCCAGACTAAGTGAGTGCCCATAAAGGAGAAATGGAGATTGGGTTCGACCTTCCACTCCTTCAAGGAGAGAAAAGCCGCTTTGTCCACCGCGTCGTAGAAACGACGAGCTTGCCCGGCAGTGTCCGCCGGAGCAAGCCCTATCTTGAGTTTCCGGGATTCAGGTCGAATCACAACCCTCTCAGCAATCTTGCCCGGTCGGAATAGGTACCCGTCCCGACTTTCCACGTCTTCCTTGTCCATCTTCTTCGCCAAATCATCTACTAGACGGCTCGTCCGCCTCTGTAGTGCTTCAGATCTTTCACCGCAGAGTTTGAAGGTGCGATAGGGGGTCAGTGCAGGATGGACTTCCCCCACGAATGACAGGAAATCACGGGCGATCTGGCGGCTTCCAAAAGACGCCAAATCGGAATCAACGTACTTGAGTACACCTTCCAGAATTTCTGACCACTCTAGGCATATCGCCGAACCATGCAGCGTGTCATCGTCAATATGACCCAAGAACGAATCTCGACTCGGCGACAACTGTTCTCTCCACACATCGCCATGATACAGCTTATTTTCGATAATCAAAGTCATGCGGTTTGGATACTCAATGACGCCATCGTACCTGGGCTCACGATCTGACCACTTGACCTTTATTCGCTCTTGAATGGACACATCGGTAAGAAGGACAGAGACGAGGGGGATAGTGGACGATTTAATCCACTTGGTCTGAGTTGAGACATTCGCTGGCTCCCAAGTATTGCTGTACTCCCGGAGCTCGGGAGGTAATTGCGATTCCACTAGTTCACGCAGGAGGTTCTGCAGGGCCGGATCGTACTTGAGAGCTACGAGAAATGCCCAAGTCAAGCGATCTTCATGCTCAATAGATCGCGAATCAAAAGGATTAAACAGGTTTGAGCGGTTCATTTTTTAGTTGTGTCTCCCTGTATTTGAGTGTCTTTGGTTCTACTTTGCATACTACGGTATTGGCAGTCCGTCTCAGCAAATCGGCGAACGGTTTTTCCAATATGATAAACATGGGTTACTCTCAAGGGAATGCCTGAGGCTAGAGTCTCCTCATAAAAATTCCTGCCTGCGACGCGATCTGTCGCACCTCCTAGGTAAATTCATCCATCGGCTCTCAGAATGGCGATAGATGGTGAACAAGTTTCGAGAAAAGCAACGGGATCGTTTGGAGAAATGAAAACGAAGACAATGCGCGTGGCGATATCAGATCGTCATTTCGCACGAGGTGTTCAAGGTTCGCCGTACCAGTGCCCGTTGGCCTTGGCATTGAAGGACTTGGGCTATGAGGATGTTTCTGTCAGTAGGGTCGGCTCCGATATCGACGGAGCGACTTGGATCCACGACCAGCGGACTGAGTCAGCACTCCAGCACTATGACGACACTGGAATCCTGTCGCCTCGGTCCGCAGTATTGGTTTGGCACGAAAGTCTGCAAGAAGTCGAAAAGTGAAACGTCGGCTGCGGATCGTTTTGTTGAGGTTGAGAGGTGGATAAATATCCACTTGTCGCGCCGGACAATCTAAGAAGCTGTCTGGAAATTCCGGGTGTGCCCCGAGCGCGAGCGAAAGCGCGGCGGACAAGGCGGGCAAAGCCGCCCATATTGGCGACATATGGGTGGTTTTGCCCAACGCCGACCGCCGTGCTTGCAGCCGCGCGAAGGCCACCAGGGGTTTGCAGACAGCTTCTAACGCTGTTGATCGTAGAAACCCTCCTAATACCACAGCTTTGACGAATACGGCATCATCTTCTCTGAACGAGATCCGCCACTTGGGGACGTAGCCCATTGAGCACGGTTTCGAATGAAGGCAGTTCCAGCACCAGCGGGCCAAGCCATTGCTCCCACGTCCCTTCAACATAGGCAAGCATTCGGTCATGGAAGAAGTCTTCTGGGCCTTCAAAAGAGACATCTCGCACAGCGCACTTTTCACGCAACAAGGAATCGAAGCCGATGAGGTGCATCCGATCCTTGTACGCGCCGAGCACCCGCCATAGGTCGTAGTAGTCACGTGCCCGCGACCGAATCCAACCGCGCCTTTCGAACAGGTCTGCCTGCTGGAGGATCGCCCGCAGCTTCTCGGCGACGATTTCTTCGAGCGAATAAACTTGAACTTCTGCTTCGAGCGGTTCGCC
The DNA here is from genome assembly GCA_022825835.1 of Candidatus Latescibacterota bacterium. Classification (GTDB taxonomy): domain Bacteria; phylum Latescibacterota; class UBA2968; order UBA8231; family UBA8231. Next base: position 21,258 of record JAJDVZ010000174.1, read on the forward strand.
GTACTCGTGGATGACTCGTCGCTTCTCGACCGGCGTGAGAATCCTTTCGTCCACCGTGGTTTCGATCATGACACGTGTCTGCGGGTGCTTCTGCCACGGGAGCCGCGCTCGAATTATGAAGGCTTCTTGGCCTCCGGGATGAGGCTCTTGCTCGGTGTAGCGTTCGCAGGTGATCTCTACGGGAGCGTACTCGTCCAGCAACCGCATGACAGCATCGCATACCTCGCCGACCACGCGCTCCATCGCCTCCCCCACAGGGATACCTTCAAGGCTGGAGAAGTCCAGATCCTCCGAGAAACGATAGTCTCCGAAATAGCACTTCTTGAGCGCCGTGCCACCTTTACAGACGAGCGTATCGCGGAACACGGGGACCTGACCGATGCCGGCAAGAACCCACGACAGCAAGTAATCCCGCTCAAGTATCTCCCACGGGATACCGAGACGTTGGCGCGCTTCCTGCAGACGCGTCCGAAGCGGCTTCATGCGTCGATCCTTCCCGGCAGATTCTCTTGGATCATCCAGCGACTATTGTAACGCCCCTTTTTCGGTCCAGCAGAATCGAGCTTCCGGTAGCCCTTGATCGGAAGCGCGGTCAGGCGGTCAACCTTGGAGGGATTGACCCCCTTGGATTCGAGAACCCAGCCGAGACGTTTGGCAGTCGCCGCGTCTAGCCGCAGGGCATACTCGGTGATCCGTGCAATGTCTAGTTGAGCCATTCCAATCTCGAAGGCGTGGAGTACCTCGGCGAAGTCGCCGCAGTACTGTGGCATGGAAAGGCCATCCAGCAGTGTGCGCTCAAGGTCGGTAACAGCGATACGGGCATCGCCGATCCACACCTTCTCAGTCCCGAAAAGGCGCTTCGACCTCACCTGAATGAAACGGTACGTCGTGTCCCCAACCGAATAGTCGCCCCCAGGATGATTGCATCCAGCCCTTCTCATGCGGGGAACCGAAGTCTCCGTTGTGGTGAGGACGAATACCTTCCTTGGTACTTGCTCTGTTAAGCCGTGGTAATGCAGGGCCGACCAGTGAGAAAGGGCAGCAGGACGGACCAAGGCCATGGCGACCTCGAACTCGTGGACGGGCGCGATACCAGGGACCGTAGAAGACAGCGCGTAGAGTCCCCGGCGCAACGAGACGATCCATCCATTTCGCCGAAGGTGATAGAGGGCCTCCCAAAGATACGGGTCCTTGAGGCCCACCCGAGGGGCTAGCTCCCTGGCTCGGTCCGTTGTGAAGATACGATCTCCCTCGTAGGCGAGGAGCCGCACCAGTTCGATGCCGACTAGGGACTGCTTAATTTTGTCGGTAGTAGTCAACGGCTGTTTTCCGAGATTCGCATTACCTTGATTATAAGAAAATATACGGTAAAAATAGGATAATATCAAAGGAATACCTAACGATAGCACCTCCTTCGTAAAAATATCGGCCTACGACGCGATCTGTCGCACCTGTGGGCGAATGTTGAGTAAAAAGGACCTAATGATGACCCAAGCACCCGGTGATAATCAGTGCTTAGAGAGACCACTCCCACAGGCCATTGAGATAGAACGGGCCGTGTTGGGGGCGATGATGCTCGAACAGCGCGCCGTCGGCCATGCCATCGAAATCCTCGACCCAAGCTGCTTTTACAACACGTCGCATAGCGACATCTTCGAGGCCATGCTCAGCCTCTATGAACGCGGCGTGGCCGTCAATCAGCCCACCTTGGTCGAAGAACTCAAGCACCGCGACCAACTCGATGACGTCGGCGGAGCCGCCTATCTGACCGAGCTAGCCGCCCAAGTCACCATCCCTGCCGACATTGACGTCCACGCCCGGATCGTCTTGGAAAAAGCACTCAGCCGCCAACTCATCGGGATCGCCAACGACATCATCGAGCAAGTCTATAAAGGCAGCGAGGACGTACTAGAGCTAATCAACCGCGCTGAGCAACGTCTTTCTGCTATCGGCGAAAACTGCAGCGAAGGCGGGATCGAGTCCCTAGAATCGCTCATGGAGGACGCGCTCGAACAGATTGAGCACGTTCACAATAAGGGCCACACAATCTCTGGGGTCGATACCGGATTTGTCGATCTCAACGATTGTATCTCTGGCTTTCAGAAGGGCGAGCTGATCGTGCTAGCGGCTTACCCAAGTGTGGGCAAGACGGCGCTGGCGCTGACTTTGGCGCGTAACGCGGCAGTGAAAGCCAAGGTCGGGGTGATGATCTTCAGCCTGCAAATGTCCAAGATGCAAGTGGTCCAGCGCCTGCTCAGCATCGAGGCCAAGGTCGATTTGCACAAGCTCCGCACTGGGCGACTGCGCGATGAAGATTGGATGTATCTGACGCGCGGTATCGACCGCCTAGCCCAAGTGCCGATTTTTATCGACGATACGCCCGCCATCTCGGTGCTTGAAGCACGGGCTAAGGCGCGGCGGCTGCACCGGGAATATGGGATCGGCCTGATCGTGGTGGACTGTTTACAATTGATGAGTGGCCAGGCCAAAACTTCGAGCCGCGAGCGGGAAGTCTTGTACATTTCGCGCAGACTCAAGGATCTAGCCGAAGAGTTGGACCTGCCGGTGTTGGTGCTGGTGCAGCTATCGTTCGCAGAGGACAGCCTTATAGAGCCGAGACCGCAGCTAGCGGATTTGTCGGCGTTGGGAATCGAGCAAGCTGCCGACATGGTGATGTTCATCTACCGCCCGGGCATGTACGGCCTCACGGCACCGGACGGCGAGAGCCTCGAAAGCCTTGCCGAGATCATCATCGACAAACAGCGCAACGGCCCCCCTTGCTCGGTCACCCTAAAATGGAACGCCGAGAGCGCGACCTACGAGTCGCTTGCGCCTGAGTAGTCTAAACCCAGGCACAAGTGCACGAGGCCGCGATCAAGAACGAGCGCTACGAGCCGCAACCCGTTTGAGGAGAGAATGAGTCTTATGCCCACAGCAATCGCCGCTGTAGCAACGTCTGCATATCCCTCCGCCCATCGGCGATCAAGAGCACATAGACGTTATTTTCTATCACTCGATAGATGATGCGGTAGGGCTTGGAAAATATCTCGCGGTATTCCCGAATTCCAATGTCCAGCAGTTCCGCCGGGTAGTTCCCGCGCTCGGGATACTCGGAGAGGCTGCTGAAAGCCTTCTCAATCTGCTCCAGCACATAATCCGCCCGGCTCGGCTCATCATGCCGATCAATGTAATCGCAGATTTCCTCCAAATCGTGCGCCGCATCATCAGTCAACTGAACCAAAGCCATCAGCGATCCCGTCGCCGCTCCCGGAGCCGTGCGACGACATCGGCGGAGGGTTGCACCTGACCTGCTTCGATCTGACGGCTACCCAACGCGAGAATCTTGAGCAATGCAACCGTTTCCTGCATCTGCTCGTAGCTGTCGATATCCTGCATGACCGCCTTGGCTTCGCCGTTCTGGGTAATAATCAAGGGTTCCGGTTGGTCCCCAAGTGTGCGCACGATCTCAGCGGCGTGGGCCTTGAGATAACTGATCGGCTTAATCTGGCTGGACAGTTTCATGGGCACCTCCTTTTCGGACCAAATATAGACCATAAACAGGTCAAGAGCAATGTTTGGTTCGCCCCCGAGTGTTCCACTCCTAGCCAATCAAGGACAGCGTTTCGCGTCTCCAACCAGAAAGGACGCCGCCGCAGGTTTTTGATTATAGGCTCTCGCTCTTGACAAGTGTCAATTGACACATTACATCCTATAGAATGATACGGAGTTTCCGACATCGTGGGCTCAAGCGCTTGTACGAGCACGACGACCGCAGCCTCATCGGCCCCGATTTGCATGACCGCGTAGAAGTAATCCTCGCTCAGCTCGATGTCGCCAGCTCCTCTGAAGCCATGCGCCTTCCCCACTATCGGCTGCATGCACTCAAGGGAAACAGAAAGGGTTATTGGTCAGTGACCGTGAAGGCCAACTGGCGCATCATCTTCCGGTTTGAAGGAGAGGATGTTTACGACGTCGAACTGATTGATTACCACTGAATAAAGGGAGAACCGACATGCCCATGAAGAACCCGCCGCATCCCGGCAAGGTCGTGCGCGTATCCTGTCTAGAGCCGCTCGGTCTCAACGTCACCGAAGGTGCGAAGATTCTCGGCGTCAGTCGCCAAGCCCTCTCGAATCTGGTGAATTGTCGCGCTCGCATGTCGGCCGACATGGCGATCCGCCTCGCGAAAGCCTTCGGCTCCACGACAGAGACCTGGATACGGCTGCAAGCGGCCTATGACGTCGCTCAGGCACAAGCGCGCGAGGATGAGATCGAGGTGGAGCGCTACGAACCGCAACCCGTTTGAAGCAACAGACCGCCTCCTGAAGGCGCGTGAGGGAAGTTCTTGCTGTAATTTTGAACCACTACTTCAAATTATCATGCAATTTTGAAATACTACTTCAAATTTGCACGCCAATCCGCGGCAACCTCGCCTAAGCAAGCCGCTTCCACACGTCCGCCACTTGCCGGCTCTCCACCTGCACCAGCCGCGCTTCTTCAAGCACATAACCACTGAGCTGGCCGCCGTAGATACAGCCCGAGTCGAGGCCGAGAAGATAGGGGCGGCCAGCGCGCTTTTTGACCACCAAGCCGCCGGGCGCGTCGTGGCCAAAGACGATTAGGGGATACTCCGGTTCGTAGAAATCGTGCCAGCGAGGACTGGCGAGATCGTCGGAGGGCGGCCAAGTGCGGATTTTCAGGAATTCCTTGCGGCGAGTGCCTTGCAAGCCCTTTTTCGGATTGATGCCGGCGTGGACTAGCAAGAAAGCGTCCTCCGCAATGTAGAGCGGGCACTGCCGCAGCCAAGCGAGGATTTCGCCGTGGGTGGGCTTAAGCTGGGCGAGGGTATAGCGCTGGTCGGGAAACTTCACTTTGGGCTTGCGGCCCTTCTTCAAGGCGGTTAGCTGCTTTAAGAGGCGGGCGTCGTGGTTGCCCAGGACCATCTCGGCCTCGGTATCGCAAATCAACTGCCACACCGCCAGCGGGTCGGGGCCACGGGCAAAGGCATCGCCGGTTAGCAACAGGCGATCCTGGGTGAAGTCGTAGTCTATTTTTTCAAGGAAGGCTTCAAACTCGGCGGCGCAGCCGTGCACGTCGCCGACAAAAATGGTACGCATCTAATTTTCCTATATTTGCATTGCGGAAGGGCAAACCCTATCATACTCACCTCTTTCAAAAGATAGCCCCTGATGGAAACTGCGACCATACCGACCTCTGCTCCGGCGTCTTCCCACATAATGGCCAAGCCCTCGGGCTCGGTCTGCAACATCGACTGCAAGTACTGCTTCTACCTCGAAAAGGAGAAGCTCTACCCAGACGCGCGCCAAAATTGGCGCATGTCCGACGAGACGCTCGAACTCTACGTCAAGCAGTACATCGAGGCCCAAGATGTGCCGCAGGTGGACTTTGCTTGGCAGGGCGGCGAGCCGACCCTGATGGGCGTGGACTTCTTCCGCCGCGCCGTCGAGCTACAGCAGCAATACGCCGACGGCAAGCTCGTCACCAACGCCTTCCAGACCAACGGCATCCTGCTCGACGACGAGTGGGGCGAGTTCCTCGCCGAAAACAAATTCCTAATCGGGCTGTCGATCGACGGGCCGCGCACCTACCACGACCACTACCGAGTTGATAAAGGCCAGAAGCCGACCTACGACCGCGTGTACGCCGGTCTGCAAATGCTCAAAAAGCACGCGGTAGAATTCAACACCCTGACCGTGCTGCAAAATCACAACGCCGATAATCCGCTCGAAATCTACCGCTTCCTGCGCGAAGAGGGCTCGGGGTTTATGCAGTTTATTCCCATCGTCGAGCGCATCGCGCACGAGCCAGACGAGGACGGGCTGGAGTTAGTCGATCCCGAATACGAAGGCCGAGCGCCGGTCTCCAAATGGTCGGTAAGCCCAGGGCAGTACGGCAAGTTCCTCTGTGCGATCTTCGACGAATGGGTGCGCAACGACGTCGGCCAAGTCTTTGTCCAGCTCTTTGACGTAACGCTCGGCTCGTGGCTGGGCCAAGATGCGAGCCTGTGCATCTTCGCCGAGACCTGCGGTAAGGCGCTGATCATCGAGCACAACGGCGACCTCTATTCCTGCGACCACTTCGTCTATTCGGATTATCGCCTAGGCAACGTCCACGAGGAAAGCATCCGCGACATGGTCGCCAGCCCGCAGCAGACCAAGTTCGGGCAGGACAAAAAGGACACGCTGCCCCAGTACTGCATCGAATGCGACTACCGCTTCGCCTGCAACGGCGGCTGCCCCAAGCACCGTTTTACCAAAACCCCGCGCGGCGAGGACGGCCTCAACTATTTGTGTAAGGGATACAAGATGTACTTCGGGCACGTCGATCCCTACATGCGCTTTATGGCCAACGAGCTGCGGCACGGCCGACCGGCTATCGGCGTGATGGAATGGGCCAGAAAAAGGGACGCGGTCAAGGCAGCCCTGCACCAAAAGGCCCCAGGCCGCAACGACCCGTGCTCCTGCGGCAGCGGCAAGAAGTACAAGCGCTGCTGTGGCCGGGCCGCATAACCGAAAGGAAGCAATGATAGACATCGAGCTAATTCCCGCAGACTGCAAGGCCGTCGTCACCATCGACGGCCAGCTTTTTACCGAATACCGCTACGGCCACTACGTGTGCCGCCCGTACTTCTACCCCGTGCTAACGCCCAGCGGCGCTGGCCTCACCCGCGCCTATCCGATGGAAGGTGTCGAGGGCGAGACCCAAGACCACTATCACCATCGCGGCATCTATACAGCCCACGGCCTCGTCAACGGCCACAACCTCTGGGACGAGGGCACCGGCCACGGAGCCATGCTCCAGCGGGGCGAGCCGGTCGTAGGCGCAGCCGACGGCGCAGCGCAGATCGACGGCATCGTCGATTGGTTCGGCCCAGAGGGCGAGAAGCTGCTAGAGGAGCGGCGCACCATCGCCATCCACGCCGAAGGCCCGTTGCGCATCGTAGACCAGCGCAGCGAATTCCGCGCCCACTACGGCGACGTAACCTTCGGCGACACCAAAGAGGGCGGGCTGTTTTCGATCCGGGTGCCGACTTCCATGGATGCCAAGGTCGCGGGGCGGATTGAAAATTCCGCCGGTCAAATTTTTGAAAACGGCCAAGGCGAGGAGACCACTTGGGGCCAGCAGGCCGCTTGGGTGGATTATTCCGGGCCGCTAGCCAATGGCGAGGAGTGGGGGCACACCGTCGTCGATCACCACGACAACCCCCGTCACCCGACCTACTGGCACGTGCGTGGCTACGGGCTGTTTACCGCCAACCCCTTCGGAGTACACGACTTCAAGGGCGACGAGAACATCGACGAGAGCCTGACCATCCCCGGCGGCGACCAAGCCGTCTTCCGCTATCGGCTGATTATCCACCCCGGCCGCAGCGTGGACGGGCATCCAGATGTGCGCCAGCTAATCGAGCAGTTCCAAGCGGGATAGGATGGTATATGTAGCAGAAAAAACCGGTCTGCGGGCCGGTTTTTTTGTGTCTCACCACAATCTCAAAAAGACGGAGAGCAATGACTAAGAGCAAACAAGACAAGCTGCGCGTCGCCCTGATCGGCGCGGGCGGCATCGCTAGGGCGCACATGCGCTATTACCAAGACATAGACGACGTGGAGATGGTCGCCGCCGCGGACGTGGCCTTGGAAAGAGCGCAAAAATGCTGCGAGGAATACGAAATTCCCGCAGCCTACGCCGACTACGAGGAGATGCTCCGGCAGGTCGCACCCGACGCGGTGAGCGTCTGCACGCCCAACGGCCTGCACGCCCCCTGCTCCATCGCCGCACTCGACGCGGGTGCCCACGTCCTCGTCGAAAAGCCTTTGGCCATGAATGCGCGCGAGGGGCAGCAAATGCTCGACGCCGCGGAGAAAAACGGCAAAAAGCTGATCATTGGATTCCAGAACCGCTATGATCCGAAGACGCAGTTTATCAAAAAGCTCGTTGACGACGGCGAACTGGGAGCCGTCCTGTACGCCCGAGTCCAGTCCCTGCGGCGGCGGGGTATTCCCAACTGGGGTGTTTTTGGCCGCAAGGACCTACAAGGCGGCGGGCCGCTGATCGACATCGGCGTCCACATGCTGGAAGCCACACACTATGCAATGGGCGCGCCCAAACCAGTGGCAGCCAGTGGTAGCACCTATACCTACATCGGCGACAAGCCGTCAAACGTGGCCTCGGTCTGGCCCAACTGGGATTACGAGACCTATACGGTCGAAGACTTAGCCGTGGGGCACATCCGCTTTGCCAACGGCGCGATGCTCAGTATTGAAACCAGCTTCGCCGCCCATATCGAGCAAGGTGTGGGGAACTTTACGCTGATGGGCGAGAAGGGCGGTACCACCTGGGACCCGCCGGGTTTTTTCCACGACGCCAACGACTACATGGTCAACACCCGACCCGACTGGCTGCCCACCGGCCCAGCAGCCGACGGCTTTGGCCAGAAGATGCGCAACTTCGTCGATCACGTACTCTACGGCGCGGAAACCCTGTCGCCCGGCGAGCACGGGCTGATGGTGCAGAAGATGATGGACGGGCTGTACGAATCGGCAAAACAGGAGCGGGAAGTGCGGATTGAGTAAGCGTTGATTTTCTAAAAATGGCGTAAATTTTGCAGTAGTGATTACAATTTTACGCCAAATTCGATAAAACACTCAGTCCGTACTTAATCCCACTCCACCTCAACCCCCAACTCGCGTCCGCACGCCGCTAGCCTTTCCAAATCGTCCAAGCCTATCGGCACCCCTTCGCGGGCGTATTCCTCGCTCTTGCGGTACTCCATGGTGCCCGGCAGGGTCGCCTCGTCGTACCCGCGCATGGGTTCCATGGTCTCGCGGACGCCGCGCACGAGATTGTCAACGCCAGCGCGGAAGGCGGCGGGTGGGGCAAACGCGCCAATGTCCATGACGATGATCAGGCCGCCACTGCCCGCGCGGGGCCACCGCTGAGTAACGTCCCGAGCGCGGTCGCTGTTCTGACCGACGAAAGCCCCGCCCAACGTCATTGCCGAGCCAGTGTAGCCCATCGACTTGAAGAAAGCCGGCGGGATCAGCTCCTGTAAAGCGTCGTATTCCGGGCCGCGATGATAGTCGGCCAAGATGCAGGTCGCCGCGTCGAGGATCAGCGGCGGCTCTTCTTCCGACGGGAAGCCAAAGCACAGCGGCGGGTTGCCCCAGTAGGCAGACTGCTGGCCCTTGTTGCCGCCCCCTTCGCCGAAGTAATTGGGATGGTGCCCCTGAACTGAAAAGGCGCAACAACCCTCCTGCATGGCGCGGCGCACGTAGTGCCCGGCCGAGCCGTAGTGTCCGTGATGACAGGCCGCGCCGAGGGCGACCTTGTATTGCTTGGCCTTCTCAATGGCCTTTTCGGTGGCCAGCATCATCGGCGCATAGCCCAAGCCGCCGTCGCCGTCGATGAGGACCGTGGTCTCGGTATCTTGGAGCACGCGCAGGTCGGGGTTGGGATTGACGGTGCCGTCGCGGAGGCCGCCGCAATAGCCAACCATGGCGCGGGTACCGTGCGAGCGCACGCCGCGCAGGTCGGAGTTGGACAACAGTTCGGCTAGCTGATCGGCGTGGTCGGCGCGCAGCCCGGCCGCCTTGAGACAGTCGGCGGTAAAGGAGTACAGCAGGGCCACGGGTACGCGCTTGAATTCTGCGGGAGGGCGGTTCATAGAGAGTCCTTGGGGTTAGAAGCAATGGGCGCGGGGCGCTGCCGCCGGGTCGTATTGTTTCCACAGCGAGGTTGCCGGTTGCAGTCGCTTTAGGGCGCGATTGTCGAGTATTTTAGAAGCCATAACAGATCCTAAAGGTGAAGCGACCGGGTGGCGTTCGGTCGCTAATTTCATCTACTCTCGCCACCCATCACTAATTCCCCAACAACCTGCACCAGTACTTCGTCGCCGATTTCAGCGCGCTGGCGGGGTTCTAAGACGACGAAGCTGTTGGCGTTGAGCATGGAGCTGATGATGTGCGAGCCTTGGCTGCGGGCGGGGCGCACCCAGAACTGGCCATCTTGGTAGCGCAAGGCGGCGCGCATGTACTGGCGGCGGTCGCCGTCGTTGTCGCAGGGGCTTTCCACCCGGGCGTGCGCCTCGGGCAAAAACCACGCCGATTGCGGATAGCCTGCGGCCTTGCGGATGGCCGGGCGCACGAACTGGAGAAAGGACATCATGCTCGATACCGGGTTGCCAGGCAGGCCGAAGTAGGGCACGCCGCCGACCGTGCAGAAGACTAGTGGCTTACCTGGCTTCATGGCCACGCGCCAGAAAATCGTCTCGGCTCCCAAGTCGTCGAGCACCTTTTTGACGAAGTCGTATTCGCCGACCGAGACGCCGCCCGAGGAGACGGCAAAGTCAGCGCGGAGCGCGGCCTCAATGGTGGTGCGGATGGCAGCCTCGTCGTCCGCTACTGTGGGCAGCATCACCGGCTCGGCTCCGTGGGCGTGGCAAAAGGCGGCTAGGGCGCACGTATTGCTGTTGACGATTTGGCCTTCTCCGGGCGTCTCCTCAATCTCGACCAACTCGTCGCCAGTGGAGAGGATGGCGACGCGCGGCCGACGGTACACCGAGACGAAGCTCTGCTGCACGGCGGCGAGTACGGCCAACTCCCCGGGCCCGCATTCGGTACCGGCCTTGATGATCGGCTCGCCGCAGCGCATGTCCTCGCCGCGCCGACGAATGTGTGCGCCGCACTCTTCAATGGCGAGGATCTCGACTCCTTGCTCAGCGGAGCGGGTGTCCTCTACTGGAGCGATAGTGTCGGCTCCTGCGGGCACGGCCGCACCCGTCATAATGCGGCTGGCTTGACCGGGGCCAACCGCTTTCTGCGGCACCTTGCCGGCCGGTATGTCTTCGATGATTTCTAAAGCTACAGGCGCGTCGTCCCTTGCTGCGGCTACGTCTGCATGGCGCACGGCATAGCCGTCCATGGCCGAGTTGTCGCAGGGCGGATTGTCGCGGCGCGCCAACACGTCTTGGGCGAGTACGCGGCCGGTGGCGTCGAGCAGAGAGACGCGCTCGGGGCCGAGGACTTGTACGTGGTCGAGGACGATGGCGCGGGCTTCTTCCGGGGTGAGCATCGGGTCGCGGGGCATATCGGGTATTTTGACTCCTTATTTGTGTAGGCGACAGAAGATACAGCAGAACGACGGCGATACAAATTCCTTGCGACTGCGCGGCAGGGCCAATAGGAGTTCAACCAGCCGGGGCAGCGTCGGGCGGGGTCATTCTACGTGCATTTGTCGTGCGAGTCGACGTGGATTTTGCGCTTGTGGATGAATCGGGCGGGGTTGGTGCGGAAGGGTGCGTAACCGTATCTACAATTTGAAGAGCAGCGTACCCATCATCGACAGCCAAGAAGTGATGACCAAGACGATAACCAAGTTAAATTTGCCGTTGAACTCGCGGCGTAATTCGCGTATTTCGACTTCAATCTTGCTATCAAGCGCGTCAATTTTGCCTTCGACTTTGCTATCAAGCGCGTCAATCCTGCCTTCGAGCGCATTGAACTTGGCCTCGGTTTTGGCCTCAAGCGCGTCGATCTTAGCCTCAAATTTGCTATCAAGCGCGTCAGTCTTAGCCTCAAATTTACTATCGAGCGCATCGATCTTCGCTTCGATCTTAGTATGGTTTTCGCGCACATCCGTCTCGAGGAGACTCAGGCGATGGTCGATCTGCTGCAAAACATCGCGAGTGGTGAGTTCGGAAGAAGGCTGTGGATTAGACATTTGAGCGTCCTTTGGTGTTGGGTCAAAGATAATAGGCTACATGGCGTATAGCAAAATGTAGGCCAATCGCTCAAATCGTCTTGCACTCTGAAGGACGACGTTTTGCTAGGCGATGCGGTGTAGTATGAGAGAAACAGCCGTGTTGCGATTGCGCTACATGGATCGGTAAGGCGGGATTAATGCAGAAGGGTGCGTAGGGGCGGCTTGCGTTCCTCACCGCCCCTACGCACGAGGCGCGATTAATGAGCAAGCAGTGATTTGATCTGTCCCCACGACTGGGACTCGACGCTCGTCGCAGTAGCAGAAGGGACGACAGGTTGCCAAGCTGGCTGGCGTCCACCTAAGCCGTTGGTCAATTCGACCAAGTTGCTCCCGTCTATATCAACAGCCCAAATGAGACCGTCGCGAGAAGAAAAGGCTATTCTCATGCTGCTGGGAGACCAAGTAGGGTACTTGAACGTTATTAAAGAACCAAGGAGCGGCGTACCTTGGTCGGGTAGGTCAGGCAGAGGAATACCCCAAGGCTCGCTAGGCAAGGGAAAAAACGGGGGACCATCGGCATCGCGGATATAGAGGCGGGCATGGCCCTCTTCGTCCAGCAACACGACGATTGCTTCTTTAGTTCCGTCCGGCGAACGAGAAGCGAGGAAATGGGGGACCTCTTTACCGTCCACGAGTATGGGATCACTTCCATCCAATGCTACGGCGAACGTATCATCCCCTCGATTCGGCTCCGAGACAGAATAGTAAATGCTACTCCCATCTTCAGACCACGAAAGAAATATCCATTCCCCTCCCGGAACGTCTATCACCTGTTGCGGGTTACTGCCGTCGGCGTCCATTACCCAGATTTCACTGTTAGTTTCACCGTTATCTGACGTGTGGGATATATAGGAGATCTTCGTTCCATCTGGAGACCAAGTCGGGCTAATGCAAGACAGTCCTTCGGTCAACTTTACAGGGTCCCTCCCATCCGCATTCATAATCCACAGGTCATTATGCCCCTCGCGGTCGGAGATAAATGCTATTTTACCGTCGGCTTGCCCCCAGCCAGCGACGGCCAACCCCAGCGTTGCCAAGCAGGCGATTAGTAGAGATCGATAATTCATAACATGGCTCCTCTCACAATGTCCTAAATAGGACAGGGCGTTGTAGGGTGTGTGCTAGAATATATGAATCTTAGAAGCCGTCTGAAAACCCTTAATGCAGCCTCTATTTGAACGGGCGTACTCATCGAGCCATATTCAGGTTTCACCACAAAATCTGAACAGAAAGGCTTGTATGATGAGTACGCCGCGTAGGCAATATGCCACCGATCTAACCGATGCACAATGGCAGCGGATCGAACCATTGCTGCCGGCCCCGCGCTGGCGGCTTGACGGTCCGGGTCGGCCGCCGCGGGATCGACGCCAAATCGTCAACGGTCTTTTGTATTTAAACAAGACGGGGTGTCCTTGGGCTTTGTTGCCTGGTTGTTTTGGGCCGTGGAAAACGGTGTATGATTACTTTCGTCGCTGGAGCCTGCAAGGAGTCTGGCCGCCGGTGCTGGATCAGCTTACCAAGCGGGATCGCCGCCTAAACGGACGGGCGGCGATGCCGTCGGCTGGCGTAGTCGATAGTCAGACGATTAAGACCGCAACCCACGGTAAAACAACTGGGTATGACGCCGGTAAAAAGATCAAAGGCCGCAAACGGCATCTGTTGGTGGATACCTCGGGTTTGCTTCGACAGGTAGTGGTCACCGCCGCCGATGTCGATGATCGAGATGGTTTGAAGCAGGTGGTGACCCGCTTGAAGGCCGCTGGCGTTTCTCGCTTACGGAAGCTATGGGCCGATGGCGGCTACCAAGGCGAAGCCATCCGAACGTGGGTGGCCAGCCAAAAAAAGACGCACAAAATAGACTTGGAAGTCGTCGCCAAACAAGGCGGCGGCTTTGAGGTGTTACCCCGCCGTTGGGTCGTTGAGCGCACGTTTGCGTGGTTGATGAATTTTCGCCGACATGCGAGAGATTATGAGGTCTTGACCCGCCATAGTGAAGCCTTGATTCAGATTGCCATGATCCATTTGCTACTCAAACGGATCAAATAAAAAATATAGTTTTCAGACGGCTTCTAAGACCGGAGATCATATCAGTTCCTGCCATTCCGGCGGCGCACTACACAAAATTGACAAAATCGTGGCGCACCCACAGCAGGTTGATCAGACCCAGCACGAACCCCGCAATCACCAACCACTTGAGACGGCGACCGTGCCGTCGGCCAATGCCGCGCAAATAGAGATAGATACCAAAGACAAACCACGTCGGCAGGGCCAGCCAGATTTTGGTATCCCCGCCCGCGAGGTATTCGCCCGGCGCGCCAAAGAGCCAAATCGCGCCCATGCCCAAACCCAAGGTAAAAAACGAAAAGCCCCCGCCAGCAAAGCGAAAGGTCGCCGCCGCCGCCGTGTCGAGCGCGGGCAGGTAGTTGTTGAGCTGGCCCTTTTTTAGGGCCTGGTGTTGGACGAGGTAGCCGACTGCCGAGCAGAACGCCAATGCGAAACCCACGTGTCCGAGCAGCGTCAGTACCACGTGAATGCCGAGGAAGGGATATTCCACGAGGATCGACTCGGCCTCCTCAAAGCGGAGGGGCATCAGTAGCGGATAGAGTAGGCCGAGAAAGGCGAGGGGCGCGGTCAGCAGGCCGAGATGGCGAATGCGCGCATAGCGCTCGCCGAGCAGGCCCGCAACCACCAAAGCCATGACCAGCGAGGCGATGATCACCAACATGTTGGCGAAGAGAGCTTGACCGGAAAGCGCAAAGTGCAGCACGATGCTGATCGCGTGTACGGCCAGCCCCAGCTTCAGGCTCTTGCGCCCCAGCGCGTCCCAGCCGCTCTTGTGCCAGAGGAAGTGCCCTTGAAACAGCAGCGCGGCAGCCAAGTAGAACGCCAAGGCGATGCCGAGGGAGACAATGCAGAACGTCGTCACGATTCTTTCTCCTCATCGTCGAGCCGGAAGAGGCGTCGCACCGTATCGAGGCGGACGTAGCCCTCGTCGTCGTTGGCGAACTCGCGAATTTGCACGAGCGGGTCGTGCAGGAGCTTGTTGGCGTAACCGCGCAAGATGCCCTCGACGAGCTGGCGCTCGTCAGCGGAGAGTGGGCCGAGTTGGGAGGCCCAGCGCGCGAGTTCTCGCTCCTGGAGGTGAGCGGCGCGCTCGCGCAAGGCGCGGATTAACGGGCCAGTGCCCAAGGCGTTGAACCAGTGCAAAAACTCCTTTAGCTCGTGGTCGATAATGGTTTGCACGCAGCGTATCTCCCCCTCGCGCTCTTGGCGGTTGGCAGCAACCACTTGTTCGAGACTGTCCATGTCGAACAGGAAGACGTTGTCGATGTCGTGCGCGGCCGGGTCGATGTCGCGTGGCACGGCAATGTCGATGAGGAACAGCGGGCGTCCTCGGCGTTGCTCCATGGCCCGGCGCAAATCAGCGGGCCGGATGACGTAGTCCGTGGCCGCAGTCGCCGAGATGACGATATCAACGACAGCGAGCTGAGCAGCCAGTTCCCCAAACGGCACGGCCTCGCCGCCCAACTGGCTGGCCAGCGACTGGGAGCGGGCAAAAGTGCGGCTGCTTACCAACAGCCGCTCGACGCCGGAGTCAACCAAGTACTGGGCCGTGAGCGCACCCATCTCGCCAGCGCCGACCAAGAGCACGCAGCAGCCCGTCAGGTTTTCAAAGACCTGGCCGGCTAGCTCGACCGCAGCCGTGCCAATCGACAGCCGACCGCGGCCAATCTCCGTTTCGGCGCGCGCGCGCTTGCCCACGCGCAGCGAGCGCTGGAACAATTCGTTGAGCAACAGGCGCGCCGAGCCGTTTTGCTGGGCTACTTCCAGCGCGCGGCGCACTTGCCCGAGTATCTCGGACTCGCCGACGACGAGGGAGTCAATGCCGCTGGCGACGCGAAAAAGGTGAACGGCCGCCTCTGAATCATTGAGCTGGTAGAAATGGGATTCGAGCGCTGCGACATCTACGCCTTGGCATTCGGCGAGAAAGCGGCGCACTTGGTCCAGTCCACTGTCGCCATCGGCCGCCAAGTACAGCTCGGACCGATTGCAGGTGGAAAGAATGGCCGCCTCGTGCAGCCCGTAGTCGCCGACGAGCCGGACTAGGGCCGAGGGCTGGTCGCTTTCGGGAAAGGCCAGCCGCTCGCGGATTTCCACCGGCGCAGTGTGGTGATTGATTCCTAAAGTCAGTATATGCACATCACTAAAAGTACTTATTTATTCATGTTACGCATAGGAATTAGGAATTAAGAATTGAGAATTCCCGCTCCCAATTCCTAATTCCTAATTCCTAATTCCTAATTCCTAATTCCTAACTGATGTTACGCGCTACTGCTTCCTGTTCCGTCACGCCCGCGCAAGCGGGCGTCCAGCGGGCCGGGCAGGGGCCGACGGCGTGGATTCCCGCTTGCGCGGGAATGACCATTCGGGACAGCAACGGCAGAAAGCCGCAAAC
>JAJDVZ010000009.1:0-8789 GCA_022825835.1 Candidatus Latescibacterota bacterium
CGCGCCCTGGGACATGCAGCAGGTGGTGGAAAAGGCCCGCGCCGCGGGTAATGACCAACTACTGGTGTGCGAACGCGGCGCCAGCTTCGGATACAACTACCTGGTCTCCGACATGCGCGCGCTGGTCATCCTGCGGGATACCGGTTGCCCGGTGGTATTCGACGCCACCCATTCGGTACAGTTGCCGGGCGCACAGGGCAGGCAATCGGGTGGCCAGCGGGAATTCGTCCCGGCCCTGGCCCGGGCTGCGGTGGCCGTGGGCGTTTCGGGGATCTTCATGGAAACCCATCCGCAACCGGACCGGGCACTGAGTGACGGCGCCAACTCCCTGCCGCTGCATGAAGTGAAACAATTGCTGGAAACCCTGGCCGACCTGGACCGGCGCGTAAAAACAGCAACAGCCTGATGTCGAAAATAACTCAAATAACAGCAACCGAAATCCTGGACTCCAGGGGAAATCCGACCATCCTGGCCGAAGTCGCAACGGCTGCCGGCAATGCCGGCAGCGCCATGACGCCCTCCGGCGCCTCGACCGGCTCCAGGGAAGCCCTGGAATTAAGAGACAACGACGCCGGCCGCTACCTTGGCAAGGGCGTGTTGCAGGCGATAAGCAATATAGAGAATGCCCTGCGCCCGGCACTGCTGGGCATGGAAGCCTGCGACCAGGCCGGCATCGATCGTGCCATGCTGGAGCTGGACGGCACGGACAACAAGAGCAGGCTGGGGGCCAACGCGATACTGGCTGTTTCCATGGCCGTTGCCCATGCCGCGGCGGCAGACGAGGGCCTGCCCCTGTATCGTTACCTGGGCGGCGATGGTCCGTTTGATATGCCGTTGCCGATGATGAACATCATCAACGGCGGCGCCCATGCGGATAACAGTGTCGATATGCAAGAGTTCATGATCCTGCCCGTGGGCGCAGCCAGCCTGGCGGAGGCCGTGCGTTACGGCGCCGAAATATTCCATGCCCTGAAGTCGGTGCTGTCGGCCAGGGGGCTGAATACCGCCGTGGGGGACGAAGGCGGCTTTGCGCCGGACCTGGATTCCAACGAGGCGGCCCTGGAAGTCATTCTCAGCGCCATCGGCAAAGCCGGCTATATCCCGGGCGAGGATATCCTGCTGGGCCTGGATATCGCCAGCACGGAATTTTACCGGGACGGCAGCTACGTGCTCGCATCTGAGGGCAAGTCATTGAATGCGCAGGAATTCCTGGATTACCTTGCGCCCTGGATGGAGAATTATCCGATCATCACCGTGGAGGACGGGATGGCCGAGGACGACTGGGACGGCTGGCGGGCGCTGACGGCGCGGTTCGGCGACCGGGTGCAACTCGTGGGAGACGATTTATTCGTGACCAATACGGCCATCCTGCAGCAGGGTATTGACACCGGCGCGGCAAACTCAATCCTGATCAAGGTCAACCAGATAGGCACCCTGACGGAAACCCTGGCGGCGATTGATATGGCCCGGAAAGCCGGTTATACCACGGTCATATCCCACCGTTCCGGCGAGACCGAGGACACGACCATTGCAGACCTTGCGGTGGCGACGTCATCCCGGCAGATTAAAACCGGTTCCCTGTCCCGTTCGGACCGGGTGGCGAAGTACAACCGCCTGATCCGGATAGAGAAGGAACTGGGTGGCGATGCCAATTACCCGGGGGCAGACGCGTTTTCAAACCTGACGGGATAAGATGCGCTACCTGGTCATCACCCTGCTGGTAATACTGGCGCTACTGCAATACCGCTTGTGGTTAAGCCCCGGCGGACTGACCGACGTCAACAAAATGGAACAGACAAAACAGGACCTGATGGACGAGAACGATCAGCTCAGGGAAAGGAATGCTTCCCTCGCCGCAGAAGTGATCGATTTGCAACATGGCCTCGAGGCCGTTGAAGAACGGGCCAGAAGTGAAATGGGCATGGTTAAATCCGACGAGGTGTTCTACCAGATTATCGACAACCCGGACCAGTCAAACCGGGAGTTAACGCCAGGGATGCCGCTGGAAGAACCGGTTGCCGCGCCGTGACGGGCCAGCCGGATTTCTGGGCTGTCATTCCTGCGGGGGGTATCGGCCGGCGCATGGGCGCGGACCGGCCCAAGCAATACCTCAAATTGCTGGACCGCACCGTTCTGGAACACAGTGTGCTGCCGTTCTGCGAACATCCGCTGATCAAGGGTATCGTCGTGGTTGTGGCGGACGGCGACGAGTTCTGGCCGGCCGTGGCGCCGGCCCGCCATCCCCGGGTGGTTACTGCGCCCGGCGGCCGCGAACGTTGCCATTCCGTGCTGAACGGTCTGAATCGCCTGGCCGGGCTCGCCGCTGACAGCGACTGGGTACTGGTCCACGATGCGGCGCGGCCCTGTATCACATTAACGGATATAGACAGCCTCATCGACGGGCTCAGGGACCATCCGGTCGGCGGTATCCTGGCCCTCCCGGTCCGGGACACGGTGAAACAGGCGGGACAGCAATATGAAATTGAAGCAACACTGGACCGTGAACGGCTCTGGCGCGCCCTGACGCCGCAGATGTTCCGGTTAGGAGTGTTGCGGGAAGCGCTGACTGCGGCCATGGCCGACAGCCTCCTGGTCACGGACGAGGCCCAGGCCCTGGAGCACAGGGGCCACCGACCGCTGATCGTGCCGGGCGGAGTACACAACATCAAGGTGTCTCTGCCGGAGGACCTGGCGCTGGCGGAGCACTATTTACGCATAACGATATAAATATATATTTCGTCATTCCGGGCCTGACCCCCGCCCAACTCCATACGGGGGCAGGCCCGGAATCCAGTGGAATATCGTGTCGCCGGAGGCGACTCTTTGTCCACTGGATTCCTGCCTTCGCAGGAATGGCGGATTAATTTAGGTGAGAATAGTATGAGAATTGGTCACGGTTACGATACTCACAGGTTCGTGGAAGGGCGCTCGCTGGTACTGGGCGGTGTCAACATCCCCCACGACAAGGGTTTGTTGGCGCACTCCGACGGCGACGTCGTGATTCACGCGCTGTGCGATGCTCTGCTGGGCGCCGCCGCGCTGGGTGACATCGGCGCGCATTTCCCGGACACCAGCGCGGATTTCAGGAATATCGACAGCAGGGTCCTGTTGCGACGGGTGCAGGCGCTGCTGGCGAAAAAAAATCTTGAGATGGTCAACGCTGACATCACTATCATCGCGGAGGAACCGAAAATGGCGCCCCATATCGGCGCCATGCGGGACAACCTGGCCTCCGACCTTGCCGTGAGCAGGGACGCCGTCAATGTCAAGGCAACCACCAACGAGAAAATGGGTTTTATCGGCAACCGGGAAGGCATTGCCGTCCATGCCGTTGTGCTGATAACCTAGCGGACAGCTCATCTCTGACACTGTTCGGGAGCGTTTTTTCTTGACACATCGCGGCCTGGATTTATACTGATCTCCCATATGTACCCGGATCACAAACGACTGTCGGCCTGGTTGCTCTCTGCTCTCATCCTGTTTGGGCAGGCATCCGCGCTTGCGCACCAGTTCGGCGAAGATATTCTGGAATGCCAGGATGATTGCGTACAGTGCCTGACGCAGTCCGTGTTTGACGGCAAGGCAGTTGCCGCGGGCCATACTTACACACTCATACTTGCTGATGCAGCGCCCCAGGCCGCGGTTGAAAGCGGGTATCCTTCACACGACAGATCCACTACACACGCACGTTCTCCCCCGATAACTCCCGCATAACTCATCAAAGTTGTTTGTCCGAATAACGCCCGGCGTTGTTCCTGCTCTGTTTGTAAATTTCAGGGACAGGCTTAAGTCTGTCGCCAACATGTTTTAGGGGTGTACAGAGCCCTGAACATGAGAGTTTATGTGGAGGTATCGAAATGTTACGAATCGCCATCCTGCTGCTCGTGGTCGCGGGCATTCATGGGTCGCTCGCGCTGGCCGATGAAACGTCAGGTCATGCCCATTAACAGGATTGGGCAAGCGATGGAAAAACAACAAGAGGAGGGGCGCTGATGCATCTGGCAGAGGGCGTGCTTCCGCTCGGTCAGGCCATCGCGTGGAGTGCCCTGGCCGCACCCACGGTGTTCTGGAGCCTCCGCGGCGAACAACAAACGCGACGCGACATACCGTCGTCCCCGGTCATTATGGCGGGTGTTACGAGCCTGCTCTTTGCCGGTACCCTGATGCCGCTACCGGTCCCGGTCGTGGGCGCGACTAGTCACATCTGCCTCACGCCGGTGCTTGCCCTGGTCGTCGGTCTCCGCCGTATCGTGTGGCCAACATTCTTCGTGCTTTTGCTGCAGGCGGTCTTCTTCGCTCACGGCGGGCTCACGACACTCGGGGTCAACACACTGACGCTTGGTCTGCTGGGGCCTCTGACGACCGTCGGGCTTTGGGCTTTGTTCCGGCAGTTCGGCGTAGGCGGGGCTTTCGCCCTCGCTCTCGCATGTGGCGTCGGCGGCCTGAGCGTGTACGTGGCGGACGCCGTAGTGCTTGCCATGGCGTTGTCCGATGCGGCGGCGCCTGCGACAACCTTTGGCGTGGTGCTGCTCGGGTTTGCCCCCGTCCAGGTCCCCTTGGCGGTTCTTGAAGCCGTCGTCTCCGTCGGCATCGTACGGCTTCTGGCGAAACGTCGGCCAGATCTCCTGCCGGACTCGCTGAGAGCGCTTCGCGCCGTGTCCGTACGCGGCGCGTGGGTCATGGTGCTGTTGCTGGCAGTCGGCCTGTCGGGATGTGGCTATGAGGGCATCGACGGAACCGTGTTCGGTGCGACTGCGGAGAAGGCGGGGCGAACGCCTGCAGAGAGCATCGTCGACCTGAGCCAGGGGGAGATCGGGCTCGCGCTTTCGATCCTCATCCTCTTTGGGCTGGGATTCATCGCCGGGCGCTGCTGGGAACGAGTGTTCGGAGGACGGCGCGATGCACTTCCACGCTGAGCACTCTCTGTTCTTCGAGCGCCGCCAACCGCCATGGGTCGCGGCATTGGGTATCGCGCTGACCAGCAGCGTGCTGATCATCAATGCAGGCGCGCGCAGTACCACCTTGTCCTTGATCGGCGCGGGGGTTGGCGCGCTGCTGCTCCTGTTCGCGCGTGCCCGTGGGCAGTGCAGGATCGAGCCTGCCCTCGAGTGGACCTTGGCGCTCGTGGTCCTCGCTCTGCTTGGTGGGGTCGCGCTGAAATCCAACGCGGACGTCATCGTTGAAACGAGCGCCCGGATCTTGTGCGGCGTTATTTGGGTTCTCTGGCTCGGGACCCGGGTTGACTGGGCGTCGTTGCGACAACTCCTGCTCTGGCTTCGGATTCCTGAGGGCGTCGTAGCCAGCCTTGACCACGCGCTCATGCACGGTGTTCTCACCCAGCGTGAATGGGTCCAGCGGCGTGACGCGGCCCGTCTCCGCCTGGGGTCACGGCGCTTGCCTTTGACCACCTGGGGACCGTTGCTCGGCGAAGGTGTGCTGCATGCCTTCGCGCGCCTCGAAAGTGCCGAGGAGAACGCAATGCTGCGTAGCGCCTCATACGGAGTCGTACGGACCCACGAGGGCGTTCACCTCGATGCCGTTGACGTCGAACGCGGTGGGCAACTGGTGCTCAAGCAGCTCGAACTCCGCCTGGGAAGCGCGGAATGGCTACTCGTGTGTGGGCCAAGCGGAGCCGGGAAGTCGAGCTTGTTGCGCCTGCTCGCAGGACTCGACGCGCCGGCGCAAGGAATCCTGAACCGCCTCGGAAACCGCGTGTCGCCCGACGCGGCGCTCCGCGACCGGCTCGACGGACGCGTGGCGTTTCTCGATCAGAGCCCGGATCGCCACTTCATCGCAAGTACCGTCGCCGAGGACATTGCCTGGGGCCTGCTTCGTCGTGGCGTCGAAGCCGTCGAGGCGCGACGTCGATCCAGGGAGGTGTCGGCGGCCTTGCGCATTAACCATCTGCTGGAGCGACCGTGTTATCAACTCAGCTTTGGGGAGCAGCGCCGGGTCGCACTCGCCAGTCTCCTGGTGCTCGAGCCCGCGTTGCTCCTCCTCGACGAACCCACCGCTGGACTCGACCCCGTCGCCGCCCATGAGCTGTGCACGCTCGTGGAGGAGTTTGTTGGTCGCACTGGTGCTGCGTGTGTCTGGGCAACCCATGACCTTCATTCACTGCCGCTTCAGGCAACGCGAGTCGTCTTTCTGCGAGACCGACGGCTGATCTTCGATGGACCGGCGGTACAGGGGCTATCGAAGCCGTGGCTTGTCCGGGCCGGTCTCGCCGTGTCGCAAGAACGAGAGAGAACATAACAACACTACTCCAGGAGAACTAGATGAACATGATTCAAAACGTACCTGTCACCATCCTGACCGGCTTCCTCGGCTCCGGCAAGACGACCCTGCTCAACCGGATCTTGAGTGAGGAGCACGGTAAGCGCATCGCCGTGATCGAGAACGAGTACGGGGAGGTCGGTATCGATCAAGCGCTCGTCATCGACGCTGACGAGGAAATCTTCGAGATGTCGAACGGCTGCATCTGCTGCACGGTGCGCGGAGACCTGATTCGCGTGCTCGGCAATCTCATGAAGCGTCGCGACAAGTTCGATTATGTGTTAGTGGAGACTACAGGGCTCGCCGACCCCGGCCCGGTCGCTCAGACCTTCTTCATGGACGACGAGATTCGCGCGGAGTTCTCGCTTGACGGGATCGTCACGCTCGTCGATGCAGCCCATATCGAGCAGCAGCTCGGCCGCAGCGACGAAAGTACCGAGCAGGTCGCGTTCGCTGACGTCCTCGTGCTCAACAAGACGGACCTCGTTAACGGCGAGACGATCGACAGGCTCGAGGCGCGGCTCCGGGACATGAACCGAATGGCGCGAGTCGTGCGTAGCGAACGGGGGAATGTCCCCGTCGACACGGTACTCAACCTCGGTGCTTTCGACCTGGACCAGACGCTCGAGCGTCGTCCTACCTTCCTTGAGCCGGAGTATCCGTTCGAATGGACTGGAGTCTATTTGCTCCATGACGGCCGCTACGAACTCAGTTTGGCCGAAGGGCCTGATCCGGCGATGTCGCTCGTCGTCGTGGCCGATCAGGGCACGGATGACGCTGCCCTCCGTGAGGGTGCGGAGTGGTGTGTGCGGCGCTACGCCGAACCTGCGGAGATCATTCGCCCGGGGGATGCGATTCCTGCCGGTAAGCATGTGAACCTGCAGCTCGACTCCCCGGGGCGCAAGTCATTCTTCCTGGAGGTTGACGGGCAGGTACGGGTGGGCCTCTACGCGCAACACACCGCCGAGGAGTTTGATCTCCGACTGGCGAACACGGATGGAGCGACAATCAGGCAAGAGGCCGAGCGTACCTGGGTCGCGCAGCACGAGCACGACGACGAGGTGGGTTCGATCTCGATCGAGGCGGACGGCGACGTCGATTCCAAAAGGCTTGACGCCTGGCTTGGCGAACTGTTGCGTGAGCGCGGGGTGGACATCTTCCGAATGAAGGGCTTCATCAGCCTCGCGGGAGAGTCGCGCCGCTTCGTCTTCCAGGGGGTTCACATGCTCTTTGACGGCCAGCCGGATCGTCCATGGGGAGACTTGCCCCGGCGCAATCAACTCGTCTTCATCGGCCGCAACCTCGATGAGCAGGGCATGCGGCAGGGATTCGAGGCATGTCTGATTTGAATGTAGCCAGTCCAAGGGGTGTTCTTCGCCGGGGCTGGTCTGCGGCGGTCGGTGACTACGCCATCGCCGGGGGCTGGACCTCCCGCGGTGAGGCGCTGGTGGTCGGTGACGCCGCGGGTGGCGTCTACGCGTTCGACGGCAAGTCTGGCGCAAGCGCCTGGGCGCGGCAGGGAGCTCATGATGGCGGCGTGCTCGCGCTGGCCATCCACCCAAGCGGAACCGCGGTCGCTACGGCTGGCCAGGACGGACGAGTCCTTATCTGGAGTATCGCCGAAGGTCAAGTAAAACAGGCTATCGACGTCAACAGCGGTTGGGTGGAGAACGTGGCGTGGCCGCCGGACGGCCAATGGTTGGCAGCTTCCTGCTCCCGGCAGGTTCGCGTGTATGGTGCAGACGGCGGAGAAGTCTGGCGATCTGATGATCATCTTAGCACCGTCAGCGCGCTCGCCTGGTCCAACGCAGGAGAACTGGCAACGGCCTGCTATGGTCGAGTGACGTTCTTCGACGCATCCACCGGGAAGCTTCGCCAGAAGCTGGAGTGGAAGGGGTCCCTGGTGTCGATGGTACTGAGCCCGGACGGGGATATCGTGGCCTGCGGCAGCCAAGACAACTCGGTGCACTTCTGGCGCCGCTCCACGGAGCAAGACTCCATGATATCCGGATATCCTGGCAAACCGTCGGCCCTGGCCTTCGATGACACGGGCACCCTCCTGGCCACTGGCGGAGGCGACGCAGTGACGGTCTGGAGCTTCCAGGGAGATGGTCCCGAAGGCACAAGCCCCGGCGTTCTTGAGCATCATGTTCAACCTGTCACAGCGCTCGCCTTCGCGCGCCGCGGGATGCGCCTGGCCTCGGCAGCACGGGATGGCGACGTAGTAGTGTGGTCGCTTCAGAGGGATGGAAAAGGCCGTGCGATCGGGGCTGCGGTTCTGGCGGGTACAGGGGCGGAGCTGTACTGGCGGCCAGACGGGCGCGGGCTTGCCGCGCTCGACGCCCGGGGTGGCGTGACGGTTTGGCGGATAGGATGAACAAAGGCCCGAATTGCCCGCGGCAGTTGGAAGCGGCAATCGGTTTCAGCCATCGCTGTTTTTCTTGACTCGCACTACAGAGTACTATATACCTTTTTCTGATATGCCCCTTGTACGTAAACCCCTGTCAGCCTGG
>JAJDVZ010000007.1:0-10777 GCA_022825835.1 Candidatus Latescibacterota bacterium
GGTCTATATGGCTTACGACGACAGCGGCCTGTACTTTGCCTGCGAGGTCAAGCGCAAGACGACCTACAAGCTCAATCCGCTCCAGCCTGCTGCCGGCGACAGCCTCGAACTCTTCATCGACACCCGCGACGTCAAGGAGCACCGCGCCAACCGCTTCTGCCATCGGTTTTACGTCTTGCCCGGCGGCAGCGGCAAGGACGGCAAGCAACCCATCGCCCGCCAGACCTCCATTGAGGAAGCCCGCGAGCAGGCACCACCCTGCCCAGAAGACTCGATTCAGACCGGCCTGCGCCGACTCAAGCGGAGCTATCAGCTAGAGATTAAACTGCCAGCCGCGGGTCTCAATGGTTTTGCGCCGAGGGAGTTCAGCCGGGTGGGGTTTGCGTACCTGTTGCACGACTCACAGCACGGCACCCAGTCTTGGTCGTCGATCTCGGACATGGGTGTAGAACGCGATCCGAGCACTTGGGGCACGGCCGAGTTGGTGGGCTAGGGCCGTCGGCGGCCACCTAACCACGACGTCAAGAAAATTTTTCTATCCGCTAAATTCCCCTATACTATTTAATAGATCGTCTATCCGCGCCTTCATCTAAGACCATTGCCAATGCCTAATTCCTCCTACCCGCGCATTCCCTATGGCTGGGCTGATTTCCGCGCCATCCGCTTGGAAAAGCGCCTGTATGTCGATAAGACGCGCTTTGTCCACGCGCTGGAAGAGGAACGCTACGTCTTTCTGATTCGCCCGCGTCGCTTTGGCAAATCCTGCTGGGTATCCCTGCTGGACAATTACTACGACCGCAACCGCGCCGACGAATTCGAGGCCGTCTTCGGCGGCACCCACTTGGGGCGGCATCCCACCGAAAACCGCCATCGCTACGTCATCCTGCGCTTTGACTTCTCGGCGTTCGATGACACCTTAGAAACCCTGCGGGAACGCTTTGAAGAGTATTGCCAAATGGTGGTCCGACACGCGCTGGAGCGCAATGCGGATTTGTTTCCCGAGGCGGCGCAGCAGCACATCCGCGCCCCAAGCTCGGTCAATGGCCAGCTCAACGAGTTATTCCTGTATGCCGGCGATCACGGCATTCCGCTGTATGTGCTCATCGACGAGTACGACAACTTTGCCAACACCGTGCTGGCGCATCGCGGGGCCGAAGCCTATCAGTCCTTCACCCATGGCGGCGGCTTCTATCGCAATTTCTTTGCCACGCTCAAGGCCGGAGCAGGGCGAAGCGGCGGCGGCTTGGAGCGGCTGTTCATCACCGGCGTGTCGCCGATTACCATGGACGACGTCACCAGCGGCTTCAACATTGGCAGCAACATCAGCTTGGAACCAAAATTCGACCAGATGCTCGGCTTCACCGAGGCTGAGGTGTGGCAACTACTGGAGCTATACCGCGATCACGGCGCGTTCAATCAGGAGATCGAAGCCGCGCTAGACGTGATGCGCGAGTGGTACAACGGCTATCGATTTGCCAAGAGCGCCGAGGACGATCTCTATAACACCGATATGGTCCTCTACTATCTAAAGGCTTCCATTCCGAACCGATCCATACCAGATGAGTTGATCGACACCAACGTGCGCATCGACTACGGCAAGCTGCGCCACCTGCTAACGGTCAACCGCCAACTCAACGGCAACTTCGACCTGCTGCGCCACATCATCGGCGAGCAGACCGCTGAGAGTAACCTCCAAATCAGTTTCCCTCTCGACCGACTGGACCGACGCGAAAACTTCCTATCGCTGCTGCATTACTTCGGCCTGCTCAGCATTCGCGACGTGGCGCACGGAGTGCCCCGGCTCGGCATTCCCAATCAAACGGTCAAGCGGTTGATGTACGGCTATCTGCGCGATGCGTATGATGATGTGGGGGTGTTCTCCGTCGATGTGTACACCTTTTTCCGCTTGGTTCAAGCGATGGCCTACGACGGCGCTTGGCAGCCAGTCTTGGACTTTTTGCGCGACGCCTTAGCCGAACAAACCGGCATCCGCGACTACATGGACGGCGAGAAGGTGGTGCATGGCTTTGTCGCCGCCCACTTGAGCCTATCCCCGTATTTTCTGCTGCACTCGGAGTATGAACTCAACAAGGGGTATGCGGATTTGTACTTGGAGCCGTTTGTGGCGCAGTATTCCGACATGCAGTTCGGCTACGTGCTCGAACTCAAGTATCTCAAGCGGCGCGAGTCGCTTGACGAATCCGTTGTGGCGGACAAGGTGCAGGAGGCCGCAGGGCAGTTGCGCGGCTATCTGGCCGACCCGTTCTTGCTCCGCCGTTATCGGTCGGTGCGACACATCGGCTTGGCGGTGGTGTTTCACGGCTGGGAGCTGGTCGCCTACCAAGCCATAGACGACGCGGCGGAAGACTAAACTCCAATTACAGGCCGCGTAACCCAAGCTCACGTTATCTTATATTTCTTATATTTAAAGTTTAGATCGTTTATCCGCGCATTCACCTAAGACCTTTGCCAATGCCTAATTCCGCTGTAATCCACCGGGTTTTCGGGGTGGGGATTTTCGTCCTGACGCTGGGGATGTACGTGAAGACCCTCGCGCCGACCGTGTCGTTTTGGGACTGCGGCGAGTTCATTGCCACGTCCTATATCCTCGGCGTACCCCATCCGCCGGGCGCTCCGTTGTACGTGCTGTTGGGGCGAGTCTTCACCTTGTTTCCCTTCGGCGAAGTCGCCATCCGCGTCAACTTCATGTCTGCGCTGACCTCGGCGCTGGCGATTTGGTGCGTCTATCTATCGACCGTCGCGCTCGGGCGGCGGGCGCTGGGCGGCCAGCCCCTGCAACCGTTGGGCGACGCCCGCGACATCGGCGTCCTCGCCGGTGGGGCCGTGGCCGCGCTGACGTTGGCCTTTTCCTACACTCAGTGGTACAACGCCTCCGAAGCCGAGGTGTACGGCTACTCCATCTTGTTCACCTGTCTGGGGCTGTGGTTGATTTTCTATTGGGAAGGCAGTGGCGCGGGAGCGGCCAACGACCGCTGGCTGTTGGCGCTGGCGTATTTGTTTGGCCTCGGCGGCGGCGTGCACCTGTTGTGCCTGTTGACGATTCCATCGCTTATGCTGCTGGCGTGGTTTGCCGACCGCGAGCTGCGGCGGCTGATCGTGCTGCTGGTCGGCTGGGGCGTGGTCAGTGGGCTGGGGTTGGTGATATTGGGGCCGGGGGCTGGCTCGAATGGGGTGATGGTGTTGGGGCTGGCGGGGCTGTTAGCGTATCTGTACGGCCAAGACCGGCGGCTGTTCATCCTACTGCTAGGCGTCCTCGTACTGTTCGCGCTGGGCTATTCTACGTATGGCGCACTGTACATTCGCTCGGGCCTGAATCCGGCTATCGACGAGAACGATCCAGAGACTTGGGTGGCGTTTCTCAAGTTCCTCAACCGCGAGCAATACGGCACTGAGAGCATGCTTACTACCATGCTGACAGCGCGGGCGAGCCGCACCTATCAGTTTTGGGACCAGCAGATGAAGTACTTCTTTCAGCAGTTTCCCTTTCCGCTGTTGGAGCGGGTCGAGGTGTTCCGCAAGGCCACCATAAATATACCGGATCCAGTGTCCATTTCGCTGGTGCCGTACGGGTTGGGGCTGTGGGGGCTATGGTGGCACGGGCGGCGGGACTGGCGGCGGTTCGGGGGCGTGTTGCTGCTGTTCTTGGTGATGGGGTTTGGGCTGTCGCTGTACCTGAACATGCCAGACCCGCAGCCGCGCGAGCGACACTACGTGTTCGGCGGGATGTACTTGGCGTTCGCGCTGTGGATGGGGTTGGGCTGGCTGGGCGTGGTCGAGGCGGTGCGGCAGCAGTGGGGGAAATATCGGGCGGTCGTGCTAGCGGTGGCCGCGGCTGGGTTGCTGCTGCCAGCCGGGGTGGCGGCGCGGCTCTATCACGTGCAAGACCGCACGGGCGACTATATCGCCTATGACTACGCGTACAACATGCTGGCTAGTTGCGACGAAGGCTCCATCCTATTCACCAACGGGGACAACGACACCTTCCCACTGTGGTTTTTGCAAGAAGTAGAAGGGCTGCGGCGCGATGTGCGGGTGGTCAACTTGAGTCTGTTGAACACCAACTGGTACATCAAGCAACTGCGCGACCGCGAACCGCGCATCGACATCCGCTACACCGACGACTTCATCGACTCCGTGCTCACTGACACGCAGATGGTCGATTTCTACAAGCGGTACTGGCCCGAACCCAAGGTGCCGCCGGAGCTGAAGAAACTGGGAATCGACGTGGAAGTGAGCGCGCCTCCTGAGTACCCGATTCTCCGCGTCCAAGACGTCATGGTCATCAAAATTTTGGCGTGGAACGAGTGGAAAAAACCCATCCACTTTGCCATCACCGTTCCCACCAGCAACCTGCTCAACCTCGACCCCTATCTGACGATGGTCGGCATGAGTGTAAAAGTCTCACCCGAACCTACAGACGGCGTCGATGACGCGGCCCTAGAGCGCAATCTCCTCGAAAACTACCGCTTCCGCGGCCTCACCGATCCATCTTTATACAAAGACGAAAACTCCGAGCGCCTCTTGGGCAATTACTGGGCTTGCGTCTTGCAATTGGCCCGCAGCTACGAGGAGCAGGGGCGCACCGCCGAGGTGCCGCAACTCATGCAGTGGGCACGCGACAACATCTACATGAGTTGGGAGAACCACTATGCCGCGGCCGATTACTTCAGCACCCTCGGCCAGCACGACATCGCAATCGATCACATCCACGACGCCGTGCTGTTCCTCATCGATCGCGTGGGTGTTGAGCCAGCCGCCACCTACGACAATATCATTGCGCTGACCGGCGTGCTGATCCAAGAACCCTACTCGGCCTACGACCGCGCCGAGCCCCTCTATTACCAAGCCATCGCCCTCGCACCGAAACGCTGGGAGGCCTACTACGAGTTGGCCGCCGCCCGACAGGCCAAGGGCGATGTTGCCGGAGCACTAGCCATCCTCCAGCAGTACAAAGAGCAATACGGCGAGCGGCCGGAATTGGTCGAGGCCGAGCGCATCCTCCGCCAATCCACCACTCCATGACCGAGGCCGTCACCGTCGTCATCCCGCACTACCGCGCGGACGTGCTCTACGACTGCGTGGCCTCAGTCTATAAACACAGCAATTATCCCGTCTGTGTGCTCGTCGTTGACGACGGGGGCAACGCGCCTAGCTTGCAGCGGGCCAAAGCCGCCTTTCCCGCGTTAGAGGTCTTGCCCAACGAGCGCAATTTAGGGTTTGCCGCAGCCTGCAACCGCGGCTTGGCGACTGTCCGCACCCGCTACGCCGTGCTGCTCAACGACGACACCCACGTCGAGCCGAACTGGCTCGCTCCCCTTGTCGCCATGGCCGACAGCGATCCCCGGATCGCCGCCTGCCAGCCCAAGTTGCGCTCGGCCAGCGCACCTGAGCATTTCGATTACGGAGGCGGAGCTGGCGGCTATATCGACGCTTTGGGCTACGCCTTTTGTCGGGGGCGACTCTTCGACCGCTGCGAGCGCGACGAGGGCCAATACGACGCATCCGTGCCGCTCTTTTGGGCTTGCGGTGCCGCTCTCTTTCTCCGCGTTGCCGCGGCCCGCCAAGTCGGTTTTTTCGATCCCGAGTACTTCATGCACTTTGAAGAAATCGACTTGTGCTGGCGTCTCCAGCTCGCTGGCTACCAAATCCGCGCCGTGCCGCAATCTGTGGTCTTTCACCACTCGGGCTTTTCCCAGCCTCCGGCCACCTTCCGCAAGACGTACTTCAACCACCGCAACAGCCTCATCACGCTGTGCAAAAACGCGGGGCTGCGCCGTTTGCTGTGGCTGCTGCCCTTGCGCCTGTGGTTGGAAGTGCTGGCCGTGTTCTACTACCTTCGCCGAGGCCAGTGGTCCAGTGCCTTGGCTCCTTGTGCGGCCTTGCTTTGGTGCCTTGTGCATCCGCGCAACATCTATCGCCGCCGCCGCCAAAGCCAAGCCGTCCGCTGCGCATCCGTCGCGCAGGACGGCGTCTATGCGGGCAGCATCCTCTACCAGTACTTTGCTCGCCGCGTCCAGCACGCCTCCGCGCTCGTACCCGAGCCATGAGCCGCGTCGTCCTCGGCTGCGAACGCCTGCTTGCGGCCTCCGACCTGATCCGCGGCAGACGCGTCGGCCTGATTACCAATCACTCGGGCGTCGATGCGCGCCTGCAATCCACCGCCGACCGGCTACACCAATCCGATCTCTGTACGCTCGTCGCCTTGTACGGGCCGGAGCACGGAATTCGCGGTACCGCGCAGGACGGCGAGCACATCGCCCATTCTACCGATGAACGCACCGGCGTGCCAACCTATAGCCTCTACGGCCAAGTGTGCGCACCAGATGCCGCCATGCTCGCCGACGTTGAGTTGATGCTCTTTGACATCCAAGACGTGGGCGCACGCTTTTACACCTATCTCTACACCATGAGCCTGAGCATGGCCGCCTGCGCTCAAGCGGGTATCCCCTTTCTCGTCCTCGACCGTCCCAACCCCATTGGCGGCCAAGCCATTGCTGGGAATTGTCTCGACCCGGCGTTTGCCTCTTTCGTCGGGCAGTACCCAATTCCAGTGCGCTACGGCCTGACCATCGGCGAACTCGCTCGGCTCTTCAACGAGGAATACGGAATCGGCGCGGACCTGCACGTCGTCGCCATGGAGGGCTGGCAACGCTCCTTTTACTGGGAGGACACCGGCCTGCCGTGGGTGCCGCCGTCGCCCAACATGCCCAGCCCAGAGACGGCAGTGATCTATCCGGGAACCTGCTTCTTTGAGGGGACCAATGTGTCTGAGGGACGGGGGACGGCCAAGCCTTTTGAGCAGTTTGGCGCGCCGTTTATCGATGGGGCGCGCCTAGCCGACGCGCTCAACAGCCAAGCGCTGCCCGGGGTGGGCTTCCGCCCGGTGTTTTTTCAGCCGACGGCTGGCAAGTACGCAAGCGAAACCTGCGAAGGCGTCCAAGTCCACGTCCTCGATCGCCCAGCTTTTGAGCCGGTCGGCGTTGGCTTTGAGGCGCTCGCGGCCGTGCGGCGGCTCTATCCGCGCGAATTCGCCTGGCGCGTGCCGGCCGGTGGCATCCACAACTTCGACCGCCTCGCTGGCACCGACCAGATCCGCCGCGCCCTCGACGCGGGCACGGCCGTCGCCGAGTTGCAGGCCGTTTGGGCCGAGGCGTGCCAAGCCTTTGACGCTATTCGCCGCCGCTACTTGATGTACTCTTAAACGCGGTTGTCGCGCCGCGCGATCTTTGTTATCGTTCACATCAGCACTCGCTACACCAGATACTTGTCATGCCCGCACCGCTCCAAACCGGCACCCTGTTGGTCGCCACGCCCGCACTCGACGCGCTCGACTTCGACCGCGCGGTCGTGCTCATTACCCACTATAGCGAAACAGACATCACCATGGGCTTGGTGATCAACCAGCCCCTCGGCAAGCGGATCCAGCGCTATGCGGCTGATTCCCTGCAACAACTCGCAGGCGGCGAAGATGCGTGTGCAGAGTTGGGGCGGATATTCTATCAGGGGGGGCCGGTGCATCAGCGCTATCTTTTCTTTTTGCACCGACTCGACGGCTTAGTCGAAGGGGGGACGCAAATTCTCGATGGCCTCTATTTGGGTGGCGACCTCGATACCAAGTACGCTGAGGCCGATATCCTCCAACCCGCCGCGCCACGGCTGCGGTTCTACTTAGGCTATGCCGGCTGGGAGCCGGGCCAACTCGAATCCGAGATTAACGCTGGTACTTGGTTTTTGGCCCCAGGCGAACCCGAGCTAGTCCTCGCGTCCACACCCGAGACCATGTGGCAAACCGTGCTGCATTCCTTGGGGGGCAAATATCGCCCCATCTCGGTGTTCCCCCAAGACCCGTCCGTCAACTAATCAACACACCATGCCCCGCTTGGCGCGGATGCCGTGCGCGGGTGGATTGTCGCCGATCCAGCGGTCGTCTATTGGCTCGTATGAACGCTGGTAGCGCGTATCGGAAGACAGGCGGATGCGGTCCGTCTGGTTATCTGAGCTGGCGTGCAACAGGTACATGCAGAAGACCAGCAAATCTCCCATCTGGTACTCGGCCGTCAGCCAGCGGCCCTGTAGCTCCTCGCGCACGGCAATCGCGTCGTGCGAGTAGGCCCCGGACGAGTTCCAGCGAATTTGTTCGCGTTCTTCGCGTGTCAATTCGCGGCCTTGCTCTTGCGCGGACTCGACAATTCGGCGCGCAGTAGGGCCGTCGTTTTCGCAAAACGCATCCACGTCGGTTTGGCCGTAGCCTTGTTTCAGGGCCTCGTTCTTGTGCGACCCCTCCAACACCATCAGCCCGCCCATCTCGTAGGGCACGTCGCTGAAGGGCGTCCACGACGTGTAGAGCGCCTTGGTCCCGCGGCCCATATAAACGATGTCATAATGCGGGGTCGTCGCCGTGTTGGTGCCCGGCTGCTTGGCGCGGAACCACGTGTAGTCGTAATGCCGGACCGGACCGGCCAAGAAAAATTCGTAAAAGTCCATCATCGGGCCGTCGTAGAGGACCTTGTCCAGCGGCGGGTTGTTGCGCGCTAAAACGGGCATAAAAGGGCCGGTGGCCGCCGGATTGATCGTCTCGCCGGTGGCCACTACGCCTTCCATCGGCGGTCGCGCTGGGTCTAGCACCCCAGCCTTGAAGAGGCGATCGCACAATTCTGCCCGCGCCGCCAACACCTCTCGCCGATCCAAATACCCGGGCAAAAACAAATATCCGTCTTCTTCCATCCGCGCCCAGAGCGCGTCGCGATCGTTAATTACATCATCCGAGCGGCGGAGTTCGCCCACCTGATCCATGGCGATCGGCTTGCCGCTATACGTGAGTTGAGGTATGGTTGCCGTAGTCATAGGTCGTCCTTTCTAGCGCTAAAGTTACGCTGCTGGTCCTCGTAAGGAAACACCCGTTGGCCAGAAGAGTGGAATGCCGTCCCTCTCTTTATTCGCCTCGGTGATACAAGATCTCGATTGACCTAACGTGCCTTAATTATTACATTTAGACTCATCCCCCGATAATTCCTATTAGCTTTTTGAGCGAGAAAATAATGTACATTCGTTCGCTGTGCGTTGTCGTATGTTTGCTCTGGGTACCGCTTCAAGCTGCCGAATTCGACCCCGGCCGGAAGCCCCCGTATGCCGCTGCCCTCTTGCTCGAAGCCGAAAGCGGCACCGTCCTTTTTGCCCATCACCCCGATAGGCGGCGCTCGCCCGCTAGCACCCAAAAGCTGGTGCTCGAACTAGTGGTCTTGGAAATGGTCAAAGCCGGCAAGATCTCGCTAGAAGACTCGGTCTGGGTCTCCCGTCGTGCGGCGCGCACCGGCGGCTCTCAGGTTTTCTTGAAGCGAGGTGAAGTCTTTACCCTGCGGGAACTGATGGAGGCTGCGGCCATTGCCTCGGCCAACGATGCTTGCGTCGCCATTGCCGAGCACGTCAGCGGCTCGACTACCGGCTTTGTCAGGCTAATGAACGAACGCGCCCAAAGCCTCGGGATGCACAACACCCGTGTTGTCAATGTCCACGGCCTCGACAACACGCCACGCGGCAAGGGCAACCTAAGCACGGCCCACGATCTCTCTAAAGTCGCCCGCGAGCTCATCTCGGCCCACCCGGAGGCCCTGCAATGGTCCTCCACTCGCCGCAAGCCCTTCCGCAACGGCAAGTTCACGCTTCGCGCCACCAACAAGCTACTGGGGCGGTTCCGAGGGCTTGACGGGCTAAAAACCGGCTATACGCGGCGCGCCGGCTCCTGCCTCGTTTCCACAGCCATGCGCCGCGATATGCGCCTAATCTCGGTGATCTTGGGAGCCTCCTCTTCTAGCGTCCGCAGCCGGGAAACTCGCCGCCTGCTAACTTGGGGCTTTGAAAACTTCTCGCGTGTGCCCATCGTCGAAAGTGGCGAGCGAATGGGCAAGGTCGCGCTCAATTGGGGCATAGAGCCAGAAGTGGGCGTCCTTGCCCAAGACACCATAGTCGCCGTACTCACCTCCGAACAGCAGGAACAGATCGTCCGCCACCTAGAGTTGCCCGAGGAATTGCCAGCCCCGGTCGCGGCCGGGACTGAACTGGGCAAGCTGCGGGTCTCGCTGGGCGACAGCTTGCTGGCCGTAGTGCCCATCCACGCCGAGAAGAGCATTGGCCGCATGGGATTGTGGGACAGGCTGATGACGTACTTTTAAGCGCGGCTATTTGTGGTACCGCCCGCCGCTTAACATGTCAAAGGACCGATACAAGGCTTCCAACAACAGCAGGCGCGCTAGCTGGTGAGAAAAAGTCAGCGGCGACAGCGACCACTGCTCTTGTATTTGAGATTCTACCCCCGCCGGCATTCCTTCGGCTCCTCCGATTACCAGCACTAGGTGCGAGCGGCCTTGGTTCATCAGCCGCTGGAGCCGCTTTGCCAACTGCTCAGAAGTAAACGGCTCTCCTTCCACGTACAGCCCGACGACATACGTTCCTTTCAACAGCCGGTCCGGCAAGCCGCCCCGTGCCTTACTTGGGCAGAGCGCGACCCGCGCCTGCCGCGAGAGCCGCTTGATATACTCCTGCTCGGCGGCTGCTAGCGCTGAGTTGCGATGTTTCTCGTAGGAGACAATAGTGATCTGCATTGGCATCGAACTAGTTGACTGATGTTACGCGCTACTGCTTCCTGTTCCGTCACGCCCGCGCAAGCGGGCGTCCAGCGGGCCGGGCAGGGGCCGACGGCGTGGATTCCCGCTTGCGCGGGAATGACCATTCGGGACAGCAACGGCAGAAAGCCGCAAAC
>JAJDVZ010000042.1:0-22831 GCA_022825835.1 Candidatus Latescibacterota bacterium
GATGAGTCCGCTGATAGGGCCTGCCAGTATATCTGGCAATTGAGGCCGCAGGAGCGATTGCAAAAAGCGGGCGTCTACGCTGATAATTTCTGGCTGAACTCATAAACCTTGTGTAAACGAACTTTTTGGCACCTACTTAGGTGCTAGCCAAGTGAGGAGGGGAATTTTGAACAAGCGCTATCTAATTGTGGTAGGTGCTGTTCTCTGCGTGCTAAGCTGGAGTGCGCCGACGCCGGTTGGTGCTCAAGCGTACGACTCGCGCATGGGTAGAGTGAAACAGGGTGGGAAGGTGGATTTTTCCCCGCAAGGACCGGGGGTATTATTCGATGCGCTAGATCCGGCAGTGCGCAAATGGTACATCCCCCAAGAATTGTATCAGGAGTACCAGTGGAGACAGTGGGAGTACTCCAACTACGCCCGCGAGCCCTATCAACGCTATGTGGACACCGCGTTGGAGGGCGATTTCTTCTACGATTTCTTCGGCAATCTAGTCACCCGAGGTTGGTTGATCTACGATTGGCAGCAAGATCGTCCCCAGCAATTCGGCAGCAGCATCCTCAAGACCAACAGGTTCAACCAATGGTTCAATCGAGTAGCCGTCTCCTCGGACCACAAGGGACAATACTACTACAGCATCACGATTGGCGATGAGATCCGCACTACTTTGACACCGATGACTTTTTCTAAACCCACGTTCAACGGCATTCAGTGGGACTTTGCCGCCGACAAGTACCTGGGCACTCTCCTACTAGCCCGACCCAGTCGGCCAGCCGTGGCCACTTCTCTGGATATCCCCGATCAGAAGACCAGTGTTACCAACTTACTGGGTGGGCGGGGAATCGTTCAGGTCGGCGACTTCGTTCAGGTAGGGGCGACCTATGTGACCGCCTTCCAAGGTCAGACGCTATTTGACGATTTCACCGGCAACCCTTTTGCGGGTGGGGCTCTGACCACCGACCAGAATGCGCTGCCCATATCTCGCATCATTATCCGGCTGTCGGACGACTCGCCCGCAGACGGAGTGGGTGGGGCGGCCCTATTCGACGACGAAATCATCATCGAGGATGTAGATGGCAACACTTTCCGCGGCAGTGCCATAGGATTCGAGCCCATACGCGAAGGGGGGTTCCAACGGGTGGGGTTTTTGGCTGCGGACGGGGACGAGCGCATTACCCTGACCTACGACTTTACGGACCCTTTGTACACCGGGCCCGATCCTACGACTATTGAAAGAGTATTCTTTGAATTGGTGATCTCCAACGACTACAAGGTGGAAATCACGTCCGACCGGCAGACCAACCGGGACTCACAGCCCGTCTTCTTGCTGGTTGAACGAGCCGATAACAATATCCGCGATAACTCCAACCAGCGACTGTTGAAATTCGACTACGGTCTGCCCACGGCTAATACCATCCTTGGCGTTACCTTCGAGGCCAACAAGGTCTGGGGTGTTGACTTTTACGGGGAGTACGATTTCAACAAGCAGTACCGCCAGTATCCCAATCTCAATCTAAAGGATCATCGCAAGGCGGTTAACGACGCCCAAGCATGGATGTTCAACCTGTCCAAGGCGTCCTATCCTTGGTTCGCGTTCCTCGAAGGCTATAGCATGGACGCGGACTATTCTACCCGCACCTTCCTGGCGGGTACTCGGGGACAGGACGAAATCGATTACGAAGACGAAATATCCTATATCTACGAGTTCGTCGAGGACAACGATGACCAAGACCGCCGACCGGACTGGAACCGCTATAGTATGCTGTCGGACAATGCGGTCTTTCCGGGTTTTGACGAGAACAACGATTTCGTCTCGGATTTCAACCAGAACGATACGGAGGATCGCCAGAACTTCATTCCCGATTACGAAGAGCCCTTCCTGCGCTATCACGCCGATAGACCCGAATACCTCTTTGGCGTTGACATGAACAACAACGGCTGGATCGACCGCTTTGAAAACGACGAAGAACCCGATTATCCCTACGGGCGCGACCACCGTGGCTACAATGTGTACGCGGGAACCCACATCGGGCCCGAGGCCCGGCTAACCGTCGGGCATTTGCGCGAAAAACTGCTGGCGGGGGATCGCAAAAACGAATCCGCGTACCTGCTCATCACCTACGAAAGGGATTTTGCCCAGTTGGGCCGTTTGCGGGTGTTCGACAACTTCAAGCTGGTCGAAGACGACATTCCCGACAACCTCTTTCAGTGGGTGCAGCCGTCTAATTCCCGCGGTACTCAACAGCGCGTTTTCGATGTACTCCCGGCGCGCGACACTTGGGTCAACACTTCCTATGTACAGTTCGATTTCACGCTCGTAGGAAACCTGAATGTAATCAACAAGTTCAAGACTGAAATCTACAATCAGCGCCGGGAGCAGCGCGACCTGCGCGGCACGGCCAGTTTTGTCGGTCTCATCAACAAGGCCGATTACACTTTCTCCGTGCGAAATATCGAACTTGAACCGCGCTTCAAGAGCGAATTTTTGCGCGAGCGCCCCGTTCGCCAGCGCGACCCGGAGCGCCGCGAGTTGACCGAGACGCTTTTTCTCATTGCCCGCATTCCCCTGCTCTCCCATACGCTCGTCGAGTTGGGACTAGAACTGTCTCACTTTGAGCAGTTTCGCGATGACGACGAGGGAGTGCCGGTCGATCGCGACTTGGAGCCGGATTCCTTCAGTCGCATCGTCGCGGTGCAATTTAATAATTCCTCGGATTACTTGGGCTACAGACTCCATCTGCAGACGGGATTTCGCCTGCAGAAGCTGACGTTTGAAAATCTGCCCCCTAGCACGACCAGCAAGATATTCATGACGGCCTATGCCGGGCTGGAACGCTAGGAGGCTTGACTCTCGCGAAGTTGGATCACTGAGATTGCAGTGATATAACATGGCGATCTGTTGGCAGTCGAAAGGAGGAGAAAAAACAGTCGTCGTTTCAGCCCCGATTGGGGTAGCAAAAAACACAATGACCTCACTCACTAACGGAAAAAGAGGTGTTGCAATGAAGAGGATCAATAAAATCTCAATTGCCTTACTGG
Source organism: Candidatus Latescibacterota bacterium (assembly GCA_022825835.1). Taxonomy (GTDB): domain Bacteria; phylum Latescibacterota; class UBA2968; order UBA8231; family UBA8231. Next base: position 3,037 of record JAJDVZ010000042.1, read on the forward strand.
TCTCGGCCCTTATGGTCGGCTCGGCTTTTGGCCACCAAGGGGAGATGAAGTTCATGTTCCAGTTCCCAGATCACCTGACGCCCGTGCTGGACGGCGATATGTCGGACTGGGACATTGTCTCCGATGTGTACAAGATCAAAGCCGAAACCATGTTCAACCAGTTCGGCGCGCCCATGGATTTGAGCGACTTCAACGCCTCGCTCATTTGGGCCTACAACATCAACGACGGCAAGGCCTATTTTTCAGCTTGGGTTGCCGACGACTACATCAACAACACCGAGAAGTGGTCGACGACTACAGATTGGGACCACTCCGGCGGCATCTTCCGCGGCTTCGACCAGGGGGATGATTTCGAGACCCGCTGGGCCAGTGCCCAAGCCCAACGCTACGATTTGGCCGGCCCAATTTTCAGCTCTTCCGGTTATTATACCCGGATCATCGATGGTTCCAAAGCTTGGGCGGGCCAGCCCCCGTACGTGGAGTGGGCCGGCCAGTTTCTCCGCGGTAACGTCGATACCCAAGAGCCAGCCGAAATGTTCGGCGAGTACTCCATTGTGCCCTTTGACGACATCCATCCCGACGGTGCCGACCAGAGTGTTCAACACAATTGGGTCGAAGGCACCGTTGTCGGTATAGAGGTCAACTGGGGCGACAAGGATGCCGATCCCGGCTCCTACGACGATGCCTATTGGTCTGGTTTTGGTGGCGTAGGTGCTTCTAGGGATGCCGATCAGTTCGGCGACTATCTGTTGGCACCCATCGAAGAGGGGTTGCCCGAGGCCGGCGCGACCGGAGTCGAGGCCAGCACTTGGGGCCAGATCAAGTCCTCCTTCTGATAAGGCTGGCTTGACTGCCTGTACCATAGAGGTTGCAGGATAGTTTCAGGCGGGATTTACGGGCGACTGTAAATCCCGCCGTTCTCTTAGTTAGTTGGCGACCAAGCAAAGGAGGCACTGGGTGAGACAGGTGCTGATTGTAGTCCTGACCGTGTTGGGGATGGGAGCGGGCTATCGGGCCGAGGCGCGCCAATTTTACCAATTAGGGGGCCACGCTGGAAACCTTTGGAGTGAAAGCGGCACGCTGAATTCTATCGATGTGGCAAGAGTGCCGGGGGCCATCCGCCCGTTCAGCGCCGAAAGCGGTGAGAACCTGATTGCCTCGATGGGCGAGCGAAATGGCGACATTACCAGCTTGGTGAGCATTTACACCCTGCCGGCCAATTGGTTAGAAGAGCGCGTGTTGATAGTAGATGGCGATTCTAATACGGCTTTTGTGCATCCGCCGCGCATCAACTTCTTCCGCGGCCCTGGGTTCTTCTATACTACGCCGATGTTCTTCGACTTGGGGGCACCATTCCCCATCGAAGAGGTCCGCTTTGCAACCCGCGCCGATCATCCGGGGCACAAGATTCGCCAGTTTAGGCTTTCTGTCAACGACGGCAGGGAGGAGAGCAAAAACGAAAAAGGAAATCTCATCTGGACCTTGGTTCACGACGAGAAGGACAACTTGAGCCCGGTAGTTGAACTGGATATCGAATCCCAAATAGCACGCCACGTCTATCTCCATCCCTTGGAAGTGGGGGAGACTTGGGAAGTGGCCGAGTTCGAGGTGTACGGTCAGGGGTTTGTTCCCCAGGCTTCATTTCTATCTGACCCGATAGATCTGGGACGAGAATCCAGTTTGGGGCGCATCTGGTGGAGCGGTCAACTTGATCCAGAAGCGAAAATAGTCATCCAGAGCCGCAGCGGCAGCGATGACCAACCCGAGGTTTATTGGCGCAAGACCGGGGTGGGTGGAGAGGAAGTGCCATTCGGGGCCAATGGCCAGCCTATGAGCCGCAAAAATTATGAAGCCATGCCCAGGAATGTGCGAGGTGGCATTACCCAGGATCTGGAAAACTGGAGCGTATGGCACACCTATGAGTATGCAGACGGACTCGCCGGCATCCAGATTCGCTCTCCGAGTCCCCGGCAGTATGTGCAGTTACACATCGCTTTTTTCTCCGCCAGATTGGCGGGGGGACAGATCGACTCGCTGTTTTTTGAGTTTTCCCAACCACCAGTAGTCTCCGAGGCGATTGGCGAAATCTATCCTCCTTTTGTGGAGTCGGCCGATCCGGTGCGGTTCACCTATGCGGTGCGAACCCGACTGGAGGCAGAGCAATCGGGTTTCAATGTTCTCGAAGTGCGCACGCCCGCCCGTCTGGAGGCCATCCACGAGGTGCGCATCGACCGCGAAGTGGTCGATTTTACCCCGAGCTTTGATCCGGCAGATCCCCACCAGTTCGCCGTCCAATTTGATCGCATCGACCAAGATCAGACGCTGCTAGAAGTAGATTTCGATGCCCGGGTCTTCAACTACGGAACGGCCTTCAACGGTGCCGTGTCGGATGCGGACAGCGACGAAGTCCCCCAGAGCGTGATCCCCGGAGATGCTATAAGCGAGTTGTTGAGTGACGCCTTGAACGTCCGCACGCCGCTCAAGGGCAGTCTGCTCAGCGCCGTGCAGGTGATGCCCAATCCGTTCTCACCCAATGGCGACGGCGTCAACGATCAAGTGCAGTTCTCCTATACGTTACTGCGTCTGACCGATGCCGTGCCTCTTGAGACGGAAATCTATACGCTGGCGGGAAACCGAGTGCGCACTTTGGGCGCTGGGGAGGGGGGGAGCGCGCTTTATCAGACTGCTTGGGACGGGCGGGATGACCAAGGCGAATTGGTAGATCCAGGACTATACATTTATCGCGTCGTGGTAGAGGCGGGTAGTGGTCGGGAGGAGCGATTGGGGGCTATCGCTCTAGCGTACTGATCGCAGACATGAGCAATAGAAAACCATGGATTTGGCAAGGATGCGGGTTGGTACTCATGTGGAGTCTCACGGCGTGTTCTCCGAGTGCGGAGATCGTCCTTGAACCCGGTGTGGTGGCGCGCATTGATTCCACTTCCATCTCGGTTGCCGAGATGCGCGATTTTGTCGTCCAGATGCCCCAGTCTTTGCGCCTGCAGGGACAGGATGCCCCAGTGCGGAAGCGCTACCTGCGCAGTCTGCTGGGCAAGTACCTGATCGTACTGGAGGCCAAAGAGCGGGGATTGGACACCGCTCAGGTGGTCCAGACTAAGGCGATGCAGTATTGGCGTCAGCACTTGGTCGATACCTATCGCCAGATCGCACTGGTGCCCAATGTGCAGGTTTCAGAGGAGGAAATACTCGCCTATTTCGCCGACAGTGGTCTAGACCGCAAGCGCCAGATGGCGGGCATTCTGGTGGAAGAGGACAGCACCGCAAAGCAAATCTATGAGCAACTCGAAGCGGGTGGGGATTTTGCCCAACTGGCTGCCGAATATACCATAGACGAACGGTCGGCTGCCCAAGGGGGCGTGTTGGGATTTATCGATCTGGAGCAGGCCCGCAGGTTGCAGATTCCAGACGAGCTGTTTCGCAGTCTGCCGAGTGGACAGCTATCCCCGATTCTGCCCATGGGCACGCGCTACCAAATCGTGCGTTTCCTCCAGGATCAGCCCGTGCCGCTGGAAGAAAAACGACAGCAGATTCGCGCTATGCTCTACGAACGCAAGCGACTAGAGCAGGAAAGAGCGGAAATCGCGTCCCTCATCCGCAAGCTGGACGTGCAGCTAGTGCCAGAGGGATTGGAGCTTCTATTGGATAAAGCGGCCCTTCACACCCGAGTGCGTCTCACCCATTTGGCCGACGAGGAGGCGGACCAGCCCCTCTTTACCTATAAGGGAGGGCAGATCTCTGTGGGAGATTACCTCAATGCTCTGTGGGGGGATATGCGGGCCCTGTCCGGCTGGGGGGTACGGGACAGTGCCGAGGTGGTTGATACAGCGAGGGAACTGGTCTTGACTCCGGTTTTGTTGGCAGAGGCGGCGCAGCGGGCCGGGTTAGAGGAGATGGCGGATGGACAACAGCGATGGCGGGAAATACGCACGGAATTCATGATTAAACAGTTACGCCAGGAAGAAGTCATTGACCAATCCGAGGCGAGCTTGGAAGAAGCGAGGGATTTTTACGAGGACAATGAGGATTTGTTCAGGGAACCGGCCCAATACATTGTCGTTGAGGTGTTGGTCGAGACCGAGGTGGAAGCCGTTGGTTTGCTGCGCTCCATCGAACAGGGTGCGACCCTCGGAATGCTCGCTCGAAAGCACACCATCCGCCTAGATATGCGGGAAGAAGATGGCTTGATGCATCTGGGTGAGTACGAGCGGCTGACTCTGCCGCGGCTCTTCAAGGCAGTAAAAGCGGCCGACCTCGACAAAATCACCGGCCCGGTACACGTTGAAGGCGGATACAGCATTTTCAAAGTTCTCAACCGCCAGGGAGGCGAAGTGTCTCCCTTTTTTCAAGTCGAGAAAAAGGCGCGGGCTTTGGTGCGCGGAGAGAAGCGAGAGCAACTTTTTGAGGAATTGATTGATGACTTGCTGGACAAGTACAAAGAGCGGATCGTCGTATCTGACAGCGCGTTGGCGGCGGCCCTACCCGATACGTTCCTGCAGCGCCATGCACGGGAAGCTCCGACCAAGGGCGATGGTTAATAAATACGTAAGTACGTCTTACTCGGAACAATAGATTATGGAACGCCGTTTACCTGCGCAGTACTCGATGATTTCGGAGACGACCATGAGGAAATCGGGTCTTTTGTCCACGGTGCTCTGTCTTGTAGCCCTTTTTCTCCCTATGGCTCTAAACGGAGCATGGGCCCAGTCGAAGGGTTACAGTCTGGGTGCGGATCGGGTGGAGGTGCGGACCCAGGCGCATTGGCAGGCTTGGGAGTTCCCAAGCGATATGGTGACCATAACGCCGTCTGGCTCGGTGCAGTCCAGATTCATACAAGTCCCGCACAACGCCATATTGAATGCGGCCGACTTCAGCTATCCCATTGATGGCAGCTTGCAAGATCAGTACGCCAATTCGTTCAAGGATGAAGACAACAATCTGCTGGCGCGCGGCGGCATCAAAAGGGCTGGTTCAAATCCGCAGCTAGCGGAGCGGGCCATTGACGCAGATCCGACTACAGCTTGGGAACCGGACTCGGTCGATCCCCTGCGGGACTGGGTGTTGGAGATTGATCTTGGCCGTCTGGTGTCGGTCACCAAGGTCGTCGTGCGCTTTGCCGAAGAAGGGGATCCGTTTCTGCAATTCAGGGTGCATTCGGCAGGGGGACAAAACCCTTTTGGCACGGCCGACCGCAGCGGTGCCTTGGACTACACTCTAGTGGGCAGCACTACCCAGCCCAATCGCGACCAGCGAGTCTTTGAGTTCGACCTCGCACCACTGGGCACTCATACAGAAGAGTGGACCGGTCGCATTATGCAGTACCTGCGCGTCGCGGCCACGGCCACCAATGGCGAGCGGGCGCAACAGCTCTCTGCCGAGGAGTATCAGGCGTTGACCGCAGAGAATCAAGGCGTGGTGGAATACGTCTGGAAAATCGCCGGCGAGGAGCGTCTAGTAACGGCCGAGCGCTACGACCAGTTGCCACTTGAGCAGCAGGGCGGGGTGCGTTACTACCGCCGCGAACGACCCCAACTCGCCGAGGTGGAGGTGTGGACTATAGGCGAGAACATTGCCTTGGGAATCGTAGAGCGCGGCGGTAATTTACACGATGTCAATCCCAATTCTTCGCCCGAGCTTGCCGTTGACGGCAACGTGCGCACTGAGTGGCAGGGTATGGTTTATTTTCCCACCGGAGAGACCGCTGAGTGGGGTCTGTTGAACGTGAATCTGGGCTCCCACTTTTTGGTCCATGCCGTGCGCATTATTACCCGCGTCGGAGGCAGAAACCTGATTGGCTATATATTGCGCGGTTCGGACGGCTCGCTGGCACCCGATGGCAGTTTGATCTGGGAGGAATTGAGTGGTGAGACGCGGCAGTTAAACCAGAATACGCGGCTGTTTGAGGATCACTTCGAGCCGCGCCCAATACGCTTTCTGGAGTTCCGCAACCTAGATATTGCCCGCCGCACTAGGGCCCATGAAGGGCACCGGATACTGAGCACGGTGACTGAAATCCAAGTTTTTGCCAACGGACACCTACCGATCCTCGAAATGACTTCCGACCTCATTGATCTGGGAAGTTCCAAGACGCTGACGACCATCGACTGGGAAGCCGACATCCCCTCGGGCACGGCGGTGGAAGTTCGCACTCGCACGGGAAACGATCTGCGCGAAGTAAACCGCTATTTCAAAAAAGACGGCACGGAAGTAGCCAACAAAGAAGAATACGAGAAGCAACCGTCTTTCTACCAGGGGGATATTCTTACCGAGTTCCTGCCGGGACCGGGCTGGAGCAACTGGAGTCAAGTCTATGTCAAACCGGGCGAAGTCATACGTTCCCCCAATCCCCGGCGCTATATGATGATCCAAGCGAGGCTGCTCAGTGAAGACGCGGCAGTGGCCGCTAGCTTAGAGTCGATCCAAGTCCATTTCACAGCACCGCTGGTGGATCGCATCGCTGGGGAGATAGAGCCCAAGCGAGATGTTCCCAGTGGCGAGCTCACGGATTTCGACCTCTTTATCCGCCCCTCCTTTGCTGCTCGAGACCCGGGATTCGACCGCATCCACCTCGTCGCGCCTTCGCGGGCGAATATCGAACTGCGCCAAGTGAGTTTGGGAGACGAAAGCGAGTTTGCCGCCGGAAATGAGGAAATATTTGCCGAGGTGGAAAAAGGCCGTTTTGAAAATGGAGCGGGGGAGGAACTGGACTTGACTAAGGTGGCAAGTGATACGCTGCAACTCGGCTTGCCAAGAATACTACGGCGAGGCAGTGCGGATATTGTGCGGGTTTCTTTTTCGTCGCGCGTCTTCTTGAGCGGTGCCACTTTTGCAGCCGAAGTTGGGCGCTCGACTCAAGCAGATAACTGGCAGAGGGTGGATCCAGCGGACCCGGTAGGAGATGAATTAGCCGCTGGTGAGGGGTTGACAGTATTGACGACTGCCCGCCGCGGGCAGATCGGGACAATCGAGGTAGATCCCGCCACTTTTACCCCAAATGGCGACGGCATTAACGACGCGGCTGTCTTTTCGTTTGCCGTGCTCAAAGTCAATGTAGCCCGGCAAGTAGCGGTGTATTTATACGACTTGGCAGGCAGGGAAGTGAGGCGTCTTTCCGAGAGGCGCAATATGGCGAATGGGCTGTATAGCCTTGCCTGGGACGGGCGGGACGAAGGGGGAACGTTAGTGTCTCCGGGCCTTTACCTCGCCCGTATTGAGGTAGATGACGACGCAGGGGATGACAACTCGGCTGTTCGCCTAGTTGGGGTAGTGTACTAATTGGAACGTGCCTACGAGCGCGGGATTTAATGAACTCTTTGTCGAATTACTACGAACATGGACCGCTGGTCCTGTTGCAGCGTCCAATTGTCCTCATCGGCTTCTTAGGCGTTGACCAGCACGGCTTGGGCCGCGACTTGGCCGCGTTGAGCGGCTTGCCTCTCATTGAGGTGGACCGCTGGATCGAACACGAGGCCGGCCAGTCCTTGGTTTCCCTCGTGCAGATGCAGGGTATAGAGGCGCTGCGCCAATTAGAGGACCGCTTCCTCGCCCAAGCGCTGACCACTCGTCCGTCTGGGATCATCGTCTTGGGCGATGGGGCGCTGCTCAAAGAGACTAACCTTCGGCAGGTACTGGACAAGGCAACGCTGGTGTACCTCAAGTTGTCGCTGGCTAGCACCTATTGGAAGCTGCGTCACCAAACTGTAGGGGCGCATCCGCTGCTGATGCAACCGCCCGAAAGTACGGCGGAACTCCGGCCGCTGTTGGCCGAGCGCCAAGGCGGCTTTGACCAAGCCCATGTAACATTGGACATGGACGAGATGACGCCAGAGGCGGCGCTGCGCCATCTGTTGGATAAGCTGCCCCAATGGGGGACAGCGCGGCCCTTAGCTTAGGATTGCCCTACTCGGCCTCCAGCGATACTTTTTTGGCCGAACTCGCCCTTGTTCCCATTATCTCAGGAGACTTCTCATGTTAGACCCTCAGTACCTCCTCGGCGACGAGGAGATGCAACAGTTTATAGCCGAGGGCTATCTCACGCTCAAATCCTCGCTGCCCGCTTCCCTCCACCAAGACATCTACCAGCGCACCGAAGAGGTCTTTGCCAAGGAGGGCAATCCCGGCAACAACATCCTGCCCCGCATCCCGGCGTTGCAGCAAGTTTTTGACGACCCGGTCGTGCGCGGTGCCCTCACTTCGGTGGTCGGGTCGGATTACGTCATGCACGCCCACCGCCACTGCCACATCAATCGGGCCGGTAGCGAGGGCGGTGGCTGGCACAAGGATAGCTATTGGGGCTATCACAAGGTGCGCTATCACCGCAATCGCTGGGTGATGATCTTCTACTACCCACAAGACGTCGCCTTGGAAAACGGCCCTACTGCCGTCATGCCCGGCACGCACTACTACAACGGTCGCGCAGACGACGAGCAGGACGAGCACCACTTGCCCGTCTGCGGCGAAGCTGGCACCTGTACCTTGGTGCATTTCGACTTGTGGCACCGGGCCATGCCCAACAGCACGGACGCCAACCGCTACATGATGAAGTTCCAATTTACCCGCCTCAGCGAGCCGACCCGACCCAGTTGGAACATCCAAGCTCCAGGGTGGCCGGCCAATGGCTCGGTGCCCTCTAGCAAGCATCGAGTCGTGTGGTCGCGGATATGGGATTGGCACGCGGGAGCCCAAAGTCGCGCCGAGGTCAATGGGCAAATTGAACAACTGAGCGAATCCCTTAGCGGGACATTGGAACAACGTCTAGAAGCAACCGACGCCCTCGGAAGGTTGGGGGAGAAGGCTGCTCCCGCACTAGACGCGCTGATTAGCACTCTGAGCGATGAGGCCGAGCCGGTGCGTCTCAACGCGGCGTATGCGCTCGGTGCCGTGGGTGCGGCAGCAGTAGGCCCGTTGATTGCAGCTCTTGACGACGAGCGGGAACACGTGCGGGAACACGCGGCGTATGCGCTGGGTGCGGTGGGGGAGGAAGCGGTGGACGCCTTGGTCGTGGCTCTCGGCGATGAGCGCGCCCACGTGCGGGGTTTTGCCGCGTACGCACTGGGTGACATGGGGGCAAGCGCTGGAACCGACGCCGTAGAAGCTCTGTGCAAGCTGGCTGGCGACCCGGACGCATGGGTGCGGCGCAACGTGGCCGAGGCCCTCGGAACTATTGAGCTGAATCCAGACGCCTCCGTGCCTGCGTTGGCCGCGCTGTTGGCGGATGAGGACGAGCAGGTGCGCTTCAACGCCGCGTACGCGTTGGCCCACTTCGGTCCGGCGGCCGCGGCGGCTACAGACGCGTTGGCCGTGGCTCTCAGCGATGAGAATCGCTACGTCCAAGGGCACAGCACGGCCGCCCTGCAACAGATTGGCACGCCCGAGGCCCAAGACGTATTGCTGCATCATTTAACCGCGGCGCGCTGGTGCCCCATAACGACCAAGGAGACCACGTTCTGAGCAAATCACGTGTAAAGGCTAGGGTTCACCAATACATCGGCGGGCATCGAGAAGAGTTGCTCGGCAGCTTGCAGACGCTCGTGCGCGTGGATACCACCAATCCGCCGGGGCGAAACTATCGAGCGATGACCGACGCGCTCTTGGGGCGCTGTCAGGATTTGGATATGCAGGCCAAAGTTCATCGCGTCCCAGACCAAGAGGTGCGCCGCGTACTCGGCTCGGACGAGTTCCCCCGCTACAACCTGATCGCTCGGTGGGACGCGGGCCGACCGCAGACGGTGCACTTCAATGCCCACTACGATGTGGTGCCCTGCGCTGGACAGTGGAAATTTGGCGACCCATTCGAGCCGGGGCTGGCCGGCGATGCGCTCTACGGCCGCGGCTCCGGGGACATGAAAGGGGCGATCGCCGCGTTGCTGATGGCTGTGGAGGCGCTCAAGGAATCAGGTGCTGAGCCGGCTTTTAACATTGAGTGTTCGTTCACCGCGGACGAGGAGACCGGCGGCCAATTGGGCGCGGGATGGATTGTAAACAAGAGGCTGGTGAACGCCGATTTTGCGGTCGTTTGCGAGGGAGCAGCCGGGACGCAGGTCGGCTGCGGCCACAACGGCGTGTTGTGGTTGGAGGTCGAATTGACGGGCAAGGCCGCCCACGCCTCTAGCCCGGAACAGGGAGTCAACGCCTTTGAAGGCATGGCCGGCGTAGTGCAGAAGTTACAAGCCTACAAGCGGAAACTGAATGCTCCCCAGCGCTGCTACGAGGATTTCGACGGTCGGTCGCGCAACCCCACGCTCAATATTGGCGGCACGTTCTCGGGAGGGGAGGGCGACAAGGTCAACACCGTGCCCGCCTATGCCCGCTTTTCGCTGGACCGCCGCTTAGTGCCCGGCGAGCAACTTGTGGCCGTCGAGCGCGAGTTGCGACGCGCAGTGGAGCGAGTCGCTGAGCCGCCCTGCCGAGTGGCAGCGCCTTTGCGGATTGAACCTTGCGTCGTCGATGCCGAGCACGCGCTGCCCCAGGCCTTTGCCCAGGCCGTGCAAGCCGTGCGCCGCCGCACCGCTAGTTACCGGCTCAGTTCTGGCTTTACAGACCTGCACTACTTTGCGGTTGACGGCGGCCTGCCCGGCATTGGCTATGGCGTAAAGGGCGAGCGTGCGCACGGAGTGGATGAGCGCGTGCGGGTGCGCGACTTGGCGTTGACGGCGCGCACGTACGCCGAGTTTATGCTGCGCGGTTTGGAGGTCCATTGAGCGAAAACCTGCGACGCTTCTTGTGGATGGCGTACGACCGCTTGGGCGGGTTGGTGGGCTACAACTTGCTGTGGAGCGCGTTGAGTCTGCCTTGGATCGCCGGGGCGTACGCGCTTTTGCAAGTAGGGTTTGGACTGGGCGGCTTGGGGCTGGTGGGAGCTGCCGTTTTAGCTGGTACTCTGCTGTTGAGCGCACCGGCCACGGCCATGCTCTTTGCCGCTGGGGCCGCTTGGGCGCGGGACAGGGACTTTGGTCTGCGGGAGTTCTGGGCGGCTGGCCGCGCGTTTTTTTGGCGCGCCCTCGCACTGGGGTTGCTGATGGTTGCCGCGGTCGCGCTGGTGCTGGCCAACGTGGTTTTTTATCAGCGGATCGGCGGCTGGTTGGGGGTGTTTTTGGGCGGGCTGATGGTCTGGTTCCTGCTGCTGGTGGGGATGGTGGCGGTGTATGTTTTTCCGGTGCTGGTCACTCAGGAGGGGTCGGTGTGGTCCACGGTGCGCTACAGCTTTCTCTTGTCGGTCGATAATGTAAAGCTCTCGTTGGTTTTTTTGCTGACCGCAGGCTTGGCTTTGGGCCTTGGCGTCGCTTCTGGATTGGGGTTGTTCTGCGGCGGCACGGCGGCTTGGGCCTTGTGGATTAGCGTCGGCTTTCGTGCGCTCTTGCCCAAGTACACGGGCCAGCCACTGCCCAGTGAAGCCCCGCGTCGGTTGCGCGAACTGATCCGCCCTTGGGAGGCTTGAGCATGGACTTGCCCAAACTGGTAACGGGACGAGAAATGGCTGCGGTCGATCAGCGCACGATCACAGAGGCGGGTATTTCTAGCGCCGAACTTATAGAGCGGGCGGGTACAGAGGTGATTGCGGCCATTGCAGCGCGCTGGGATGGCTTGGCTGGTTTGCAGGCTGTGGTCTTGTGCGGCAAGGGCAACAATGGCGGTGATGGGTTTGCTGTAGCTCGGCTCTTGCGCGCTGGCGGTGGGTCGGCGCGCGTCTTCCTCGCGGCAGACCGCGCGGACGTGCAAGGAGCTGCGGCAGAGCACTTGCGGCGTTGCGAACAGGAAGGTGAGGCCGTCGAAGTGCTCGGCGAGGACTTGGCTCAGCTCGACGCAGCGATCCAGGAAGCCGACTTGGTGATTGACGCGCTTTTGGGGACTGGATTGCGCGGAGCTCCCCGTCCCGCCATGGCGCACGTCATCGAGCGCATGGCCCATTGCGAAAGGCCGGTAGTGGCCGTGGATATTCCCTCGGGGGTCGAAGCCGACACCGGGCAGGTCCACGGCGTGGCCGTTCAAGCGGTGCTGACAGTGACCTTCGGCTTGGTCAAAGTCGGGCAGCTATTCTATCCCGGCCGGTCGCATTGCGGTGCGCTGCACTTGGCCAATATCGGCTTCCCCGAGTCCATTCTGCGCGATGCGGCTGCCCAAGCCCTACTGCTTTCCGCCGAGGGGCTGGGGCCGCTCGTGCCGCATCGTCGCGGCGACGAGCACAAGGGGAGTTGCGGGATGGTGGCTGTGGTCGCGGGTTCGGTGGGCATGACTGGGGCGGCCGCGCTGACCGCGGATGCCGCGCTCAGAAGCGGGGCTGGCCGCGTCCATCTAGGGGTGCCCGCAAGTCTCAACGACATTCTCGAAGTCAAGCTCTCGGAGGTGATGACCCGGCCGTTGCCGGAAGTGCGCAAGCGGCGCTGTTTGTCGCTGCGGGCCTTGGGTGAGATCAGCGCTATGTTGACGAGGGCCGATGTTTTGGCTTTGGGGCCGGGTTTGGGGCGCTATCGAGAGACAGAGGAGTTGGTGAGGCGGCTGGTGTCGCAAACCGAGCTGCCCCTCGTTTTGGATGCGGACGGGCTTAGTGCATTCGCCGGTCAAGCCGAAGTGCTAAAGGGCCGCCCGGCACCGCTGGTTCTCACGCCCCATGTGGGCGAGTTCGCCCGCTTGAGCGGGTTGGATAAACGGCAGATTGCCGAGGCACCCATGGCAGTGGCCCGCGACTTTGCTGGCGAATTTGGCGCGACGCTTGTGTTGAAGGGTGCGCCGACTGTCGTAGCGTTACGCGATGGGCGGGTGGCGGTCAACTCCACGGGCAATCCGGGTATGGCCACGGCCGGGTCGGGCGACGTGCTGACCGGGATCATCGCCGGGCTGATAGCCCAAGGGCTAGACGCGGAAACCGCAGCCTGCCTCGGGGTCTATGTCCACGGTCGGGCTGGGGATCGGGCGGTCGAGCGACTGGGGGAATGGGGGATGCGGGCGGGCGACATAGCCGAAGAAATCGCCTTGGCTATGGTGGGCGTGGCGCGGTCTGCTTGACATGTTTGAAGCGATGCTTTAATCTGGAAATGGAAGTGAAAACGGAGTGCTGGTGGGGTATTTCTTGGCTTTTCATTTAACCAACAGGATTTATAGGGCTTGCGTTATGGCTGACGTCAAAGACACCATTGAAGAGATGATCGAAGAGTCCTACTTGCTGGGGCTTTCGGAAGAGGAAATTCTCGCCGATTTTAGCCGCTTTATCGACACCTGCTATACCGTTATTCAGGACAATGTGAAAAGCCGCGAAGCGCTCAGCCGCTTGGCCGAGAATTTGGCGCGGGAGAAGACCAGTACTCGCAGCGCCGACCAGTCCACTGCTCTGGGCAAGGTCGCGGCCAAGGACGCCCAGCGGGCCTGCGCTGAAAAAGCCGCGCGCCGCAAACGCATGGTCCTAAAGGCCATTGCCGACTACGATCCCCATCTAGTCCGCCTCATCAACGAGCAGCGTTTTCAGGTGGATCTCCATGAAGAAGTGGTGCGCCCCAAGTTCAAGGTCCGTCAGGACCACGATTGGGAGCGCTACGGCCAGCTTTTGCTCCAAGCCGGCGGCATCACTGTAATCGCGCTCGTCCTGTTACTCATTTACCTAAGGCTTTGACCGCTTGCATTTGGCCGACAAGGATGGATTTTAGGCGGCTAGACGCGGTATTACGTCAAGGATGGATTGAAATTTGGACTGTGGACTGTGCAGATATGGCACTAGCGCAAATCAGTGTAAACCTGTAGCCAAAATTTGCCCTTATCGAGGTTGCTCGGATTCTTAATGACTACGGATTTACTGCCTGATTTCATCCGCGAGCACTACGAAGTCCACGAGTGGAAGCACGCCTGCGCGATACTGAACGAAGACTTTCCCGATGAATGGAACGACATCATTTCGGTCTTGCAGGAGTTTCGTCTTAGAAAAAGCTGGATAGTGAAGCCCGGTGGCGGGAAATCTGCGATTTCGTCTTTTATTGACAATTACCTATACGAAAGAGACTGGGAAGAGAAGGAATTCTCGACGAAGGTCGTAATAGACGAAACTAGCCGCAAGGCACCAACGCACAAAATAGATTGCTTCCGCAATCGAGTTGCTCTCGAAATAGAATGGAATAATAAGGACCCATTCTATGACAGGGACTTGAATAACTTCAGACTGCTTTTTGATCTTCGTGCTATCAGCGTTGGCGTCATCATCACGCGGTGCGATGAACTCCAAGAAATCTTCAATGCCCTAAACAAAGGGCCGTCTTATGGGGCATCGACAACGCATATGAGCAAATTACTTCCGCGAATCGAAGGAGGCGGAGGTGGCGGCTGTCCCATCTTGGTATTTGGTATCTCGAAAAAGTTGTATATAGAGGATGAGTAAATGACCGAAGCCAACGATTTACTCGCCGCGGTAGGCGGTAGGAAATTTTCGACCATTCTCGCCGATCCTCCTTGGCGATTTCATAATCGAACGGGGAAGATGGCACCCGAGCACCGACGACTCGCGAGATATTCGACGATGTCGTTTCGGGAGATCGGAGACCTACCGGTAGAATTAATTGCGACGGAAACCGCGCATTTATACTTGTGGGTGCCAAACGCGCTGCTGCCTTACGGCCTTGAGGTCATGGATAGCTGGGGCTTCAACTACAAGACGAACATCATCTGGTACAAGGTGCGAAAGGACGGCGGGCCGGACCGACGGGGCGTGGGATTCTACTTTCGCAACGTGACGGAGATGATCCTATTCGGCGTCCGCGGCAAGAATGCCAGAACGCTACAGCCCGGGCGCAGCCAAGAAAACATCATCGTCTCGCAAAAGCGAGAACACAGCCGGAAGCCAGACGAGCAGTACGATTTGATTGAGGCGTGCAGCCCGGGTCCCTTCATTGAGTTGTTTGCACGAGGGCCGCGGAAAGGTTGGTTCGGATGGGGGGATCAGGCCGAAGAGTACGCTCCTGACTGGGATACATACTCGAATCACTCGCAGACCCACGCGAAACCTCCCCACCAGCTTCCCCTGCTTTGACCTTGTCTCACTAAAACTCCATGCCCAAACGCACAGACATTCAAAAAATAATGCTCATCGGCTCTGGTCCGATTGTCATTGGCCAAGCCTGCGAGTTTGATTATTCGGGAACGCAAGCCTGTAAGGCACTGGCCGAAGAAGGCTACGAAATCGTCTTGGTAAATAGCAATCCGGCCACCATTATGACCGATCCAGAGGTGGCTCACCGGACCTATATCGAGCCGATTACGCCGGAGATTTGCGCACGGATTATCGCCGAGGAAAAGCCGCAGGCCCTGCTGCCGACGCTCGGCGGCCAAACCGCGCTCAACACGGCGGTGGCCTTAGCCGAAAGCGGAGCCCTCGCCGAGCACGACGTCGAGATGATTGGTGCGCGAATCGACGCGATCAAGATGGCCGAAGATCGCGAGCTCTTCAAAGCCGCCATGGACCGGGCCGGGTTGGATATGCCGCGCGGAGCTTTTGTCCACAGCCTCGAAGAAGCGCAAAAGCACCAAGCCGAATTGGTGGGATCGCACAAGGCTGTAGAACCTGTGGCCCGCGTAGGGATCTATCTCCATGGCTAGACGAAAGATATGGTAGGACCAGTTGGTACGGGTGAACGATTTGGCTACCCAAGCACCGGAGGCTTTTTTAATTGTCAGGAAGCGGCACGTTCCGCCACATCGCTCGGGAGTTAAGATACCTTGACGTTCGTGATGAGTGTTTTAACTTCTGCTGGAAGAGCTATTTTCAAAATATTACCTAACCGTTACCTCTGATTTGGATGGAGGCCATAGTCATGTCCAAGATATTTACTCTTATGCTCGCCTGTTTATTTTTTGCCACCTCGCTACCTGATGAGGCAGTCGGTGGCGGCGGTAAGCACTGTACAGCCGACTGCTACATTCAATGGGGTTGCGATTCCTGTAAGGGTCAAAGTTGCTTCTTTATCGCTTTTGCTCTGGTCTGCCGTACGATCTGTAATGATACAGGCGGTATAGGATGCCTCTATGGAGAGGACCGTAGAAATGCCAACTGCGCTCATCGGTGTCAGGGAGTTGTTTGTGGTGCATCCTCTGCGTGTTCATGCACAGTCGGGCTATGTTATTGTTAGAAAGGTGAGACAATGTCAATTTCCAAAAAGCTATTTTACTGTCTATTTACGCAGATATTTTGCCTTATTGGACATGGAGAGGCACAAGAGACTAGGCCAAGTACGATAACGGTCTATGATAGCAATGAGGTTCCCCATCTGATGCTGGAACCTCTTCCATGGCCGTCAAGTCTCGATCTACCTGATCTACAAGAGGAACTGGCAAGAGAGGACTTTGCTGCGTGTGAGACGAAACTCCTTGGAGTTTTATCTCAGGCAGATAGTGGATCAGAAGCCGAGGCTGCTGTATATAACGCGTTGGGTTCCTTTGCGATGGCTCAAGCGGATGTCTCTCCTTCAGAAGCCGAGGAGTTGCGCCATATTCACAGGGCAGCTAACTATTTTTCAAAGGGTGATTCAATCACAAGTTCTAGGCCTATTGAACTTAGGCTCCACCGGGCACACCTTATACACAACGGAGCAGATGCATTGCACCGCTTAGGAAAAGTCCAAGAAGCTCTCCTGAAAACTGAGGAATTACTATATGGCTTTGAAGGAGTAGGAACTGGTCGCATGAAGGATGCGTTGGTTGCCAGATCCCTCCAAAAGGCAGCGATGCTTCGCCGGGCATTGGGACATGACAATCAGTCAATTGTCTCATTTCTCGACAGTCACACGGATCATACGAGCGAGTTGGTGGCCCTAGTCGCCAAGAGAGAGTTTCTGAGATCACAACTACATACGGGCGATATCGATCACGTTAGGACCAGACTCGATCAAATGAAGTCTGAATACGCGGGAAGAGATTCAGTCGGGCACCTATCAGTCGTCAGCATAATTCAATTGTTTGACGGTATGATCGAGAGCATCAGTGAGACTGGAAAGGCGGCTACGCCGACGCATGAGCATTAAAATAAGTAGCGGCATCTTCAGTCAGAATGCCAATGTTGAGAAGGAGTGGACAGTTCAATGAATCATCGACGATTCAATAGAGGAATATTTCTTTCTGCTGCACTGGCATTAAGTACTGTCAGCGGCGTCAACTCTCAGCCTAATGTGGCACAAGTAAAATTAGAGTTCGGAGAAAATAGGCTCCCGATTCGATTCGAGACTGATCCGCGCACGGATCTGATTGAGTCGATCAAGGTGGCTCGGCTTCCTAACTGGATTTGTGGGCAATCAGCCTTTCGGGATCCAACTGGTAATAGGTGGAATCTGAATCTCAATGTGTGCGACCACAGCCTTCAACCTCAAGTTCTTGACCTAATTGTAGTAACTAGCTCAGGCGAAGAATGGAAGACCAGACTGAATGCAATGGGTCCTGAGCTAGATATATCAAATCTTATCTCTATCTATCCGAACCCTTTTAATAGTACGCTTCATATATCTTTCACTGTGCCTAGAGCCGTCGAGGATAGGCATGTGAAAACCACTATCTACAATGAGTTGGGGCAAAGAGTAACTGTGCTTCTCGACCGAGAGGTAAGACTAGGCCATCAATCCGTCGTTTGGAACGGTCGCGACCAGACCGGGAGGCGTGTCGGAAGTGGGGTGTATTATATCCGTGTGATGATGGGCTCACTCAAAGCAACCATGCGAACAGTACTTGTGAAATAATCATAAGCATAAAAAGGAGTCTGAAACAAAATGTTTAGCCTGATAAAATGCGCTCTATGGGTGACCCTCGTGTCAGTGGTTTCCACTGGTGCGAGTAGCTACGAAGTTTGGTTCGTAGAGCCTGATGCGATCACCATTGATGGTTCTCTTGACGATTGGATCGATTCTTCATCTGAAGAGCAGTCAATTACTTTTTCCTCTCCTCGCTTTGCATTGCCTAATGGAGAGGATGATATTGAGGCCGTGTTCAGGGCGGCTGCAGACCGGGAGCACCTGTTCTTCGCGATTAGCGTTTCTGACGATGAAATCATGTTCGGATTAGAGGCATTTTCCAAGACTTGGCGACAAGATTGTGTCGAGGTGTACCTAGACGGGGATCTCCAGAACGACACAGGAGAATACGACACCAACGATCGACAGATTCGGGTCTCATCCCTTGACGGCAACTCGGCCCAACTTGAAGGGGCCTGTAGGGTAGGTGAGCATATCGCTCAACTTCCACTTCTCTGGGACGCACTCGGCGTGCAAGCGGCTTTGCGGCAGCATGCTGATGGCTACGATGTGGAGCTTCGTATCCCTGCGGCGGTGATTGATCATCGTGGACTTAGTAACTCCTCAAGGATCGGTGTAAATGTCCGTGTTATAGATGTGGATAGGGATCGTGCCCTTAAGGTCCTGAGTTGGAATCCAGATCCTAACAGCACTAGCTGGATGGATACACGCAGTTTATCCGAGGTGCGGCTAGTAGGGAGTGAAGCTGTCCCAAAGGCTGCTTCCTCCCGGCTCGATGGAGGGGATATTGTAATTTCTCCGGCTGGAGACAGATCGGTTGCTGAGGCAGCTCTTCATGTCGCACAAGGAGAGTGGGAGCGTGCTGTTCGTGCCTTGGATAAAATCCTAAGGGATAGTAAGGCTCCAGCAGCTCGGGCTTTTGCCGCTTATACCTTAGCAAATTATGCACTAGAACGAGATATGACACGCGAAGCAGCTAAGTACCTTGAGGAATTTATGGACGAAGATCCGGTGAGGTTCGGTCTTCGTGATTGGGTGGACGGTACTGCTAGCGTACAGTTGGCAAGAAGTTACTGGAACGTCGGTCGAAAAAATGAGGCGTTCGAGGTACTGCTCTCAGCGGCTTCAAGGATTGACGCACAGAGTATAGGTGCATACTACTCGATTGGGTCGACGATGCGCGGACTTAGGCGTTTCCACCCTCCAAAGAAAAAAGTGGATGAGTTCGTCAATGAGTTCATGAGTGAATTTCCTGCTAGGTGCAACCAAGCCATAGCCGAGGGGGGTAAAAGAGCGTACGTCGGCCGCATTCTGCTAGGCTGGCACCTTGAAAATCTTGGCAAGTATGGGGAAGCCATAGAACACTATCGGGCGTCTATGGAGTACGACGACGAGGATCCCGATCCACATATATATGTAGGGCGATGCCTTTTCGCGCTTGGACGTAACGGCGAGGCTATTACCTCTCTAAACACAGGTCTATCTCTCAAAGCTCTCGTTCGGGAGCACTTTGACTTGGCTGTGCCGTTACTGGTCAGAGCACATGTTTCAAACGGCATGCCGACTCGCGGAGCTGAAATCCTCTCAGAGTTTTCTTCAAAGATGTCCCCTGAGGTTCACGCTGGCACTATCTCCGCTCTCAGGACGGAGTCCGACTGAATAGCCCTATGCTCACGGTCGCCTGTGGTGCCGAGATGCTCGACGGGGCCAAGGCGGCCGAACAGGTAGGACACCGCAGTGCGTGATCTGAAATCCATTGTCTCCTGTGCCTCGTCCGGTTGATCTCATTGACGATCGGCTACGTGGCTACCGTGGTGCCGATTGCACTTAGGGGTATTCCGAGTCCTTGATTGAGCCTGTCCCCTGTTCTGATAAGTAATGATGTCTCTTCCTTAATTGTACGCTTGAGATTACTCCATGCCCAAACGCACAGATATTCAAAAAATAATGCTCATCGGCTCTGGCCCTATCGTCATTGGCCAAGCCTGCGAGTTTGATTATTCGGGAACGCAAGCCTGTAAGGCGCTGGCCGAAGAAGGCTACGAAATCGTCTTGGTAAATAGCAA
>JAJDVZ010000102.1:0-22854 GCA_022825835.1 Candidatus Latescibacterota bacterium
AGCGCCCCAAGGGACGATGGGAATGTCGAGTTGGGAGCACGACCGGAGTACGGCCGCGACCTGCTCGGTGCTATCCGGTAAGGCGACCAGCATGGGCCGCTGGCGATACGCCGACAGGCCGTCGCATTCATAGGCGACTACGTCCTCGCGGTGGTGAATAATCTGATCGGCGCGCAGGTGTTCAAGCAGACGACTGATGAGGTCTCCGCGTCGCTTGAATCGGGTGGAGTCGGGTTTGGGAAGTTGCATTATTAGTAACTAGTCGTCCTCTTTCAACTTATCTATCGCCCAGCCAAGATATTCTACAGCAGTCCTAAGATTTTCTAAACATTCGTCCTTATCCCCTAGATTATCCGACGCTATGCTGTTCATAAGGCCGTATAAACTGCGTTGCACTTCGCGGATTTCCGCTTCATACTGCTGATTGTTGGACATGATACAAGCCTCTTTCTGTGGAGTTCCTATACCCTAGCGGCCCGTCGCCGCCGGCATCTCAAACATTTCGGTCTCAATCTGCTCGGCGCGTTCGCGGGCCTGCCAGAGATCGTAGGCCATCTGCATTCCGAGCCAAGTCTCCGGCGTAGAGCCGAACGCCTTGGATAGGCGAATGGCCATCTCGGTCGAGATGCCCCTCCTCTCGTTTACAAGATCGGACAGCGCCTGACGGGTTACGCCCAGACCTTCCGCCGCCCTAGTCACGGACAGACCAAGCGGCTGCAGACACTGTCGTCGTACGATTCCACCTGGATGCGGAGGATCGTGCATTGCCATATTTCCACTCCCATTTAGTGATAGTCTATGTAGTCCACATCGACCGCGTGACCATCTTGGAATCGGAAGGTCACGCGCCAATTTCCCGACACCGAGATAGCATAGTGCACCCTCAACTGACCTTTTAGCTGATGGAGCCTGAAGCCTGGCAAGTTCATATCCTGTGGTGTCCGACTCCGATCAAGCGCCGCAAGAATATCTCTCAACTTACGGACGTGCTCTGGTGCTACTCTCCGCGCCCCTTGACCATTGTAGAGCGCCCCGAGTCCCCGATGCTTGAATGATACTATCACACTGGTATCCCACAGTGTCGCCTGTCACTTGTCAATAGGCATAGACAAGAGCCGCTCCAGCCGTTGCAAGCGGCTCTTATCGTGATTAATAGCCCAAGTCTTTGGCGTACGCAAAAAGCGCGGGTGTGCCGCCGGTATGGAGAAAGATAAGGCTCTGCTCGGGACGCCACCAACCCGCCCGCACATGCGCCAAAAGCCCGGCCATGGCTTTGCTGGTGTAGGAAGGATCGAGCAACAGTCCTTCCTGCTGCGCTAACAGGTGCAGAGCTTCGCAGCCCTCTGGAGTGACCACACCATAGTCCGGGCCGACAAACGCGGCGTAACTCTCGAAATCCTCTACCTTCAGCGAGAGGTCTAGCCCTAGGATCTCGGCGCATTCCCACGCCAGCGCGAGATGCCCCTCAGCGGCTTCGCGATCGTCGCGCAGCGAGGGGCTGATGCCCACCACCCGCATATCGATGCCCAGCGCCTTGAACGCCACCACTAGCCCCACGTGGGTATGAGCCCCCGAACACAGGTAGATCGCCGCTGGCTCAACGCCCTGTTCTTCGCATTGGGCCAACAGTTCTAACGCTCCATCGACGTACGCTACACTGCGGAAGATGCGCGCGTCCGAGCTGGTGTGGAAGGGGTGGTGCCCGGCCGCAGTCAGCGCGGCCATCTTCGCGGTCACGGCCCGTGCCTGCTCTTCGGGTGCTGGCAAGTCCACCTCTGCGCCAAAGAGGTGGGTCAACAGCAGGTTCCCTTGCGTCTGCGCATGCGCGTCGTCTCGACCAACGACCACCGCAGACAGTCCTAATTTTGCGGCCACTGCGGCCGTCTGCCGCGATTGATTCGACTGGGCGGCGGCTGAGTGTACCAGCACATCGCAGCCCTGCTCTACGGCTTGGGCGATTTGGTATTCAAATTCGCGGATCTTGTTGCCACCAAAAGCCAAGCCGGTCAAATCGTCGCGCTTGACCCAAATTTGCGGACCGGCTAGATGGGCGCTGAGGCGTTTTAGTTCCTCCAAGGGCGTCGGCAAGGACGCTAGCTGCAACCGAGGCAAGGCGGCCAACCGCTCTTTCAGTTCCTCTCGGCTAATAGTCATAGCTTTCCTCTTTTTTGCTTTCAATACAACTATTAAACAACCACCGGGCAAACCCATCATTCACTTCGGGCACACCGCGTTTGCCCTTTTGCTAAAATCCCTTAACTTTTACGTAGTGAGACCCACGCAACCTTTTGTCCCTCCTCGGAGCCTCACGCCTCCCCAACACAAATCGCTGTTTAACCAATATATAGGGCCGTTTTGGATCTAGTCGAACCTATACCCGAACGCCTATTGCCCCACATTCGCGGCGAATTGCAACCCGGCGAGCTGCTCATCGTCCTCCTCGCCGCGGACATTCGCCCCGACGGGCAATACGGCGACTCTTGGTTTGCTCTCACGGACGAGCGGATACTCGTCTTCCACCCCAATGGCGCAGATACGCCCGAGACCGTGCGCCTCGGTTTGGACGAAGTGCAAGGCATCCAGACCCGCAACTACGTGGGCAGCGGTGCGCTCGTCGTCGAGCTGGAGGATGAGACCGTTGAGCTGCTGCGCTTTTCGCAGAGTGCGTACTACAAATTCTCCGGCGTCCCCCAAGCCATTGAGAGCTCTGGCCTAGTCGAGGAAGAAGACGCAGACGAGGACGGGCCGCCGCAGGTCGATCGGGTCAAAGTAGTAGAGCACTGCCCGACCTGCGGCCGCGCCCTGCGCTCCGGCTCCAAAGTCTGCCCCAACTGCCTGCGCCAGACCGAGACCTTCTGGCGGTTGTTTTCCTATATCAAGCCCTATAAAACCCAAGCACTGATCGGGTTCACGCTGACGATCGTGCTGACGGTCATCGGCCTGCTGCCGCCCCAGCTCAACCGCATCCTCATCGACGATGTCATCGTCCCCGTCCTCGTCCAATACGAAGCCGCCAGCATCGCCGAGGGCGAGGCGACCACGCCTCCCGCCGAGAGCGTCCAACTCTTGCTGTTGGTCGTGCTCGGCCTGCTCGGTATCTATATCAGCCGCGGCATCATCAGCGGCGTGCGGATGTACGCCCTAGGGTGGCTCGGCCAGCGCGTCGTGTACGATCTGCAGATGCAAATTTTCCAACATTTGCAATTGCTGTCGCTGACGTTTTACAACAAGCTCAGCACCGGTCGAATCATGACCCGAGTCACCAGCGATACCGAGCGCATGCGCAGCTTTATCACCTCGGGGTTTCAAGACATTGTCATCGACGGGCTGACCATCGTCGGCATCTGCGCGATGCTCTTTGTAATGAATTGGGAATTGGCGCTTTTGTCGCTGATCCCAATTCCTTTCATGATCGTCGGCACCATCATCTACCGCAATCGCATCCACTGGATTTTCCACCGGATATGGCGTCGTATTTCTACCCTCAACGCCATGCTCGCCGACTCCATCCCCGGCGTCAAAGTAGTAAAGGCGTTTGCCCAAGAAAACCGCGAGCTCGATCGTTTCAACGAGCGTAATGTCGATCTGCGCGAATCGCAGATGACCGCCTTCAAGATGCGCTCCTATTACATCCCGACGATCGCTTTTATAACCTCGGTCGGCTCGATCGTCCTGTGGTGGTTTGGCGGCAACCGGGTGCTCGGCAACACGCTGACCTTGGGCGACTTGCAGGCTTTTATCTCGTACATGGTCATGTTCTATGCGCCGGTGCGCTCGCTGTGCAACCTCACCGAGCAGCTAGAGACCGCGGCGACGACGGCCGAGCGCGTCTTTGAGATCATCGACACCGAGCCCGAAGTCCAAGACGACCCCGACGCCATAGATCCTGGCGTGCTTACCGGCGCGGTAGAATTCCGCAACGTCAGCTTCACGTACGACGGCTCGGCGCGCATTCTCGACCGCATCCACTTTAAGACCACGCCCGGCGAGATGATCGGCATCGTTGGCCCCAGCGGCGCGGGCAAATCGACCTTGGTCAACCTCATCTCGCGGTTCTACGACGCCACCGACGGCCAAGTCCGCATCGACGGCCAGCCCATTACCCGGCTCAAACAGCAGGCACTGCGCAACCAAATCGGCGTGGTCTTGCAAGAGCCGCTGCTGTTCCAAGGCTCTATCGCCAGCAATATCGCCTACGGCCACCCCGACGCCACGCGCCAAGAGGTCATCGAGGCGGCCCGTACGGCCAACGCCCACAAGTTCATCATGAATTTTCCCGATGGCTACGACACCCAAGTCGGCGAGCGCGGCGGTCGGCTCTCCGGCGGCGAGCGCCAGCGCATCTCCATTGCCCGCGCCCTGATCGGCAACCCGCGCATCCTGATCCTCGACGAAGCCACCGCCTCAGTCGATACCCAGACCGAATACGAAATCCAAGAGGCGCTCGAACGGTTAGTAGCCGGCCGCACCACCTTTGCCATTGCCCACCGGCTCTCGACGCTCAAAAACGCCGACCGACTGCTGGTGTTGGAAAGAGGGCGCGTCGCCGAGGTCGGCACCCACGAAGAGTTGCTCAACAAGGAGGACGGCGTCTATCGCCGACTAGTCGATATGCAAACCGAAATGGCGAAAGTGCGGGCGCTATGAGCGAGACGCGCGGTTATTCGTACGAGGATTTTCTGCTCGACCCGCAAAAGGTGCGCTTCAGTCGCTCCGAGCGAGGCAGCTTGATCCTCAAGCTCGACGGCGAGGAGTACACCAACCTCAAAATCCGTCGAGCCTTCCCATTAGAAGAGTCCGACCGCTACATCGGCGTCTTTGCCGCTGAAGACCAAGAACTCGGCATAATCGAAGATCCGCAACAACTCGACGACCAAAGCCGTCAGGTGCTCTTGGATGAACTCGACAAGATCTACTTTCAACCGCAGGTCCTTGCCTTTGACGAACTCGACGAGGAATTCGGGGTGCTGCGCGGCCAGATCGAAACTACCAGCGGTCCCCGCCAACTCGAAATCCGCGGCTATCGCACCAATGTGCGCATGCTCTCCGGCAGCCGGGCTGTCATCGAGGATGTCGATGGCAACCGCTATCTAATCGCCAATTGGCGCGCGCTGCCGCGAAGAACGCGCGAGATTTTAGGGCTTTAACGCGGGGCAAGCTGCGTTTAGCCAGCGAAATACGCCCGCATCTTCTCCAGACCAATTCGGGCGACTTCCGCCGGATCTTGCTCCCATAGCCCCGGATTGAACAGTTCCAGCGACACAAACCCCTCGTATCCCTGCGCTTGCGCCAGCCGCTCGATCTCGCGCAATGGCCCGACTCCATCGCCCGGCATCACTCGGTCGGCGTCGCTTTGTTCGGCAAAGGGCTTGTCGCTCGGGGCATCGTTCCAGTGCCAGACCGCGACCTTGTCGCCGGGCACCTTAGCGATGCTCGCAATGGGGCCGCCGCCACGCAGGATGTGGAACGGATCCATAATCAAACTGGCATCTAAATGGTCGGCGTCGGTGGCGATCTGCCAAGCTTGGTCAATGGTGTACACGCTTTGCACAAAGCCTAAGTACTCCATCGCCGGGCGCACGCCGATTTCTTGGCCGATCTCCAACAATTCGCGATAATCAGCCCCGCCTCGGCTCAGGTCACAGGGGTCTCGCGGCGGGCTGGCGACGATAAACTCGGCCCCCACCGCTACTGCTTGCGCCATCCGCCGCCGCACCTCTTCCAATGCCTGCGCCCGCGACGCGCCCTCAGCCCCCAACCAGCCGTGGAGTGCAATGACGGTCGGCACTGCCAATCCGTAGTCGGCCAATGCCTGCCGCACGTCTGCGAGCGAGCCGCCCTGCTGCTCGTGCGCGGTCAAGTCATCGTTCCACAGCTCAATGCCCTGATAGCCAGTCTGCCCGGCGATGCGGATTTTCTCCATCAGCGACGCCGGGCGAATCGTCGATGTGTTGAGCGCGTATTGCACCGTCATGTTGCTTCCTTTCTCGTTAAGCTACACATAAAAAATCTCTACCCTCTACCCATCCCAATTCACCCAACGCCTCCCGAATCAGCGCCCGCGCCCCCCGCGATGCCACGGCCGCCAAGAGGATCGGGCAGTCGTAGCGCGTCCACCACGTCGGCAAGTCATCCGGTCCGATCACGGGCTTGCGCCGCAAGGTGCCGCCGATTTTCTTGGGCGCAATATCGACAAATACATCGGGAGCACGGCCTTTGCGCTCTAGGTGCTTGGCGAGCCGCCGACCGGTCTTGCCCGCACCCCAGACGACTAGTCCGTCCCGCTCTTGCAGCGGCCCGGCGCAAAGATAGTGCGCTTTGGCGCGGAGAAAATTCTCCACTGAGTAGCGGCTATTGGTATGGGTCGCCCGGTCGGTGTGTTCGCGCCAGTAGTGCAAGACCTCCGGCACCTTGGCAAAGCGCCGCCCCGCCGCCCGATAGCGCAACCACAAATCGTAGTCTTCTGGCCATCCCTGATCTTGGTAGCCTCCCAAGGCCACCAATTCCTCGCGACGCATCATGGCCGACGGATTGGCGATGGGACTCTCGACGAAAAACTCTCGTTCAATCGCTGCGCTGTCCACCAAGCCGTTCAACCAAGCCTCGTACACCAACATCCCCTCCCCGGTCTCCTCGCGCGGAAAGATCTCCACCAAACAACTCACTACGCTCAAGCTAGGATCTCCTTCCAACCACGCGAGTTGCTTTTCCAAGCGCGCCGGGTGCATCCGGTCGTCGGCGTCCATGCGCGCTACGTACGCGCCCCGACACAAGGCCAAGCCTCGGTTGGGAGCTTCGACAATGCCTCGGTGATCGGACAGCAACGTCCTAAAGCGACGATCGCGACGACTCCATTCCAACAGTATGTCGCCGCTGTCGTCCTCCGAGCCATCATCTACGGCTACGACCTCGAAATTTTCGCAGCTTTGCGCTTGGATGCTCTGCAAAGTTTCCTCCAGCGTGGCGGCGGCATTGAACACGGGCAGTAGTATAGATACGCGAGGCATTTTCATAGTCGCTAGTGGGTTACGTTTTCGTTTTTCATGGTCGCTAGTGGGTTACATTTTCACAGTCGTTAGGTATAAGAGCTTGACATGCTTTCGCTCCATGCCCGATTTTTAATCTTTATATGATACATCTCAAATCTCCCTTGGAAATCGACCGCATCCGCGCTAGTTGCCGCATCGCCGCCGAAGCCATGCTCCGCGTCGAAGAGGCCCTCGCACCTGGAGTCACCACCCTCCATCTCGATCGAATAGCCGACCGCTACATCCGCAGCCAAGGAGCAGTCGCCAGTGCCTTGGGCTATCGCGGCTTTCCCCGCAGCATCTGCGTCTCGGTCAACGACGAAGTCGTCCACGGCATTCCCGGAGACCGCGTCCTGCAAGAAGGGGACATCCTCGCCGTTGACATTGCCGTTAAAAAGGATGGCTTTCACGGCGACATGAACGTCACCATGAAAGTCGGCTGCGTAACCTCCAAGGCCCAGTGCCTGCTCGACGCCACGCGTCAGAGCTTGGAGGAAGGGTTGGCCTTCTGCACGCCCGGGCAACGCCTCGGCGACATTGGCCACGCCATCCAAAGCTATGTCGAAGCGCACGGCTTTTCCATCGTGCGCACGTATTGCGGCCACGGCATTGGCCGCAACTTCCACGAGGAACCCCAATTGCTCCACTACGGCAAGGCTGGCACGGGTCGCCGCCTACAAAATGGCATGGTCTTTACCATTGAGCCGATGGTCAACGAGGGCGCGCACGACACGCGCGTACTCGACGACGACTGGACGGCCGTCACCACCGACGGCAAGCTCTCGGCCCAATACGAACACACCGTAGCCGTCACCCACGACGGGCCGGACGTGCTGTCGCGCTTTGCCGATTTGCCGTACTGAACTTGCTCAGCGGCGGCATTTTCTTATCTTTTTAAGTTCATCTCACAAGGAGAACAGCATGGCAAGGCCGAAAAAAGTACAATCCAACGGCGACGACGATAACGCTGAATTTCCGTTTGATCCCGGCACGCAGATCGAGTTGGAAATGGAAGACACCTGCTGCGTCACTGGCGAGCCAGTTGAGTTCAGCTTTTGTCGTTTCCCCGACTACAAAAATGGCACGCTGATGGTCATGTCCAAGAGCGAGATGCTAGCGCATCTGCGCACTGGCGACTCCATCGCCAAATTCAAAGAAGTGCTGGTCCAGCGCCACGGCGAGGAAGTCTTAGCGGAGCACTACTCCAACTACTAAAACAACGCCCAATCACCTACATGCAAAGAAGGGATGGTCCGATGCGGACCATCCCTTCTTTTGCTATATGCCGCCGTCCTACGAGCGAGCCAACAAGGTCTCGATATCCTCGCTGAATACCCCTTGGGGATTGAGCCGGCCACTTTTGTCGCGCGGCACGCCTAGGTGCCTCTTGTACACGCGGCCTTGACGATCAAAAATAAAGGTGAGCGGCACGCCTACTTGCGCCAAATTTTCTTTGTAGAAGGCGCGGAGTAACTCGGCTTGGCCATCGTGAACCACCGGGTAGTTGATGGCCAGGCGCTCGACGAACTCGCCTATCAGGGGTAGGACGTGCTCGGGGGGACCTTGATCTAGGGAAATGCCAATGATCGCCACCTTTTCGGGATCGTACTCATTGCTCATCTCGACTAAGGCTGGAATCTCGTAGCGACACGGGCCGCACCACGTCGCCCAGAAGTTGACCAAGACGACCTTGCCCTCGTAATCGCGCAAATCTACGCTCTGGCCCTGATAGTCGTTCCACCTAGCAGCCTGCGGGGGAAAGAGCTTGTCCCCTTGCGGCTCGGGAGAGCCGCAGCCCAACGCTAGAAGTGCCAACCCGCTCACAAGCCCTTTGATCGCCATTGCGCGCATAGTCACGTTCTGTACTTAACTGGAGTGGCCGAGGAGGGCACGGCTATTTGCCTTTTGGGCTGCAGCCGAATGGAGTGAGGGCCGATCTGTTCCTCAATACCGATCAGCAGATCGTCGCAGGGATCTACGCGAATGGTTTTTGAGCGCACCATCTTGTCCTGCTCATCGCCGTTTTGGAGCTGGAGCCACAACTCGCAATCGCCCGTGTAGCGCTCGCACAGTTGGCGCAACCGCCTGAGCAGGGGGTCGCCCACTTTATGGTAGGGCAGCGACAAAGTGATCGACTCGGTCAGTTGCGCTCGCGCCGATTTGAGGGGCAGCGCACTGTCGGCCTGTAAACTCAGGCGTCCGTTGCGCTCGCAAACGCGGCCCTCTACGAGGATGGTTTCGCCTTCCACGAGTAGCTGTTGGTGGCGGGCGAAGACTTCGGAGAAAAACGCGATATCGCCCGTACTATTGAGGTCTTTGAGCGTGACAAAGGCAAAGGGATTGCCTCGGCGGTCAAAGAGCTTGCGCACCTCCTCGACTAGGCCGCCGACTCGTAGCCGTGCACCGTCGAGCTGCTCATCTATCTCGCTTAGAGGTCGCGCGAAGTTTTTGAGATCGCGGGCGTAGGGCTTGAGTGGATGGCTGGAGATATAGAGACCTAACAGGTCGCGTTCCTTGGCCAGCTTTTCGCGCTCGGACCACTCCTCGATCTGGGGCAGTTCCTGCACTATCAGTTCGGACGAGCCGCCGCCGTCGAAGAGGCTAATCTGCCCCCTCTCGCGGTCTTCTTGGGCCTTGCCTGCGGCCTTTAAAGCCAGCTCTAGTGCTTCCATTTGCTGTGCGCGATGGCCTTCCAGACCGTCCAATGCGCCAGCAGCAATCAGACTCTCGACCACGCGCCGGTTGACTGCGCGCGAGTCGATGCGCTCGCAGAACTCGAAGAGGGTCGTAAAAGGGCCTTCGGCAATCCGCGTATCGACTATACTCTGTGCCGCGCCCTCGCCGACGTTCTTGATCGCCGCCAAGCCGTAGCGAATGCCCTCGTCCGTAGGCGTAAAATTGAGCGTACTCTGGTTGACGTCCGGCGGCAGGGCAGAAATGCCCATGCGGCGGCAGTCGTCGAGTAAGACGGTCAACCGGTCGGTATCTTTGCGCTCAAGAGTCAGGCTGGCGGCCATGTATTCTTGGGGATAATGAGTTTTGAGATAAGCATTTTTGTACGCACCTTCGGCATAGCAGACCGAGTGCGACTTATTGAAGGCGTAGCCGGCAAAAATTTCGATCTCGCCGAAGAGCTTGTTAGCCAATGTCTTTTTCACCCCGCTTGCAGTGCAGCCGCCGACGAAGTCCTTTTTGACCTTGGCCATTTCCTCGGGCTTTTTCTTGCCCATCGCCTTGCGCAAAATATCGGCTTGGCCGAGGGTGAAACCGGCCAGCTCTTGGGCGATGCGCATGACCTGCTCCTGATAGACCATAATCCCATAGGTCGGCTCCAAAATCGACTCCAACTTGGGGTGATCGTAGGCGACGGCCTCTTCGCCGTGCTTGCGGGCGATGAAGGTCGGGATATTGTCCATCGGCCCTGGGCGGTAGAGGGCGTTCATGGCGATAATGTCTTCGATGGTGTCCGGCCTGAGCTTGCTCAGGTATTCGCGCATCCCTGCGGACTCAAACTGGAAAACGCCGATCGTCTCGCCGCGGCCAAACAGGTCGAACGTGGCCCGATCGTCCCACGGAATCGCTTCCAAATCAAAGTTCGGCTCCTTGAGTCGAATCAGGCGCAAGGCCTCCTCGACCAGCGACAGCTCCTTTAAGCCCAAGATGTCCATCTTCAGCAAGCCGATGTCCATGCAGGTCTCGCCGACGAACTGGGTAGTTATAGTCCCGTTTTTGGGGGAGCGATAGAGTGGCACGTAGTTGGTCAGTTCGCCGGGAGCGATGATGACCGCGCAGGCGTGGACCGAGGCGTGACGCGCCATGCCCTCCAGCTTGCGGGCGTATTCGATCAGCTTGCCTTCGTTGCCGGGCGCTTGGGCCACCTGTTGTAGCTCGGGCACCCGCTCGATGGCCTTTTCGAGGGTAATTTTCAGTTCGGTCGGCACCTGCTTGGCGATGCGATCTACCTCGCCAAAGGACATGCCCAAAACCCGCCCGACATCGCGCACCACCGCTTTAGCCCCCATAGTCCCAAACGTGATGACCTGTGAGACGTTGTCCTTGCCGTACTTATCCACTACATAGCGCAGCACTTCGTCGCGCCGGGTGTCGTCAAAATCGACGTCGATATCGGGTGGCTCAATGCGTTCGGGATTGAGGAAGCGCTCGAAGATCAGGTCGTACTTGATCGGATCTACATTGGTAATGCCGAGACAATACGAGGCCAAGCAGCCAGCGGCCGAGCCGCGCCCCGGCCCCACGGAAATGCCCTGATTACGGGCGTGGTTGACCAGATCCCAGACGATGAGGAAGTAGCCGGAAAAATCCTGGCTGGTGATGACGCTTAGCTCGTAGTCGAGCCGATCTTGCACGGCCGGATCGACAGTGCCGTAGCGCTGCTCCAAACCCTCCTGCGCCAGTTGCGTCAGATAGTCGTCGCTGGAGGCGTAGCCAGCCGGGATCGGAAAATCCGGCATATAGGTTTTCCCGAACTCGAGTTCGACGTTGCACTTGTCGGCAATTTCGAGAGTCCGCTCCAGCGCGTCGGGCAAATCCGCAAACAGCGTTCGCATCTCTTCGGGACTCTTCATGTAGAGTCCGTCGGGATAGCACATGCGATTTTTCTCGTCAACCGTCTTGTTGGTCTGGATGCAGATCAGGGCATCGTGGGCGTCGTGGTCGGTGGCGTGCAGGAAGTGGAAGTCATTGGTGGCCACCAATGGCACGCCCAGCTTGCGGTGCAGCTTGAGCAGGCCGTCGTTCACCTTGGCTTCAGGGTCAATGTCGTGGCGCTGGATCTCCAAGTAGTAGTCATCGCCGAAGATGTCCATAAACTCGCGGACGACCTTTTCGGCTGCGGCTAACCCCTCGCGCTGGATCAGGTGCGGAATCTCGCCGCCGATGCAGGCCGACGTGCAAATCAGGCCCTCGGCGTGTTCGCGCAAAAGCTCCTTGTCTATGCGGGGATTGTAGTAGTAACCTTCGAGATAGCCCTTGGAGACGAGCTTGGTCAGATTGCGGTAGCCGGTGGCGTCTTTGGCCAGCAAGACCAAGTGGTTGGAGGCGTGGGTTAGGCCGCGAGCGGCCTGGCGCGCATGGCGGCTATCAATCGCCACATAAACTTCGCAGCCGATGATGGGCTTAATACCGGCGTCTTGGCAGGCCTTGTAGTGCTCAATGACGCCGAAGAGGTTGCCGTGATCTGTGATAGCCAAGGCCGGCATGCCCTGCTCGGCCGCCGACTCGGCCATCGCGCCGACCCGGCACGCTCCATCGAGCAGACTGTATTCGCTGTGACCGTGTAAATGGACGAAATCAGCCGAAGCCATGATCACCTCCGCTACCTGTATGCGCTAGTAAAAAATCTTTGAACTTAGAGAATGCGGCCGAACAACGGGCCAGACTGCCTAGGGAAGGGCATCGCCTCGAGTGAAGCATAGCCAATTCAAAAAGGACTGTCAATGTCCCACAGAAGAGGCCATTTTTATAACATTTTATTATTATTTTATTTAGAAAAAGAGAATTTGTTATACACCGTTGACAAAACAGACCACACCCGCCTGCACTGCGAACTTGTCGCTAGCAATAGACCAGTCTATCTTTAATTTTTTGCCGAGGAGCTAATCAGATGATCGACCAAGAATTGTTGGCAATTCTCGCCTGCCCCGAGACTAAAGAGCCGGTCGCGCTCGCCGAGGAAGAACTCATTGCCGAACTCAACAGCCGCATTGTGCGCGGGGAAGTCAAGAATCGGGCCGGTAAAACCGTAGAAGGCAAGATCGACGGCGGCCTAGTGCGCGCAGATGGCGCGTACCTCTATCCGATCCAAGACGAAATTCCCATCCTGCTTCTCGACGAGGCCATTCCACTCCGCTAGCGCCCGCACAAAAAAAGGGACTGTGCGCTTATACAGTCCCTTTGTCAACTTACATTATGGTGCCGAAGCGGGGATTCGAACCCCGACGCCCGAAGGCACTGCCCCCTCAAGACAGCGTGTCTACCAATTTCACCACTTCGGCACAAAAACTAGGCTAGCTTGCTACTGAGCCTCGGTCGGCGACTCCTCAGCAGTCGAGGTCTCAGCTGCCTCTTCCTGCTCGCCCAGCAGATGCTCTGCTTCCGGGATGGCGGGCACTGCTGGCACCTGTTCCTCGGCCATCGTCCGTTGCGTCGCCGTCGTCGGAGTGGTCTCGGCCGTCTGAAAGGCCACCGACTGCACCAAACAGCTAAGCATAAAAGCCGTGGCCAAAACGGTCGTGGCCTTGGTCAGAAACGTGGCTGCGGTACGGCCGCCCAACACGGAGGAAGAGGCTAAGCCACCGCCGATCGAGCCAGCCAAGCCGCCCCCCTTGCCCGCCTGCAAGAGCACGGTCACCACTAGGAGCACGCAAATCAGCACGTGAAAAATTGTAAATAGAATCTCAAACATAATCTTTCTCGAAATTAAGAATTACGAATTAGGAATTACGAATTGGATACGGTAATTCCTAATTCCTAATTGATATAAATTTAAGGTTAAAGGGCAGCCTTCACAATAGCGGCAAACTGCCCGGCGTCCAACGCGGCACCGCCGATCAAGCCTCCGTCGATATTGTCTTGGGCAAAAAGCTCGGCTGCGTTTTCGGGTTTGACGCTGCCGCCGTACTGGATGCGCACCTCGTCGGCGGCTGCTTTGCCCAAGTGCCCAGCGAGGAAATGGCGGATCATCGCATGGACCTCTTCGGCTTGCGCGGCCGTCGCCGTCACGCCGGTGCCAATCGCCCAAACCGGCTCGTACGCCCACACTACCGCGCTAGCAGCACCCGCCTCAATCCCGGCTAGGGCACCGCCTACTTGGCCGAGGACGACCTCTTCAATTCGGCCAGCTTCGCGCTCTTGCAGGGTCTCGCCGACGCAGACGATTGGACACAGGCCGGCTTGGAGGGCGCCGGCTAGCTTGCGGTTGACCAGCGAGTCGTCCTCGCCGCAAAACTGTCTTCGCTCGGAATGCCCTAACAACACGTAAGAGCAACCAGCCGCCAAGAGCATATCGGCGGATATTTCCCCGGTGAAAGCTCCCTGCCGCTCCCAGTGCATGTTCTGGCCCCCCAG
Source organism: Candidatus Latescibacterota bacterium (assembly GCA_022825835.1). Taxonomy (GTDB): domain Bacteria; phylum Latescibacterota; class UBA2968; order UBA8231; family UBA8231. The sequence goes on from JAJDVZ010000102.1 coordinate 14,115, forward strand.
CCCAATGGCGCTGTCGGCAAGGACGGCGCGCACAGCTTGCAGGCCAGTGAAAGGCGGGCAGACTACTACTTCTACGTCGAGTCCCGCTACGAGGGACTTGATCCCTTCGACCAGTTCGACGGCCTCAGCAGCAGTCTTGTGCATCTTCCAGTTGCCAGCGACAATGGGTCGGCGCATCTCAGCTTTCCTCGTCGTCTAAAATCGCCACCCCGGGCAAAACCCGCCCACTCATGCACTCTAGCGAAGCTCCACCCCCTGTGGAGATATGGGTCATCGCTTGGACCAGTCCGGCTTGGGCTACAGCCGCGGCCGTATCCCCGCCGCCAATAATGCTCACGGCACCCTCGCGGGTGGCGACCGCTAGAGCTTGGGCGATCTGTTGGGTCCCTTGGGCAAAAGGGGCCATCTCGCACACTCCAAGTGGGCCGTTCCACACTATGGTGCCCCCGCGACCGATCTGGTCGGCGTAGCGCTGCCGAGTCTGGGGACCGATATCCATACCCTGCCAACCAAGCGGGATGGCGTCGCGGGCTACTACTTGCGCTTGAGCGTCGGCGGCAAAGCGGTCGGCGACTACGCAATCCACAGAAAGCTGGAGATCCAATCCCCCCTTTTCGACTCGGGCCAATAACTGCCGGGCCGTATCCAAGCGATCCTCTTCGAGCAGCGAATCCCCGATCTCTAGCCCCATAGCTTTGAAAAAGGTATAGGCCATGCCACCACCGATGAGCAGGGCATCCACCTGGTTGAGCAAGTGCTCAATCAACTCGATCTTGCCCGAAATTTTGGCACCGCCCAAGATGGCGGTAAATGGCCGCTGCGGACGGCGCAGAGCCTCGTCGAGATAGGAAATTTCCCGCTCCATCAACAGGCCGCTGGCCCCCGCGCCCATACAGCGCGGCACCCCCTCGGTCGAGGCGTGGGCCCGGTGCGCCGCCCCAAAGGCGTCGTTGACGTACGCATCGCCCAGCTCGGCCAATTGCTGGGCAAAAGTCCGCTCGTTTTGCTCCTCTTCCAGGTGGAAGCGCACGTTCTCCAACAGCAGGACCTGCCCCGGCTGCAAGGCCGCGGCTTGAGCCGCGACTTCGGCACCCACGCAGTCTGGAGCCATGCCCACCGCGCGGCCCAACAACTGGCTCAGGCGCTCGGCTACCGGAGCCAGCGACAGCGCCGGTACCCGCTGGCCGTGGGGGCGGCCCAAGTGCGACATCAGAATTACGGACGCACCCTGCGTCAACAAGTGCTCAACCGTTGGCAGGGCGGCGCGAATCCGCGTGTCGTCGACGATCCGGCCATCCTCGTCGAGCGGCACGTTGAAATCCACTCGCACGAGGACTCGCTTGCCAGCCACATCGAGGTCCCTGATGGTGCGCTTAGCCATGCTATCAACCGAAAAATACCGTAGCTAGGTCGTATAACTCTTGGTCCACGACCTTGAGTTGATTGACCGCATCGGCGAGTGGGATCGCCACGATTTCATTGCCTTGCAGACTCACCATCTTGCCGAAATCGCCGGCGTGCACCAAGTCGATGGCGGCAATGCCAAAGCGCGTGCCCAAGACGCGGTCGAAGGCCGTGGGCGTCCCCCCGCGCTGCAAGTGCCCGAGCACTGTAACTCGCGTCTCATAGCTAGTTGCCTCCTCGACCGCGTTGGCGACGAGTTGACCGACACCACCTAACTTGACGTGGCCGAATTCGTCGAGTCCCCCTTCGGAGACCACGTATTCGTTCTCCTTGCCTTCCGCTGAAATCTGTGCCCCCTCGGCCACTACCACGATCGAAAAATCCTTGCCGCGCTCGTGTCGTTTGCGGATGGTGCTGACGATTTCCTCAATGGTGTATTTCTGCTCGGGAATGAGGATCATATCCGCGCCACCGGCCAAGCCAGCATAAAGGGCAATCCAACCGCTGTGTCGCCCCATGACCTCGATGACCATCACTCGGTTGTGCGATTCAGCCGTGGTGTGAATTCGGTCGATGGCCTCGGTGACGATATTGACCGCCGTGTCAAAACCAAACGTGTAGTCCGTGCCGCTCAGGTCGTTGTCAATGGTCTTGGGCACGCCTATGACCGGCACGCCCATACTCGTCAGCTTGTTGGCTACCCCGAGTGTGTCCTCGCCGCCGATGGCCACCAGCGCATCTAATTTCATCCGTCGCATGTTATCGATGACAATTTCGCCGCCGTCTTCCTCTTTGAACGGGTTGGTCCGCGACGTGCCGAGGATGGTGCCGCCCTTGGGCAAAATGCCGGAAATTTCCTCCAGTCCCAACGGCTCCCAGTCGCACTCCATCATCCCCTTCCAGCCCTTGAGAATGCCGCGAAAGCGGTATCGGTAGGCAGTAATGCCCTTGCGCACCACAGCGCGAATGACGGCGTTGAGGCCCGGACAGTCGCCTCCTCCGGTCAATATGCCGATCGTCTTTTCGGCCATATTCGGACTCCTTGGCTCGCGGCTAACTCTGAGTACAGCTTGGAGTATGGGGGATTCCAAAAGCGCCTAAATGTAGGAATTTGTTAGAATTAGGTCAATAGATCGTCCGCGCCCGAGCGCGCCAAAACAACGGCCCACAGACGGTCGCTCCCCACGGCTTGGGCACAGGCGGCCATAGTCTCGCCGGTCGTCCACACGTCATCTACTATCCCGATCCGAACGCTTGCGGGCAGCGCGGCCACGGACGCAAAGGCATCGCGGAGATTGGCGCGGCGTTCCTCGGCCGACAAAAGGGCTTGCTGCCGCGTATTTCTCCGCCGCCGCACGACTCCGTGGCATACGGGCACGCCGAGCACGGCCCCCAACCCAGCGGCGATTTCCGCACTCTGATTGAACCCGCGCTCCCGCTGCCGAGCCGGGTGCAAAGGCACGGGCAACAAGCAGTCTAGCGGGGCGAGTTGCTCGGCCAAGCACTGCCCCATGCGCTCGCCCAATGCCCTCCCTAGCCGCACTTGGTTGCGAAATTTAAGCGCGTAAATGGCCTGTTGCAGCGCACCGGTGAACGGCCCTAGGTCGATGACCTGTTCAAACGCGCGTTCTCCATCTTCGGCCCGAGAACGTGGATGGCGCGGCACAATCTCCGCCCAACACGATCCACACAGCAGTTCGGCGGCCTCGATGTCCGCCTCGCAAACCGCGCAGTGCGGTGGATAGGCAAAGTCCAACAGGGCGCGGCCCCACGTCTGTAGTGTTTCTATTTTGCCCACTGCTCGTTACCCAAAGACCACATCATTGGCGCGCTGTAGTGCGCTACGTATGACAAAGAAAAAAACGTGCCAACCCAACGCGCCGTCCACTTCCTTGCGGACTTGCTATAATTCACTCCTTTCTCGTATTTCCGATAATTCCGTTATACAACTCACACTCCGAACAAAGGATCAATCATGCCTTTGCTGTACGCGCTCGTCTTTCTCGCCTTGGCCGAGACTCTTCCCGCCGAGTACAACCTACTCCACGGCCCGGATCCCAAAGACCCCATGGCGGCCCATATCTACCAATTGGACAACGGCCTGACAGTCTATCTAACCGAAAACCGGGAAGAGCCGCGCTTCTACGCCGAAATCGCCGTCCGCGCCGGTTCCAAGCACGACCCCCAAGACGCCACCGGCATCGCCCATTACCTAGAGCACATGCTCTTCAAGGGTAGCCAAAAAATCGGCACCCTCGACTACGAAAAGGAGCAGATCCACCTCGACCACATCGAAGCGCTCTACGAGCAGCACTTTGTCGAGACCGACCCGGAAAAAAGGGCCGCAATCTACGCGCAGATCAACGCCGAAAACCAACTCGCCGCCCAATACGCCATTCCCAATGAGCTCGACCGCCTCTACACCGCAATGGGCGAGCGCGGCCTCAACGCCCACACCTGGGTCGAGGAAACCGTCTATAAGGTGGAGCTGCCAGCCAATCGCCTAGCGCAATGGGCCAAGGTCGAGGCCGAGCGCTTTCACGAGCCGGTCTTCCGCCTCTTCCAAACCGAGTTGGAAACCGTCTATGAGGAAAAAAACCGCTCCCTCGACAACAAAAGCCGCGTCATCCACAAAGCCGTGCAGGAGCAATTCTACAAGGTCCATCCCTATCGCATCACCACGCTAGGCACGGTAGAGCACCTGAAAAATCCCTCGCTAGAGCGCATGTACGAGTTTTACAACACGTATTACGTGCCCAACAACATGGCGATCTTCATCTCCGGCGACATCGACATCGACGAGACCATCCAACTCATCGACCGCGAATTTTCTCTCTGGGAGCGCAGGGAACTGCCCTCATTTCCCGAGTACCAAGAGCCTGAGATCAACGGAGCAGAACGGACCGAGGTCAATTATCCCGGCGAGGAATACGTGCTGTTGGCTTTTCGCACGGCAGAGCGCTCGCACGAGGACGCCGAGACCTTGCAAATCCTCGACATGATCCTCGACAACGCCACGGCCGGGCTGATCAACCTCAATCTCAATCAGCAGCAGAAGGTGCGCGAAGCCGGCTCCTATCCCTATCTACTCAACGACTACGGTGCCCAGTACTTGTGGGGCATCCCCAAACAAGACCAAACCCTTGAGGAAGTCGAGGCCCTGCTCTTGGAGCAGATTGACCTGATTAAGCAGGGGCAATTCGACGATTGGATCATCCCGGCTATTGTCACGGATTTCAAAAAGAGCGTAAAGCAGGGGTTGGAAAACAACAATTCTCGGGTCGGCTTCATGCGCGATGCGTATCTCGGGTTCGAGGAATGGAGCCACGCGGTGCGCGCCTTAGACCGCATGGCCGAGCTCGAGAAACACGACATCGTCGAAGCCGCCAATAAGTACTTCAACGGCGCGTATGTCGCTGGCTACCGCCGCGACGGCGAACAGGACATACCCGAGATCGCCAAGCCGCCCATCGACAAAATCGACATCGACGCCTCGCGCCAATCGGCCTTTTTCGCCGGGGTCATGGCCATGCCCTTTGCGGAGGTCGAGCCGGCCTATCTCGTGCCCGAGCGCGACTTTACCACCCGCGAACTAGCGGGCGGCAGCAAGCTCTACTACGCCCGCAACCCACTCAACGATCTCTTCAACTTTTCTATCGCGATCGATATCGGCTCCCTAACCGAAAAGCGCCTACCCGTGGCTCGCGAACTGCTCGACAAGTCGGGCACCCCGCGCTTTACCTCCGAAGAGTTGAAAAAGGAATGGTATAAGTTGGGCACCGACTTTAGAATGAGCGTCGGCGACCAAGAGACCACGATTTCCATTGCGGGCCTCGACGAAAATTTCGCCGCGTCGCTGGCCTTATTGTCTGAGTTAATGCACGGTCCGACCACCGACGACGCTACGCTCGCCGAGCTTCAGTCCATCATCATCGCTCGGCGCGACGACGCGCTCAAGGATCACCGCACCATTCACGAAGCTCTCTACCGCTACCACCGCTTAGGCGACATGGCGTACTACCGCCGAGTCCCCTCCAACGAGGAAGTTCGCGCCCTGGGACGTCAAGAACTTATCGACCTACTCAGCGGCTTGCTCTCCTATCGCCAGACTCTCAGCTACACCGGATCGCAAACTATCGAGGACATCCAAGCCATCCTCACCCAACACTACCCACTGTCTGAGTCTCCGGTCGAACCGCCGCCCTATCAGGTATTAGAATTTACTCAGCCCGAGAAAACTCAAATCTACTTCTTTGACAAGGAAATGGCCCAAGCCCTAGTGAGGATCGAATACGTGGACGTGCCCTACCAAGCGGCGCTCGAGCCAGCAGTCGAGTTGTTCAACGACTACTTCTACGGCGGCATGGCCGGCATCGTATTCCAAGAGATTCGCGAAGCGCGGGCCTTGGCCTACTCGGTGGGTGCTCTCTACTTCAACGGCCGCGACAAAGCCGACTACAACTTCATGGTCGGCGCCATGGGCACGCAAGCCGACAAGACGCCCGAAGCGGTTGCGGCCTTCGCCGGCCTGCTCGACGACATTCCCTCCTCGCCCGAGCGCTTTGCCGCCGCCCAACTTTCAGTGCTCAACAAGTACCGCACAGAACGGCTCGGCTTCCGCTCAGTACTGGGGACCGTGCGCGGCTGGGAGCGCAAGGGGCTGACCGGCGATCCGCGCTCTTGGCGCTTTGAGCAACTCCAAGCCAGCGACCTCGACGAAGTGCTCGAATTCTACCGCCAACACGTCCAAGGACGCCCCAAGCTGATTTCGATCACCGGCGATAAGAGCAAAATGGACCTAGAGGCTCTAGCAGCGCAGGGCGAGATCGTCGAACTGGGCCTCGACGCGCTCTTTGCCTTTTGATGCCTGTTGACAAGAAGCGCTCTGCCGTCTAGCTTTTAAACAGGTTTTTGGCGGCGTAGCTCAGTTGGTTAGAGCAGTGGAATCATAATCCATGGGTCGGGGGTTCGAGTCCCTTCGCCGCTACCATATCTCCCGCCGCTAACTTTGGCGGTTTGCTGTTTAACACAAGCCCCCGGGGGGCCGCCTCCTCGGGGGCTTGTCATATCTGGCTTTTTTCAAGCACTTGTGCAACCCCGCACTGAAATGATCGACGAACTGGCGCAGACATGCGCGCACTATGTGGCCTTGCGGCGCGAACTCTCGCTGTGGGTCGAGCAGAGCATTCGCCGCGACGGGCCGGACCAAAACCAAGGCGGCGAGGACGAAGCCAATTTCGCGCTGGCCTTCTTTCCACATTATCTGGTCAGCGGCGACGAACGGATTGAGACGCGGTTGCGCTCGCTGGCCAATGACCTCAAGGCCTGGGTTAGAGCCGAGTGCCTGCACGGGTACGAGCCGGAAGCCGAGGCCCACCACGGCACCGAGCCTTTCTTGCTGTTTCTGCCCCGCTATCTGGGACTTTTTCCCGACGACAAAGAAGCCGCCGCCCTGCTCGACGACGCAGCACACCACATCGGCAACTGGATCGAGGATGTGCCCGCTTGGTACGACTGGACGCGCGACGTCTTTTTGAGCTATTGGATCGGCACGCGGACCGTCGGCGGGATGCACGGCGACCGCGAGTTAGCCGAGCACTTCCGTTTCTTGCACATTGCGCTGGCCGCCTATCGCATCACGGGCGAGGCGCGCTATTGCGACTGGGCGTTGCGCTATGGGCGCAAGCGAGCCGAGCGGTTGCTCGCGGCGGACGAACCCATGCCCGTGTTGTGGGATCTGGACGGGCGTGGATTGCAGCCGGAGGATTTGCAGACCCGCGCAGAGCGGGGGATGGCCGGTGATAACCACCACATCGCCGCCGACCCGCTTGCTGGTATCGAAAATCTGCTGGCGTCGGGCGCAGTCCACGCGCTGGGCGATCTCTTTTTGCTGGAGGGCGACGACATCTTTCGCCGCACGGCAAAGAGAATCGTCGAGCCGCTAGTCGGCGAACTGCTCGATCCCTACGCCGACCCGGCTGCCGCCGCGCTCTCCTACTATCGCCACACCTTCGCCGATTCCTCGCTGGACGACGCGATGTGCGCGGTGCTGGCGCGACAACCCGCCGAGTCGGAAGCACCGTGGGCGATGGTCTTTCCCCAAGAGCGAAAGTGTCGCGAGCCGGGGGTGGGCAAGCGCAGCGACATGATTTACTGGGGCCATTGGGCGGAAGATGGCGCAGTGCAGCCCTCGCGCGAGCCCGCAGTGCAGCCCTCGCGCGAGCCGAGTACGGCGGCATTGGCGCTGGGGTATCAATTGACGGGCGAGTGGACCATGGCCCGGCGGGCGCTGGGAGCGGCGGCGGCCAAATTTGCAATGGCGCGGCGGGTGTTGCGCGGCGGGCGCGAGCACGCCGATATGGGTGGGGCGATTTGCTCAGTGGCCGCGGGACACGGGCGCAACTGGGGCTGCGGGGCGGTGACGGGTTGCTATGGGCCGTTGTTGATGGGCACGCGCGAGATACAGGGCGCGGTGGTGCCGCTGGTCGAGTGGGCCGCAGGCCATCTGCCCGAGCAGATCCTGGCGCTTCTGCAACCGCCGGTCAGTGGACCGGGCACCGTGCTGCTTTACAATGGGGGCGAGGAGGGGCAGGCGCTGGGGTGGCGCATGGCGGGGGCGACCGATTGGCAGCGCGTTGAGCTGACACCGGGCGCGATGCGGGAATACCCACTGGAGGAGTAATCATGCGCCTGTACACCTACCTGCTAAAGCTCCAACTGCTCAACGCGCTGGCCTACCGCTTCGAGTATCTGTCCTCCATTGGGCGGAATTTGTTTTTCCTCCTTGGCTCCGTCTTCCTCTGGCGCACCGCGTATCGCGGGATCGACCAAGTCGCCGGTGTCACTGAGGCGCAGATGGTCACCTACGCCGTCGTCGCCGTGCTGATGAATGCATGCTTCACGGTCAGCATCGACAACGAGCTTTTCGCCAAGATTCGCGCAGGTGAGATCGCGCTCGACCTAATCCGACCGGTGAACCTCGTCTGGTACTGGATGACCGAGGACGTGGGGCGTTCACTGGCGGCCGTTACGCAGTTCGCCCTACCCCTGCTGGCCATCTCGCTTCTCTTTGTGGCTCCCCCGCTGCCAGCGGGGGTGGGAGCGGGGGTGCTGTTTCTGCCGAGCTGTGCGCTGAGCTTCCTGCTGCTGTGGTTGCTTAGCGTCTTGGTGGGCATGACGGCCTTTTGGGTCACTGACTGATGTTACGCAGTTTTGAGGGTTTGTAGCTGCTCAAAGGCACATCGGAGGGCCTTGAGATAGAGTTGTGATCGCAACGCGAAATGCTTGAGCCGGTGCTTGATGCGCAGGCTCTCCAAGCGCCCGGCGGCATATATGG
>JAJDVZ010000156.1:0-97249 GCA_022825835.1 Candidatus Latescibacterota bacterium
GAGGAGGATGCGGGTGGTGGTTTGAATGCGGGATTGGGGTATCAGTGGAACCAGTTGGTGTTCGACTATGCGTATGACATTGGTTTGGATTTGACTGAGACCAATGGCGCTCATCGGTTCTCATTCGCATACGAATTCTAATACAAAAAACTTGATAAACTCCAACACTAGAACTTAGGGTAACAAGGAGACACACAAATGACGGTCTGGGCCGGACTTATCGCGCTGGGATTGGGGCTAGGAGCTAGCCTTTTCCTACCGGTGCCGCAAAATCTGAAGACCAGTTTTGACGCCGGACAATCTCTCTACGCCCTTGGCGAGTTTGAAGGGGCGATCATTGAGTATTCAAAGATCGTCAAGTTTGACAGCAAGGCCGTGCGTACCGACAGTGTGCGGGTAGTGTTTGGCAACGACTTGGAATTGCCCGTAGTCGCGGCGGCTTGGTATCAGCTAGGCAACGCTTATAAAAAGAGCGGGCAACACGAAGAAGCGGTAGAAGCCTATCGCCAAGTTCTCGACGTAGGAAGCGTAGCCGAGGATTTCAAGTCACTGGTTCAGTTCCAAGTTGCCGAGACTCGCTTCCTAGCCAAAGAGTATGGCGAGGCAGCAAAGGAATACAAGCGCTACGTCGAGTTATTCCCCGAGACGCTGGAAGCTGGCAAGGCGTATTTCTACGCGGGCTGGAGCGAGTTTAATACAAAAGAGTATGACCAATCCATCGAAACGCTCAACGGCATGTTGGCGGCTTATCCGCAAGATCGTTATGCGCCGGATTCGCAGTTCCGTATCGCCAGTTCCTTTTACGAGAAGGGCGAGTATGCCAAAGCCGTTGAGATGGCCAAGACAGTCCTTGACAAGTATCCTAATAGTCCAGTCATTGCCCAAGCCCTTTATCTGGAGGCCAACGCCTACGACCAGATGGGGCGCGACGAGGAGGCAATTAAAGCCTACCGCGATGTGCGCAATCTCTACGACCGGATGTTTGAGCTCTTGCGCGGTTCGTTTCGCGAAGGTAAAAATGTCGATTTTGAAAACTATCGACAGCTTTTTGAGACTTCCTCGTTGCGCGTTGCTGAGATTTTTCGCAAAACAGACCAATTTGAGGAAGCCTACCAAGAGTTAATCGCCGCCCAAGAAACTGCCGAGGAACGCTTTTATAAAGCCAAGGTGCAGATGAGAATCGGCGACAACTACATGGAATGGGAGAAGTTCAATGAGGCGTGGACTGCTTACAACCAAGTAATTGAACTCTATGGAGATACGCCTTATCCTCCGAATGCTCAGTATCAGAAAGGCGAAGCCAAGTACTTCGCCGGAGACTACGCTGCTGCCCGTGAAGACTACCTACAACTGCTGGGGGACTACCCTGATAGCGATACGGGTTTGCGCTCTGCATCGCTCTATAGCGCAGGTTGGTCTGCCGAGAAACTCGGCGTGGTGGATCAGGCTATCGCAAGCTACACGCAGGCAGTGGACAACTTTCCCCGCTCCGACCAAGCGCCGTTGTGCTTATTGCGCATCGCTCGGCTAAACTACGAGCAGCAGAAAGTCCAAGAGGCTATTGAAGCCTACAGGGCTATAACGGAAAGCTATCAGGATACGCGGCATACGGCTGATGCTTACTATGGCCTTGGTATTCTCTATCGAGACGAAGACCGGAAAGACGAGGCCATCGCTGCTTTTTCCAAGGTTGACCGCGATGCCCGCGAGACATACATCGCCGCGCTGATTGAGGCGGCTAACCTCTACATTTCTCAGGATCGCATCACCGAGGGGCGTGCGCTGCTCAATCAATTGCTGGAAGGCGTGACCGGCGACCGCGATTTGGAGGCTAGGGCCCATTTCCAGATGGCTCAACTCGACCTCAATAATAAAAACTACGTCGATGCAGTCGAGCGCTATACCATGGTACTTGAAGAGTACCCAGAAAGCGATGTCATTCGCGATACCCGCTACGGGCGTGCGTTGGCCTATCACTATTCGGGCCGTTACGACCGTGCGTTGCTCGATTACAAGTGGCTGTTGGACACCAAAATCCCCAAGGCGATGCAGCTAAAAGTCTCCTTCTCGATGGCGCTGTCGTACTCGGCGGAAGGCAATGATGCCGAAGCGGAGAAGCTGCTGAACGAGGTCATTGCTTCTGGGGATGAGAGCTTGGTGCGTTCGGCGCGGCTACAGCTAATCTCAATGGCCGAGAAGAAGGGCAATCCAGAGGAAGCGGTGCGCATCTATGAAGAGATGTTGGCTACTACGACCTCCAGTGAAGACCGGGAGCGTTTACTAATTCGTTTGGCCAATGCCTACTTCAAACTGGATAAGTTCCAACAGAGCATTGAAGCAGCCCAACAACTCATCGACTTGGCCATCAATGTCGAGAGCATTGCCAACGCGCTCTTCGTCCAAGGCAACTGTTTCTACAGGTCGGAACAGTTCGTCCAAGCGATTGCCACGTATAACACCATCATCGAAAACTACCCGCAGATTGCTTGGGCCAAAAATGCCCAATTCCAAATAGGCGTAGCTTATAACAAGCTATCGGCTAACGGCAATGTTGACGTGCTGCCAGCGATGTCCCAAGCGTTCAATACCTACTACACCCAATATCCTGACGACGAGCGCGCTGTGCATGCCTATTACTACGATGCTTGGGCGCATTATCGGATGGGTAAATGGCGCGACGCCAGCGGTATTTTTGCTAGCCTAGCAGATAAGTATCCGCAGTCCCGCTATGCATCTGAGGCGCTTTTTCGCGCTGGCGATGCCCTGTTTAACATGACCAATAGAAGCGGCGTGGAGAACAAAAACCAGCACTACCTAGATGCCATGGTTTACTACGACCGAATCATTAGGCGCTATCCTCAGTCGGGCCATATGGACGATGCCCTCTACAACAAAGCTTGGTGTCTGATCAACCTCGACCGCAAGGAAGAAGCGGTGCCAATTTTCGAGAGAATAGTCGCTGAACATCCCAACGGTACGTATGGGGCACGCAGCCAATTCACGCTCGGAGATTACTATTACGGTCTCAAGGATTACGAGAAGGCCACCGAAAGCTACCAGACTTTCTTAGATCGCTTTTCCGCTGACAAGTTGACTGCCCAAGATCGAGCGCTGCCGAACAAGGCAAGGACGCTACTCGGACATTTGGCTGAGATCGATGCCTACAATCTTTATGCAACGGGCGAGCAGCTTTTGGCTGAGAAGAATTACGACGAGGCCATGGCGGTCTTCAAGGAAGTGCAGCAGAAGTATCCCAAGAGCGATCAGGCTGTCAATTCACTAGTCAACATCGGTGCCGCCTATATGGCCCAAGAGGAATTCCGTCAGGCTGGTGCTGTCTTTCAGGAGGTCGTCGACAACTATGGCGACAATTCCAAATACGTGACGCAGGTGGACTATGCCAGAGAGCAGCTACAGGTAATGCAGGAAGCTCGCGTCCTCTAACTTCTGCTTTTTTTACGTCCTAACTTAAGGAGGAAAAAAGAAAATGATTGAACTTTTTCGCGAAGGCGGACCTTTCATGTATCCTTTGGGACTCTGGTCTATGCTTTCCATTGCATTCTTTCTCGAGCGCATTTGGACGTATGCACGGCTGCGCTCTGAGGACGAATTGGCCGAAATCACCAATGACATTAACGCACGTATAGACTCGGGTGCTTCCATTGAGCAACTCAAGGAATACTGTGCCGAGGTTGGCAAGCTCGAAGGCGAGGTGTACGGCGAGGGGATTGAGCGCTTTGAACACTTATCGCGTGAGCAACGCACGCTGGAGGAGATGCGCGAAGAAATGAACGGCACGGTTGAACGCGCCGCCTTGGCGTATCTCGAACGGTATCTGGCCGTTATCGACTTCGTGTCCAAGTCCGTGGTGTTGCTCGGCCTGCTGGGCACGGTCAACGGTATGATCAACGCGTTTGAAGGTATTGCGGAAAAGGGACTTGGTGAGCCGACGATCGTCGCCGCAGGTATTTCCGAAGCGCTAATCACTACGGTTACCGGTCTGGTGATCGCCGTGCCTTCAATCGCTATCTTCACGTACTTTAGCAACCGCGCCACGGGCAAGTCTGTTCAGTTTGAAGCATATGGCCACGGTTTTGTGGACGCCCTGCTACGTCGTTGGCAAGGTACGCAAGCTGCCTAAGGCGGCTCTTTTTTAGGAGGCATGAGATAGATGGCTGAGAGAGTAGAAAAAAAAGAACTGACCATGCCCGATCTGACTCCGATGATTGACGTGGTCTTTCAGCTACTCATCTTCTTCATGGTGACTGCTGTGTTCGCTATTACTCCGGGTTTGGACATCAAATTGCCCGAGGCCGAAGAGGCTCAGGCACCGGAGAAGGAGAACCTCTTTATCGTCGTGGATCAGGACGGCAACATGAAGCTGAACCACAAGTCGGTGACCTTTGCAACCCTCAAAGAGGAATTGCAAGCGAAGAGACAGCTGTTGGACAACACCACGATGATTATCATCCAAGGAGACGAGCGCTCTACGCATGGGCAAATCGTCCAGATCATGGACATTGCTCGTCAAGTGGGCGTCGTTGATCAGGTCATCGCCACGGAACCGCAACGCAACTGAGTGAGGTTTCTAGGCCCTGTTAATAGGGGGAAGAACTGTGGTAGACGAGTATAAAAAAGCAGTACAAGCCCAGCGCCAAAAAACGGCCTATATGGCTGTCGGTGCGGCCTTTCTCATTCACGTACTTTTCATCCTGTCCAAGTGGGTGGTAATCGCAGCCGGTTTGGCGGGTGTTGGAGTACTGTTATACGCCCTATATACGGCTACCACCGGCCGCCGGCTGAGCATGGGAGTGGCCTTTGTCCTCTCATTATCCATCCACGTTGGCGTCTTCGTTTACGATTACCTCTTTGGCATTGGCGAAGAACAGGAAACGGAGGCGCTTATTATTTTCCGTGCTCCTCCGCCCATTCTCGAAAAGAACTTCGACTTAGCCAAGCGACCTGAGATATCCGAAGTGCAGATGGAGATGCTACAGTCGATGGCACCGCCGGATTTGCCGCAGGATATATCGGCGATAGCCGATGTTAGTGCGGTAGGTAGCGACTTACTGAGTTCGGTTTTACCCGGTACGCAGGTCTTGGGTGCCTTTTCGGGTGCCAAGGCCGAAGAGTTGGCCTTCGACGAGGTCGCGATGATCGAAGTGGCGGAAACGTCGGCACCAGTACAAGAGGCTCTGAGCCTGAGGCATGAATTGCTCAATGTCGGCGACTTAGACATCGGCCGCTATCAAGCGGTCTTGATTCACGATCCCGACAATAAACGCAATATCCGCGGCTTCTTTAACATGACAGTTATTGACTACGATATCGCAGACAAGAATCGCGATCGGTTCCCAACTGCGGTAGAGGAGTTGATGCGATATATGCGCGACCATACCCAAATTAATGCCCGTATTGAGGGCACGACCTTGGAATTTTCGGATCCGCGCATCATGGATGCCCCCATGATTTATGTGACGGGCAACGATGCTGTCTTGCAAATCAGCGATACAGAGAAAACCAACCTAGGCGACTATCTCAAGAATGGTGGTTTTCTCTATGCCGAGGAAATTCGCCAAAGCGACTCTGAGAACGGACTTGACGGCAAAGAAGCCGGGGTTTCGGGTACGCCGTTTGACCGCCAGTTCAAGGCTCTGATGAAAGATCCGTTGGTATTGGGTAGCGATGGCTCCAAGTGGCAGAAAGTGCCCAAGACCCACGATCTCTACTATAGCTTCTGGGATTTTCCCGACGGCCCGCCTATGGGTGGCGCACCGGCTGGCAATGTGTTCGACTTGGAGATGCTGGAACTACGCGGTCGGGTTGCGGTGGTCTTCAGTGATCTAAATATTAGCTGGTACTGGGGAGATCCGCTGGCTGATGCGCGAGAGCGCGGGTTGCAGTTCGGGGTCAACCTAATAGTCTATGCGTTGACTCAGCCGGGCGGCATCGCCAACGTGACCCAGTTTACTCAATAAGCACCCTTCAAGTAGCAACAGCTCGGATGCCCTACTGGTAAACCACCGGTAGGGCATCCTTATTTTGACATTCCCTTCCACTCACGCCGATCCTCTTATCTGATTCCAGACGGCGAAGTATGTCGGAAAAGTTTTGCCGACGCATCTTGGGTCGTTGATGTAGATTCCGGGCACTCGCAATCCGACTAGAGCAAAACTCATAGCTACTCGGTGATCCTTATAGGTGTCGATGCTGCTGCTTTTGGGTTTAGAAGGCGCGATAGTAACGCCATCTCTGTGCTCTTCTACTTCTACGCCGAGCCGACTCAGTTGGGCGACCATAGCGGCAATCCGGTCAGTCTCTTGCCAGCGCGTGTGTTCGATGTTGCGGATACGGACTGGATCCTTGGCAAAGGGAGCGATCGCGGCCAGCGTTAATGAGGTGTCTGATATGGCCTTCATATCGACGTCTATGCCTCTGAGTTGATCCGGCCCGATCACCTCAACTCCGCGGGCGTAACGGTTGACCGTGCAGCCCATTTTCTCGAGTACATCGACGAAGTGGATATCGCCTTGGGCTGAGTCGGCGGCAATGTCGGCTACGCGTACCCGACCACCTGTGAGCGCAGCGGCGGCAAAGAAGTACGAGGCGTTGGAAGCATCCGGCTCAATGGTGTAGGTACGGGGCGTGTAGCATTGGCTGCCGGCGACGCGAAAGCGCCGGTACTCGTCGTGCTCGACCTCGATTCCAAATGCCTGCATTACCGCCATAGTGATGTCGATATATTCGGTCTTGAACCCGCTGACCATTTCGATTTCCAAGCCGTTGTCGGCGTAGGGAGCAACGAGCAGCAACGAAGTGAGGAACTGGCTGCTTTTGCTGGCGTCGAGTCGGGTTTTTCCACCTCTGAACCCCTTCGCTCGTACTTCTATGGGTAGGCATCCATTGCGAGAACGAGCGTCGATCCCGAGTTGGCCGAGTGCGTCGAGCAGATCAGCCATCGGGCGGCTCTGGCGCATGGGTGCGTCTCCGTCGATGATGAAGGTTCCATTGCCGAGCGCGACATAGCTTGTGATCGACCGAGAAGTAGTGCCCGAATTGCCGATGTACAGATCGGCACCATCGGCGGGAATCCGGCCCCCATTGCCTGCAACCACAAAGCTGGCCGTCTTTGGATCGGCCTCTATTGAGACGCCGAGTTTGCGCAGTGCCTGGACCATGTAGTCAGTGTCGTCACTAAAGAGTGCACCCGTAAGGTGCGATTCTCCGTTAGCTAGTGCCGCGATCAGTAGCGCCCGGTTGGTATAGCTTTTGGAACCGGGAACGGAGACTTCGGCGTCGAGAGGTTTTTGCAGAGGTTGTATTTCGAGCGAATCAGTGTTCATGTTTAACTAAACGTTGGGTGGCATGATGCGAGTGGCACGAGGCCATGCATAATCTGGTATCTCGCGGTGTTCTGAGCAATGCCTGCTTGGGATGTCTTAGGCTGGAGGGTACTGGTGTTTTCCCCTACATTTATTCGCAAAAGGAATGCGTCAATGCCATCAGTCAAGAAGCCGGACGAGATCAAAAATTTACTTGAAGGTCCGGTCAATTCCATCCCCACCACATTTTTGCCCAACGGCCAACTAGATTGGGAGGGCATCGGTCGCATAATCGACGTTGGCATCGTCAGCGGCAGCAAGGTCAGCTTGCTGACCTACGGAGACAGCCAGTTCGAGTTCCTCAGCGATGAAGAAGTCGCTCAGCTCACTCGCTTCTTGGTTGACCGGGTCGCCGGACGGGCGTTGACGGTGGCGGCCACTCGGCGCTGGCCAGACGACCGAGCGGTCCAATTCGCCGAGTATTGCCGCAGTTGGGGAGCCGATGTGCTGATGGTGCTGCCACCTGAACAAGCCCAGCCGCAGGGCAAGATCGTCCAATACCGCAAAGTAGCCCAAGTCATGCCTCTGATGTTGGTGGGGTGTCCTCCCTATGAAATTCTCGACGAACTACTCGACGCGCCCAACATATGCACTTTCAAAGAAGACGGCACACTTGAATACGCAAAGGCGACTATGCACCGCTACGGTGATCGGTGGAAATTCATGACCGGCGGGGGACTATGGCGCAATTTCGCACAATGGCCCTGCGGCATCCGCGCCTTTTTTTCCTATCCATCTTCATTTGCTCCCCACATAGCACAAAGCTACTGGCGGGCCTTCCAAGACGGCGACGCCAAAACGGCCCAGACTATCATCACCCAAATCGAAGAGCCTTTCTGGGGAGTGGCCACAGATGTGCTAGGCGGCGGTCAGGCTGTGTGGCGCACCGCGCTTGAACTCAACGGCATTGCCTCGCGTTGGTTGCGCCCACCTATGGTCACGGCTACGGACGAGGAGGTGGAGAAGATCGCTGCCGTCTTGGATGCTATCGGGCTGATAAATCCCTTCTGAGACGAGCAACCCTTCTGCTAAGAATTGATTGCGGTTCAACTGCACAGCCGAGGACCGAGCCGGGACTCGTCATGCAGCTACCGGCCTCGCTGTCGCTGGACCAAAAACTGCCGATCAGCGACGATTTGCCGCGCTGGGGATTGGCAGGTCGGGTTCACGAGGTAATTTTGCGGATACGGCTGATGCGCACCACCGACCGCGACCGTTTCAGCTTCAAGCTGAACGGCGACGAGTTGCCAGTGCATATCACGCGCAAGATCGACCACATCTATCAGATGACTGCGCCGCGCTACCGCTCGCATTCGATTTTGAGCCTGAAAATTGAGTATATAGATTTACCTTACCATTCCCCATTATAGAGAGGATACCTGCCATGCTACTACGTATAGCTATCCTATGCATTCTCTGGGCCTTGCCCACCGCCGCTCAGGACGGACTGCTGGGCACTTGGGAACATAGTCAAGAAGGAATTGAGGGGTTCCGCTTTACTTGGACCGACACCCTAGAAAAGAAGACCTTTGAAAACGCCACCGTTTTTTACGACACGGTGGCAGGCCAAGCCTCCCGCCGCGTGACTTTCCGAGAGGACGGGACCGCCCACCTCAATTCCGTGAGGATTTCTGACCTCAGCGACTTTTCCGAGGCAGTGTTGACGGAACTAAAAGAACGGGGCCACCTCTTCGACTCTAGGACCTACGACGGGATAGGTACTTGGTGTACTGCTGGCGACAGTCTGTGGATCGGGTACGACGAATTCATCATATATGAAGGCGATACTGAGATCCAACTCTCCGCGTTTTCTGCTGAGGATTTTATCCGCGAGCAAGATGCTGGGGAAGAGATATCTGAGGAAGACCGCGCCGCCGTAGAAGCATTCTATTCCCATTTTTTTAGCCTCACTAAAGAGCAAATGGAGTTCGCCGGTACGTACCAGCTAGCAGGTGATAGGCTCTTTCTCACTTCTCTAGGTGTGGACGGTGCAGACCGCACCCGTGCGTACACTCGTACTACCGCTGTTACCGCCAACCCACATCAGTTGGGGGGCGCGGGCCCCTGAATGCCGGTTAATAACGTATCGGCCAATTAGTGCGGAGGGAATCATGGCCAGCCATCTTGAAGACGTCGAGTACAAAAACGGCAAAAAACACGGCCCTTGGGTGCTGTACTACGCCGATGGCGGCAAGCGCCGCGAAGGCACTTTCGACATGGGCAAAAAGACGGGGAAATGGATCGAGTACCACCGAAACGGCCGGCCCGCTAGTATCAATCACTACCGAGAAAATCAGCTTACCGGCGACCACGTAGCCTACTATGAAAACGGCAACCGGAAACAAACTGGGCAATTCAATGAATACCGCGGCAAGAGCACGGACGGGCGCAAGACGGGCACGTGGACCTTTTACTCCA
Source organism: Candidatus Latescibacterota bacterium (assembly GCA_022825835.1). Lineage (GTDB taxonomy): Bacteria > Latescibacterota > UBA2968 > UBA8231 > UBA8231. Next base: position 9,801 of record JAJDVZ010000156.1, read on the forward strand.
CAGACGGCGAAACGGTCTGGCGTCTCATTACCTACAAAGACGGTCGCCGCTGCCGCAAGGACGAGCATCCTCTCGGCTTGTGCCCAGATTGCGACAAGCCGGTAGAATCGCCCGCATGGGAACACTGTCCTCGCTGCGACGCCGAGTTGATCTAAAGGTTCATTTGCAAAATCGACCAGCAACCTATAGGAGAACGCTATGAGCGAGCATAGTGCCGCGTCCGTGCCCATGACCGACGAGCAGAAGTTTTTTTTCGACCTCCAAGGCTGGATATTGTTGCCCTCGGTTCTGTCTGAGGCGGAGATCGAAGCGATGAAGGTCGAGGTGTACGACGGTGCCAAACAGGGCTACCAAGGCGCTTTGCAGGAACTTTTGGACCATCCGGCGGTGGTCGGCATCCTCACCGAGATCCTCGCCGAAGAGCCGTACCTCGGGGACGATTACTACAGCTTCCGCTGCGAAAATTCCTTTATCACAGTGCGACACGCCGGCTGGAAAAGCACCGACAACGGCACCGGCTTGCCGCATGTGGTGCGGCCGCCGCAACAGGCCAATGCCATGCGCTATCAAGTGGCGGGCAACAAGATATTTTCCGGGCTGACGCGGGTGGTATGGGAGCTTGAAGAAGTGAAAGCCGGCCAAGGGGGCATCACGTTTCTCTCCGGCTCGCACAAGGCCCATTTCAACTACGGCGGCCCCGACCCAAACCGGCCCAATATCGGCGAATCCCCTTGGGAGGAACGCATGCGCGCGGCCATGGCCCAATATAGCTGCCCACCCGGCTCGGCCATTGTTTTCACCGAAAGCCTGTTACATGCAGCCAACGATTGGCGCAACTCGGACAATCCGCGCTGCGCCGTGTTCAATTGCTACAATTCTCTGTGGGCCCAATGGCACCGGCTCAACCTCAGCCACGAGGTCATCGAGGCCATGCCGCCCAAGCGCCGCTCGCTGTTTCGCGGCACGTGGCAAATAGGCGGTGATAACCGCGCCTATTCGCTAGATAATTGTTCGGTTTGAAATCGCTATTATAGTGAGCATATAGAGAGGAAGTAGATTATGCCTAAACCTGTCGCCGACAAACCGCTCAATGCGTACCTCTATCCCGAAGGAGGCCCTGGACGTCAGCTCAAGGCTCGTTTGCGGGCCGGGGAGGTATTGGTGGGTGGCATGATTGCCGAGTACGTGCGGCCGTCGCTGGTCAAGTGCTTCCAGCAGGCCGGCTGCGATTTTATCTACATCGAGTTTGAGCACGGCTATTTCGATTTGACCGCGCTAGCCGATACCGTGCAGGCCGCGCGCGACAATGGCCTGCCGGTCATTGCCAAAACTCCGCAGCTAGAACGGGCCGCAGTGGCCAAGCTGTTGGAATGCGGCGTGGTGGGGTTACAACTGCCGCGCACAGAATCGAGAGCGGACATTGAGACTTTGCGCAGCTATCTCAAGTTCCCGCCCTTGGGCACCCGCGCCGCAGCGCCGGGGTACGGCAACAGCGACTATTGCAAAGTCGCGGACCACCGGGCGTGGATGGCGACACAGGATGAGGAAACATCCCTCGTGGTGCACATAGAGACGCGACGGGCCTACGAGCGGGCCGAGGAAATCGTCTCGACGCCGGGGGTGGACATGGTCTATGTTGGGCCGGGCGATTTTTCCGTGGAAATGAGGCAGCCGGGGCAGCCGGACCACCCGGATGTGCGCGGCCCGATGGAAGAGATCCTACAACTGTGCAGAAAGCACGGAATCCCGTTCGGCACTACGGCTTCGGGACCAGAGGCGGCTCGGCGCTGGGTGGAACAGGGAGCCTTGTTCTTTGAGGCCGAAGACGAGCGCAACCTGATCTTGGAGGGGGCGACCAAGCTGGTGGAAGCGTACCGGGCTTTCTGCTAGCATTGGCCCCCAATTCGTGACGTCTGTAGATCCCCATAGCAAGTCGGGCGCTCGGGAGCGAATGGCTGAGACCTTTATCAGACGAGCCAACTCGGAGGTGACTCCTGCCGGGGAGAGTCAGCCCCTTTCTATCCGGGCCTTTTTGTTGGGGGCCCTGTTGTGCCTGCTCATTGGCGTCGGCACCATCTACGCCAACGCCATCATCCAGGGCACCTTCATGGCTTGGTGCTTTAGCAATCCCGTTGCTCTCTTCCTGTTCTTCTACCTAGTGTTGGGCAATATCTTGGTGGGAACCTTGGCTCGCAATTTGGCGCTGAGGCGGGAAGAGTTGGTGCTGATCTACGCCATGATGATGGTGTCGGCGTCGATTCCCACCTTTGGCTTGGTCGAGCACTTGCTACCCATGATCACGGGGGTCTTTTACTATGCTACCCCCGAAAACAATTGGGGTGAACTGATCCAGCCCTATGTTCCCGTTTGGATCGCCCCCAGCGATGGGCAGTTGATCCAAGGTTTCTACGAGGGACTGCCCAAGGGAATGCCGGTGCCTTGGGAAGGCTGGTTGGAGGCGTTGGGCTATTGGTCTGTTTTCCTCCTCGCTCTCTACTTAGTGTCGATTGGCCTAATGGTGCTTTTGCGCCGGCCGTGGATGGAAGGGGAACGCCTGCTCTATCCGATGATGCAGGTCCCCATTGAGATGATCAACGGACGCGAGGAGACATCCTTGGTGAGTGCGGTCTTCCGCCAGCCGCAGATGTGGATCGGTTTTGCTCTGCCCGTTATAGTGGGCTGCTGCAACGCCCTGCACAATTACTATCCGCAATGGCCGGGGCTGTACTTTCGCTCCAGTATGTACTTGTTCCGCGATACCATCAATCTGCCCTTTGAGTTTTCGTTTTCTCTGGTGGGTTTTTCCTATTTCATCAACCGAAACCTAGCCTTGGGAATCTGGTTTTTCTATTTGCTGGCTCTCGTCGAGCAGGGCTGTTTCAATATTCTCGGCGTCCACAGTACGGAAAAATTGGGTTGGTTTAGTAATCCTAGTTCCCCTTATCTGACCCACCAAGCTCTGGGGGCCATGCTGGTATTCGCTCTATATACTTTGTGGAAGGCGCGCTCCCATTTGCTGGCGGTAGCGCGCCGGGCTTGGAGGTGGGGCGGCGACGATGGCGACCAGAACGAGATTATGTCGTACCGAGCGGCCTTGTGGACGGTACTGGTGGGATTGGTCGTCATGGTAGTGTGGCTCGAGGCCACGGGCATCCCCTTGGTGGCGGTATTGCTCTTAGTCGCGGTGGCGATGCTGATCTTCATCGCCTTGTCGCGCATTGTCGCCGAGGCTGGGGTGGCGCTGGTGCGAGCGCCGCTCATTGCGCCCGATTTTGTCATGGCCAGCATGGGCACCTCCTTCCTCGGGCCGAAGGGCTTGACTGGACTGGCCTACACCTATCCGTGGACTGCGGATATCGTCACCTTCCCCATGGCGGCCTGCGCCAATAGCCTGAAGATGATCCACGAGGTGGTGAAGGGGAGAAAGCGGGCCTTTTTCTGGGGCATGGTGCTGGCCTTGGTGGTTACGTTGGCCGGCGCGTTCTGGATTGTGCTGTACCTGTCCTATCGGCACGGCGGAATCAATCTCAATAGCTGGTTCTGGCTTACCTCTTCCTCCGTTCCCCTCTCCTATATCTCGATGATGATGCGCAATCCCTCGACGACGGAGCTAGGCGGCTGGCTGTTTACGGGCTTTGGCGCGGGGCTGATGTGGCTGCTGATTTGGGTGCATCAGCGGGTCATGTGGTGGCCCATTCATCCGCTGGGCTTGGCCATGACCGGGACGGTTTTCACCTCGGGGGTGATGTGGTTCAACGTCTTTTTGGCTTGGGCCATAAAGGGCTTAGTGCTCAAATACGGCGGGGGCGTTTTGTACCGTCAGACCCGGTACTTTTTTGTCGGCATGATCTTGGGTGCCTTTGTCGTGGCCGGCACTTGGCTGGTTATCGACTTTATTACCGGGAAGCAGGGCAATTTCGTGTTGATATGGTGAGTGCCCTGCTCATTTAATACGCCACACTGATCGCGCCGGTGTGTTCTTCCCGTGCTTTGTCCGTGTCCACTCGCACCTGATACAGATACGTCCCGGGTGTCACGGCGCTGCCGTCATCGCTGTGGCCGTCCCACAAGTGGACGTGACGACCGCTGCGCTGGTGACCTCGGTAGAGCGACCGGACTAGACGGCCCGCGAGGTCGAATATATCTACCGCCACTTGACCGGTCTCCACCAATTCCAACAGCGAGTATTCGACACCGACCGCGTCGTTGATCCCGTCCCCGTTGGGCGTGACCACGGGCGGCTGCGCCCGCACCTCGCTCACGAGGCGGCCGCGCAGGCGTATGCCGGCCCACACTTGGTTGCTGTCCAGTGCAAAGGTGGCGTCTCCGCCCTGTACCTGCTGGCCCACTTCGAGGGGGCGTTCGGAGTCGAACACTTGGCCTGCAAAAGTCGTGCCAAAGTGAAAGACTTGGGCGCGGAAGAAGACTTCGACCAACTTCTGACTATCGGTGGCGTCCATGCGCGGCAGCGACAGCGCCAAGCGCTTGTGCGCAAGGTCTGCAGTCCAGTCCACTCCATCTCCATTGACGTGGACAGAATCGATGCCGACAAATCGTCCAGAGGTCTGCAGCACTAATTGGTCGAAACCACTGTTGTCCGGCACGATGAGCGGTTTAAAGGCATAGGTAAACGGCGTCACTTGGCCCGGTTCGGCTTCCACCGGCCAGATCTCGGCAACCACTTGGTCAGTTATGGGCGGCTGCGAGGTGGTGAACTCGACAAAGTTGAGCCCGGCCCCTTGAAAGCCTTTCGGCAAGAGCAGGATCTGGAATTGCAGGTACTGCCGGGCGTTCGGCGCAATAATGGGCGTGCCAGTGCTGTCGGCAAAATCGTAGGTCCCGGACCAGGGGTTCCAATGGTCTAAGTCTGTAGTAATGCCGGCTTTATTGCCCTTCAGCTTGTCGTAAGCCGCGCGCGTGAGGGGCTGGCCGGTCGCGTCGCGAAAGGTCTGCTCATCGCCGCGGCCCGTAAAGCGCCAGTAGCGATTGGGGTCGGCCGCGGTGCCATTGCGCGTGCGGATTTTGACGCGGGCGTCTCGTTCCTTGAAACCGGACCAGCGCAGGTCGCCCACGGTGGCGGGGCCGCCCAAGTCGAAGATCTGAGTTTGGTAGAAGCCCTCCAAGACGTAGCCTTCTCCGTATGCTTCGAATTCGGCGACTTCCCAATCGCGTTGGCGGAAAGCCATGGCCAGTACCAGCCGGTCGGCAGCTTGGGGCGGAAAGAGGAGATCGACCGTGCTAGAGCGATTGTTCGTTTCTGAGACGATGACCTCGTCGCGGTCGTCGTCGTAGGCTGTGAGGATGAATTGTTCGATGAAGCGCAGGGGAAATTGAGGCGAGGGATAGAACCGCACGCGGTTGACTGGGAAACGCGCCCCCAAGTCGAGAATGAGTACGACGCGCGCGCCGACGTGCTCCGAATCGGTATTCTTGAACACGGTCGTCGAATCGCCATCGGCGATTCCGGCGGTCACTTCGTTCTCGGTTTCCAGAAAGCCGCCTACGCCAAAGCGGGCGCTCTTGGATCCGCCGCCTCGGTCCTTGGCAGTAAGTGCCAAATTATCGTCTGCTGTGGTCAGAATGGGCGTCGCTTGGCCGCCCTCAAACAGCAAGCCCTCGGTCCGCCCGTCAAAACCGGCAAAGGCTTCCTCCCAGGCCAGATGGACGATGTCCACTCCCTCCATCTGCGTGGGCGGGGGACCGCCAATTCGGTACAGGGTCAAGCCCCAGTTGTCGCACGGCCACAGGGCAATAGCGGCCCAGATCGCTAAAATGGACGCTCTCATGTCGTTTCACCATTGGAGATGGTTCCATTATAAAGCGGCTCGGGTAGCGAGACAACTGCGCGGTGTGTGGCTGTTGGAGCTAGTCGTTGCTTGACCTATCTTTTTCGGCATAAGTCTAACTGCGCGATCTCATCAGGAGGAGCACATGGGAGTGTGGATCGAAAAAGCACCGATGCCGACCAATCGGCACGATCTCCAGGCGATTGCTGTAGAAGGCGAGATCTATGCCATTTCTGGGGCTGGAGACCATACGGTACACGTAGTTGAAATCTACGACGTAGCCAGCGACACTTGGCGACCGGGACCGCCCATCCCCACGCAGCGAGGGTGGTTCGGCGCGGCGCGGATTGGCGACGAGATTTACGCCTGCGGCGGCAAGCGGGTGCGCACGGAGGAGGAAAAGCAGCGAACCGGAAACGACTATCACTTTGAAATCCGCGACAGCGTCGAGGTTTTGAATCTGAAGACGCAGACTTGGTCCGCCGTCGCACCCTTGAGCAAACCACGGGCTGGGTTGGTGGCCGTTGTCTGCAAGGAGAAGATCTACGCAGTCGGCGGCAACAGTATGAATGCCGAGCCAGAGATCGGCCAGCCGCACCTAGACCGCGTCGAGATCTTCGACCCGACCACGGCCCGCTGGACCTTGGGGGTGCCTCTACCTAAAGCAGTCCAAGGGCCTGGAGTCGCCGTGGTGGACGACAAAATCTACGTCGCGACCGGGATCGGCGGCGATGGACCCCGGCCCGACTTCAATGTTTTCGACCCGGATACTAGCCGCTGGTCGCCGCTGCCACCCATTCCCACGCCGCGCTGCGATCCGGGCTGTTTGGCCGTGGGGCGCAAGATCTATGTCTTTGGCGGCTGGGGCGGATCGGCACCCTATCACACCGAGGTCGAAGTGTACGATATTGACGTCGGCACTTGGTCGAGCGAGACTCCCATGCCAGTGAAAAAAGCCTGGATGGCCACTGCGAATGTAGGCGAGCGAATTTTCGTCATGGGTGGGGCCCACAAGTGGGAGGACCGAGAGGGGTACAACTGGATCGCGGATCTGCACGAGTACGTGCCCTAGGCCGGCGCTCATGTCCACAGGGATCTCCCTGGTCCTAGCGGTCATTTTACTAGGTTGCCAAGCGCAATCTGGACGGGAACAAAGCGAGCCGTCAAAGGCCCCCTTTCACTTCGTCGATGCCAGCCGGGAAGCGGGGCTGGACTTTCTAAACGTCTCCGGTAGCCCAGAACAGAATTACGTCCTTGAGTCCATGTCCACCGGGGCGGCTTTTCTCGACTACGACAACGACGGTTTTCAGGATCTTTTCGTCGTCAACGGGACGCGGTTGGAATACCAGCCAGAGGAGGGGCGCAACCGACTTTTCCGCAATGAGCTGGGTGCCGGAGGTGCGCGGGTTTTCCGCCAAGTGGAAGCCGATCTAGGCATTGGGGGCTGGGGCATGGGATGCGCTGCGGGGGATTACGACAACGACGGCGATGTCGATCTGTACGTCACGTATTGGGGTCCCAACCAACTCTGGCGCAACGATGGGGCGGGGCGCTTTGGCGAGGTTGCCACTGCTGCCGGAGTGGATGATGGCCGCTGGGGTTCTAGCGCCGCCTTTGGGGATGTCGATGGCGATGGGTGGCTCGATCTGTACGTGACCAACTACCTCGAATTCGACTTGGACAATCCGCCGGCGGGCGGCTCTAAATGCCACTACAAAGGTCTGTACGTGTACTGCGGACCCGAATACGCTGGTCGGCAGGCGGACCGAATCTACCGCAATCGGGGCGACGGAACGTTTCGGGACATGAGCGATTCCACCGGAGTCGGCACCCTGCGCTACCCGGCGATGGGGGTCGTCTTCAACGACTTGGACCGCGACGGCGATCTCGATCTGTACGTGGCCAACGACACCGAACCCAACCTGCTCTGGCGCAACGACGGGGACTGGCGTTTGGTCCAGGTGGCCGTCCAAGCCGGGGCCGCGTACAGCGGCGACGGTTTGCCGCAAGCCAGCATGGGATTGCACGCTGGCGATTTTGATTGCGACGGCGATCTCGATCTCTTTGCAACGCACTTTTCAGAAGAGTTCAATACCCTGTACTGCAACGAGGGAACTTGGCGCTTCCGAGATTGTACTCGCGAGGTCGGCTTGAGCCAAATTGAGGGCCCCTACTTGGGATGGGGAACGGCCTTTGTCGATTTCGACCGGGACGGCTGGCTCGACTTATTCGTCGCCAACGGACATGTCTATCCGCAGCTAGACCAAAGCTACGCCGATTTGCGCTATGCGCAGCGCAATTTGCTCTACCGCAACGAGGGCGGGCGGTTCAGGGAGGTGGGAGAGCAAAGCGGGGCCGTGTGGAAGTTGCAGAAGGTGAGCCGCGCCGCGGCAGTAGGCGATTACGACAACGACGGCGATGTCGATGTTTTCATTATGAACTTGAACGATACGCCGACCCTGCTGCGCAACGACAGCGAGGTCGCCAATCGCTGGTTGGGGCTGCGGTTGGTGGGGGCCGAAGGGCGGATTGCCATCGGTGCTGAGGTGCGAGTGCGCGCTGGCGGCAGCGAGCAAGTGCGAGAGGTCCATCGAGGGTACAGTTTCCAAGCCCAAAACGACCCGCGCTTGTTGTTCGGCCTAGGGCCGGTAGCAGCGGTGGAACAGGTGGAAATCCGCTGGCCTTCTGGGCGGCGGCAGGTTTTGTCGAGTCTGCCGACCGGGCGCTATGTGGAGGTGGTGGAGCCGCCTTGACTCGAAGGCGCGGGCGGGTCGAGCTGAATTTGCGGAATTGCCTCTGCAAAGATGTGCACCTGATCGGCGTATTCCTCTCGGTAGCGGGCGACCAATTCATTGAAGCGCCGTTCTTGCTCTATGACGCGCAAGATCGCCGCTATGCGCTTGTGCACTGCTGCTAAGGGGGGAATTTCCCCGCCGCTGCGCTCTTTGAGGCGGAAAATGGAATACCCGTCGGGCACTGCTACCGGGCCGACCAAGACGCCGATTTCGGCTGCCATAGCATGGTCCACCAACGCGCCGTAGATCGCCTTCTGATACGAGTGCAGGTGAATCTTTCCCCGACCTTCTGGACCGCCGTGGCGCTGGCTCAGGGAGGCCAAATCGGCTATGGTTTCGCCGCGGTCTAGACGCTGGCGCAGGGCCTTGGCTTGGTCGTGGTCGTCGATTAAGAGTTCGTCTAACCACAATTCTACCGGGGTGCGAAGTTGTTCCTGATGGTCTTGGTAATACTGGGCCACGGCCGCATCGGTTATGGTTATTTTGTCGCCAATCTCGCTTTGGCGCAGGGCGAGGATGAGCATTTCCTCGGTCTTGCGCTGCTTCCAGTAACGCATGGCCGGGCTCTCGGTGTAGCCGGCCTCTTTGGCCGCGTGCCAGACCAGCGATTTGGGAATGGGCAATTTCCAGGCCGCGCGGATTATCTGCAAGCTGTCGCCCAAGGCCGGCACTTGGCGGCTGCGGCGAAAAGATTCAATGTAGTGCGTCGCGGTTATGCGGCCGCCGTCAAACATGAACAGTGGTGCCGCGCCTTCTTTGGGGGCGAGTTTGGGATAGGGTTCGACTGCGGGGTCTTGGGCCATGAGAACCGCCAGACCAGCGGAGTGCAGACGCAGATTTAAGGAAGTCGCCAATTCTTCGATCAGAGCCTGATGCTCGGCGACGAAGCGCTCTTTCCACACATTTTTGTACAGGTCTTGGCGATACTGAGCGAAATCGGCACGGCGTTCAGCGGTACAAAAAATTAGCTGGTAATTTTTGCTCAGGGGCAGGATTTCGGACAGGGAACCTATCTCTAAGTTGGCAAAGGTTTGAACGGGAATGCCGTGATTGGCGGCACCGACGCGGTTGACATAACCCAAATCGCCGCCATGCTCGGCGGATTGCAGGTCGAGTGAATGGGCCCGGGCCAAGGCGGCGAAATCGTCGGCCGTGGCGATCTGCTGGCGCAATTTCACTGCTTTGTCGCGGGTGTTGACCAAAAGGCGGAGCAAGCGCTTTTCGCGCTGGAAGTCGCCGGCGACAAATAGGTCCTCAAGTGCTTCGTCGGAAATCTCGATCTGGGCACTTACTTTGACGCTTTGGTAGGTGTTGATGACCTTTTCGCGAAATTTCCAGGCGAGTTTGTTCTTGAAGGTCAGCACCGTGTCCAAACCTTGGGCACGGGCCGCGTGGGCTAGCAGCTTCTGGTCTATGAGCGATTGCAGATAGTCGCGGCGCGCGGCATCGCCGCTCTCTTTGGATTTTAGACCGGGACCTAACGAGGCAATGAGACGCTCTACTTCAACCACGAAAATAGAATCGCTGCCGACTTGGGCGACGGCGATCTCCGGCGCGGAGGGAGGTTGTACAGCGGCGGGGGATTGGTCCTGTGGCGCACAGGCAGACAGAGCCCAACTAAGCGCTAAATACGGTATGAAAACAATGGTGCGATACATGACGGTTCCTTTGCAGACTTAAGTAGGTGACAGCCGAGCGATCTGAGCCGTGGTTGAGCAAATTATAACCAATCGAAGGCGGCAGCAAACGAGCGTTTTAGTCGTGGTAAAGCGCTAGCCGGTGCATGCTTGGTTTGGCTTTTGGTTCCGCCTGCTCAAGTGCCCGCCTTTTATTTTGCTTGATTTTTAATTTTCAAATTTCGTACCTTGCAGTTAGAGGAGTAAAAATTGGGAAATTTTAGTAGAATCGGCTTTTGTCCCACTCAATCGCGGAAAGGAGGAGAACGCATTAGGCTCAGAGCAGTATTTCAGTTAGAACGCAAACTTCATCGTTTTACGAGAAAGGAACTCACATGACTCGTCGCATCACAACGGCTGCTGTGGCTCTTACGTTGGGCCTAGCGGTCAACATTTCGGCGCACTCGCCCGAGGGTGCCATTTTTCCGGCCTTCCAGTGGCCAGCCGGCCTCGAGCCCGTCCTAGACGGCGTCGGCAGCGAATACGATATCGTTCCCGAAGCGTACTGGCAGACCACCGAGCAGTTTCCCGATACCCAAGGTGGACGGGAAATAGACGCGTCCAATTTCGACGCCAAAGCCACGGTGACCTACAGCTTGGGGACCAACCGGCTCTATTTTTACAGCGAAGTATTCGACGATATCAACCGACCAGGCGATACCTGGCAAATTCTCCTCGACGCTGATCACAGCGGTGGTGAGTGCTATCCGGGTGATGAGCGCTTGGACGGCTCTCAGTGCTATCAGACCGAGACCTACAACAATATCGGCGACACGCTGTTGGGGTCGGAAATTGTCCACTTCTTCTGGGGCGCAGCGACTTGGCTGCCCGAGGAGGGCTGGTACAATGCGGTGGCCACCTTTGAGGGCGACCACTACGGTCCGGGGACGACCTGGCTAGAGATTCGTTTGGCTCCCACCGACGACATCAATCCCGCCGGTCCTGGAGAGTCGATCCTGCACGAGATGCAAGAGAACAATATAATCGGCATCCACTACAACTGGATGGATTACGACGTCGGCTGCCGCCAAGCACGCGAAGGCGAAGAGTGCGGCGGTTGGGACGCTTTCTACAACCTGAGCCAGAGCGACATTGGCTTTAGGAACGCCGATGGCTGCAGCGACTTCTTCTTGTCGCCCGTTGATGAGAGCGTTGACTTCGGCGCTATGACCACTTCGGTTGAAGCCACGACTTGGGGGCGGCTCAAGGCCGGTTTCGTCGATTAAGCTATCCTCCTCCATTCCTAGTGTTGTTTTCGCTGCCTGGCGTACCGAGAGGGTGCGCCAGGCAGCACATTTTAACCCAATAAGTATGAAAGCCGCGATGCTTCGCCTAGCGCTGCTGTCTTTGCTGATCCCGAATTTGTCTTGGGGGCTCACCATTTATCGAGTTGGTGGCTACGAGCTTCCCCAGCCCGAATTGGCGGACAATCCAGACGTGGAGTTTGTTCAGTTGAGTTGGGAGGACTTCGCCGCTGGAGCCGAGGGCGTGATGGTCGGCTTGGAGGTCGGCAATGAGGGACGGCTCGCCCCTGTCTTCATTCCTTCGGACGAGAATATGGCGGTATCTTCCTTTGCCCGGGGCGGCGGTCCCGGCAGTTGGAAATACAATTTTCTCACCAAGGGCGAAGAAATCGATTTGATTGCCGACGGCGACTCAACCACTTTTCTCGACCCAGCGGTTCTAGTCGCACGCTCGGAGTCGTCGCTGGTGTACCTCGACTTGGGCGGCCGCTTCCTAGTGAATCGGGTCGTCGTCTATCCCCGGCCAAACTATCCCGACCGCTTGATCGAGGGCTATACCCTGTACTCATTGCCCAAGGGGACGATAAGGCCACAGGGCAAAAATGTAATCGCGCGGGGTATCGACAACCGAAATCCGCGGCTCGAAATCAACTTTGTCCCTCGCCTGCTCGACCAGATACAACTCAATATCCACCAAAAAGAGGGTTGGGAAATCGCCGAGTTGGAAGTCTATGGCGAGGGGTATGTATCCAGTGCTCTGTACGCTTCTGGAGCGTTCGATCTCGGCCAGCCGTCCAGTCTGGGTGAGATCCGCTGGGCGGGCTTCCAAGATACCGGTGCCAAATTGATCCTCCGCACGCGCAGCGGCCATACGGTAGATCCCAACCGCTACTGGCGTTTTACTGGCCGTGGCGAGGAAAAAACCTTCCGCAATGCCCGAGGTGTGCCCTTGACCGCGGCGGACTACAACAATCTGAAGGGCAACAAAGCCGAAATCACCACGGATCTGGACAATTGGAGTTCGTGGTCGGGGCCCTACGATTGGGCCGACAGTCTTGGCACGCCGATTATCTCGCCGGGTCCCCGACAATTCATCCAAATGCAGTTGGACTTCGCGCCTAGTGGGCTGGATGGTGCGGCCATCGATTTTATCGAATTCCGCGTCACGCAGCCGCCGGTGGCCGGCCGGGTGCTCGGCGAGATCTGGCCGATTGAAGTAAAGCCAGGGGAAGAGACGGCCTTTGTCTATGCCATGCGGCCGGATTTTGTCGGGGGCGAAAGCGGTTTTGATCGTTTGGTGTTGGAGACTGCCGGCCAGTTCACCAGTGTCGATTCCGTGCGCGTCAACGAGGAATTGCAGGATTGGCGACTCGCCGAGCCTTTGGCGGACCAGCGGCTGGTATTGGAAGTGGTGCGCATGGACCGGAGCAAGACTGGCCGCGTGGTGGAAATTTTCTTCAAGGGCCGGGTGTTCCGCTTTGGCACGGTCTTCGCTGCGCAAGTCTTCGATAGCCAACGCCCGCTAGAAGTGGGGCAGTTGGTGGAAGACGGCGATGCGACCTTCCGTCTAGACAGCAACCAGCGCTCGGTGGGGATTGAATTGGACCGCGAGATCGTCAGTGAGTTGGTGCTCAGTGCACGGGTATTCACGCCCAATGGCGATCAGGTCAACGATCAGGTCCATATCGAGTACATCCTACTCGAATTGGCCGGGACCGGAGCGGTGGAAGTGGGCATATTCGATCTGGCGGGTCGCCGGGTGCGCCAGCTATACCGGGGCGCAGACACCAGCGGTCAATACGCCCGGACCTGGGACGGCAGGGGAGATGGCGGGAGCGTGGTGGCACCGGGTCTCTATCTTTACCGAGTGCAGGTGGATACAGACGAGGGACAGACCGAACGCAGCGGACTAGTAGCCGTCGTGTATTGAGCGGCATCCCACGGGAGGAAATAATATGGACAGCATTTATCTGCGATGGGCCGGATGTGGACACTTTGAGGCGTTGTTGGGCGATATCAACGTGTGTTTCGATCCCTATCTCTTCGGCGAGGATCTCGAACGGGCCGAGCCGATATTCGACTATATTTTTATCAGCCACGAGCACTTCGACCACTGTCATCCCAAGACCCTGCGCAAGCTCTGCGCGGGCGATCGCTGGAAAAAACTCTTCGTCCCCATCGGCTGTCTGACGCCCAACGAACCCGTTGACGAAAAGTACGGCGATGCCGCTTTTGCGCGCGACCTGCCCATCACCAAGCACATCCCCGCAAACAAGGTCCAGGTGGTTTATCCCAAGTACCAGGATGTCGAGCGCTATGGCCGCCGCGAATTTCCCGGCCCCTTTGAGTTCGATTTGGGGCCGATTCAGGTTGAAGTGTACGAAAGCGGCGAAAGCGCCCGGCCGGACCTGCCCACTTGCGCCTATCTAGTTACCCATGCTGCAAGAGACGTAGCCATTTTTCACACCGGGGATTTGCACGGGGCCTATCCGCCGCTGGAGAATCTGCGCGGCCGCGTCGATTACCTGGTACACATGAAGACGCCGATGGAGCCGCTCATCAAGGCGGTGCAGCCCAAATTTGTCGTTCCCACCCACTACCGCACCGACCGCCAGGCCGAGCCGATTCCAGCCGGTCATTGGCCGCCCAATCTGACCGACGTCAATGCCTTCCTAGAAGACTTGCGGGAGCAAATTGACGGCAAGGCCCAATTGCTGCCTTTTACCGCGCCGATTCAATACGAAGTGGAGATGCCGGCCAAGAAGGTCAAGTGGAAGTGGGAATGGTACAATTCATGGGATGTTCCGGCTTGGCGAGAAGAGTAGGGGCAATCCCTTGTGGTTGCCCAATCCCCTATGGACGGTGTATAGCCATCCTAAATCCTTCACCAGACGATCCGCAGATGGACGCAGAATAGTAGAAACAAGACGATCCGCAATCTGAATCGTTTAAGTCATGCAGGACTGTTATAAAAAGAAAAGTATGAGTAGGAAAATGTACGGCCTGCTCGCCTTGGCGTTGCTGTCGTTGGCAGCCGATGCCCCAGCGCAGACAATCGCCTTGGGGGGAGAGGGGCGTGCGTGGCCGGGTGGTGGGGAAGAAATCGACCCGCAATTCCGCTTGTCCAATACTGAGTTGGCCGTTGGCAATACGCCGGGCGGCGTCATCGACTTCGCATTTGCCGAGGGGTGGATTTTTCCGCAACAGATCGACACCGGGCGGAATCTGGCACTAGGCGCGGCCGACAGAGGCGGCGGCATGAGCTCGCCCCTGCCCTCGATCAGCCAAGAGTCGCTGGCGGCCATCATCGACGAGGATGCAGAAACGGCCTTTCGCCGCAAGGCCAGTGCCGCCGGGGAAGTGGTCATCGCCCGCGGCATTATTATGGACTTGGATTTGGGCGCGCGCTTTGGTGTCAACCGGATCCGGTTTTTTCCGCGCAACACGGTTCGCGCCAATGAGGAGTTCAAGTTCGAAAACGACTTTATGCGAGGCTATTCTCTAGAACTGAACGACGGCAGCGAAGAGACGTCCGTAGAAGGCCGCCCGCAGTACACTACCTTCGTCCGGGTCGAGGACAATACGGATGCAGTCGTCGATTTGTCTTTGCCCCTGCAATTTGTGCGCTATGTGCGGCTGGTATCGCTGTCCAATATCGGCTTTGAAGTCGATGAGTTGGAAGTATTCGGCGCGGGCTTTGTGCCCGAAGCCCAGTACCTGTCGGATATCTTCGACTTAGGCGATCTGGCCAACTGGGGCAACCTGCGCTGGAGCGAGCGGCGCGAGGGCATAGCCGGCTTGTCGGATATTCGCGTCTTCACCCGTTCCGGCCGCGACACCACGCCCTTTGTCTTCAATCGCTTTAACGCCGATTTGCAGGAAGTGCCCTGGAAGGCGTCGGCCGAAATCAACGGCGTCTTGCTCGATGACTTGCCCATTGACGGGGCTTTTGACCAGTTCAATTCCCAACCCGAATCCGTCCGCCAGGCCCTCACCCTCTCCCAGGCCGATCACGCCAGTCTCCCCCTCCAACAAAAAGCGCCCATCCGGGACGACCTAATCAACTGGAGCAATTGGTCGCCCCCCTATCCGTTAGAGGGCACGACCCCGGCTGGTACGCCTATTGTCTCGCCTGGTCCGCGGCAGTACTTCCAGTTCAGGATCGATTTTGTCAGCCGCGATTTTCTCGCCGCGGCCGGAGTCGGCACCCTGTCCTTTGATGTGGCCAGACCCGTGCCAGCCGAAAAAATTGTCGGCGAAATCTTCCCCCGCGACGTCGCCGCCGGAGAGGTGGTGGAGTTCACCTATGGGGCGCGGGTGGGAGTCCGGCCGCAGGATACGGGTTTCAATCGCTTTGAAATATCCTCGCCGAGCATCTTTGAAAAAATCGGTCGCATAGAGGTGCTCAACGCCCGGGACGAGCTTATCGCGGGGGAGGATTTTGACGTGGCCCTCGCGGCGGCGCAATTGCCGCTGCACAAGGGCGAATTCAGCATTGAAAGCGCCGAGGATGGCCGCTTTGTGGTGGGCTTTCCACCTGTCGGCGATGGCGATTTGCTCAAGATCACTTTTACGACCTCGGTCCTGCGCTTTGGGCAGGGATTTGCCGGTCGGGCTTGGCTGGTCGATCCCAGCGTGGCAGACGAAGGGCAATTGCCGCAGTTGGTCGTGCCGGGCAATGCAGCCCAACTGGGAGCCGCAGATGTGGATCCCAGGCCGGTGGGCAGCGAGGACCTAACCGCGGTGGATAACAATCTAGCGGTGCGCATTGCCATCAAGGGATCGCTGCTGGGCCAGCTCCAAGTGACCCCCGAGATTTTTACTCCCAACGGCGACGGAATCAACGATGCGGCTGCGGTCCATTTCGAGGTGCTGCGGCTGGGCGTAGGTGCTCCGCTGAGGGTGGAGATTCGCGATCTAAGCGGGCGTTTTATTGCCGCGGCCTTTGCTGACGACCGAGCTAGCGGTCGCTTTACAGCCACTTGGGATGGGCGGGATGGCAACGGCGCTGTGGTGGCACCTGGCATCTATTTGGTCCGCGTCTTGCTCGATACCAATGTCGGCTCCGAGGCAAAAACCGGCCTCGTTAGCGTGGTGTACTGAACGGGAGGGCGTTTTCTATGTATGGCAAATACGGGTTGGTTTTCCTGCTCCTCAGCAGCTTGATGAGTCCAGATTGGCTCCAGGCGCAGGATTACGGCTCTCGCCTCGGAGTGCAGCGCGGTGGTCGGGTGTCGTATGAACCTCGGGGCCCAGGCGTCCTCTTTGACGCTCTCGATCCAACCCTCAAACGCTGGTACGTGCCCCAGGAACTCTACAACGAGTACCGCTGGCGGCCTTGGCAGTACAACAACTACGCCCGCGAGAATTACCAGCGCTACGTCAATACAGCCATAGAGGGCAACTACTTCTACGACCTATACGGCAATTTTGTCACCCAAGGTTGGCTGATATACGACATGCGCCGGCAACAACCGGCCGAGTTCGGCAGCACCGTATTCAAGGACAGCCGCTATGGCTCGTGGTTTAACAACGTCTTGATCGCCTCCGACAGCAAGGGCCAGAATCACTATGCGGTGACCATTGGCAATAGCATCCGCACGACGCTGACGCCGCTGACTTTTTCCAAGCCGGCCTTCAACGGCATCCAAGCCGATTTTGCCTCGGACAAGTACCAAGCTACGGTGCTGATGTCGCGCATTAGTGCCCCCAATCAAGTGGGCGTCGCCGTTGGTGCCGTGCCCACGGGCGTGTCGAATACCACCGACTTTCTCGGCGGCCATTTCACTGCCCAAGTGGGCGATTTCGTCACCTTGGGGACCACCTATATCAACGCCCATCAGTCCAATACGCTGTTGGAGAGCTTTTTAGGCGGTCGTGCCCAAGGCGATTTGACCGTCGATCAAAACAGCAGCGCCGTCACCCGCATCGAAATCCTGCTCGAAGACGACTCGCCGGCCGACGGTCGGGGAGGGGCGGCGCTGTTTTCGCAAAATATCATCATCACGGCGATCCGGGATTTCAATACCGGCGAGCGCGAAACCGTCACGGGCAAGGAGATCAACTTTGCGCCTCTCGTCCAGGGCGGTTTCCAGCGGCAGGGGGGCTTTTTGGCTGCGGACGGGGACGAGACCATTCGCCTCATCTACGACTTTTCCGACCGCGCCTATCTGGGCCCCGATCCCTCGACCATTGTAGAAGTCACTTTCGAGTTGGTGCTGGCCAACGACTACAAGGTGTCGATGGCTTCCAATCGCCAACTGAGCCGCGCCGGAGAATTCCATCCCCTGCTAATCGCCCGGGCCGACGGCAATGTGCGCGACACTTCGAATCAGCGGCTCGTGCGCTTTGACTACGGTCTGCCCACAGCCAACCAAATTTTTGGTTTCCACCTCGCCACGACGAGCTTCTTGGGCTTTGATACCTATGCCGAGTACGCGGTCAACCACCAGTTTAGGAAGTACCCCAACCCCAATGTAGAAGGCGACCACGAATCGGCTTCGCGGCGCGCCGACGCTTGGATGCTAAACGCGGCGAAAAACGCCTATCCGTGGTTTGTCTATGGCGAGGCCTTCAGCATGGGCAAAGACTACGCGACCAGCATTTTTCTCAGCGACCAGCGGGGCGTAATCGACTATGCGACCCAGAACCGATTCTTCGAGTTCGTCGAGGACAACGACGACCAAGACCGCACCCCCGACTGGGGGCGCGCCTTTCAGGCCGGTCCCGATATCGAGGTCTTTCCAGGCTGGGACGAGAACAACGATTTCATCAACGACTTCAACCAAAATGACAACCGCACGCGCGAGAATCAGTTGCCCGATTACGAAGAACCCTTCCTGCGCTATCACAGCGACCGGCCCGAGTTTCTCTTTGGCATTGATCTCAACAACAACGGCTGGATCGACCGCTTTGAGAACGACACCGAGCCAGACTTCCCCTACAAACGCGACCATCGGGGGTACAATGCCTATGGCGGTGTCCATCTGACGCCGGAGACTCGGCTGACTGCGGGGCGCACCCGGCAGTGGTTGATTGCGTCTGCGCGGCGCAGCGAGACCAGTTACGCTCTCTTCACCTTTGACAAGGATATCGCCGACTTGGGGCGCATCCGGGTTTTTGAACATCTGAAACGGGCGCACGACAATATAGCCGACGACCGCATTGCGCCCCTGCCCTTTTTCCGCGGGCCGCAGCTACCCGTCCAAGATGTGCTGTCGGCCCGAGACACTTGGATCAACACCGTGTGGCTGGGCTTCAGCTACACGGGCACGGCCAACCTGACGGTGGAAAACAAGCTCAAATACGAATTTTTTCATCAATTGCTCGATGATGAGGTGCTGGCAGAGTTGGGCGCTCGGCGGGACTCGCGCTTTTTCGGGCTAATCAATAAAGCCGAGTATTCCCTCAATGTAGCAGGGGTGAAATTGATGCCACGGGTCAAAAGCGAGTACCTGATTGACTCGCCCTTTCTGCGCTCCGAAGACGAGCGCAAGCAGTGGACTCCGAGTTTGTTTTTCATCACCCGCCTGCCGCTGATGCCGCGCACCCAGATCGAAGCGGGCTTGGAACAGAGCTACCGCTGGGAGTTGCTAAGCGACGAGAAGGCCCTAGTTGAGACTGGGGCCGAAGGAGTGGGTACCGGGGATCAGCGCGAGACGATTTTGGCAATTCAGGCGACCAATATCACCGACTATTTGGGCTATAAACTGATTACTCAGCTCGGTTTCCAATACGAGCGCCGGGCCGCGGAAATCGTCGAAAAGAAAAACACTGATTTCGGCTTGGGAAACAGGACCTCGACCGGTTTCACAACCTTTATCACGGTGTACGCCGGTCTGGGTCTCTAGTCGTGGCACGTGCGGTTATTATCACACTCGCCCTATTGGTACTCAATCCTGGCGATCTCCGCGCCGAGGAATACGGCAATCGCTTGGGGCAGGGGCACGGCGTCGGACTGCAATATGTCACGCGCAGCCGCAGCACGCTCATCAACGCCATCGATCCAAGGGTGCAGAAGTGGTACATGCCCCAAGAATTGTACAGCGAATACCGCCTGAAGCAGTGGGAGTACACCAACTATTCGAGGAATTTCTATCGCAGCTATTTATCGGCGACGCTCGAAGGAGATTACTTCTACGATCTGTTTGGTCGTCGCGTGATGCACGGGTGGTTGGTCTATGAGGCGCGAAAAGAACAACCGAGGGCCTCAGAGGGCAATAGTTTGCTCAAGGGCCTGCCCTACGGCGGCAATTTCCAGAACCTGATCATTGCCTCTGACTCCAAGGGACAGCACCATTTCTCTTTGACGATAGGCGATGAGATCGCTACGACGCTCACGCCGATGACGTTCCGCAAGGCCGTCTTCAACGGCGTCCAGTTTCACTATCTGCGGGATCGCTACGCTGGTACGGTGCTGTTGTCGCGGATCAGCGCGCCGCTGGTTACTACCTCGTCGTTCGACGTGGGGCTGACCAATGCCACGGAATTGACCGCTGGGCGTCTCACCGCCGAGGTGGGCGAACACGTCACGGTCGGCGGCACGTACGTCAACAGCCACAATAGCCGCGCCACCTTGGAGCGCTTTGCCGGCAATATGTTCAAGGGATTTCTCACCACCGACCAAGCCGGCAACGCCGTTACTTTTGTCGAGGTGCGCCTCGGCGACGATTCGCCCGAAGATGGCGAGAATGGGGCCGTACTTTTCGCCGAGAACATCATCCTAAAGGATGTAAACGGCCATCAGTGGAATGGCGCACAGGTCGGTTATGTGCCGTCGCGCACAGGCGGTGAACTGCGCGACGGTTTTGCAGTGGCAGACGGCGGCGACCGCATTGTGCTGCGCTACAATCTCGAAGCCTTGGCCGCGGCACGGGTCGTGGAGGTAGAAGGCGAGCCTATGTGGCTCCCAACTACGGTCGATTCCCTCGCCGAGGTGGGCTTTGAATTGGTCTTGGCCAACGATTATCGAGTTGAGATCGCTTCGAATCGCCAAACCAATATAGAGGCGCAGCCGGTCTTCCTCTTGGTCGAGAGCGCGCCGGGCAATGTCGGCGATACTTCCAACCGGCGCACCGTGCGTTTTGACTACGGTCTGCCCACGGCTAACCAGATCGCTGGCCTCACCTTGGAAGTGCGCCAAGTGTGGGGTTTTGACCTGTACGCCGAATTAAACGTCAACCACCGCTTTGCGCAGTACCCCAGCCCTTTGCTGACGACCCACCGAACGTCCGCTAGACAGGCCCAAGCGTGGATGGTCAATCTAGCGCAAATACGCGCGCCCTATTTTTTGCACGGCGAAATTTTCAGCATGGACCCGGATTACACCACCAGCGTCTTTATGACCGAGACCAACGGACGGGTCGATTACGTCGATCAAGAGTCCTTTTTGTACGACTATGTTGATGACAACGACGATTTGGATCGCTTGCCGGACCAAAAACGCCGGTGGCAGTCATCGTGGCTGGGAGAAACTATTTCTACTGGTGAGGGGGCAGCCGATCCGGCCGTGTTCCCCGGTTGGGACGAAAACGGCGATTTCATTTCCGATTTCAATCAGAACGATACGCCGACGCGCCGCAATGCACTGGCCGATTACGAAGAGCCCTTTTTGCGCTTCAACGTCGATCGACCCGAGTTCCTTTTTGGCGTTGACATGAACAACAACGGCTGGATCGACCGCTTTGAAGACGATGTTGATCCCGATTATCCCTACGACCGGAATCTGCGGGGATACAATGTGTACGGCGGCGTCGATGTCGTGCCCAAAGTACGCCTGACCGTGGGCCAGACGCGGCAATGGCAGTTGTCAACTAAGCGGCGCAGTGAGGCTGCGTATGGTCTTTTCGTCTTGGAACGGGACTGGCCCGGCATTGGTCGCCTGCGCGTCTTTGAGCATTTGAAGAAAGTGCGCGACAATATAGCAGACGACCGCTTGGCGGCCTCGCAGGCCATTGGCGCTCAGCAGGCCGTGGTGGAAGATCCGCTAGCAGCCCAGAACACTTGGATCAACACCGTGTGGCTGGGGTTCGATTACACCGGCCTAGGCGCTCTGCAGGTAATCAACAAATTCAAGTACGAAATCTTGCACCAGCGCGCCGAGCAGCAGGTGCTCACCGAGCGCGGTGCCCGCCATCGCGGGCGTTTTTTGGGTGTGGTCAACAAGGCCGATTACGGCCGCAATATTGGCCGAATACACATCCGGCCGCGCCTTAAAAACGAGTTCTTCTGGGACGTTCCCTATCTCGAACGGGCAAGCGAGCGCCAGTGGTGGAAACAGATGCTGTCGTTCAGCGTGCGCTTCCCCATTCTCAAGGAGTCGTGGATTGAGACAGGCGTTGAACAGGTTTTTATCACTGACCTAGCGACGGACGCAAAGCAAATGGCTGCGGGCGAGCGCACGGGCGATGGCCAACAGACGATCCTAGCGCTCCAGTTGACTAACTACGGTACGTACATGGGCTACCGCTCGATCATGCAGTGCGGCTTGCGCTTTGATCGGGACCAGTTTGAGCGCGTTGACTGGAAGTCCGAAACCAAGACGGGCAGCCTCGTCTTTGTCTCGTTCTACGCTGGTCTGGAGTAGGAGGATTTCTATGACGAGCAGACATTGGGCGAGCTGGATTTTAGTCGTCGCGCTCGGTTGCCGAGCCGCAGTGGCTCAAGAGGGGTACGCGATCCAAGGCAACCGCATTGTCACCCAAGGTGCAGACCAGTGGCACCAATGGATTTTTCCCTTTGGCACGGTCGATATCGCCTCCGAAGGCGCTAGACCGCACTTTGTGGCGTCGGAACTCAATGCCTGCCTCAATGCGCACCGCTTTCCCCTATGGGCCGACGAAGATGAAAAGGAAGGGGGGATCTTGTCGGCTGGATCGGGGCTGGCTGGAGCAGTGCGCATCCTCGACGGCAATGTAGATACCTACTGGGAGCCCGATCTAGACGATCCACAAGATCTGTGGTGGGTGGCGATTGACTTGGGGCGGATCGTATCGGCCAAGCACATTGTTTTGCGCTTTGCCCGGGAAGGTGAAGGCGATCCGTTTTACCAATTTCGCCTGATGGTGGCCGACGGCGAAGGCAAAGTAGGCGATAATCTCGATTATCACTTGGTCGGCAAGACCGAGCGGCCCAATGTCGATCAACGCGAATTTTCGTTTGATCTACAGCCCTTTCAAAGTGCCGATCCCCATTTTACCGGCGATGCCTTTCGCTTTGTGCAGGTGGTGATGACGGACAGCCGCTTGGGCAAGGCCGAGGAAGTGGACAGCTTGGCCTATCAGAGTTTGCCAGCGGCTTTGCAGGGCGCAGTGGAGTACTTCGGTCGCAGTCGCAGCGGGAGCGAGTGGCTTCTCGACAGGGAGGCCTATGAACTGCTCGATCAGTCCGAGCGGGGTTCAATCCGCTATTACCGCCGCGAACAACCGCGCCTCGCCGAGGTCGAAGTCTGGACCTTGGGCGAGAATATATCGCTGGGGGCGATCCAGCGGGGCGGCACGGTGGAAGGGCACGGCTTTAATCCCACCCGCAGCCTCGATGGGGACTACACAACTTGGTACGGTCTGCAGCAGAGTTACACCCGCGAGGCGGCCGAGCCCGAGCGGCAAGTCCTCTTTGACCTAGGGGCTTTGTACTGGCTGGATCTATTCCACTTTCTGCCGCCAGCGGCCCGCAGCGCCGGCGGCACGCTGGGCAATTATCGGATGAAACTGTCGGACGGTTCGCTCGCCCCGGACGGGAGCTTGCAGTGGGTGCAGGTCGAAGAGCGGCGCGTCTTCCGCCAGCCTCGGTTCCAAGAGGTGCGCTTTGAGTTGCAAAAGGTCCGCTACATCGCCTTCGACTACCTAGTGGGTAGGGGGGGCAACAGAGCTGGATGGTCCGAACTCCAAGCCTACGGCGAGGGCTATCAGCCGGAGGTGGTGTTGGAATCGCCGTTGATCGATTTGAGCAGTAGCATGAATTTGACCACGCTCCACTGGGAGGCCGACGTCCCGCCCGGTACGCGCATTGAGGTGGCCACCCGCACCGGCGATCAGACCAAAGTCAACACCACGTATTATCGGAGCGACGGCGCCGAGGTGGACAAAAAAGCGTACCATAAATTGATTGCCGCGCTCAAGGGGGATTCGCTCAATGTGTTGGTCGTTGACGAAGAAACTTGGAGCCCTTGGAGCAAACCGCACTTGCTGTCAGGCCAAGTCATCACTTCGCCGTCGCCGCGCCGCTTCCTCAAGACCCAGGTGCGGTTGAGTAGCGACGACCCGCAAAATGCCGTGCTATTGCGGCGCTTGGAGGTGTCGTTTTCTCAACCGTGGGTGGGTAGAGCTTTGGGCGAGGTATTCCCGGTGCAAGTGGAACATCCGGGAGAGGACACGCGGCTGACCTTTTTCGTGCGGCCTGTGCGGCGGGCGGGCGATCCGGGCATTGACGAGGTGTTATTGGTCAGTTCAGGGGAGACGCCGCTGGCGCTACGGGAGGTACGTCTTGGCTCGGCAGCAGAAGTAGCTGCCGGAGGTGGCGAAGCGCTGGGCCTAGATGTGGTAGAAGTGCTCGAGACCGCGACCGATTCGCTGTGGGTACGCCTACCCGACGCGGTTGACCGCAACGAGGTCCTCGCGGTTGATGTATTGACCGCGCTATTTGGCCACGGCGTTTCCTTTGCCGGACGGGTGGGCAACCGCGATGATTCGGGAACTTGGCAATTGGTCGAAGCCGATCAAGAGGCTGTGGCCGAAGTGGAAAGCGGCGTCCTGCGGGTGTTGGTGCCCTCGGGTCAGGTGGGTTTGGCAGACCTGACGCTGGACACAGCGGTTGTGACGCCCAATGGGGATGGGATCAACGACGCAGCGCGGATTGGCTTTGAAGTGCTGCGCTTGGATGGAGCCCAGGTGGTGATCGTCTCGGTGCACGATCTGGCCGGTCGCCGCCTTTGGACCCTGGAGCAGGTGCGCGAGCGGGCGAGCGGGCAATACGAGGTGGTTTGGGAGGGGGTGGATGATGCGGGCGAGCGGGTGCCGCCGGGGACGTATATTTTGCGGGTGGAGGTGGATGCGGATGCGCGCAGCAATGTGCGGACTAAGATAATGCGACTAGCTCACGTGGTGTATTGAGGCGCAGGGGTGGGCCGCCAAGTCCAACGATTGACAGCTATCTTGGCGCTTGGCTGGTCTATGGGCTGCCAAAGCGAGCCGCCGCCGGTGCGTTTTACCGACGCCACCGACCAAGCGGGCCTTTCTTTTATCCACGAAAACGGTGCCGCCGGGCAGTACTTTCTCATCGAGACTATGGGTGCAGGTGGGGCGCTGGCCGACTTTGACGAGGACGGCGACTTAGATATCTATCTGGTCAACGGTTTCGATTTAAGAGGCTTGGACGCCCCGCCGATCAACTTGGTGCATCGAGAAGACGGCCTCTATTGGGTGGCCCCATCGGCCCCCAGTGCCGCGGACCGCTCTGCGGACCCAGCCGATTACGCGGTCGCGCTGGCCCCCGTAGCTGGGGTGGAACCAAGGGGCAATGCGCTCTACCGCAACGAAGGGACTGGTACTTTTGTCGAAGTGCCCAATGCTGGTGGGGCTGCGGACCTAGGTTATGGCATGGGCGTGGCTGTGGCCGATGCCGACAACGACGGCGATCAAGACCTGTACGTGACCAACTACGGGCCCAATGCTCTCTATTGCAACCGAGGGGACGCCACCTTCACCCGCAGCCGTGGCGTCGAGGCCCCCCAATGGAGCGCCAGCGCTGCCTTTTTCGACCGCGACAACGATGGTGCGCTCGATCTGTACGTGGTCAATTATCTCGATTTTACCCTAGCTACCAACAAAATCTGCGGCGGCTTCATCCGCACCGACGACGCGGGCTTGCGCGCGATTGGGGAAGATACGCGCTCGTACTGCGCGCCCAGCGAGTACGGGGGCGTGCCCGATGTGCTCTATCACAACGAGGGGGAAGGCACTTTTACCGATGTATCCATTGCCGCGGGTATTGCCAATTCCAATGGCAAGGGCTTGGGCGTGGTGGCTTGGGACTGGAACGAGGACGGCTACCAGGATCTATACGTGGCCAACGACGGGGTGGCCAACTTCCTCTACCAAAACGCCGGCGATGGCACCTTCCGCGAGATAGCCCTACAAGCCGGGGTGGCCTACAATGTGCGCGGCCAAGCCGAGGCTGGCATGGGGGTGGACATCAGTGATTGCGACCGCGATGGCGATTGGGATCTGTTCGTCACCAATTTCTCCCGCGAAACCAATACGCTCTACCGCAATGAAGGAACCTACTTCAAAGATGTGACTGCGACGTCGGGCTTGGGCCGGCCGAGTTGGCTCTATTTGGGCTTTGGCACTGCGTTTTTCGATTACGACCACGACGGCGACCAAGATCTGTACGTGGCCAACGGCCACGTCTTGGACCGCGTCCATATACTGCAACCTGGGGTGCGCTACGCCCAAGAGCATCAGCTATTTCGCAACGACGGCTCCTGCCGCTTCGCCGATGTGGCAGACAGTGCGGGGAGTTGGTTCGCGCAAGAGCAGATAAGTCGAGGGTTGGCCCAAGGCGATTGGGACGGTGACGGCGATTTGGACCTGCTGGTGACCAATTGCGGAGGCCCAGCCAAGCTAGTGCGCAATCACGACGGCAACGGGCGCAATTGGATCTCAATCAAGCTGGTGGCTACAGCGGCCAATCGGGATGCGGTGGGAGCCGAGGTGCGGCTGGTGACTGGTTCGTTGGAACAGCGCCGCCTAGTGAGAAGTGGGAGCAGCTATTTATCGGCTGGCGACCGGCGACTCCACTTTGGCTTGGGAGGCCACGAGCGCATTGACCTGCTGGAAGTCCAATGGCCGGATGGGACCATTGAGGGATTTCGGGATCTATCCGCCGAACAAAATTTGCTAATTGAGCAAGGACGGGGTGTGCAGGATGAATAGCCCGTCCTCGGCAGCCTCTATGGGCCGGCGCGAGTTGGGGATGGCAGGCGGTCTCTTGCTCTTGGCTTTGGTCGTGCGGCTGGTCTATCTGGAGCACAGCCAAGACAATCCCTTTTTCTCGGCACCGGTAGTGGACGCCCACTCCTATGTGGCGCAGGCGCGGCAGCTCGTTGAGGTGTCTTGGGTGGGAGACAAGCCCTTTTGGCAGCCGCCTTTATACCCCTATTTTCTCGCCCTGATCTACGCCGTTTCCGGCGACTTGTTCTGGACGCCCCGATTTATTCAGTTCCTCTTGGGGGTAGCCTCCTGTGCCTTGGTGTTTGGCATCGGTCGGCAGGTATTTGGTACCCGAGTCGGTCTCTTAGCTGGGGCTATGGCCTGTCTATACGGACCCTCTATCTATTTTGAGGGAGAGTTGCTACCCACCGCGCTGGCCGTTTTTCTCAATCTCCTGTTGCTCTTTGTCCTGCTCCAGCCCGACTGGGGACGGGGACAGGCTCTAGTCTCGGGCCTCGTCCAAGGCTTGGCCATAGTCGCCGTGCCCAATGCGGCCCTGTTGGCTCCTTGCGCCTGCCTGTGGTACTGGAAAAGCACCGAGCGAGCCGTGCGGAGCAAGCTGGTCTGGTGCCTGCTTTTTGCGGCGACCGCCAGTGCAGTGGTCGGCGCAGTAACGGCGAGAAATTGGGTGGTCAGTGGCGAGTTCATCCCCTTGTCTTGGAACGGCGGTGTAAATTTCTACTTGGGCAACCATCCCGATTACGACCGCTTGGTGGGGATCCGCCCAGGGCCGGAATGGGAGGGCTTAATGGAGCAGCCGATGGCAGCGGGCTATGAGGGATACGCCGAGCGGTCGGCCTATTTCTACCGACAAGCCGGCGACTGGATCGCCAGTGCGCCTGGGGATTTTGTGCGGTTGTTGGGGTACAAGGTGTTTTTGTTGGCGCGGGGCGAGGAGATCAAGCGCAACCAAGACGTGTACTTCGCCCGCACCTATTCCTCGCTGATGAGCGTCTTGCTGTGGAAAACCCACCACTTTGCCTTTCCTTTTGGGCTGCTGGGGCCCTTGGCTGCTGTGGGTATAGTGCTGGCTTGGCGGCACCGACCCGAGGCGAGTTTGCTGCTACTCTGCACCGGCGCGTACAGCGCCTCGCTCCTGCTCTTTTTTATAACCGGACGCTATCGCCTGCCCTTGGTGCCGCTGCTGCTGCTCTTTGCCGGGTACGCCCTGATCTGGCTGGTGCAACAGGGGCAGGCCCGACAGTGGCGTCCCTTGGGGATCGGTGTGGCTTTGGTCGTCTTGCTGGGGATCGCCGCCAACGCTGGCCTGCGTCCGGTCGATCCCTTGGCCGACGCGGAAATACACTTTGATTTGGGACGCGTCCAAGCCCAACAGGGACAGTATGCGGCTGCGGTGCACTCCTTTGGGACAGCCGTGCAACTCGATCCAAATCACCTGCGCGCCCACCACAATCTGGGCGCGGCGCTGGCGGTGATGAAGCGCTACGACGAGGCCGAGGCAGTTTATCAGCAGGCCCTGGCGCAAGCGCCCGAAGATCGGGGGCTGCACCTCAACCTGGCGGCTCTGTACCGAGCTACGGGACGCTACGAGCAAGCGGTGGAGCACTACCGCCGAATTTTGGCAATAAAGGCCGACGCAGCGGTTTTTCTGGCGTTGGGAAGGGTTTATAAGAGAATGGGGGTAACAGAGCAGGCCCGGGAAGCCTTTGCGGCGGCGCTACGTGGCGACGAAGTGCGGGCGCAGGCGGCCAATGAACTGGGCTTGATCGAGGTCCGACAAGGGGCGTTGGAGCGGGCGGTTGATTATTTTGCCATGGCACTAAAAGCCGCGCCCGGCAATCACTTGATTGCCTTTAATTTGGGGGCGGCCTACCACGACTTGGGCCGATTCGACAAGGCGGCCGAGTTCTATCGCCTAACCCTGAGCTTGGCCCCTGAGTACGCCAAAGCCCAGCGCGCGTTAGCGCGATTGCAGCGGCATCAGCCCTGAGAAGCTGAGCGCCACACTTAGGGCTATCAGACATTTGATGCTGCGGCTGGTGCGGGCCGGAGTTGCCTCGGGCAGTTGACTAAGGGACTACTAGAACCACTAACACTTAGGAAGCCACTCAATGGCGACGAGGGATTCGACCCGGCTAAATTCCTCGTCGCCGGTCACGAGAGGGACGCTCTTGGTCTGAGCCAGAGCAGCAGCGAAGGCATCGGCGTAGGAGAGCGGGAAACGGGCCTTGATATGGGCGGCAGACAGGGTATGGGTGCGGTCGGCTATTACCATGTCCACCGGCAATTGTTCTACAGCCGCTAGAACGTTGCGGCTGTGGGCTAATCCCCGTTCGCGCTCGGTGATGTAGAGAACTTCCCCCAAGTTGACGATGGACATCCACAGGCGGCTTGGGCCTGTTGCTGCCTGGCTGAGCAGGGATTTAACCTGAAGGGCACCCGCTTCATTCTCCAGATAGGCTAAGAGCGCGTAACTGTCGAGCACGCGGTCTCCGGGATCATTCAATACGACGGTCCTCGGCGCGCTGGGTGAGGAGGGCTTCCACTAGGGATGTTGGACCCGCGAGCATTCCTTGGGCTTCTTCGATGGGATCGCCGAGGGCGGGCACGAGGGCTAAGCCACCGCCGTAATCGACAATACGCACTTGGTCGCCGGGCTGCAGGCGGTATTTCTTGCGCAGCGGTGCCGGAATGACGATCCAGCCTTTGGCCGATATGCGGGCCGATGCCATATTGCTCCGTTCTGTTGGGTTAATCCATCGATAGCGGGATATAGATGTTATACATTTCACAAAAAAGTATAACAAACGACGAATAGAGTCAATGAGTGCAGTTGTTGAGCAAGACAGTATGGCCCGCTACATTTATGCGGTCTTTGGGTGGGATAACTCTTGCTAACGGGCCAAATTGGAGAGCTATGAACTTACTGCGAAAATGCGCCGCCGAATTCATCGGCGCGTTTGCCATTGTCTTTGCTGGCTGCGGCGCTGTGGCCATTGACCAGATTTCCGGAGGGGCGGTTAGCCACGTGGGTGTTGCCGCCACGTTTGGGTTGGTCATTATGGTGATGATCTATGCCACCGGCCACATTTCTGGGGCGCATTTCAACCCGGCGGTGACCCTTGCATTCGCGCTGACTCGACATTTCCCGAAAAGGGAGATTGCGCCCTATATCTTGGCTCAGTGCGCCGGGGCCGTGGTGGCTAGCTATATACATGTGGCGAGTTTGTCGTCGGTGCTGGCCGTCACTCAACCTAAGCAGGTACTGAATTTAGGGGTCACCCTGCCGGTGGACGGCCTGTTCACCACGGCTCTAGTGTGGGAATTCATGCTGACTTTTTTGCTGATGCTGGTCATTATGAGCATGGCGACCGATTTTCGCGCTGTGGGACCGGCGGCTGGTTTGGCCATTGGCGGCACTGTGGGGCTGGAGGCCATGTTCGCCGGGCCGCTGTGCGGGGCCTCGATGAATCCAGCCCGCAGCTTGGGTCCGGCCCTAGCGGCCGGCGAATGGACGGCTTTTGCTGCATACATCATTGGCCCAGTGCTAGGAGCTGCGGCTGGTGCGCTATTCTACGAATTCATTCGCTGCCAAGCGCCTTCCGACCAAGAAGTGAAGGGCTGTTGCTGAAGCCGATTAGCACAACATAAAAAGCCCTGCATCCCTCGACGGAGTGCAGGGCTTTTGGTCTTAGGGCCGCTAGCGCTATAGATCGAAACTCAAGCGCCCGTAGTAGAATCCACCGTTGGTGCCAAACTGCGTCACTCGTCGGCTGTACACAAAACCACGAGAGCCGATATTGGCGTCTTTTTCATGTTCATCTGGGAAGGTATTCAACAGATTGTTGGCACCTACCGACAGACGCAGACCCGGCAACATTTGGTACGACACATCTACATCGAGTAAGGTTTTAGCCGAGAAGGTCTCGTCGTTGGCTTCATTGTTGGGCTTGTACTCGACCGGCCCGTAATTGGTGGCCCGGATTAGGGCGCTAAATTCATCTTGGGAATAGCGCGCCGACAAGCTGACCTTGGTGCGCGGCAGGGCGTCTTCGAGGCGGTTGCGCGCCTCCCGATCGAATAGCAGGCCTTCGATGGCCGTGCGCTCTTCAGCCGTGGCTTGCCGATTGTTGGCCTTCTCAAAGGCCGCGATAAGCCCCTCGGGAATCATGATCTCGTCCACTGAGGTCTGGGTGAAATTGGCCGCTGCCGATAGGCCTAGGGCACCTGCCCCCACGGGAGCGCTATACGAGGCGACTAAGTCCACGCCGCTGGTTGAGGTGTTTACAGAATTGGTAAAGAACTGGGCTGCTGTCGCCCGGAAAGGGGCCAAAATGGCGGCGTAGCCCTCGTTGCTATCGGAGAAGCGCCCGGTCAACACGATCCGGTCTTCGATGGCAATCTGGTAGTAGTCGGCAGTAAGTGAAAAATTGTCCATCAGTTGGGCGGTGATGCCCGCGCTGGCATTGACCGAGGTTTCTGGCTCCAGCGCCCCGATGCCGAAGGCTTTGGCAACGGGGCTGCTGTTGTTGGCGGTAAGCACCTCGCGAGGCACCAACTCGCCGGTGACCTCATCGGCGACGAATTGGGTACTGACGCTATTGAACCACACTTGGTGCAGGGATGGGGCGCGGAAGCCGTTGCTGGCAGTCGCGCGCAGGGCCAGCGCGTCGCTCAGGGCTAAGCGCAAGGCCAGTTTACCGGTGGCTGTGCTGCCAAAGTCGCTGTACTGCTCAAAGCGTCCGCCCACATCGACCGTCAGCATGGCCGACGCTTGCGTTTCCAAGCCGGCGTAGGCGCTGATGCTGTTGCGGAAGCGATTGAGCGCGCTGGCCGGGGAAAATCCCCGAAATACCTGTGCACCGGAGGCTTTGCCCTCTTCAAAATTGGTTCCGTCCACTGGCCCGCGACCATAGGAGTAGGACTCGAACTGGCCAGCTTCAATCTGGTAGTTTTCGACGCGGAACTCGCCGCCGAGCACCAGGGAAGTGCGCTCGAACATGTCTGTGTCGAGGGGCCGCACCAAGTCCAAGTTCCCCGAGGTCTGGTTGAAACCAAGCCGCCCGGCGTTGACGGAGGTAGGGCTGTCGGCCCCCATGGAAGCGTTGTTGGTGTTTTCGATATTCCACTTGAAGCCGTTGCCGCCTTGGGTCACGCTGAAGTCCACGTCCCACTTCCCCTTAGCCCCGCGTACGCCCGCGCTGAACGAGCGGTCTTCGATGTCTGGATTGATCTGGGGCAGGAAGCCGTTGGGGTACAGCTCAAAGACCACCCGATTCGGCTGGCTTCCCGGCAGGCGATAGAAGCCCGTCGCCTCGCCCCGGCGGTACGACAGCCCGCCAAAGCTGTAGAATTCGGCATCGCCAGCTAGGGGATACGCGGCGTTGTAGAAGGCCCCACCCACCGTGGCTTTGCTCTGGCCGATGTTCATATTGAAAGCATCGTCCGGCAAGTTGTTGTCTTTGATCCACTGGATGTTGGCGTCATCCGCGTCTGCGGTGTACTGGCCGCCGCGGCGCGTGCGATCGCGCTTTAAAAATTCGCCGGTGACGTTGATGTAGCCACCGTCGCCCAGACCGAAGCC
This sequence comes from Candidatus Latescibacterota bacterium, assembly GCA_022825835.1. Classification (GTDB taxonomy): domain Bacteria; phylum Latescibacterota; class UBA2968; order UBA8231; family UBA8231. The sequence continues at coordinate 41,837 of JAJDVZ010000156.1, forward strand.
ATAGTTTACATCGGTCTTGACTTGATCGCCATCGCCTTCGCCCGTAGTGCCGACCAAGTTGTTGATCTGGATTCCTTCGGTGTCGTCTTTGAGGACGATGTTGATCACTCCGGCGATGGCGTCCGAGCCGTACTGGGCTGCGGCACCGTCGCGCAGAATCTCAATGCGCTCGACCGCGGCTTTGGGAATGGAATTGAGATCGACGCCCACGGTGCCGCGACCGAAGGTGCCGTTGACGTGTACTAAGGCGCTGGAGTGGCGGCGCTTGCCGTTGATTAGCACTAGCACTTGGTCAGGCCCCAAGCCGCGCAGGCTGGCTGGGTTGATGTGATCGGTGCCGTCGGAAATCGTCTGATGCGAGGCGTTGAAGGAGGGAGCCAATTGGCGCAGCGTCTGGTTGATCTCGGTTTGGCCGGATTGGCGAATCTCGAGTTCGGAGATGACATCGACCGGGGCCGGCGTCTCAATAGCGGTGCGCACCGTCCGCGAACCGACGACGACGAATTCTTCGCCCAAGGCGACGGGGCTAGCATTCAGGGAAAAATCAACAGTCGATGTCTCCCCGACAGTGACTTCGACGCTTTGCTTGGCGGCTTGGTAGCCGATGAAGGTCGCTTGTAGGGTATAGGAGCCGGGCGGGACCGCTAGGAAAAAGGTGCCGTCGTCGCCGGTCATCGTGCCCCGCACCGTGCCTACTAGGTTTAAATTGGCGTTGGGCAGCGGCGTGGCGTCTTCGCCATCGGTCACCGTGCCACGGATAATGCCCTGTTCTTGTCGCGCCGCTATGTCGAGTGCCTTGAGGACGTCGGTCACGGCGTCTTGGATGGTACCCTGTTGGGCCCAGGCAGGTAGTGTCGCCAGCAGCACTGCGCCCAACGACGCGCGGAAAAAGGATTGCAAATTCATGGGTCCTCCCGTTAAAAATGAATGGATTTTGCGCCTCCAACGGCGCAAAAAGGTCAAACTATAGACCATAGGGAAATACGTGGTTTTAGCAAGAGCATTTGGTAACAAAATAAAGGCTATGACGTTTCGGTTTCAGCACTATCTTATATGCCAACGATTGCATCCTTGAAATTCACATTCCGACGATTTGAGGAGAACGAATAATGCGCGTGTTGATCATGTCCGACATGGAGGGCGTAAGTGGCATTGTGGTGTGGGATCAGGTCAGCGGTGGTGCCGCGATGTTTGAAGAGGGCCGACAGCTCTACACGGAAGAAATCAACGCCGCGGTGCGCGGGGCCAAAGCCGCTGGCGCGACGGAAATTGTCGTGGTCGATTGCCACGGTGCGGGCAAAGGATGGAGCTTTAATTCGCTCATCCCCGACAAAATTGATCCCGATTGCGAATGGGTCGCCCATCATGGGTGGGGACGCTACGACGAGTTGTGGGAGCAAGGATGCGACGCCTGCCTGCTCATCGGCATGCACGCCCGCGACGGCACCCCCGACGGGGTGCTGTGCCATACCATCTCCAGCGTCCAGTATCGAAATCTTTGGTTCAACGACGATCTCGTCGGGGAGACCGGCGTCAACGCCGCGCTCAACGGGCACTATGGGGTGCCGATTGCCCTCGTTACCGGCGATGAGGCCGTCTGCCGAGAAGCCAAAGTCCTGCTCGGCGAAGCGCTGCCAACCGTGGCTGTTAAAAAGGGACTGAGTCGGTTTAGCGCGCGCCAGCTACCACCCGTCCGCGCTCGTCAGTTGATCGAAGACGGGGCTAAAAACGCGCTTGCCGATCTGACCCAGACTAAGCCGTATGTCCCGGCAAAGCCAACGACCATAAAAATCGAACTCGCCAGTGTCGATCAACTCGCCGAGTTCAAGGGACGACCTGGCGTTGAGATTACGGGGCCGCTCTCGGTTGAAAGCCGCGCAGAAGATTGGCTGACCGCGTGGAATCAATTCTGGCCTCATGCTTAAGCGAAGACACACTGCGCGATCTGTTCGGGATTGGAACGAGGTTTAAACGAGGAGCTGAGCGATGTCGAGTGAAGCGAGAAAGGTTTACGACGAGGCGATTGTCATAGACGGTTTGAACGTCAGCAACTGGGAGAGCGACGCGGTGTTCGAGCGTTTGCGAGTCGGCAATATCACCGCCATCAACGCCACGGTGGCAACGTGGGAGAATTTCGTGCAGACCATGGCGCACCTAGCGGCGTGGATGCGGCGTTTTCGCGAGCGCCAAGACATCTTGCAGGTGAAGGAGACGGCCGACATTTACGCCGCTAAGAAACTCGGCAAAACCGGGATCATCCTCAGTTTTCAGAACGCCTCGCCCATCGAGAACGAGTTGGATCGCCTGGGGTTGTTCCTCGCCCTCGGGGTGCGGGTGATTCAACTGACCTATCACGAGACCAATCTGCTGGGCAGCGGCTGTTGGGAGCGGAACGATTGTGGCCTGAGCAACTTCGGCGTCGATGCAGTGCGCGAGATGAACCGGCTTGGCATTGTCATCGACTTGTCGCACGTCGGCCCGAAGACGACGATGGACGCCATTGAGATGTCCGAGCAGCCGGTTGCGATCACCCATGCCAATGCCCGCAGTTTTTGCGGCCACCCGCGCAACAAGGAAGAAGAGGCGCTCAAGCTCCTCGCCGAAAAGGGGGGCGTCGTGGGTGCCACGTCGTTCGCCAACTTTCTTCCCAAGGGATTCGATTCGACGGTCGAGGATTTCGTCGATGCCATCGACGACATGGTGGAGCGGATCGGCCTCGATCACGTGGCCATCGGCACGGATTCCACCCACGATCAGCCGCTCGAATTCTGGCATTACATCGTATCGCAGCAGGGCACGAAATTCCCCTCGACCTTTGCCGATGGGTCGGTGCCGTACACGGAGCTGAGTTTTCAACCCAAGGGGATCGACAGCCCAGCGGAGTTCCCCAATTTGGCGGAGACCCTCGCCAATCGCGGGTACCGGGCCGAGGAGATCACCAAGCTGTTGGGCGGAAACTGGATGAGTCTCTTCGAGCGGGTGTGGAACGTCTGAAGGAGGAGGGCACTCCAGTGAGCAGGGCTATAGCAGTGGCCGTCGCCGCACAGCCGACCTGTGGGACGCGGTCAGGGCGCGAACTCGTGTAGATCCGCAATCCAGTTGTATCCCTCTCGGTCCTCCCATTTGTGGGCCCCGCCCATGACGAACGGTCGCTTGTCCACTACGCAGGCCGACAGCCAGGCCTTGCCCACTGGCATGGGCGCGTCTTCGAACCAGCGGTCGGCTTGGATGTCGTAGATTTCGGTGGCTGCTGAGTAGTGCGGGTCTTTGCCGCCAAAGGTGTAGAGCAGATCGCCCAATACGCAGGAGCCGGACGATTCGCGTCCAGTAGGCACCGGTGCCAGCGCTTCCCAGCGGCCCACCGCTGGATCGAGCACATAGGTCTCGCTGCGGCAAGGCCGCTGTGGATCTTCGTCGCTGATGCCGCCGGTCAGGTAAATGCGGTCGTCGTGAGTCACTACGGTGGGACCCTGCGTGGGACGGGGTAGGGCCGGCCCTGGGGCCCAAGTGTCAGTGGCGATGTCGTACACTTCGACGCGGTCGAGGATGCGCTGGTCTTCGCGGAGCATGGTGTTGCCTCCGATGGCCCATATCTGGTCCTGACAGGCGGTGACGGCCAAGCCGGCGCGGGGTCCGCCGGGCATGGGTGCCAGCGCCGACCAGGTCTGCTCGTCCAAGTCGAGCATTTCCAAGTTGTCGCGGGAAGTGAAATGATAGTCGTGGCCGTAGGCTTTCTTTTCTTCAGGCGTGCGGATGGTTTTGCCGCCGGCCACGTAGATCCTGCGGTCGATGCGGGCGGCACCCAGCCATCCTCGCTTAGTGGGAATGGGCGGTCCTTGGGTCCAGGTGTCGCTGGCCACATCGTAGATCTCGACCGCATCGACCGTGAGATCGTCGGCACCGGAAATGGCGTAGATGGTGCCGTCGACCGCAATGGACTGTAGGTCGTGGCGGGGGGTGGGCATAGGGGCGCGTTGAATCCAAGTTCCCATGGTCAACTCCTAATGTCGGTTCGGTTTAGTGTGGTGGCGCAGCCAATTCTGCCGGGAAACCGCTCTCTTGTCTGTCGTCCTCGGGCTTCTACCGAGCCAGCGGCAGCGCGACTTTTGCGTTGTTCTGCCGCTGCGATTGCAGGCAGGCGATCATCATCTCCACAACGGTCAGACCATCGCGGCCGGTACACGACAGCTCACCTTCGCCGTCGAGCGCGCGCACGAGTTCGTGCACACCCGCGGCGATTCCATCGACTTCCCACGGGCGCGGTTCAACCAACTCTCGCTCTCCGTCTCGCTCGATGTACGCATCGCCTTCCCGCTCGATGAAAATATTCCCCGTGGTGCCCGATATGGTGAAGTCGAGTCGGTTGGGGGCTTGCTTTTCTCCGAGATAGACCCCGCGCACGCCGTTGGCAAAGTGGATGTAGGCGTTGGCGCTCGGCTCGGTGGCGGGGTCGTGCCCGCCGTCGCCGCGATACTCGCTGTAGTCCTCGTACCCGTCCTCTAGCTCGGCGACGAGCCACGCTGGGTTGCTGCCAGCGTACCACATGATGGCGTCGAGCAGGTGGGTGCCGTTGCGGAACAGCATTGAGCGCGTGCCGTAGTGTTCGCACAAGACCGCTCTCACGTCGCCAATCTCGCCCTCGGTCACTAGCTCGTGGCAGCGATGCCAGACGGGCATCCAGTGGCGAGTGTGGTCGACGGACAGCAGGGTGTTGTGGCTTTCTGCGGCCGCCACCATGCGGTCGGCGTCCTCCACGCTGGTGGCCAGCGGTTTTTCGCAGAAAATCCCCTTGGCACCGGCGTCGGCTGCGGCCACCACTAGGTCGGCGTGTCGGTTGTCGCCGGTGGCTACCGTGACGATGTCGAGCTGTGCCTTTTCCAGCATCTCTCGGTAATCGGCGTACATCTCTAGCCCGGGATTGGTCGCCTTGAACTGCGCGGCAAATTCGTCGCGTTGCTCTGGCACGAGGTCGCAACCGGCCACGACCTCGGCGTTTGCTAGGCTCTCGGCCCCTTGGGCGTGCCGATTGCCAATGCCTCTACAGCCGATGACTCCTACTCTGTACATGATGCCTCCTTTGAGCAATTGGGAATTAGGAATTAAGAATTAAAAATTATCTCTTCGCAATTCCTAATTTTTAATTTTTAATTTTTAATTCTAAGATCGCACCGCGTAGAGTCTGTTTACTGCCGCTAGGGACACCAGCTTGGAATAGTGATACACCTGCTCGTCGCCTACGCGGGTCGGCGCTTCGAGGACGAAGTCGGCAAAGTGCGGTGCGTTGAAGACCACAAAGGCTAGGGATAGAGAATCGACGTGGCGGGCGTGGCGCTGGCTCAGGTCGGGGAAGGCCACCGGGCCGGTGTCCACTTGGTAGATATCGTTGGCGCGATTGGTGTTCATGGTTTTGACCGGGCACTCCATGATCGCCTGTAACCCGGTGTCCTCGTTCTGCACTTGGGTCTGCGCGACGATTGGCACTAAGTCGTAGGTTGCTTCGCGCACTGCCGCATCGCTGGTCAGTTCCTCCACATCGCTTCCGACAATCAAATGATACTGCTGTCCGTTCCACCACTCCGCTGAGCGGCGGATTTCTCGATAGCTGTCGCGTAGGTTGGCATGACGCCGATAGACGACCGACCACTCCGGGCCAAAGACGGGCAGGAAGTCGTAGTTGTCCTCGTGCAGGAGATTGTCTTTGGCAAAGGTGTGCTCGCTCTTGCACGACCCCACCTGCACGTAGTCCTCGCTCTGGCCGGAGGTTTGGTCGATAATGCGCGTCCGCGACTCGACCCAAAACCGCACTTCGTTTTCCGGGGCATTGCCGATTAGAAATGATCGCCCGTAGTCTAGTGGTGTCACAATAGCGCCTCCTTTGGAAGCTGTCTGAAAGTCCCCGGTGGCAAAAGTATCCGCAGATAACGCAGATGAGCGCAGAAGCTCTACGGTGGAAGGTTGGGACGCGAGAAAAATAAGGCTACATTAAAGCGGCTCCAAACAAGAGAAACGATTCCCATGACCTTAAAAATCACCGACGACGTATTCTTAGATCAGGACGGTCGCCCGCGGCGGATACGCGGCGTCACTGTCAACAGCGCCTCGCCCCTGCTCGTCTCGCTGGCGGCGCAGGTTGGTTTTGAAGCGGTGTGGATCGAAAGCGAGCACGGTCCGGTCGGCTTTGAACGGGCTGAGACCTTGTGCTTGGCCGCGGAGGCCGGCGGCATTTTTCCGCTGATTCGCCTGCCCGATGGCGAGCGCCACCACGTGCTGCGAGCACTCGAAATCGGGGCGCGAATCATTCTCGTCCCGATGGTAGATGATGCGGAGTATGCGCGCCGCATCGTCGAGGTGGGCAAGTACCCGCCGTTGGGCCGACGCGGCTTTAATGTGCGCACGCGCGGCATGGGCTTTGGCATGGAGAACCTGCCCGACGTCCTAGCCCGCGCCAATGCGCGCACCCACCTCTTTGTCCAGATTGAGACCGTGGAGGCCGTGGCGAATGTCGATGAGATACTCGCCGTGGAGGGCCTCGCTGGGATCTTCATGGGGCCGGGGGACCTAGCGGTCGATATGGGCTGCACCGGCCAGATGGGCGATCCTCGTCTGCGCGAGGCCGTGCTCTCGTGTTTAGCCAAGGCGCGGGCCGTCGGCAAGCTGAGCGGCATCTTCACCTTGCCCGGGCCACTGCTTACGGCCGCGATGGATGCGGGCTGCGACTTGGTAATCTGCGGCGGGGACGTGATGAATCTGGGCGCGGCTTGGAGCGAATTGCTGTGCCAGATCCCGGCCGAGCGCGGGTGAGGTCTGGTCCCTTCGACAAGCTCAGGGATCAGACCCGGTCGAGCGCAGGTGAGGGCGCGGCGCGGTCAATCGGAGCGCACCGGCACTCCTTCCAACAATCCGCTCTGGTGCATATCGACCCACTCGTCCATAAAGGTCTTGTTCCACTGCGCGGTTAGCGGGTGATCCATCATGTCGCGGTACACCGTCCACATGGTGACGAGTTCGTCGGCCCCGTCGCGGAAGGCGGCGTGCGCGGTTTCTACCGAGCGGATGAGGGCGGCCATAATGAAGGGACGCTGGCCCCAGCCGCTGAACACTTGGGCACACTCGCGGATCAGCTTGGTCGGCTCGCCGCCTACTTCCTTGACCGGCTCGCAAAAAGGCAGGATGTGGTTAGCCCCGGCTTGGGCGACGGCTACAGCTTGCGTCAGCGAGAACACCGTGGTGCAGAAGGTCTCGACGCCTTGATCCTTGAGGATGCTAAATGCCTTGAGTCCGTTGACGTTGCAGGGGATCTTGAGGATGATCTGCTCCGACATGTTGGTAAAAACTTGCCCGACTTCTAATAGCTCTTCAACGGAATGGCCGTCGATTTCCATCACCACGGGCTTGTCGGTGAGCTTGAGATATTCCTCTATCAGGCTGATGACCGAGCCGTATTGTTTGGCGTATTGGTTGAGCACTACCGTATTGGTGACGATTCCGGCGATTCCGAGGGGCATCCACTCCTTGAGCTCGTCGGGCGAGCCAGCCAGCCAGATGGTGGGGCCGCGGCCTTGGGCGCGGGCGGTGGGAACGGGTCCATTTGCTGCCATGACAGGTCTCCTGTGGTTTTGCAATGGGCGTTGATAGGTGGGCCAATATAGAAAAAACGCCCTGCAAAAGCGAGTAGGTAGAAGAGAGGAGAGTCCGTGAAAACCAATCAGACCAAGGCCGCCCTGCTCGGGGGAGCGACCGTAGAAATAGTCGAAGTCAACCGGATCTTTGACCCGGTCGTAGTTGAGCTCGCGGCGCAAGCGGGCTTTGGCTGCGTCTGGATCGACATGGAGCATTCCCATCTCGGGCTCGACGGGCTGTCGCAGTTGATTTTGGCGGCGCGGGCCACGGGGGTCGATACAGTGGTCCGCATCCCCAAGGGGCCGTACAATCAGGTGATTAAGCCGCTGGAGTTAGGGGCGGGAGGATTGGTTTGGCCCCATTGCAAGAGCGCCGACGAAGCGCGGGCCTTCGTGCAGATGGCCAAGTTCCGGCCGCTGGGCTTGCGCGGCTTGGGCTGTGGCCGGGATTCGGACTACGGGACGTTGGACTTCGCCGAGTACATGGGCCGGGCCGATGCCGAGACTATACTGGGCGTGATGATCGAAGACGCCGAGGGCGTGGAGGAAGTGGAAGCGATTGCCGCTATCGAAGGGATCGACTTGCTCTTTGTGGGGCCGAGCGACTTGGCGCACAGCTACGGCGTCGAGCGAGAGGGAATCCCCCACATAGACCACGACCGCGTGCTGGCGGCCTTTGACCGCGTGGGGGCCGCTTGCGCGGCCAACGGCAAGGCTATGGGCACGGCCGTCGGCCCGGGCGACTCCATGCGCCGCGTGGTCGCTAAAGGCACGCGCTGGCTCAATTGCTGCCACGATATGTCAGCCCTCACCAGTGGCTTGCGCAGTGCGCGGCAAGCAACCCTTGGGGCGAAGCAACGCACGATCACCCAGCAGTTGTTGGACTTGTATCACCGGGGAGAGTTGGACCTCGGCGACGTATCCGGCACGGCCAAGCGGCACGACTTTAGCCGCAGCATGGTCAATCACTTGGCCAACTTTGTCATTCAAAAGGCAAAGTGCGTCGAAGCCTTGCCCGAAATGACTCGGTTCGTCGAGCGCATGGAGCAAGCCCTCGTGGATGGGCGGCGGGGCTTGGCGTTGACCGATGCCTATTACGTCTGTCTATCGGTGCAAAATTTGCCCCAAGAGCGTTGGCTAGCAGTGCTGCAAGCGACCTTCGACCGCTGGGAGGATGCCGCCACAGGTTCCTTTAAGACGTTCTTTGACGAGGTTGAAGAACGGTTGCAGGCCGAGTAGGGATAGCTCTGGCCCCGCGTCAGATCGCGACTCCGCCGCAGACGGAAATGCACAACCGGTCACTAGCGCGACCTTGTCGGTGAGCTTTTTCATCTTGGCTTCCTGTTAGCCGATGCCCAGTGCCGCGTCGATTTCGGCTTGGTACTCATAGACGGCTCCGCTTTCTACCTCGCTGAGCTGCACCGTCCGCCCCAGCCGACTCGACTCGAAAATCGCGTACACCGCGGCCACGTCTTTTAGGCCCTCTATTCCATCCACCTCGATTTTCCGCCCGTTGAGAATGGCCTCGGCTAGTTCAAAGTACTCTAGCGCCAACAGTTTCCAGTCGATATCTGGGTCGGCGACCCGCTCGGGGAAAAAGTGCTCGGCCAATGGCTCTAGGGCGAATGCTTCTGCGTCAGCCACGAGCGCGGCGTGGTCGAGCGTTGTGCCGTCGGCTCGTTGCAGGCACGCCCTAGCGCCGCGTGTACCAAATCCTTGCATCACGCCCTCGGACCCGAAAATCACCTCGCCGCCGCAAGAGCCGTAGCCCCCCAAGCCCACCACCCAGTTGACCGCGAGGCCGCTTTCCATCCGAAACATTGCCATAGAGGTGTCTTCGGCCGTGGCTTCGACTTGCTGCTCCATCTCGGCGAAGCGGGTTTGGTAAAACTCATAGGGCGAGTTGACGGCTTCGGGCTTGTGGCGCACCGGCGAGGCTAATTCGACGGCCCCGTAGGCTTCCTTGATGTCCCCGAGTTGGTAGCGAATCATGTCGGTGAAATGGACGCCGAGATCCAACAGCAGCCCGCCCCGATCCTTCATGTGCCGCCAAGGCGTGATGAACACCTCGCGATGCGGGGCTAGCGAGTGGAAGATCGCCATGTAGGGGCGGCCAATGGCCCCCTGCTCCAGCAGGTGATGCACCAGCCGCGACGAGGGATCGCGGCGGTAATTTTCCGCCACCGACAGGATGCGCTGGTTGCGCTCGGCGGCCTCGATCATCTGCTGGCAGCCCTTAACGGTAATGGCCATGGGCTTTTCCACCATTACGTGCAGCCCCAGATCGAGCGCTTGGCAGACCACGGCGTGATGCACCGACGGGTCCACCACGACATCCACGGCCATGAGGTCGGGGACCTCGCGGTGCATGGTTTCGAGGTCGGTGAACACCGCGGGCCGCTGGCCCACGAGTTTTTCGGCTTCTGTGGCCGCTAGCTCGGCGTTGTCGCGCCGGATGTCGCATACGGCGACTAGGTCCACATTGTCAAACGGGGTTTTGGCGAGTGTTGCTAAGCCGTATAGGTGCCGCGTTCCCATGCCCCCGCAGCCTACTAATGCCAGTCTGATTTTGTCCAAAGTCGCCTCTCTTTCTGTGGGGAGTACAACGAATGAAATGCCCGAGGGCGTTGAAATCGAGCGTCCTTGCATGGACGACCGGGAGGGTCACTTGGCCCACAACGTCAAGCGTAGCTCATCGCCGAACAGCTCGTACTTTGGGCGTCGGCCCGCGTGTGCTTCGCCATCCTCTAGAATCTTCCGCACGCCTTCGCCGCGCGATTCGAGGAATACCTGTCCGGTGCACTTGCTGCGAATCCTCGATAGGAAGCTGACCAAGAGCTGATTGCGGGTGAACGTGCGGTAGGCCATATCGGCGATCGTGATGGTGTTGGGCAATTTGCCGGGGCTGTACAATTCCAGTCCCGAAGCGCACTTCTTTGAACTCGGCGCGGCCGTCTTCGCCAGCGCGGAGTTGGTGCAGTATCTGATCCGTAGTATCGAACATCAACCTACTCTCTTGGTTGGATGCTGATCGGGGTGCTGGGCGGCTTCTCCATCCCCCAAGTGGAGTAGCCGATTTTCACGCGTGCTCCTCGCGGGTGGCGCGGACCTCGTCGATGGCCTTGCAATGCCGCAGCCCCACGGACTTGGCTGGCGTTTGATAGCCCTTCCAGGCGTAGGGGTCGGTGCCGGCCACGGGCACGATGTTGCGCCGGTCAGCGCGGGCGGGCGACTCGCCTTCTTCAATGCTCCAAGGCAACAGGCTCCAGGCGTTGCAGTAGTGGTTGACTAAGACGCGGCGATAGGTGTCGCCGCGGTTTTTGTACGAGCGGTGGAGGAGATAGCCGTTGAAGAATACGAGGGCACCGGCCTCCACTTCAACCGGGATCTCGACGCTCTCGTCAAAGCCGTAGCTTTCGGGCGCGAAGTCGAACTCGTCTGGATTTTCGTGGGACCGCTGCGGGTAGAGGTACCCGGGTCGGTGCGATCCCGGAATGACGTACAGGCAGCCGTTTTCCACGGTGGCGTCGTCCACGGCGATCCACGCGCCGATTAGCGAGCGATCCCGCGTGGGGATGTAGATCTCGTCTTGGTGCCAAGCCTGCCCTTGGAAGTTGGGCGGCTTGACGAAGTACATGGACTGCATGCACTTGACGCTGCCGTCCCAAAAGGGCAGGTGCGCGGCGGTGATCTGGCTCAGGATGCCGCAGATTTTGGGGTGGCAGACGTACTTTTCGATGACTGGACTGACGTAGTGCGGCTGGTGGATGCAGAGGATGCTCTCCAGCACCGCTTGGTCGCTCATGGTAGGATCGACCGGCTCGATGTTATCGCACTCGTAGCGGCCGCGCGCCACATCTACGAGATCGCCTTTGAGTTCGTCGAGTTCGGCTTCTTCCATCAGGCCCGGCACGACGAGATAGCCATCGTCGATAAAGGACTGCACTTGGGTGGGGGTGAGCGGCTTGGGGACTTTAATTGCCGGACTGGGATTCATCTTAATTGCTTCCATAATTCGATTTGCTCCGTTTAAGTCGTTGGCAATTGGCCGATATTTTGATACCCTTACCTCGCTTTGTCAAACAAATATAGAGAAAGGAGCGCGTATCGTGAATCTGACGTATATCGCATTTACTAAACACTTAGAGGGCCTCGATGTCCCGCAACTCATCGACGCCTTGCAGTCCATGGGCGTGCAGGGGGCCGACCTGTGCGTGCGCGACGGCTACCCGGTCAACCCGGACAATGTGGCCACGGCTCTGCCGGAGGCTGCGCGCCGCTTTGCCGACACCGGTCTTTGCATCCCCTTGGTCACGGCTCCGGGCGACTTCAACCGCCCGGACATCGACTATGCGGAAAGGTATTACGCGGCCTTGGGCGAGGCTGGCGTGGCTCACGTCAAGTTAGGCTACTGGCACTGGGAGCCGGATACGCCCTACTGGACGCAGTTAGACGAGGTGCGCGGTTTTACGCAGGGGTTTCAGGCGCTGTCGGAAAAATACGGCGTCAAGACCGTTATTCACAATCATTCGGGCGCGTCTATGGGCCTCAATGCCTGCGCTGCGATGAACATCGTCAAAGACTGCGATCCGCAATACGTGGGTGTCTTTGCCGACCCTGGGCATTTGTCGGTGTGTGGAGAGCCGGTCTCCATGGCCCTCGACATCGTGCGTTCGCACTTGTGTCTGGTCGCGTTTAAGGATCTGGCCCGCCAGCGGTCTTTGAGTATCACGCAGCAGGGTAATCCCGCTACCGGCGTCGTGCGGATGGGGCAAGGTTTTGTCGATTGGCCTGCGGTGATTGCGACCTTGAAGCGGTTGGACTTTTCCGGCCCGGTCAGCTTCCACAGCGAGTACAGCGGCGAGCCGGTGGAATCCGTCATCGACTTGGCGCGGATTGATGTGCGCTTTTTTACGGCTTTGTGCCAGAAAGGGGAAGATCATGCTTAAAGCGGGATTTATCGGCGCGGGGGGCCGCGGTCAGAGCGCCCACTACCCATCGGTCCATCGCCTCGCCGACCGGGTGGAGATGGCTGCGGTTTGCGAATTGGACGAAGAGCGCCTCAAGCAAGTGGTCGCAAAGCACGGCTTTACGCGCACGTACCAAGACCACCGCGCCATGCTCGACGAGATCGACCCGGACATTGTCTATTGCGTGATGAACGAGAAGTGGCTCCTGCAACCGGCTCTCGATTGTATCGCCGCGGGCAAGCACCTGTTTATCGAAAAGCCGCCCGGGGCCAACAGCGACGAGACGCGGGCGATTTTGGCGGCGGCCGAGCGTCAGGGCGTCTGGGTGATGGTCGGTCTCCAACGCCGCTACACCGCCGTCACCCGCGAGGCTATGCGCCTAGTGGCGACCAAAGGCCCGGTGTCGCTGGCGACTACTACTTTCAACAAACAGCTTCCGCAGCGCGCCGACGAATTTACCACGACCTTGTGGAACGATTTGGTCCACATCGTCGATCTGCTGCGCTACATGGCTAGCGGCGAGCCGGTGGAAGTTACCGCCTACCAAGACAAATTCGGCGGCGAGGGCTTCAACCACTACACGGCGCTGGTGCGCTTTGACAATCGCGCGACCGGCGTGATGCTCGGCAACCGCGCCTCTGGCGGGCGGGTGTTGCGCTCGGAGCTACACGGCGTGGGCGTTGGCTGCTACATGAAAATTCCCAGTGAAATCGAAATCCACGAGGACAACCAAGCCCGCACCCTCGGCGGCTGGGAAATCGACGGCGTGCCCCAAGACGATGTGCCTCGCTACGAGGGGGTCTTGACTATGCACGAGCACTTCCTCGATTGCGTGGTTGAAAACCGGCAGCCGATCACCGACATTCGCGACGTGATTCACTCAATCGCGCTAGTGGATCAGATTGAGGCGGCTGAGATTATGGCGGCGAAGACATAGGCTATGTCGAAAATGGTGTAGTAGTAATAAATCGGCCTCCGCGTCGTCGCACATGACGCGGAGGCCGGTCGTTAGCTTTTCGTCGATTTTTTCTCCGCTTTCTCGAATCACCTCCGTCGGTATAATCCCCAATTCTCACAGAACACCTGCGCCTTAAAATTCCACATACGGTTCAGACTCAATCGGCGTAAACGATTTCGGCGGATGTTGTTCCATAACATCTTCTCGCAACTCTACGCCCCAACCCGGCCCTGCCGGTGGCACACAGTGCCCATCGATCACTTCAATAGGCTGCGTAAGGACCTTGTTGTATCGATCAATGGACGACACGAAAATTTCCTGCATCAAACTGTTGTGAATGCAAAGATCCAAATGTAAGCTGGCGATTGTTGAAATCGGCCCATTGGAATTGTGTGGGGCGACCGTCACATAATACGTCTCGGCCATTGCGGCAATTTTCTTTAATTCAGTGATGCCGCCTGCGTGACAAATGTCCGGCTGAATAATCCCAACCGCATTCAGTTCCAACAACGCGCGAAAATCCCAGCGAGTGTACAACTGCTCACCCGTCGCAATTGGCACATTTACTTCACGGGTAAATTGCGCTAGCGCTTCTGGATTATCCCACAAAATCGGCTCTTCCATCCACGCAATGTTATAGGGTTCTAATTCTTGCGCCACGCGTCGTGCGCTCCATATATTCAAGCGCGCGCGAATGTCGATTCCTATTTCAATTTGCGACCCGGCAGCTTCGCGTGCCGCTTCCACAAGGGCGACGCCGTGCTGAATGCGCTCGATGGTGGCCACCTGTGCGCCTCTAAAAGGGTAAAACTTCAACGCCTCATAGCCTTGATCCACTACTCGTTTTACGCCCTCGGCGATCCCTTCAGGTGTGTTGTTCTTTCGCGGCCAGCCATTGGCGTACATGCGAATTTTGTCGTGCGATTTTCCACCTAACAGTTCATACACTGGGACGCCCAAGGCTTTGCCTTTGATGTCCCACAACGCCAGATCAATCGCACTGATCGCACTCGTTGTCACCGCTCCCCCTGACCACGTTACGCGCCGATACAGCGAAGTCCAGATCCGCTCGATCTCAAATGGATTTTTGCCTAGCAGGAAACGCTTGAACGCCGCAAACTCGCCGAGCAATGCGTCGTCTTTGTATTGCAAACTCGCCTCGCCCCAGCCATGAATACCGGCGTTGGTCTCAATTTTCACGAACAGCCAATTGTTGGTCCCTTCCGACCCCATCCGCATCACTTGCAAATCAGTGATTTTCATTTTTTTCTCCGTTGTATGTTAGATAGTAGTTTCAGACCACGCGCCACCACGGTGCGGCGAGTACGCGGTCAGTGAGCCAGAACGTCTCTTCGCCATCGTAGAGAATGATTCCACACTGCGCCATATCGGAGTACTCATCTAGGAACGTATGTAGATGTCGCACATCCCCGGGATGGACGCTCGCGGCGGCCTTCACTTCTACGGGCAGCAGACGGCGGCCCGTTTCAATGACGAAATCGACCTCAGCACCCTTGGTAGTCCGCCAAAAGAGAATCTCTGTTCTTTCGATACGAGTAGTCGCCCAAGCGAGCAGATCGCAGAGTACCATGTTCTCTAGATGTGCGCCACGGGGATGTGCCTCGCCCGCTAAGTGCAAAGCCAACCCGGTATCACCCCAATAGAGTTTGGATGACTTAACCAGCCGTTTCGTCCTGTTGACAGAATAGGATGGCAGGCGCACCAATTGGAACGACACCTCTAGCAAGTTGAGATACCGCTGCACTGTGGAGGGGGCAAGATGCACGTCCCGAGCTAGGTCTGCTTGGTTTAATAGCCCTCCAACGCGCAGACAGGCTGCTGTCATCAACCTCCGCAGGTCGATTATGCTTGCGATAGGGGACAGACGCGGGATGTCCCGCTCCAAGTAGGTAGCCGCGTAGCCTTCGAACCATAGCTGCCTGTCGTCATCATCGCTCAACTCATGGGCTGGGACAGGATAACCTCCGCGTCGAGCAAGGGCCTGCCACGGCTCTGCTTCGGCTGGCTCCGCGAGCAGCACATCCCGCCATGCAGTAGGGGGCTCATCTACAAGCTCTGTCCACAGACCAGGCCTAGCCAATCCGCGTTGCTCACGACGGGTCATGGGCCAGAGCGTCAAGTAGCTAGCGCGGCCAGCCAGCGTTTCACCCACCTCCTTCATAAGCAGCAGATTCGCCGATCCAGTCAGGAGGAAACGGCCAGCAACCCGATCTTCGTCAACGAGCCGCTTGATGGCGAGCAGCACATGCGGCACCCGCTGCACCTCATCAAGCGTGATCTGCACGGCCCGAGCAACAAGAGCATCTGGTTCGCGTTGAGCTTGTTCGAGGACGCCGTAATCGTCTAGGGTGAAGTAAGATCGGCTTGCCCCGATGGGATGCATGCGGGCGAGGGTGCTCTTGCCGGTCTGTCGTGCGCCAGTGAGAACAGCCACAGGCATAACCCGCAGCGCTCGCTCCACGCTCACGGAAGCAAATCGAGGTAGCAGTCGATTCGTGTTCATATATCCATGATATGGGTGATTATCACCCACGTCAAGGGTGATTATCACCCAAAAGACGACCTATACGCCCGCAGCCCAGCCATTGCCTCCAGCGCGTACCTTGCCCTCGCTTTTGAGTACTTCCGCGCCGTGCGCACCGCCGGCCACGGCTTCTCTTACCAGCACCCGGTGGCCCATTTCTCTTAGGGTTTGCACAATCGCCGGGTCGATGCCGCGTTTTAGTTCGAGGGGTTCTTGGGCTTCGGCGTTGAGTCGGAGGGCTGTGGCCGCTCCCAAGGCGGTGGCGTTGAAGTCGATAATGCGCTGCCCGAGTTGGGCACCGACGCTGATGATGCGGCGACCGCCGGGTAGGCCGATGGCCACGTCGCGCTGGGGCCGGCGCAAGATCATGGGAACCACGTTGTTGAGCGGACGCTTGTGCGCGGCCACGGAGTTAGCTCGACCGGGACGGGGGTCCAAACGGCACATGCCGTGGCCCAAAATAATGCCTGTGCCCGGTACTGTGAGACAGGAGCCAAAGGCCCCGCCTTGGGTTATGGTAATGCCGACGAGATTGCCTTCGGCATCTGCAGCCGATACGTGCAGGGTTTCGGACACGGCTGGACCCGAGGCTTCGTACACTTGCTGATCGACCTGCTCGGGGAATTGTTGCAGGGCTTCGACGCGACCGGCGGCGTAGTCCTTACTCAGCAAGCGCTCGACTGGTACATCGACGAAATCGGGATCGCCGACGTAGCGCAGGCGGTCGCGCCAAGCCTGTTTGACGACTTCGGCTAGCTGGTGCCAGTACAGGGCTTGGTCGTCGGGTACTATGGGCAGGCATTCCAACATGTGGAGAATCTGGAGGGCAGAGAGGCAGCCGTTGGGCAAAATCGGCCCGTACACTGGCACGTCGCGGTAGGTGATTTGGTACGGCTCGGTCAGGCGCGGCGCAAAAGCAGCCATATCCTCGCGGGTGAGAGCACCGCCGCTGGCTTGGACATAATCGCCGATGGTGCGGCCCAATTCGCCGTCGTAAAAGTCGCGCCAGCCGGCTTGAGCCAAACGCGCCAGGGTGCGCTCCATGTCGGGGCGATGCCAAATGTCGTCGGGGCTAGGCAACTCGCCTTGCGGAGCGAGGTGGCTGAAAGTTGCGGGGAAGCGGCGCAGAATGGCTTCTTGGCTGCGGATGGTACCGGCTAGGGCTGGGCCGTAGGGAAAGCCGTCGGCGAGCAGCCCTTGGGCCGGGGCGACAATCGCGTCCCAAGGCAACTTTCCCCAGCGCTCGTGCAAGAAGCCCATGCCAGCCATTTGGCCGGGGACGGCTACGGACTGGGGGCCGTACACGTTGGCATCGTCGCGGACGCTACAGGCGTATTCCTTTTCGTTGGTGCACATGTTGTCGCGGCGGGCTGGCAGAATATCGTACATGTGCTCGTGGGCAGCGGCTGGAGCCACGGCATTGGCGTCGAGCGACCAGACGCGGCCAGTGGAACCTTCTAAGACGACCGCCGCCGACATGTAGCCGCCGATGCCATTGGATTGGGGGGCCAACATGCAGCAGGCCAAACTGGTGGCCGCGGCCGCATCCATGGCGTTGCCGCCTTGGGCCAATATCTGTGCGCCAATGCGCGCCGCAGCCGGCTGCTGGGCGGATACAGCGCCGCGGTCGGCTAGTACTTGGTGTCCTTCGGTCATGTTCTCCTCACAATGGGAAATTTCAACGCAACAATAGCTTTACTCGCCACGAATACAGGAATGTTCATATATCTAACTTCTCCTCATAACGGGGAATTTTAGCGCACCACTACGCTAGCCAAAACGCACGCCCGTTGGGATAATTCCCACGTCTTCGCCGCGCCGCATGGCCTCAGCCGCGTCGAGGATGCTCGCCAAGTCGTGCTTGGGTTCAAACCCCAACTTTTGCTTGATGTTGGTCAAATCCAGTTCAAAGTAATTCCAATCCGGCCGCCGCGCATCGGCGTACCCCAATCCGAAGCGTTCGGCGAGATAGGGCACGGTCTCGCTCCAATCGAACAGCGCGGCCCCGCCCAGATTGAACACCTCGCCCACGGCCTCGTCCCGCTCCAGCGCCAACACCAGCCCTTGGACGATGTCGCGCACGTCGGCATACACCTGCCGAAAGGGCCGCCCGTCTGGATTGCGCGATAGCAGGAACTGCTCCTCGCCCGTCCACAGCGCCTTGATCTCCTCGGCTCCCTCTCGGTCCTTGAACTGCTCGTAAACTGGCCCGAACAAAAACAGGTGCGGCAAGCCGTTTTCGTCGAGGAATTCCCCCGGCTCGATTATCGTGGCAAAGCGTGTGGTCACCGACGGTAGCCCGAACTGGAGGTTGTAGCTCATCACCAGCTCCTCGCCAATCCACTTGGTCAGGAAGTAGGGCATCGTCTGGTAGCGGGCGACTTGGTCTTCGCGGATTGGCTCTTCAAAGCAGCGGCCGTTGTAGGGGTTCTCCCAGTAGATCGCCTCGGTGGAGGCATAGACCAAGCGGTGTAGATTGGGCGTCAGCTCGCGGATGGACTCCAGCACGTTGATGGTGCCCATGCCGTTGATTTCGAGGTATTCGCGGTTGTCGAAGGGGCCGCCAAAGGCCGCGGCAATGTGGTACACCGCATCGACTCCCGCGACGGCGCGGCGCACGTCGGCGAGATTGCGCAAGTCGCCTTCGATGGTCTCGACGCGGTCAAAGTCGTCGAGTTTGTGGGCACGGCTTTGGTCGCCGGGATAGACAAACGAGCGGATGTCGTGCCCTTTGTCGAGCAAAGCGCTGGCTAAGTTGGCTCCGACGCGGCCGGTGCCGCCAGTGATTAGGATTTTCACGTTGCACCTCTCAGTGGTTAGGGACTACATAAGATAATCCGCAGATGGACGCAGCCCCGGATTGTAGGGGCAACCCTCGTGGTTGCCCAGGTCCTAAAGCAAGGGTGCCCACAAGGGATGCCTCAATTAGTCTATGGCGTCCCCCACGCTACTGACATACTAGGTCCTAAAACAAGGGCGCCCACAAGGGACGCCCCTACATGGGCAGGGCGCTGGCCAAAAGTTTTTCCGGCGTGGCCTCGGCCCTTTCGTACTCGGCGGCGATCCGCCCCTCGCGCATCACGTACACTCGGTCGCACAGCCCTAGAATTTCGGGCATTTCCGAGGAGAGGACCACGATTGCCAGCCCTTGGCGCGCCAGCCCGTCTAGCAATTGGTAAATCTCGGCTTTGGCACCGACGTCTATTCCTCGGGTCGGCTCGTCGACGAGCAGCACTCGCAAGTTTTCCTTGAGCAGCCAGCGGGCCAGCAGTGCCTTTTGCTGATTGCCGCCGCTGAGCCGCGCGATGGTCTGCTCTTGGTCGGGGGGACGCAGGCGCAGGCGTGCGACGAGTGCGCCGACTTGCTGCCGCTCCATGCCTACCTGCACGTGGCCGGCGCGGCAGAATTGCTCTAAGGCCGCGACGCTCGCGTTTGCGCGCACGCTTTGCTGTGCGAAGAGGCCGTCGGCCCGGCGATCTTCCGGTACTAGGCCCAACCCGAGGGTGCGCGCTTGCGGCGGTGCATTTGCCGGTACGGCGATTCCGTCGATGGTGATAGTTCCAGCGCGGCGGCGATCTGCGCCCATCACGGCTCGCGCTAGTTCCGTCCGTCCCGCGCCCATCAGCCCGGAAAACCCGACGATTTCCCCGGCGCACACCCGGAAGGAAATATCCTGCACTCGGTCCGTGGTCAACCCTTCCACTTCTAGCGCGCACGGCCCTGGCGTGCGATCGGCCGCGGGAAAACCTTGCCCCAACTCCCGCCCGACCATCAGGGCGATGAGCTGCTCCTCGTCGAGGTCGGTAGCCTGTTCGCAGGCGACGCGCTCTCCGTCGCGCAAGACCGTCACCCGGTCGGCCAGCGCCATGACCTCTGAAAGCTTGTGCGATACATAGACTACGCCGACGCCTCGCGCCTTGAGCCGGGCAATGAGCGCAAAGAGCTTGTCGATCTCGCGCGTACTCAGGGCCGAGGTTGGCTCGTCCATGATGATTATCTGGGCGTCGCACGCCAGCGCTCGCGCGATCTCGACCAATTGCTGCGAGGCCACGCCAAGGTGGCCGACCTTGGTCTGCGGATCAACTGCTAGCCCGACCTCGGACAATAGCGTTGCTGAAGCGTCATAGAGCGCGTTCCACTGGACGCGGCCGCCGCGTCCGTGCGGCAGGCGACCGAAGAACAAATTCTCAGCCGCCGATAGCGAAGGGACTAGTTCTAACTCTTGGTAAACGACCGTAAGGCCGTGGTCTATGGCTTGGCGCGGATGGCGAATATCTACGGGACGGCCCGCAATCTGGTAGCGGCCTTGGTCGCGGTGGTACACGCCAGCCGCAATTTTGATCAAGGTGCTCTTGCCCGCGCCGTTTTCGCCGACTAGCGCGTGGACTTCTCCCGGTTGCACTTCAAAGTCAACGCCCTTGAGTGCATAGACGCCGGGGAAGCGCTTGTGGATATCCTCTAGGGACAGTAGCGGCGTCATGTCGGAGGTGCGAGTAAACGCCGCAAGAGGCTTTGCTTGCGGCGGGTGTCCAGATACACGGCGAGGATAATTACCGCGCCGCGCGCAATGTCGTGGTAAAAGGACGACACGTTCAGCAGCACCAAGCCGTTGGAGAGCACCGTCAGAATTAAGATGCCGATAAAGGCACCGCCGAGCGTGCCCACGCCGCCCGTCAGGCTGATGCCGCCCAAGATCACCGCGGCGATCACCTGCAACTCAAACCCGAGGCCGGCATTCGGCTGCCCGGAGTTGAGGCGCGAGGCCAAGATGAAAGCGCTCAGCGCCGCCAGTACGCCACCGAGCACGAAGACCAAGACGCGCGTGCGATCTACGGCCAAGCCCGCGAGCCGCGCCGCTTGGATATTGCCGCCGATGGCGTAGATATAGCGGCCGAGGATGGTGTGGTGGAGGACGTAGTAAAACAGCCCCAAGAGGACAAAGGTAGCCAGCACTGGGATCGGGATCGGCCCCAAGTGTCCGGTTCCCACTTCGATGAAGCCTTCTACTTTGCCTTGGATCGACACCGCTTGGGTGCTGACCATAGCTGCGCCGCGCAAAATGGCCATCATGCCCAAAGTCGCGATCAGGGAGTTGATGCCGGCCTTGGTGACCAACAAGCCGTTGCACAGCCCGACGAGCGCTCCGGCGGCGAGTGCGGCGATGAGTGCCAGCGTTACGCTTTCAAACTGATTGAGCACGGCCACGGCGATGATCCCGGCCACCGCTTGGGTCGAGCCGACGCTTAGGTCGATCTCGCCGAGCAGGATGATCATCACCATGCCGATTCCGGCGATGGCTACCAGCGAGGCGTCGCGCAGCACGTTCTTGATATTGACGGCGGTAAAGAAGACCGGCGTCAGCAGGGAAATCCCCACGCAGAGCAAGACTAGCGCCAACAACAGCCCGGCCTGCTCGCTGTGGAGCATCCGCGACAGTAAGCGACTCATTGCGGCATCAAGGCCCGCACCGCATCCACCTTGAGCGCGAAGGGCGGCTCGGTGCTCGTGTCGTAGAAGCGGCTGAGATTGTCGCGGGTGACGACGATGGTCGGCGTCTCGTAGTGGGGGGGTAGCTGTTCGCCGCGCGCTAGTTGCACCGCCGCATCGATGAGCGCACCACCGACGAAATTGGGAAACATCGCCAGCGCCGCCGCGTAAGGCGTGTCGCCGGTGAGGGCCGTCTGTCCCACGGTGCCCTCGAAGCCGAAGCCGATTGCCGTCAGCGCTGCTTCGTCCAATCCGGCCGCCTTGTAGGCCGCCATGCCGCCGGTCATCGAATCGTCGTTGATACCGTAGATCACGTTGATCTGCGGGTTGGCCGTCAGCGCGTCTTGCGCCACCTTGAACGCCTTTTCCTTGAGGCCCTGCCCATCGACTTCTTGGACGATCTCATGGGTCAGACCCGAAGCGGCGAGCGCGTCTTTGAAGCCATCGACCCGTTGCCGACAGTCCTCAAAGTTGGGGAAGCCGACGATGAGGATCTTGGGATCGAGACCCTTCTCCGCCGCGTAGCTGGCAAACCACTCGCCGGCCTTGACCCCACCCGCGTAGTTGTCGATTCCCACGTAGCTGACGGCCTCGGACACGGGGTTGGACTCGGTAATCACGTGTACTCCCGCCGCTTTGGCCTGCCGTACTATCGGCCCCATTGCCTTGGCATCCACCGGCGATAGGACCAGCACCTCGACCCCTTGAGCGAGCAAGTTTTCGGCTTTGGAGATTTGCGCTGCCACGTCGAGGTTGGCATCGGCGACGATCAGCTCGACATCCAACTCGGCCGCCCGCGCTGTCGCCGATTTGCTGATGTTTTGATACCACTCGTGCGACATGAAGTTGATGACGTAGCCGATCTTGAGTTTGTCGGGCGCGTCGTCCGGCTGTCCGCAGGCGACCAATAGGGCGCACAGCAGCCATGTTTTAGTCTTACTCATTTGTTCTCCTATCCTTTTACGGCGCCAGCCGTCAATCCCTGGACAAAATACCGCTGCAATCCCACGAAGAGCGCGATTGGCGGCAGGCTAAAGATCAGCGATGCGGCGAATAGCTGGTCGTATTTGTTGACGTATTGCCCCAAAAACGCGGCGCGCAATCCCACCGGAATGGTCAGGGCCTGCGATTTGGTAAACACAAAAGCGAACAAGAATTCATTCCACGAAAGCAAAAAGGCAAAAGTCCCCACTGCCACGATCGCCGGTGCGGCCAGCGGCAGAACGATTCGGTAGAGTAGCTGGAGGCGGTTGCAGCCGTCGATGAGCGCGGCCTGCTCTAGATCGGTGGGGATGGCGCGGAAATAGCCGTTGAGCAGCCAGGTGCAAAACGGGATGGCAAAGCCCGTGTAGATCAGCACCATGCCCACGTGCGTGTCGAGCAAGCCGAACGAGCGAATTACCTGAAAGAGCGGGATGAGGATCGAAGAGCCGGGCAGCATTTGCGACATCACCACCACCATCAGCAACAAGGTGTTGCCGCGAAAGCGGAAGCGGGCAAAGGCATACGCCGCGCAGACGCTAAACGCGAGGGCGATTAGGGCCGTTGAAAGGGAAATTACCATGCTGTTGGCAAAGTACTTCACAAACGGCCCGGTGTCCCACATCTCGACGTACGCGTGGAAGGTGAGGGAGCGGGGGAAGACCAAAGGCGGCGTCTGCGTCATCTCGGACAGGGGGCGCACCGAAGTCGTGACCACCCATATCAGCGGCATCACCAGCGCGAGTACAAAGACCGAGCCCAAGCCGTAGGCGAGATAGGCGCGGACTTTTTCTTGGGTTTTAATCGGAATAGACATCATCTGTATGGCCTATTACTTGAGCAAGAGCATCTGGCGGGTCTGCCCGCCGCCGGGGTGGAAAAGCCGCGTCAGATAGACGCCCGCGGCCACCGCCGCCCCGCGCTGGTCGCGGCCATCCCAGGGGACTTGGTAGAAGCCTGCGGGCTGGTATTGATCCACGAGGGTGCGCACCGGCTGCCCCAAGGCATTGTAAATTTTCAGCCGCACTGCACCGGGGGTGGCTATACGGTAGATAAGATAGGTGCTGGCGTTGAACGGGTTGGGATAATTGGGATCTAGGCTGCTGACGTCCGGTAGCAAGCGCGGTGCCGAAGATTGAATCGCCGTTGGTTCAGCGGGGGTGATGTAGGGCGACATATCCCATAGCAGCATTATGTTGTCCCAACTGCCACTGGCGAGAGTAGTCCCATCGGGCGAGAACGTCACTGAATAGACCCAACTATGATGTCTTGTGAGAGTGTTTATTAGTTGTCCAGCTTCCACGTCCCATAGCCGCACTGTGCTGTCCTCACTGCCACCACTGGCGAGGATGGTTCCATCCGGTGAGAACGCCACGGAACAGACCAGATCCGTATGGCCTGTGAGAGTGTTTATTAGTTGTCCAGCTTCCACGTCCCATAGCCGCACTGTACCGTCCCAATGGGCACTGGCGAGGGTGGTTCCATCGGGCGAAAACGCCACGGAATAGACCGCATTTCCTCTATGGTCTAAGGTGTTTATCAGTTGTCCTGCTTCTACCTTCCACAACCGCACCGTGCCGTTGTCCCAATCGGCACTGGCGAGGGTGGTTCCATCGGGTGAAAACGCCACGGAATGGACCGGAGTCCTAGTATAAGCCGGAGCCCTAGTATTACCTAAAGTGTTTATTAGTTGTCCTGCTTCTACGTCCCATAACTGCATCGTGCCGTCCAAACTGGCACTGGCGAGGATGGTTCCATCGGGCGAAAACGCCACGAAAGTCACATAATCCGTATGGCCTGTGAGTGTGTTTACCAGTTGTCCTGCTTCTACGTCCCATAATTGCACCGTGCCATCCCGAATGGCACTGGCGAGGATGGTTCCATCCGGTGAAAACGCGACGGAATGGATCGCCCCCCCATGACCTAAGGCTTTTACCCATTGTTCTGACTCCACGTTCCACAGCCGCACTGTGCTGTCCAAGCTAGCACTGATGAGGGTGTTTCCATCGGGTGAGAAGGCCACGGCATAGACCAGATCCGTATGGCCTGCGAGAGTGTTTATTAGTTGTTCTGACTCCACGTTCCACAGCCGCACTGTGTAGTCCCAACTGCCACTGGCGAGGATGGTTCCATCGGGTGAGAAGGCCACGGACAAGACAGAACTCGTATGGCCTGTGAGAGTGTTTATTAGTTGTCCAGCTTCTACATCCCATAGCCGCACTGTGTAGTCCGAACTGGCACTGGCAAGGGTTTTTCCATCGAGCGAGAACGCCACGGAACGGACTCCACCCGTATGGCCTGTGAGAGTGTTTATCAGTTGTCCAGCTTCTACATCCCATAGTCGCACTGTGT
Source organism: Candidatus Latescibacterota bacterium (assembly GCA_022825835.1). Taxonomy (GTDB): domain Bacteria; phylum Latescibacterota; class UBA2968; order UBA8231; family UBA8231. The sequence continues at coordinate 66,749 of JAJDVZ010000156.1, forward strand.
AGTCCGAACTGGCACTGGCAAGGGTTTTTCCATCGGGCGCAAACGCCACGGAATGAACTCTATCCGTATGCTCTAAGGTGTTTAGTAGTTGTCCAGATTCCACATTCCATAGCCGCACTGTGCGGTCTCGACTGGCACTAGCGAGGGTTTTTCCATCCGGCGCAAACGCCACGGAATAGACCGAATCCGTATGGCCTCTGAGGGTGTCTATCCATTGTCCAGCTTCCACATCCCATAGTCGCACTGTGCCGTCCCGACTGGCACTGGCGAGGGTTTTTCCATCCGGCGCAAACGCCACGGACCAGACAACACCCATATGGCCTGTGAGTAGAGCGATTTCAGCACTGGTGTTCGCATCGTCGAGCGAGACGCCTGCACTGGTGCTCACCTTGCCCGAGCGGGCGAGGGCTTCTGCGGGCCAAGGGGTGTAGTCTTGGGCGAAACTGCTCTGCACCCATAAGGCACAGACGACCAAGAAGCTGACGTTGGACAACCGGATCTTGTTCATCGGCGTATCCTCCTTAGTCATTTTCTTGAATTTTAATTCGCATTCGCATCTCTCCTCTCCTCGCGGAAGAGCACGCGGATGAAGACGATGCTCATGGCCAACAAAAAGAGTAGCAGAATGAGCGCCGCGCCCGCGCCCTTGCCGAGCCGCAGGTGTTCGAAGGCGATGCGATAGACTGTAATCGGCACCACCTGCGTGGCCTTGGCCGGGCCGCCTTCGGTCATTATTACGGCTAAAATCAGCCCTTTTTCGCATTCTGGATCAGCAGGGCTTCACTCGGCGGTTATCTCATCCAACAAGCGCGTGAACTCGGCCAGTTCCGCCACCTGGATGGCGGCGCGCAGCAAGACTTGGAGTTGCTCGACTGCTTCAATACTCTCCAAGCGCTCCGACAACGCCTTGGCCGCATCCGCATCAAACCGAAGCGCCAAGGCTTCTTGGATACTTTGCCGAAGCCCTTGCTCCAGCCCTTGCTCCAGCCCCTCCTCATGTCCCTCCTCACGTCCCTCCTCACGTCCCTGCTTCAGCCCTTCCTCATGCCCCTGTTCCAGTGCTCGCTTGCGCAAAGACTCAAGTAACGGAAACTCAGTCATGATCTCCTCCGATATAAAAGAAAAAACGGTTGATTCCTCGCATACCAATGAACTCAACATCCCCATGTGTGCCAACACACTATGCTTAACGGCACGAGATACAGCTAACTCCTCGGTCGTTTCCACACACTGACGCAACCACGCATCCACATCCATCCCTTGAGGACGCCCCATCAGCGGCGTAAAGGGCAGCACCCCCACATTGCCCGACGACAAATACGTCATCCCATCCAACGCAATCAAACGGATCACCTTATAGCGCAGCAGTACCTCAAAGCCCGTATGCTCTTGAATATAATGCCCCGGATCGCGCCGTCCGGCCTCGGGACGCAGGTAGATCACGTAGGAAAACAGGGGCAAGCCGTACTCGGCAATGCAGCGTCCCATGTAGCTGGCCATGCGGCGCGGCATGGGCACGGCCGTGCTATCGGTAGTTTGAAACTCGCAATGAACTAACGCTTCCTCGCCTTGGATTTGCACGTGCAGTAAGCTGTCCATCACCTGCGTCTCGACGGTGGGTTGCTCCGGGTTGAGCATATCCAGTAGCTGCACCTGTGAGTGCCCCAGCAGGAAGGTCAGAAAGCTCTGCGGATGAGTGCTGAGCAGGGATTTAGAAACGCTGTCAAATTCGGCCATCGGTCCGTTCTCCTGAGAAGCGTTCTTAAAACTCGCGTCGGACGATAGGTGTATTCGTGGCTACGGACCACGGCGAATTTTAAGACAGCTTCTAAGAGTGGACGCGATGTGATGTAGAGAAATATATCCGATTGGCACACCAAGACAAAGGGCATAGCACAGCCCACCGAGGCCATCAAGCACCTTGGCATCTGACGATTTTCAATCGCCGTCCCGCCTCTCCTCGCGGAATAGTACGCGGATGAAGACGATGCTCATGGCCAGCAAAAAGAGCAGCAGAATGAGCGCCGCGGCCGCGCCTTTGCCGAGCCGCAGGTGTTCGAAGGCGATGCGATAGACCGTAATCGGCACCACCTGCGTGGCCTTGGCTGGGCCGCCCTCGGTCATTATGAAGATCAGCGCGAAGTCGTTGACCATCCAGATGGTGGCGAAGAGGAAGACCACCCCGATCACGTGTTTGAGCTGCGGCAGCGTCACGTGGAAGAAGCGCCCGAACACATTGGCTCCATCGACGTGCGCGGCCTCGTACAGCTCGGCGGACACGCCCTGCAAACCCGCTAGCAGCATGATGGTGATGTAGGGCATGAAGCGCCAGACATTGGCCACCACCACCGCGCCCATAGCCGCGTCCGGCTGCGCCAACCAGGGGACATTGGCGTCGATGAAGCCGAGGCTCAGGAGCGTATGATTGACGAGGCCGAAGCTGTCGTGGAACAGCCAGCGCCACATGTAGCCGGTCACCACCGGGGCGATGGCCCAGGGGATGAGCAGAAAGCCGGTAAAGACGGGTCGGTACTTCTTGATCTCGTTGAAGATCAACGCCATTCCCAAGCCTAGGACGAAGGCGACCGGCAGGGAGTAGAGCGTAAAGCGCACCGAGCTCCAGATGCTGTTGACGAAGGTGCGGCTGCCGAAGAGCTTGGCGTAGTGAGTCAGGCCGATGAACTCGTCGCCAGCGCCGCGAAAGAGCTTCACCTTGTACAAGCTCATGATCAGGTTGCTGAACACCGGGTAGAGGATGACGACCACCAAGACCAGCAGGGCCGGCAGCAAGAAATAGTACGGCGTCAGGTTTTTGCGCAGCGCACCTTTAGTAATCACTCAATACCTCGTTTACTTCTTCGGCGGCAAAGTCCAGCGCCTCCTTGGGGCTTAGCGTGCCGGTCAGCGCCATATTGACCGCGTCGGCAATGTGCCGCTGGATCTGGGTAATCGCCGGATGGCCCGGCCAACCCAGCCCATTGGCCCCGGCGATGGCGAGTTGATCTAGGTCGATGTAATCGGACTGCACGCCTTCGGCATAGGCCGCTTTTAGCGTGGGAATGCCGCCCATGGTCGGGTTGGGGTTGCGCCAGACCGGATGGTCCAAATCCAGCGCCTTGACCACTTCCCAAGCTTCGTTGGGAACCTTGGTGTAGCCCGTTATGGCAATCATAATTACGTCGAGCAATGTCCGCGATGGATGCGGCCCGATGTGCTCTGTGGGCGTGGGAATTTGCGCCAGCGCCAGATTGTTCAAATCGAAGTCGTAGTTGCCGTGGACGATATCCTGCCACCACGGCCCTTCAATCGATAGCGCGGCCTTGCCGGTTGACCAGTGCGCGGCGTTTTCGTCGAAGCGATAGGCCGCGCTGCCGGGAGGCAAATAGCCCTTGTTTTTCATCTCCACTAGAAACTCCAGCGCCGCCTGCCCGGCCGGGCCGTTAAAGGCGGCGGCCGACCAATCCTCGTCAAAGACGCGCCCACCCGCTTTGTACAGCAGCGGCAAAAAGCGGTAGGCTGTGTCCAGATTGACGCCCCCAGGCATGGTAAAAGGCTCGATCCCCGTGCCTGCGAATTGCGGCCCCAGCGCCAGCATCTCGTCCCAAGTCTTGGGCACTTCGAGTCCCATCCGACCCATAATGTCGGTGTTGACCGCCAGCACGAAGGGCAGCATGGTCACTGGCAGGCCGTAGTGCTTGCCGTCGTATTCGACCAGTTCCCAGACGTTGTCGAGGATGCGCTCCTTGACTTGGGGAAAATCGGGGAAATTCTCCAGCGCGTACAGCCCTCCCAACTCGCCGAACTCCACCGAGTACTTGTGATGCACTCGCACAATATCCGGCCCATCGCCGACGATGGTGGTGCTGATCAGGCTCTCGCGCTGCGTTGCCCAGTCGCGGAATTCCAACTCGATCTGGATGTCGCTGTGGGAGGCGTTGAAGTCGGCCACGGCCTGCTGCACCCATTCGCGCAGACCCGGCACGCCTCCGAACTCCCACAACACCACCGTGGTCGGCTCGCCGGGACGCGGGCGGTCGTCGCCTCCGCAGGCGATCAGGCCGACAAGGAGCGGAAATAGTATTCGTTTCAAGTGCATAATCTATCGCAACCCTACATCATTCAAGACTGGATTCCCGCTTTCACGGGAATGACGTATAGGTAAAAGAGACCGTGTCGATGAACGCATGCTTGCAAATCATGTAGGACTGTTATAACAGTCTATTTTCGCGCCGATTTATAGTAGCCAAAGCGCCAGTGGCCCACAACAAGGGCCGCGCCCGCTGGACACGTCTGGCCGTATTCCTTACTAATGAGAGCCAACCTTCACCCCCCAATAGGCTTATGCAAAATATTCTCATCACAGGTGCTACGGGTCTGATCGGCACGGCCGCGGTCGCCAGCCTCCGCACCCGCTATAACTTGCGCGCCCTCAACCGCCGCCCGCTCCCAAACATCGACTGCCACCAAGCCGATATCGCCGATCTCGATGCCATCCGGCCGGCCTTTGCCGGGATCGACGCGGTCGTCCATCTCGCCGCCCATATTGAAAACGATATAGCGGCGATCTTCCGCGCCAACTTGCAGGGGACGGGGAATGTTTTTGCCGCAGCTCACGAGGCCGGGGTGCGGCGCGTCCTCTTCGCCAGCAGCGGGTCGGTCATGGGCGGCTATGCCGCGCTCTCGCCATACAAGGAGCTGTTGGCCGGTGAGTACGACCAAGTGCCGGCTGAGTGGCCGATGCTGACTGCGCAATCGCCCCTGCGGCCAACGGGACTATACGCAGCTAGCAAGGTCTGGGGCGAAGAGCTGGGCCGCGAGTACGCTTCGGCCCACGGCATGTCCGTCTTCTGCTTGCGCTTTGGCCGCGTCAATCCGGAAAACCGCCCGACCCATTCCCGCGAGTTCTGCGTCTGGTGCAGCCAGCGCGACGCCGTGCAGATGATCGAAAAGAGCCTTGCCGCTCCCTTTGACTTGCCCTTCGACACCTTCTTCGTCAACTCGGACAACAAATGGGGCTACCGCGACTTAGAACATGCTCGCCAGACGGTGGGCTTTGTGCCCGCAGACCAAGCCGAAGACTACCGCTGAGGAGAAAATTTATGCTGCCTTTTGCTATATGTGCGATTTTGCTCGCTGCCTCCGCCGTACGCGCGGATATGAACATCAACGCTCCCTTGTTGGAGACGGCCCCGACCATTGACGGCGACCTTGCCGAGTGGAAGGACCTCGCCCACAACGACGGCATCTGGGACATGCGCCGCATCAGCGAGGCTGGCTTCTATCGCCTCGATCGCGGTGCGCGCAACCGCCTCACCGACCACGGCGACGAGCCGCATCTCGAAGACGACTTGCGCGCCCGCTACTACATTGCTTGGGACGCGCAAAATTTCTACTTCGGGGCCGAGGTCTGGGACAATGTCAATGATCTCGACGACCCCGATCCGGCGGACAAGCGCTGGTATTTCAAGGATGCGATTTGTTGGTTTATGGAAGGCCCGCGCGACCGGGCCAACGAGCGCTTCGGCCAAGGCGACAATGCCTTCTGCTTTGTCGCCGATCCGCAGCGCACGCCGCAAAACGCTTGGTGGCGGCACGGCGCGCCCGGCCAGAGCTACATTGAAGAGCCGATCCCCGAGGCAGCTTGCGACTACGTGGTGCGCATGGATCCTTGGGGCCGGAGCGCGGCTGATTTTATTTTGGAGGCCCGCGTGGATATGCACGCGACGTTTGCCCACAGCGACCCTCGCTGGCAGCCGCCGCAAGTGGGCGACGAATACAGCATGGAAATCGTCCACACCGACCCGGATGGCGGCGCATACGGCGGGCACTTCATGATCTACGGCAATGGCGATGACGACAACACGTGGGGCCGGATGATTTTAGTCGGGCCGCGGATGCCGATTGGGCGGCTCGCCGAGTAGGAGAAAGAAAATGCACCGTAGCGCAGTACTTCTGTCCTTGGTAACTGCGACCCTCATCGCCCTCGTCGGCTGCAGGTCCAATCCGGTCTCCACGGGCGGTCAAGCGCCTGAATTCACCTTACCTGCGGCAGATGGGACTTCTGTTTCCCTGTCCGACTTACTCGACAACCGCACGGCGGCGGTACTGCTGTTCTACAGAGGATTCTTCTGAGGTTCCTGTCGGAGCCAACTAGGTGAGTTGGCAGATGTGTATCCCGAGTTTCTAGAGCGCAACGTGTCACTTGCGGCGATCAGTACTGATGACATGGCCGACGCGCTGAAAATGGTGGAGCTCACCGGCGCTGAATTCGCCATTCTGTCAGATAAGGACGCCGAGGTCGCCAAGGACTACGGAGTTTACAACCTGCTGAATGACGGTGTCGCGACGCCGTCCGCCGTCATCGTCTCCCCCGAGGGAGACATCGAATGGAAATACGTAGGGAGAAGTATATCCGACCGGGCGACGCCTGATGCAATTTTGGCTCAAGTTGACCGGCTGATACAGTGAGTCGCCTTCATTCAGGCTCTGTCGATCTGAATGCTCGACAGACCACCCCCGCAAAACGATATTAAACGCGGTACTCACTCGGAAGGAGTCAAATGAACCTACAACACACAATCAAAGCGTTCATCAGGTCGGGCGAGACCCACTACATTGCCGAGTGCGTCGAGTTGGCCGTTGTAACGCAAGGCGTCACTTTGGACGAAACCTTGGACAACCTCCGCGAAGCGGTCGCACTACATATAGAGGGCGAAGACCTCTCGACTTTCGGTCTAATGCCAGACCCGACGATCTTGGTCACCATGGAATTGGAACCAGCGGTTGCCTAGGCTAAGACGACTCTCTGGGGACCAAGTCGTTCGTATCCTAGCGAAATTCGGGTTCCGCGTTCACTCCCAGCGCGGGAGTCACATCAAACTACGGCGAACTTTAGAGGCTGGCACATCTCAAACGCTCACGGTACCTCGGCACCGCGAGTTGGACATCGGAACGCTGAATGCCATCATGCGTCAGGCGTCCCGGTTTATTCCTGAAGACGAACTGTGGCGAGAGTTTTACACAGATTGATTAAACGCGGCAAATCTTCTTTTCGACAAGGAGCAACACATGAGTAGGGTAGATCAGATCGGCTGGCAGGCCGAGAGCAAAACCGGTGTCATTGCGGCCGGCGGCGCTGGCGCTGTAGCCGCTGGTATTGAAATTCTCGGCGCGGGTGGCAATGCGGCCGATGCCGCAGCCGGTGCGATTATAGCGCTCAACGTCACTGATCACGGGGCCTGTTCCATCGGCGGGGAAGTGCCGGTGCTCGTCTGGGACGGGAAGGCGGTTAAGTCGCTGTCCGGTCAGGGGCGCGCGCCGTTGTCGCCGGAAGCTATTGCTTGGTACATGGAACACGGCATCCCAGACCGCGACATCAAGATGGCTCCGGTGCCCTCGGTGGTGGATTTGTGCATTACCCTTTTGCAGCACTACGGCACGCAGAGCTTTGCCGTGATTGTCGCGCCGACCTTGGCCCTGCTCGACGAAGGCGAGGAGGCGTGGCATACCGACTTGGCGCGGACGCTGCGGCGCATGGTGGAGGAGGAGCACCGCGCTACTGGCAATCGCCAAGAGAAGTTGCAAGCGGCTTGCGATCACTTCTATGGCCGCCGCGCCGAACACGGCGATATAGCTGAGGACTTAGAGGAATTTTACATAGAGCACGGCGGGTTCTTGCGCCGCTCGGACTTGGCCGCTCATAGGACTTTGATCGAAGAGCCGGTGGCAGTCGATTACCAGGGCTACCAAGTGTACAAGTGCGGCCCCTGGACCCAAGGCCCCTATCTGTGCCAAGCCCTGCGCCTGCTCGAAGGGTTTGATCTCAAAAGTATGGGGCATTGCTCGGCCGACTACGTCCACGCGGTCGTCGAAGCGATGAAGCTGGCCATGGCCGACCGCGACGCGCACTACGGCGATCCCCTGTTCGTGGACGTGCCTATGGACGCCCTGCTGTCCGACGAATATACCCAGCTACGGCAGCCCCTGATCGACATGGAGCAAGCCGCGCTGGACGCTCGTCCTGGAGACCCGCTCGGCATGAGGGCACTACAAGAAGGAGGCGCGTTCCAGCCCGGAGTCGGCGGCACCACCACGTGCGTAGTGGCCGATCGCTGGGGCATGGTCGTATCGGCCACGCCGAGCGCGAATGTCTATCACGCTGGCGGCACCGGCAGCACGGGCGTCTCGTATGGCAACCGCCTGCGCAGTCTCAATACGACTCCTGGGCATCCCAACTGCATCGCGCCGGGCAAGCGTCCGCGCATCACCCTGACCCCCACGCTGGTGCTCAAAGACGGCGCGCCCGTGTTGGCCATCAGCGTGGCTGGCGGCGACTTGCAAGATCAGGCGGCCTTGAACCTCTTGCTCGACTTTGTGGAGTTTGGAATGCAGCCGGCCGACGCAGTTGTTGCACCGCGCTTTGCCACGGACCACCACGAGGACTCGTTTGACCCCAATCCGGTGCGCGAGCAGACGTTTATCGAGGCCGGCTCGCTGGCCATCAGCTCGGCTGTCGATGCAGAGGTCCGCGACGAACTGGCGCGGCGCGGCCACCAAGTCGAGGCCCGCAACGGTCCCATCGCCACCCCAGTCATGCTGTGGGCCGACGCGGGCACGTACTATGCGGCCGGCGATCCGGCTGCGGGTCGCCACGCCGCTGGGCTAGCTGGAGACTAGCGCAGCGGAATTGCGAGTGCGGGGCATTGGAACCATATTGTCCGCGTTTAATCCCGATAAAATCGCCTCTGAAGCTGGCTTTTAATGACGTCGCCGACTGCGACCCCTACATATCGAGAAGAGCATACTCGCCAAGGCCCGGCTAGCGGCCTCACGCTCCGCTCCTTGGTGCTCGGCGTCATCCAAGTCCTCGTGGTGTGCTTGGGCGCGCCCTACGCTATCTGGGTCTTGGGGTCGTCCGAAATCACGTGGTCGTTCTTTCCGATTGCCGTCGGCTTCTCGTTCTGTTGCCTCATCCTGCTCAACATCCTGCTCAAGACGATCAACCCCGGCTGGGCCTTGCGACCGGCCGAGATGATCACGGTAGTAGTAATGGGCTTGGTGACGACCGGCATCCCCATCTTTATGATGGGCTACGTGCTGTCGATCCCCACCACGCCCTATTACTTTGCCTCGGCTGAAAATCAGTGGGGTACCTACGTGTTGCCCTACCTGCCGACGTGGCTGTTGCCGAGCAACGACGGCTTGGCCATGACTTGGTTCTTTGAGGGGCTGCCCCTTGGTGAGCCGATGCCTTGGGGCACGCTGCTCGATGCGTGGGCCATGCCGCTGTTTTGGTGGCTGAGCTTTATCTGGACCTTGTACGCGGTTTGTTTTTGCCTCGTCGTCATCTTGCGCAAGCAGTGGGTCGAGCGCGAGCGGTTGGCCTATCCGCTGATGGAGGTGCCGCAAGCTCTGGTGGCGGATGCCGATGGTCCGGCGCGCGTGCCGGCCATTTTGCGCAACAAGGTCTTTTGGATGGGAGCGGCGATCCCTCTGTGCATCGTATTGTGGAACATCGTCGGCTTTTTCTTTCACTTCTTTCCCAAGATCGAATGGAACCATCCCATCCAAATCGCGCACGGCTTTCCGACCATTAACATCCGCTTCTACTTTCCGGTCGTTGGCTTCATGTATTTTGCCAACCTCAACGTCACCTTCAGCATCTGGTTTTTCTTTTTGTTACTGTTGGTCGAAGAGGGTTTGTTTAACCGCTTTGGCGTTGGCGTGACTGAGGCGGACAACTTCGTGTGGGGCTTGCCTTCGACGTCGTGGCAGTGTTGGGGAGCTTTTGTGGTGCTGGTGCTGTGGGGCTTGTGGATGGCGCGGGATCATCTAAAGGATGTGTTCCGCAAGGCGTGGAATCCCGCGCATCCGGTTGACGACAGCCGCGAGCTGATGTCCTATCGCAGCGCAGTCGTCGGTCTGCTGGTCGGGATCGTCTATATGCTGGCGTGGCTCAACAAGGCCGGCATGGAAATGTCGGTGGCGGCGTTTTTCTTGGGCGGCGTGCTGATTGCCTACTTGGGCATTACCCGCTTGGTGGTGCAGGCTGGCGTCTTTTACCTGACGACGCCCGTGGTCAGCCAAGCCATGACCATGATGACTTTTGGTACGAGTGCGATTTCGCCGACGGGCTTGGCGGCCTTGGGGATGAGCTATGGGTTCTTCAGCGATGTGCAGTCGATTTTTATGCCGTCGGCTGCCCATGCCACCCGGCTGCACGACGCCATGCGCATGAGCCGCCGCGGCCTGTGCTTGGCTATTGCGCTGGCCCTGTTGATCGGCTTTATCGCCGCCATTGTGTACGTTATTGTCATGGCCTACGAGCAGGGGGCTTCCAACTTCAATTCTTGGTTTTTCCGCGTCTCCTCGGGCGCGGGAGTGCGCTCCTTTGAAGACGCAATGAGCAAAATAAAAACCCCGGCCGATTTCCACGCGCAAAAGTTAGGCTTCTTTGGTATCGGTGCGGCAGCTATGACGGTTTTGACGTTTATGCAGTATCGCTTTCCGTGGTGGCCTCTGCACCCGGTAGGTTTGGCGATCTCCGCGATCTGGATGGTGCGCAACCAAGCCCCGGCGATTTTCGTGTCTTGGGCGGCCAAGAGCCTGATCATGCGCTTTGGCGGCATCGAGCTATACCGCAAGGCCGCACCCTTCTTCATCGGCCTGATTCTCGGGCACTTTTTTGGGGTGGGGATCTCGTTTATCGTCGATATGATTTTCTTCCCCGGCAACGGCCACCCCATCCTCCACGGCTGAGCCCGCGTTGTCAATCCATCCCGCACAGCAAGAGGGCACAGGCGTCACCGTGCGCTCTTTGCTCGTGGGCTGCGCGGTGGTGGTGTTGATCAGCTTGGGGGCACCGCACTCGATCTGGACGTTTGGCTCGTCTGAGATGACGTGGTCGTTCTTTCCGATTGGGGTGGGGTTTCTCTTTGTCTGCCTCATCTTCGCCAACGCCCTGCTGAAGACCTTCAATTTTAGCTGGGCACTGCGCCCTGCCGAGCTGATCACCGTCGTCGTCATGGGCTTGGTCTGTACAGGCATTCCGGTTTTTCTAATCGGCTACTTCCTAGCCATACCGACGACGCCGTATTACTTTGCGTCGGCGGAGAATCAATGGGGCACGTACGTGTTGCCCTACCTACCGACGTGGCTGTTGCCGAGCAACGACGGCTTGGCCATGACTTGGTTTTTTGAGGGCCTGCCCATCGGCGAACCGACCCCTTGGGGCACCTTGCTAGCCGCTTGGGCCATGCCGCTGTTTTGGTGGCTGAGCTTTCTATGGACTTTGTACTTGGTCTGCTTCTGCGTGGTGGTCATCCTCCGCAAGCAGTGGATTGAGCGCGAGCGGTTGGCCTATCCGCTGATGGAGGTGCCGCAAGCCCTCGTCGCCAATGCCGATAGCTCCCGCCGACTGCCAGCGGTCATGTACAGCAAAGTCTTCTGGGCGGGGGCGGCCATTCCGCTTGGCATTGTCTTGTGGAACATCGTCGGCTTTTTCTTTCACTTCTTTCCCAAGATCGAATGGCAGCATCCCATCCAAATTGCGCACGGCTTTCCGACCATTAACATTCGCTTCTATTTTCCGGTCATCGGTTTCATGTATTTCGCCAATCTCAATGTCACTTTTAGCATCTGGTTCTTCTTTTTGCTAACGCTGATTGAGGAGGGTTTGTTCAACCGCTTTGGCCTCGGCGTCACTGAGGCGGATAAATTCGTTTGGGGGCTACCATCGACCTCGTGGCAGTGTTGGGGGGCGTTCGTGGTGTTGGTGCTGTGGGGATTGTGGATGGCGCGCGACCACCTCAAGGATGTGGTCCGCAAGGCGTGGAATCCGGACTACCCGATTGACGATCGGCGCGAGTTGATGTCCTACCGCGCCGCGGTGCTGGGCCTCGTGCTGGGTGTTTGCTACATGCTAACTTGGCTGCACGAGTCTGGCATGGAATGGTCGGTGGCGATGCTCTTTTTGGCTGGCGTACTCATCGCCTATTTGGGCATTACGCGCTTGGTGGTCCAGACGGGCGTGTTTTATCTGACCACGCCTGTCGTCAGTCAGGCGATGACCATGATGACGCTGGGCACTAGCGCCATTTCGCCGACGGGGTTGGCGGCCTTGGGGTTGACCTATTCTTTTTTTGGCGATGTGCAATCCATCTTCATGCCCTCGGCAGCGCACGCGGCCAAGTTGCAGCACAGTCTGCGCATTGCCCGCCGCGGCTTTGTTTTGGCCATTGCCTTGGCCGTGGTGCTGTCCTTTGCGGTTTCGCTGACCAATCTCATAGCTATGGCCTACGAGCAGGGGGCTTCTAACTTCAATTCTTGGATCTTCCGCGTCTCCTCGGGAGCAGGCGTGATGGCCTTTGGCGACGTGATGGCCAAGATCAAGGCTCCAGCCGATTTCCACGCGCAAAAGTTAGGCTTCTTCGGCATCGGCGCGGCGGCGATGTCGGTTTTGACGTTTATGCAGTATCGCTTCCCGTGGTGGCCTCTGCACCCGGTGGGCTTGGCCATTTCCGCGATCTGGATGGTGCGCAACCAAGCACCGGCCATCTTCGTGGCGTGGGCGGCCAAGAGTTTGATCATGCGCTTTGGCGGCATTGAGCTATACCGCAAGGCTGCGCCGTTCTTCATCGGCCTGATTGCGGGCTACTTTCTCGGCGTTGGTCTCTCTTTCCTCGTGGATGTGGCGTTCTTCCCCGGCAATGGGCATCCGATCCTGCACGGCTGAGAATTTTGGATTTAATGGGTTGATTCTTTAGATTCTACACTATGACCACAGAGACAACCAAAAAGACCAACCAAACGCTCGAACTCGTCGTAGAGACCCTCGTCCGTGCACACCCCTTCGAGCGGATCGTTCTATTCGGCTCCCATGCCACGGGTCATAGCCAATGGGACAGTGATTTGGACTTACTCGTAGTCTGGCAGACGGATTTGTCCCCGTTGGAACGAGCCCTTGAAATGCGCCGTCTGCTTGAAGGCATCAATTGCCCCTTGGATATTGTCGTGTACACCCCCGCCGAACTGGACTATTGGAAAGAAGCTCCGTCTTCATTTGCGTCCCAGATATTGGCCGAGGGGATGACTTTATATGAGCGAAACCCCGCAAAAAATTCTAGTGCGGCAGTGGATCAGCCGGGCTGAAAATGACCTGCTAAACGTCAGGAATAATCTGGCGGCCCAAGAAATTCCTTGGGATACGATCTGTTTCCACAGTCAACAGGCGGCTGAAAAATACCTCAAAGCCATTCTGGTGTTCCATGCCCAGGCGGTTCCGCGTACCCACGATCTAGAACATCTGCTGGGCATGGTTGTCCAGTGGATTCCCCAAATCCAAGAGCAACAGGAGGCGTTGCGCTGGCTGACGACGTTTGCGGTTGCCAGCCGTTACCCAGTCGAGACGGTCGAAGGTGTGGATGAGCCGCAAGGTCGGCGTTCACTGGATATTGCCCAAGCCATTCGCCGGGATTGCCGCGCCTACCTGATGGAGTTGGATCCAACGCTTTTTGACCAATCGACCGCTACTGACCCGCCGCCCCCTTCTTCATCGGACTAATCGTCGGCCTCTCCTTCCTCGTGGATGTGGCGTTCTTCCCCGGCAACGGGCATCCGATTTTGCACGGCTGATTTACAGCAGATCGTACGGGATGACGAGTATTTCGTCGCGGAGTTGGGATACCTCTTCTACGGGGGAGATTATGATTCTAGGGCCATTTACAAGGTAAAATGCCTTTTTCGGCTTCCGTCCACCGCGCCCGGCCCTTGCCGCCAGCGACACCATCTTTATTCTCTCACTATTCCTTTCCACAGATTGACGAAGAGGAGCAGATGAAAAATCATCAGAGCTTACTTATGGCCGCGCCTATCGCGATTGCAGCGTTTCTTTTGGCCGCGTGCCCAACATTTGGCCAAGCCCCCCATCCCAGCGACGCTTACTACGCGCTCGACCGAGTGCTCGACGTGAGCATTGAAATGGAACCCGAGGATTGGGACCGGCTGCGCGCTCAGACGCGGACGCTTGTGGATATATTCGGCGGTGCCGACTGCCTCGACAGCCCCCCGGATGATGTGTTCTCTTGGTTCGAGGCGACTGTAACTGTCGATGGCGAAACTCACACCCAAGTCGGCGTCCGCAAAAAAGGGTTCTTGGGATCGCTAAGCAAGGTGAAGCCCTCGCTCAAGGTCCGCTTTGACAAGTTCGTCGATGGGCAGGTCCTCGGCGGCGCAATGAAGCGCCTGACCTTGAACAATGTCCAGCAAGACCCGTCTATGCTCAATACCTGCATGGCCTACCACGTCTTCGCTGCCGCTGGCCTGCCAGTGCCGCGCTGCAACTTTGCCACTGTTGCGGTAAACGGCGAAAACTTGGGCTTGTACGTCCACGTCGAGAGCATGAAAACCGCCTTTTTGGATCGCAATTTCTCCGATCCAAGCGGCAATTTGTACGAAGGCACTGTCAGCGATTTTCGTCCCAAGTGGCGCGGTACTTTGCAAAAGAAAACCAATGAGACGGAAGCGGACTGGTCGGATATCGACGCGGTTGTCGCCGCGCTGCAGGACCCTTCCCCGGCCGGTCTTGAAGCCCTTGCCGACATCATAGATATCGACCGCTTTCTCACCTTCTGGGCTGTCGAGGTGCTCATTGGGCATTGGGATGGGTACGCTGGCAACCGCAACAACTTTTACCTCTACCGCGAGCCGGGTGCGCCGTTTGTATTCATACCTTGGGGCGCGGATCAAGTTTTTACCTCGATCGATGGCCCCTTCGACGATTTTGTGTCGCCGCCTTCAGTGACGGCGCACGGGGCCATTGCCCATCGTTTATACCGCGACGACGCGATGAGAGCCGCCTATGTAGCCCGCGTCAAGGAATTGCTCGACACAGTTTGGAACGAAGAAGAACTGCTCAGCCTCGCCGACGACATGGCGGCGATCGTCCAGCAGCACATACTGGACAAAAGGCAAGCCAGCGCAGCCCGCGACGCCGAGCGGATGCGCGAGTTCATCCGCGAGCGGCGAGCGGTAATTTTGGCCGATCTCGATCCAGAGCCACCCGCTTGGCCTTGGCCGCTGGCCGCGGCCGATATTTGCTGGCCGGAAAGAGGCACGTTTGATCTGCGCTTTGAGACGACTTGGGGGTCGAGCGCACGCGAGAATCCGCTGGCAGAAGGGACGGTCGAGTTCACTGAGTACAAGCTAGCAGGAAAAGAGCAGCGCTTTGATCTCTCGGGAGCTACGGCCGGCTTTGAAGAAGGCGACGCCGGCGAAGGGGAAAGCTGGGATGAAACCTTGGGTGCGCTCGATAGCAATGGCAACGGCGTTTTCGACCAAGCCGACTACGATGCGGCCATTGCGTTCGGCGTTGAAGACCTGCCGCGGTGGGAAGAAATTCTGACCATTGACGCCAACGGCGACGGGGCTATTGACCGGGGCGAGTTTGAGGACGCGGTGGGAGCAGAGGGCGCTGAAGAGAGAGCGTCCGTATCCATTGTCAGCCTTGGAAAAGATTTTGCCATCGACATTCTCGTAGCGGAGCTGCCGATTGACTGGGTGAAGAGCGGTGCCCACCTCGCCATCGACATGGATGCGGTCAGTGGCTACCACTTGTTGTTGCCATCGCCTGATAGCCCCCCAGAGCAGTTTGACTTGATCGGCAAGGGGGGGATTGAATTCAGTGAGGCTAGCACGGAACCGGGTGCAAGGGTTGCGGGTCGGTTCTACGGCACGTTGTTCAGCTTTGAAGGAGAGAGTTCAGCCGAAGCTAGTGACGACGAAGCGGCGACTGATACCAGACTAGTCATCAACGAGGTCGCCGCTCAAGGCGATCCGCTCGATTGGTTTGAACTGTATAATGCCTCGGACGGGCCGATAGATCTTGCGAATTTTGTGATGGCCGACGATCTGACGGACGAGAGTAAGCGCACTCCCTTCCCGGCTGATATGGTCATCGAAGCGGGTGCGTTTCTACAGATTGAGTTAGACAAAGACGGGTGGCCCGGCTTTGCCCTTGGCCGCGACGAAGAGCTGGGTATCTGGACGGTAGATGGCGCGCTAGTCGCCAGCGTCGATTGGGAGGAGGGACAGGCCGACGAGGGAACGAGCTGGGCGCGCTTGCCGGACGTTACGGGCGACTTTCAGACGGTAGATACGCCTACGCCGGGTGCGCCGAATCAGGTTCAGACGGCAGTTGCCGAGCAGGCCGCAGGAGTGCCCGAGGCGTTTCGGCTGCGCGGCAACTGGCCTAATCCATTCAATGCCAGCGCGGTCATTGCCTTCGACGTGGCGAGGACTGCGCCGGTGCGCCTCGTGATGTACGATGTACTCGGACGCCACGTCCGCACCCTGCACAGTGGGGAGACGCTGGCGGCTGGGCACTATCGCACCGCTTGGAATGGCCGCGACGACGAGGGGCGGTCGGTTGCCAGTGGCGTCTATTTGTACCGACTTACCGCGGGGGTGGACTTTACTGCGGTGGGGCGGATGGCCTTGATTCGCTAGGACATCTGCGCGGGTAACACATATCATTGGCGACGGTGTTAAAGTAAGCGACGCCGGAAAATGGCCCTTCCCAATACGTCCTATCTGAGAGAATGCAAATCTATGAACAAGACCAGAATCTCGATTGTGGCGATGGCTGTGCTGGCCGTCTTACATACCGCGTCATGGGCGCAGCCTCAACCTACTAGCACCCTCAGCGGCTTTGTCTGCGATAGCAGCGACGGCGAGCTCCTACCCAATGCCGCGGTCGCCATCGCCGTTGCGGACCGAGTGCTGGGGCGCTGAGCAACGCCGAAGGCTATTACGCCATCCCGGACATTCCGGCGGGAACTTGGGTCGTCTCCGCGTCCTACATTGGCTACACGACCCGCCAAGACACGCTGGCGTTGACCGGCCAAGGGCTGCGCTGGGATCTCGAACTGGAGCGGCAAGCACTGGAGATGGGGGAGGTCGTGGTGGAGGCCGAGGCGACTGCGGCGAGCGAACTGAATCAGCGGCCGAGCGTGGTCGCCCTGCAAGTAACGGATGTTCAACAGATGGCGGCCATGGCCGAGCCGGACCTGCTGCGTAGTTTGCAACTGCTGCCGGGGGTGCAATCGGCATCGGATTTTAGCAGTGGACTCTACGTGCGCGGGGGTGGCCCCGACCAGACCGGCATCCTGCTCGACCAGATGCGGCTCTACAATCCGTCGCACGCTTTTGGCTTCTTCTCCACCTTTAACCCAGACGCGATCAAGGACGTCACGTTCTACAAGGGGGCCTATCCGGCTCAGTACGGCGGCAGCCTGAGTGCTATCCTCGATGTGCAAAACCGCGCTGGCAATCGCCGCAACTTTAGCACTAGCGGCGGCGTTAGCCTGATCTCCAGTCGGCTTATGAGCGAGGGGCCGCTCGGCCAAGGCTCGTGGATGGTGGCGGGTCGGCGCACGTACATCGATCCGGTGCTGCGGGCGGTGCGGCAGGCCACCGACGAACTCGATGGCCTCGGGTACTGGTTTTACGACGTCAACGCCAAGGTCAATACCCAGCTCAGTCCCAACGACAACCTCATGCTCAGCGCATACCGGGGCAACGACCACCTCGACATCAGCGTGAGCGCTAACAGCGCCGAGGACGACAGCACCAACACCTTGTCCTTTGGCAATGAATGGGGCAACGAGGCCGTGACCGGGCGCTGGACGCACGTGTTTTCGCCGGCGCTCTTCGGGCGCATGATTGCCCTGTACTCCAAATACCACAGCGACATTACCCTCAATGTGTTTGGCACGCCCATTGCGGTACGCAATCGCGTGCGGGATGTCTCCATCAAGGGCGACCTCGACTATTTTGCCGCGGCCAATCACACCCTCCGCACCGGGGTCGGCCTTACGTTATTCCGCTTTGATTACGGCGTGCTCTTCGATCAATACGAGAACAACCAAGTAGTAAAGCCCTATCTCTTGTCGGCCTATGTCCAAGACGATTGGCAGGTGACGCCGCTGACTGAGGCTCGGCTGGGCCTGCGCGGAACTTATTACGAAGAGGGTGGGCACCTGTCGCTCAACCCGCGCTTTTCGCTCAGTCGCGTGCTACAAGAAGGCTGGCGCGTCAAGCTGGCCGGGGGTAGCTACCGGCAATACTTGCAGCTCGTGTCGTCCGAGGGCTTTAGTGGCGGCGATTTGTGGCTGCCACTCGACGGGACCGTAGAGCCGGGGCGTTCCTATCAGGCGGTTGCGGGTTTGGAGTGGGAGCCGGCCAACAGCTATCGGTTTAGCGTTGAGACCTACTATACGGACTTGGCCAACCTCGTCGTGCTCGACGAGGAGCAGGGGAAAACGACGAGCAGGAAACCTCCGAGGACATATTCAAAACCGGCGGCACTGGCTATGCGACCGGCGTGGAGCTATTTGCCGAAAAGCGCCGCGGGCGGTTCAGCGGCTGGCTGGGCTACACTCTTGGCTGGACGCGGCGGACATTCCCGGATATCGATGGCGGCCGCACCTTTCCGCCCAAGTACGACCGCCGCCACGACGTGTCGTTGACGGCTACCTATCGCTTGGCCCGCTGGACTTGGACCGCCAATTTGGTGTACGGCACTGGCCAAGCCTACACGCCGGCCGCGGCTCGCTACACCCTGCGCGACCCAGCCTCTGACCGCCCGGTTGACCGGCTGCTAGCGGCGCAGCGCAACACAGCCCGGCTGCTGCCGTACCACCGCTTGGATGTTGGGATGCGGCGCACCTTTGGGCTGTTTGGTGCGGATGTCGATTTCTACGTGCAGATTTTCAACGCGTACAATCGCCGCAACGAATGGTTTGTCCAGTACGACCCCAACGATTCTACCGAGCAACCGCTCGTAGTTAGGATGCTGCCCATTGTGCCGACCTTCGGCTTTGACTTCAGGTTTTGAGCTATGTACCGCTACCTATTGTTACTACTGCTGCTACCGCTGCTGGCTTGCCAGGCTCCGGGGCCGCTGGCGGCCGACCGCGACCCCGACGAATTGTTTGGCCCCAGCGAAGGCAACCTCATCGTCGTGGATGCCATTCTCATCGTGGATGCGCCGCTGCCGCCGGTCGTCCTGCGGCATACGGTCGCTCCCGGCCATGTTTATTCGGCGGCGACAACGGCACTGGAAGGGGCCACGGTTTCCATTCACCGCGGCGACGCGGTGTTCAACTACCGGCGCGACCCGAGCAGAGCCGGGCACTACCTGCCGCCGGATGACGCGCCGGTGGTTGAGCCGGGCCGCCTATACGAGTTGCGCGTTACCACCGAAGAGGCGTTAGAGGTGCGCGCCCAGACCCAGACGCCAGCGCACATTCGCATCGACGAATTGCGGCTTTTGGCGGACGATTTGGAAACCGAACTGCGGCGATTGCGGTTGTTTGCCGAGGTCGGCGATGAGGTCTATCAGGCCGCGGAAAATCAGTTGGAGTACGACGATGGGGTGCTAGTAGCCCAATTTCAAGACGATGGCCCTGCGGTATCCTACCAAGTACGCCTAGCCAATTTAGAGCGTTCTAGCCCGCTGCTGTTTGACGACGAATGGATTGAGGATTTTGACGACTTTGAACTTGAGCGCGTAGAGACCTCGCCCTTGTTGAGTTTGGCAAGTGGCGAGCTCTATCTGCCTTGGGACGGCATCTACTATGCTGGGCGCTACAAGGTCACGCTCTTTGCCGTCGATCAGAACTGGTTCGACTTGGTTCGCACCGACAATGTGAATTCGGAACGAGGCAGCGGCGAGGCCGGTCAGAGTTTTCAACGGCCGCTTTTCCACGTCGAGAACGGGATCGGTCTGTTTGCTTCCGCGGCCGTTGATTCCTTCGGCTTCTCGGTCCGGCCCTAGGAATTATCTACGTAGTCTGAGCTCCATGCTGGTCTTAGGAATTTTCCTCTTGAGTTTCGCGTCTCCTGCCGCCGCAGAATTCACTTTCGAGCAGTACGAGGTCGTCATCGGCTCGGCGGAACGCCAGACCGTTTTGACGGGATTTCTGCTGGGTGGTGCTGTTGCGGATCTTGCTGTGGTGAGCATCGACGAGAATGGCGACCGCCGCTTGCGTATCTACGCGTTCGGCGATAGCACTTGGGTGCCGCTACTCGATGCGACACTGCGTCCCAAAATGTTGTTTGTGGATGTGGCTAATATCGATGGACGAGACCGGTTGATTGCGTACGAGAGCGGTCGCCTGAACTGGTTCGATCCCGAATCGGCGACGGAACGGGAGCTGGTGGCGGCGGCTTCCAACTTCAATCCGCCTCGCCGCGGCGAAATCCCCCATGTAGATGTTACGCGGGATGTGAACGGCGATGAGCGCGACGACTTGGTCGTGCCGGATGTGGATGGCTTCTGGGTGTTCGTCCAGATGAGCGACGGTGCGTTCGCCGATCCGGTGAAGATCGGCCCCGCCACCGAGATGAGTGGGATTTACGGAGCCGACGGCTATCGCTACGACCCTTGGTCTCAGAGCCGTGTTCACGAGGTAGATTACAACCGGGATGGTCGCTGCGACTTGGTGTTCTGGAACGAAGACCACTTCGAGGTTCATCACCAAGACGAACGTGGGCTGTTTACTCCGAAGGCGGAGACTTTTACGACCGATGTGGCGTTCGACTCTGACAATTTTTCCTTGCTCGCCACCGGAGATATGACGGGGCGGGTGCTGCACTCGTTAGCCGACCTGAACGGCGACGGGGTTGCCGACTTGGTGGTCTTCTCGCTGGAGGGCGGGAGCATTGCCAGCAAGCGTTCCTCCTACGAGGTGCATTTTGGCTTATCAACAGCCGATGGCGGCACCGCGTTTGCGCCAGAGGTCGGAGCCACGTTCCGGTCTGATGGCAGCGTCCAACTCGGGATGGAGTGGCACGACTTTGATCATGACGGCCAAGTCGATTTGATGTTCACAACCATTGAGGTTGAATACCTTGAGAGCAGCCTGTGGAAAAAATTCAAGGGGTTCATGGGCGATGACGTCTGGCTGGATCTCGAGTTCTACCGCATGGAAGGGGGGCGCTATCCCGACAAACCCAATGCCACCCGTAGAATTGCGTTAGATGGCGTACCTAGCCATAAGGAGCCGGGATGGGTGCCACTGGACATCGTGCTTCGGGGGGCGATGCACGAACGCCGAAGGACACAAAAGAGTTGGCCGCGCGCGTTCAACTCGACTTTGCTCCTCGGGGATGTGACCGGCGACGGCCTCTCGGACCTGCTCATCGGGGATCACCCTCGGATCATGGCCCTCCTCGTCGGCGTGCCGGGGCCGGACCTGTTCGCTCGGCGGCCTCAAGACGTTGCGATCTTCGTGCCCAACGACGAGGAATACACTTGGCTGGTGGACTTGAACAAGGACGGCAAGCAGGACGTCCTCATGCACCACCCGTTCACGCTGCGAGATGCGCACGGGGCCCGGAGACTGCCGCTGGGAACCGAGCCGCATCGGGTGACGGTGCTGATCGCCCGGTAGGGGGCAACGATCGTTGCCCCCTAAGGCCGCACCACGCTGCCGTCGGCGCGTCGGTCCTCGGCCGCATAAAAGGCGCGTACCTGATCGCCGACCAACAGATTCTTCGCCTTCTCCTCGTCGATGTCGATCCCTAGCCCCGGCTGGTCGTTGGGATACATGTACCCACCTTCCATGGTCGCGTGTCCGGAGAACGCTTCTAATTCTTCTGGCCGAAAACCGTTTTCCTCTTGGATCCCGAAGCTGTAGCTCGACATATCGAGGTGCATGGCCGCTGCTTGGTTGACCGGATCGTTGTCCCCGCCTTCCTGCCAAGCCGTCTGCACGCCGTAAAACTCGCAGAGCGCGGCGATTTTGCGGCAGGGGGTGATGCCGCCGCCTTTGGCCACTCGGATGCGGATATAGTCGATGAGACGCTCGCTGATCAGCGGCAGGTATTCGTGGACATTGGTGAACAACTCGCCCATGGCCTGCGGCGTGGTGCACTGCTGACGCATGAGCCGGTACCAGCCGATCTGCTCGGGTGCCAGCGCGTCTTCGAGGAAAAACAGCCGGTAGGGTTCCAGCCGCTTGGCCAGTGCCACCGCGATTTGGGGTTTGAGGTGTTCGTGGACGTCGTGGGTGAGCTTGGGGCCAAAGCCTAGCTTGTTGCGCAAGTACTCGAACATCGCGGGAATAGCTTCCAGATAGGCTTCGTCGTCAAAGGCCGGTGCTGCGGACCAAGCATTGCGCGGCTTGAGGGCGTTTTCCACGAACCCGCCGCCGCCATAGCCGCCGAGTTGGCAGCGGATTACCGGCCAGCCTTCGTCGATGTAGCGCTGGATGTCGTCGGCGAGAGCCTCGTGGTCGCTGCCGCCGGCGTGGGCGTAGCAGGGGACCGCGGCGCGGCAGGCTCCGCCCAATAGTTCGTACACGGGCATCCCGGCCTCCTTGCCCTTGATGTCCCACAGGGCCATGTCGATGCCGCCCAGTGCGGCGTTGAGGATGGAGCCGTTGCGCCAGTAGCCGCTGTTGTACACGCATTGCCAGATGTCTTCGATGCGGCTGGCCTCGCGGCCAATCAGCAGCGGTCCCAAGCTCTCTTCGAGGGCGGTGGCGACAGTGGCGGCGTGGTTGTGCTCGCTGGCCGAGCCGATGCCGTAGAGACCGGGCTGGTCGGTGATGATTTTGACGATGACCCAGGTGCCGTTCTGGCGGGTGCGGATACAGCGAACTTCTTTGATCTTGGCCATTGGCCTCCTCCTTGCGTAAGTTTGAGATTAGAGTGCGAAAAAGAAAGTATTTTGCATATGAACTTCAATACCACTAACAGCACGTTTCGCCAACTTATGGGCAATGGGATGAGTTATCGCGTACCGCTGTTCCAACGCGACTACTCTTGGGGGGGCGACGAGTGGGATGACTTGTGGCAGGATCTTGTTGCGCTGTTCGGCGAGGACCCAGAACCCGCTCATTACATGGGCTATCTAGTACTGCAATCGGTGGACAACAGGGCGTTCGATATCATCGATGGACATCAGCGCATGACCACGCTGAGCCTGTTGATGCTGGCTGCGGTAGCGCATCTGACGGACTTGGCCGCGTCGGGTGACCCGACTGACCCACAACGTCGGCGGGCAGAGCAGTTGCGTAGCAATTACATCGGCTATTTGGACCCAGTGAGCCTAGTGCCGCGCTCCAAGCTGACGCTAAATCGGCATAACGATCGCTTTTACCAGAATTACCTAGTCCCCTTAGAGAGTCTGCCGCAAAGAGGATTGAACGCATCGGAACATCTCCTGCGCCGGGCGTTTCTCTGGTTCAGGGAGCGTATCAAGGAACGATCAGGGGATGACGGTGAGTCTGTCGCGCGCTTTGTCGATGTCGCGGTAGATAAGTTGTTTTTTACGATCATTACCGTGACCGACGAATTAAATGCCTTCAAAGTATTTGAGACCCTAAATGCTCGCGGCGTGCGCTTGTCCGCTACCGATCTGTTGAAGAATTACTTGTTCTCCGTCGTCTCGCGTGGCAATGCGCACGAA
Source organism: Candidatus Latescibacterota bacterium (assembly GCA_022825835.1). GTDB lineage: Bacteria > Latescibacterota > UBA2968 > UBA8231 > UBA8231. Next base: position 90,222 of record JAJDVZ010000156.1, read on the forward strand.
TCGGATATCAACAATTTGGAAAGCCGCTGGGAGGATGTCGTCGGGCTGCTGGGCAGTGAGAGCTTTCCCGAGTTCTTGCGGGTCTTTTGGAACAGCCGCAACAGGCTGGTGCGCAAGGCGGACTTGTTCAAAACCATGCGCAGTGCCATCAGCGATAGGGCCAAGGTGTTTCAGTTGATCCGCGATATGGACAGGCACGCGCGGGTGTATGCGGCCCTGCGCAGCCCGGAGGACGACTCTTGGACAGCAGAAGAACGCGCAAGTCTGGCCCAGTTGCAGATGTTCAACGTGCGTCAGCCATTAGCGCTATTGCTGGCCGCATTTGAGCAATTCGCGGAACGCGACCGCGCTGGCTTTGGACGTTTCTTGCAAGCTATCGCAGTAGTGTCGTTTCGCTACAACGTGATTTGTGGACGCCAAGGCAACGAGCAGGAGGTTGTATATAACCAGATTGCCCGTGAGCTATCGGCAGGCGAAATCGTCAGCGTGCGGGCAGCGATTGCAAAGCTGCGGCCAGTCTATCCTGCGGATGCGGAATTCAGGGCGGCGTTTGCAGACAAGGCCCTACGAACAACTAGCGCACGCAACAATAAAGTCGTGCGCTTTATACTATTCCGGCTAGAAGCGCAGTTGTCGGGTCAGTACTTTGAATTCGAGAGCGCGAAGTATGGCATTGAGCATGTGCTGCCGGAGAATCCGAGTGATGATTGGCACCAGTTCGACGACCAACAGCGGGAGGCGTCCACCTACTGCCTAGGTAACATGACTCTCTTGACGACCACAGACAATCGCGATTTGGGCAACTCGGGATACGCCGAAAAGCGATTGGTTTACCAGCAGAGCGACTTCGCAATAACGCGCAAGCTGGCAGAGGACTTTGATGCTTGGACCGTGGAGAAGATCCATTCACACCAAGCATGGATGGCTAGACAAGCTACAGGTATCTGGAGAGTCAGCTTTTGACTAGCAACGCCGTTCCATGCTCGCTCGAGCGTAGAGTTCGGTGTCTCCACGCATCTCGCGTCCGTTATGGAGATATAAGCGCAATGTCTGCTTACTTGAATGCAGTGCCTTTTTTATTCACGCTTTTGGTCTCTGACAAGTAGATCATGCTCATACGATAGCCAACACCCATGCAAAACTGCTTTTTAGCGAGAGGACATGTATGCGCGCCTTCCAACCTTACGCCTCTTTAGAACGCTACATTGGCCGCCGCCTCTTGGCGGTGTTGGCTGCACTGGCCTTAACCGACATTGCCATTGTGCTGAGCGCGTCGCTGAGTACTGCCTTGATGAGTACGGCGTCCGGGGCCGACGTGGTCCGCGCCCGCGCCATTGAAATCCTCAACGACGAGGGACAACCCGTATTCGTAGCTACGGCTGACGAGCGCCAGAATGGCGCTTTGTGGGTGGGGGCTGGCAATGGCCAGGGCGGGGTTAGCCTCAGTAGCGATGCGGCCGGTCACGGTTTGCTCGTGGTCAATACGGCTACTGGCGCACCGCTGGTCTCGGTTGTAAGCAGCGATCAAGAGGGAGGTGCGTTGCAGGTGTACAACGCCGCGGGTGAGCAGTTGGCGTATCTAGGTGCGAGCGAGGTCGGCAGTGGCCACTTGGCCCTGCGGAGCGCACTTGGTAATTTGCTAATCGCTGCGGGCGAAGATGAAGGCAGTGGCTTGCTGATGGCCAACAATGCCGCGGGCGTCAACATCTTCCTCGCTGGTGCTGATTCGTCGCAAAATGGCGGCCTGCTGATCAATAGCCGCACCGGCGAGAACCTGATCTACGCGGGCGCGGGTGCCAGCGGCAACGGCGGTTTGCACGTCAATGCCGCGAATGGAACTCACCTCATCTTCTTGGGGGCCGATGGGCAGCGCAACGGCGCAGTGGGGCTTTGGGACCGCCATGGCGCGGGCAGCGTCTTACAGAAGTAGCATTTGAATCCACTCTATGCAGGGGCAGGGCGAATCATGGATTCCAGCGACCGATGCCTTGGGCGATCCGTCTTATTCACGGGGTGTGTGGTTGTTTGCGCTTTTTTCTCCGCGTCCTTGGCAAGTGCCGACGAGATTCGCTTTGCCTCCCGCCGCGACTGGCAGGCTTGGCCGCTGCCCGGCACGGTCGAACTGACCCCACAGGGTGGGCTCAAGCCCATCGCTGCCCGCCGCGACATCAATGCGTCTCTCAATGCCGCGGCTTTTGGCGGCGGCATCCGCCGCGCGGGTTCCAACCTACGAGACGCGCCATTGGTCATGGATGGCGATCTTTCCACTGGCTGGCACCCGCATTTGGACGATCCTCCCGAAAGCTGGAACATTGAAGTCGATTTGGGCCGGGGCGTCTCCGCCCGCCGCGTCAAGCTAATCTTCGATCCCCAAGGACCGGCCCCAGCGCTTTTTGACTTGTTGCTTTCCACTGGCGAACACGCCGTTGACGAGGTCGATAATCCCATCGCCGGGACCGTTATCTACCGCCAGCGCGAGCGATTCAAGGAGAACACTCGCCACGAGATTACTTATGAACTCGACCAGTCCTTCCACACGCCGATCCAGTACGTGCGCTTGGACTTGCTCGCCCTCGAACCGAACACCCGCCTGCTCGAAGTCGAGGTCGCAGCGCTGGGCGACAATCTGGCCTTGGGGACGCTCGAACGCGGCGGCAACCTCGAAGTAGTTCTCGATGCGTTCGTCACCCAAGACCTCATTCCGCTGGGCAACGCCCAAGTGCTTATTGACGGTGATCTTTCTACCCGCTGGTTCGTGCGGCGCACTATTCAAGCCGAGCGCGATGTATTTTCGCACATCGTCCTCGACTTGGGGGCCACCTACTTTGTCGATAAGCTCAAAATCGTCGGCGGCGTGGTCGCCCGGCCCGGCGGTGGCATTACCGCGGGTAGCGGTCGGGTCATTGCTTTCTTCGTTACCCGGCGCTCTTTTGGATTCAATTTCTACGAGGTGCTCGGTTCCGACGGGTCCTTGGCACCCGATGGCTCTCTGATCTGGCAGAAGTACTATTCCGGCACTGCTAACGATTACGTCAAACAAGTAACCGGTGCCGCCACCCACGAGTTCGGGCTGGTGCCCACTCGCTTTATCCGGGTGCTGTGGAAGAGTTGGGACGCGAGCAATCGCTGGGTCTTTCGGGGTTTCGCCGAGGAGCTTCAGGTGTTCGGCGAGGGCTTCCCGCAGAACTTGGAATTTCGCTCGCACATCATGGACTTCCAAAGTCCCAAAAGCCTCAATGCCGTATCTTGGGAGGCCGACATCCCGCCGGGTACCCGGCTGGAACTACGCAGCCGCTCCGGCAACGAAGTTGAAAACCTCCTCACCTACTACGACAAGAACGGCAAGGAAGTCACCAAGAGGCGCTACGACAAGCTGATTGCCAGCTTCAAAGGACCTATCGACACCTCCCGAGTCATCGGCGGCGACTGGAGCGCGTGGAGCAAGCTATACGCCTTCTCCGGTCAGGAGTTTCAGTCGCCCTCGCCGCGGCGCTACGCTCAGCTACAGATGCGGATGGTCACTGAAGATCCGTTGGTGGCACTCCAACTCGACGCGCTTACTATTGCCTTTAGCGACCCGCTATCTCAGCGCGCTGTCAGCGAAATTTTTCCCACCCAAGTGCTGCCAGGCGAGGAAACCGAATTCCGCTTCTTCTTGCGCCCGCGCGAGACGAGGGCATCTGGGTTCGACCGCCTCGTCTTGGAGACGCCGACGCCGACGCGCTTTATTGGTGCCTTGGTCAATGACGAGCCCTTAGAGGTCACAGACCAGTCGGTCGAAGCTGGGTTTGCAGTGACCTTCCCCCAGCCGCTGCGCGACAACGACCTCGTCGAATTGCGCTTTGCCGCTCAGGTCTTCCAGCAGTCCACTCCCTTCGTCCTTTTTATCCAAGAGGCGCGCACTGAGGACGCCAGCCGCCAGCGCGTCGATCCCGGGGATGCTACCGATCAAGTCGCCAGCAGCACCAACGTCGTCGGTCTGCCCGTCGCCCGCGACCTGTTGCTCAACATCGTCTTTGACGCGGAGGTGCTGACGCCCAACGGCGACGGCATAAACGACGCACTCGCCGTCCGCGCCGACGTGATCAACATCCTCGAACCGCGCCCTTGGTACCTGCGGCTCTACGACTTGGCTGGTCACGCGCTAGTCGAACGCTCGCAAACTGTCACTGCGGGTGCTCAGGATTTTGCTTGGGATGGCCGCGACCAAACGGGGCAACTGGTGCCGCCCGGCCTCTACGTACTCGAACTCCACCTCGATGGAGATGCCCATCAGCAGCGCGTCCGGCGCGTGGTTTCAGTGGTGTATTGACCTTTCCTTTAGTAAAAGTAGCCTAGCGCGTCCGATAGCGCCGCCAGCCGCTGCGCTCCACTCGCCAGCCAAGCGCGTCGAGATGGGTTGCGCGGATTTGTTCGATGTGGCGGGTATGGGCTGCGGCCTTTTCTTCGCTGAAGGCGTAGTGGTGCAGGCGTTCGGGATCGAGTTCGACGCCCAGCCCCGGTTCTGTCGGCACGGCGAGGAATCCCTGATCGTAGTTCATCTTGCCGCCGCGGATCACGTCGTCGGTCCACTGGTTGTAATGCGCGTCAATCGCGTGGGACGAGAAGGGTGAGAAGGCGCGGTCCCGCCCCCAGACGATGTGATAGGGCATTTCGTAGGGAAAAGTAAAGGCGGCGATGTGCAGGCGAATCGCCGTCGCCGGTCCCAACTCATAAGCGCTGTGCATGCCGATTCCCATGCCCATAAAGCGCGCCGCGTCGTAGTAACGCTTGAGTGCCAGCGGCCCCGCGTAGGCGTCGGGAGCGGAAATGTCGGCTGGTTGCCAGCGTCGCAGCGCATCCAGATCCAGCTCCGCGTCTAGGGCACCATCGCCGTAACGACCCTTGGCATCGGAATGCGGTACCAGCGGCGGTAGCCATGCGTGCGACGAGATCGGTATTGTACTCAATAGCCGCAGGCGATGGCCGGCGCGGAAGATGTGAGCGAAACGTCCTCCCACTGGTTCCTCGATCCACTCCAGATGACAGTCCTCGACCTCGCGCATAAAGCGCAGCGCCTGCGCCTCGCCCCAAGAGGCGTGTGGATCGACGCGGATGTCCACGTCCGACCCTACGGCTGCGCGGATGTTGCGCACCAATTCCACATAGTGCTGCGGCTCAAAATCGCACATTGAGAGCTTGATGTTGTGGAAGCCGTGGATGCGGATAATCTCCTGCACGTAGGAGGGATAACTCTCAAAGGTAACGGCGTTTTCGCCGTTGAGGTCGGGGAAGCGATACCAAGTATAGGCCGACATGGGCACGCGCTCTGCCAAGGGTATCTCTAGCGCAAAGAGTTCGTGCAAGTACTGGCCCAATGGTCGGTTGGCAATTTTGCCGCTTAGGTCCCAATAGGCTAGGCCCATATCGGCGCGGATGCTGGGGTCAAAAGGATTTTTGCCTAGGACTTTGCCCTTTAGCTCTTCGGCGTCCGCGTTGGCTCCCTCGGCAATGCCGACCAAGCCCTTATCGGTCTCGAATTCGGCAAAGGTAAAACTCTCGGCCGAGCCATCCCAACGTTTGGTCCCAACCCAGGGCATCAGCACCCGGAAGACGCGCACGTCGCGGATGGTGTGCCCGGCGGCAAGGCCCTCGGCTTGGATGCGCTGTTCGACGGCTTTGGCTTGGGCGACGGTCTCGCGGTCGAATTCGGCTAGTTCTTTTATGGGGTCCATGCTTTGTTTTCCTCCCGTTATTAGTCCTAGTCCTGCGTTTCTACACGTCGTCTCAGTGATAAAGAAGGCGGACGACCTGAATCTACTCAGACGTGCTTTTTCCCTGCAACTGCTTCACGGGATGCCCTTGCTTTACTCCTATTCGACGGAGTATATTCCGCGTAGCTGACAATGATTTCCTTTCCGAGGATCGCATTATATGGGAACGTTCAACGTACAGATTAGCATCGGCGACCAACAGCGGACACAATGGATCGACTTGGATGCGCTAGTGGATACAGGGGCGTCTATAACCTCAGTTCCGGCGTCCGTTCTGCGCCAACTGGGGGTGACGTCCTTGATGCAGCAGCGTTTTCAGTTTGGCCAAGGCGAGGTTCGGCTTATGGATGTTGGCCAGACGTGGCTGCGAGTTGAAGGGCGAGAGGTGGTTACGCTCGTTTTATTCAATGAGGAAGAGACCGTGCCGTTGCTAGGTGCTCTGGCCCTTGAAGGCGTGTTCATGGGCGTCAATCCAGTGGCCAAAAGACTTGAGCCGGTAGAAGGATTTATGGTATAGGACCAACGACGTGACTGATTCCATCGACCTCTTTGAGAGCGGCACCCAAGGCTACCACACCTTTCGCATCCCAGCCCTGATTACCACGCTCACCGGTACGGTACTCGCCTTTTGCGAGGGGCGCAAAAACGCGCGCGGCGACACCGGTGACATCGACATGCTGCTGCGGCGCAGCGACGATGGCGGCCAGACGTTTGCTCCCTTTGAGATCGTGTGGGACGATGGCCCGAATACCTGTGGTAACCCCTGTCCGGTGATCGATGCCCGCACCGGGGCGATTTCTCTGCTGATGACGCACAACCTCGGCCATGACCACGAGCCCGAGATCATCGACCAAACGAGCGAGGGCACTCGCACCGTGTGGCTGACGCGCAGCGAAGACGACGGACGCACTTGGTCGCCGCCGGTGGAGATCACTTCCGTAGCGAAGCAACCTAACTGGACTTGGTATGCCACCGGGCCAGGCGCTGGCATTCAGCTAGCTACCGGTCGGCTCGTCATCCCCTGCGACCACATTGAAGCAGGAAGCAAGAAATACTATTCGCACGTCTTGCTCAGCGACGATGGTGGCCAGAGCTGGCGGCTCGGCGGCTCGACCCCGCAAGATCAAGTCAATGACTGATGTTACGCAGCTTTGCTTTATCCTAGGTATATTCTCGACATGGACAAAGCCCTGTTAGAATTATATAGCGATTATCTGCTCAGTTCGTTTGGCGCGACCACCGCGACGGGCTTGTCGGCGTTGGTGGACGGGGTGG
>JAJDVZ010000075.1:0-8579 GCA_022825835.1 Candidatus Latescibacterota bacterium
AGCCGAGGAGGGGCTGTACTCGGTGGATGCGCGGCTGCGGCCCGAAGGGGCCAGCGCCCCTATGGCCATCTCGCTGGTCGGCTACCGCCGCTACTTGGCGCAGCGGGCAGCTAGTTGGGAGCGGATGGCGCTGAGTCGCGCTCGCCAAGTGGCCGGCGATGCCGAGTTCGGCGCGCGGGTCTTGCGGGCGATTGAGCGCTTCGTGTACAGCCGGCAAGTAGATGCGGCCTTGGTCGCGCAGATGCAGGAGATGCGCCAGCGGATGGAGCCGCAAGGCAAGCGCCAAACGCGCATCAACATCAAACGCGGCCCGGGCGGCATCGTCGATATCGAATTCGTGGCGCAGGTACTGGTGCTCAAGTGGGGCTATCGGGACCGGGACTTGCGGGTAGGCAGCACGAGACGCGCGCTGCAACTGCTCGTCGAGCAGGGCCATTTAGACTCGGAGCGGGGTCACTTTTTCCTCGACGCGTACGAGTATCTGCGGGCGGTGGAAAAGGGCATGCGACTCGCCAGCGAAAGGGCCAGCGATGCCCTGCCGACCGGCCGCGAGTTGGAGATATTGAGCCGCGCCCTCGGCGCTAAAGACGTAGCGGCCTTCCAAGACGAGGTAGAGATATGGATGCGACAGACGCGGCGCATATTTTCGACCGTATTCGCCGAATTGACCGATTGAGGAGGACTTAATTATGGACGGTATAAGCAAGGCCGCACGCGTCGGCCAGATGGTTATAGGAGTTGTGTACATAGTTGCTGGAGCGGTTAAAGTATGGGAGCCGGTGCTTTTTTATTGGGAAGCCATTCCCTATGCACAACTGCTCGGGGTGGTGGAATGGGAAACAGCGTCGGCCGTCGCCAAGGCGGCCCTTGTGTTGGGGCCGATTGAATTCGTCCTCGGCTGGGCGCTACTGCTAAACTGGCAGCCACGGCTGTGCTTGCCAGTGGCGACGGTGCTGATGGCCGCGTTTACCGCGCTGACGGCCAAGGCTTGGCACATGGGAGCCTCGATAGACTGCGGCTGCTTCGGTGCCCTCGTCGAGCGCGGGCCAGGGGAAGCGGCGATAGAAGATGGCGTGATGGTGGTGGTGCTGCTGTTTGCTTGGTGGGGAATGCGCCGCAGTGCAAACGCTGCGCCCGCGAGTGGTCCGCCCAATTGGTGGGGAGCGGGCGGTGCGCCCGTCTGGCCGCTGACGAGTCGGATGGTGTTAAGCTCGCTCGTCGTCGGATTGGCGGTAGGCGGGGTGCGGTTTTTTCCCGAGCTAGAGCGCATCTCGCAGTCGGACCTCAAAAGCGGGGTGCGGCTGTCCGGCTTGGCACTTAAAGGTGTGGATGTCGATTTGATGGAGGGCGAGTACCTGATTGAATTGTTCAGTCCCACGTGCAGCCACTGCAAAAACGCCGTGCCCAAGATGAACGTCATCGCCCAAGACCCCCAGTTGCCACGGCTCATCGCCCTGACGAGTTTCGCGCAGGATGCACCGCAAGTGATCGACTTCAAGAAGCAGTTGCAACCGCGCTTTGACATTGCCACCATATCGCAGACGGACTTTCGGCGCTTGACCTTTGGCCACGGCTTTCCGCGCTTGGCCTATATCGCCGACGGGGTGGTGCAACAGGTGTGGGAGAGCAACTATATGCCGACGCAGGCGCGGCTGCGCAAAATTATGGGTTCTTAGCGCATAGAAAGAGCATAGTATGACGATGAGCAAGTTGGCCTTCTTCGGTGGCCCCAAGGCCGTCACTGCTGACGAAGGCGATATTTTCCGCTGGCCGATTATCACCGCCGAGGACGAGGAGGCCGTGCTGGACGTGCTGCGGCGCGGGGCGATGTCGGGTTGGGACCTAACCTTGGACTTTGAAGAGGACCTGAAGTCCTACTTTGGCTTGCAGCACGCTCTCTGCCACAACACGGGCACGGCCGCGATCCAAGCCGCATTGTGGGCCTGCGGTGTTGGCGTTGGCGACGAGGTTATCTCGCAGAGCATGACCTTTTGGGGCACGTCACTCCAAGTGTTCTCGCTGGGAGGGACGGTGGTGTTTTCTGAAATCGACCCCGACACGCTGACGATGGACCCCGACGACATCGAGCATCGCATTACCGAGCGGACGAAGGCCATTGTCCCTGTGCATTACTGCGCCTATCCAGCCGATATGGATCCGATCATGGACATTGCCGAGCGGCATGGGCTGAAGGTGATTGAAGATGTCTCGCACGCTCAAGGAGGACTCTACAAAGGGCGGCTGCTAGGCACAATCGGCCACATCGGTGCGATGTCGATTATGTCGGGCAAGTCGCTGGCCTGCGGCGAGGGGGGCTTTATGGTCACCGACGACCAAGCTCTGTACGAGCACGCTGCGGCCTTCGGACACTATGAGCGTACCCGTTCCCTAGAAGATCCTACGCTAAAGCCTTATGCCGGGATGCCGCTGGGCGGGTACAAGTACCGGATGCATCAGTTGTCTTCAGCCGTGGGCCGCGCCCAGCTAAAGTACTACGACGAGCGGATGCAGGAAATTCAGCGGGCGATGAATTACTTCTGGGACCTGCTCGAAGGCGTCCCGGGGATCAAGGCGCATCGGCCGCCGGCCGACAGCGGCTCGACGATGGGCGGCTGGTACGCGGCCAAAGGGTTGTACGTGCCCGAGGAGCTAGGCGGCCTACCGGTCGAGCGCTTCTGCGCGGCGGTCACGGCCGAGACCGGGTCGTACAAGATCATGCCGGGAGCCAATGAACTGATGCACCTGCACCCAATGCTCAACGAGGCCGACATCTACGGACACGGCCAACCCACGCGCATTGCCCACTCCAACCGCGATCTGCGGCAGGGGCCGGGCAGTCTGCCGGTGACCGAGCGCATGACTGGCCGCATCTATTCGATTCCGTGGTTTAAGCACTACGACGCGACAATCATCGAGCAATACGCCACGGCTTTCCGCAAGGTGGCCGAGTGCGCCGAGGAACTGTTAGAGGATGGACAAAATGGGTGATCCGTTGAGGGCGCGGCTGTTCGGGTACGGGGTGCCTTATCGGGTGGAAGTGGATGAAGCGGGGGCGGTTATGCCGCGGCCTACCGATGCGGCGGGTGAGGCCGAGCGCCTTTGCCGCGCCTTGCGTCAGTTGCACGGGAAAGGTGAGGGCACGACGGATGGTGGCTGGACGTATTCGCTGCCTTTTGGACGTTGCGGAATACAAGGGCGGCCCCGCGAGCATATTGTCGCCCACTTCTGCGCTGAGGCGTATTTGGATGTGCTCTCCATGGACGGGGTAGAAACGCAGCCACTCGCCGCGGGCGAGATCGCCGATATTGAGCCGGGGAGCGTCGTTCGGTTCCGCGCCCGGCCTTTGGAGCATTGTTGCGTACTCGTGGCCTTCCAGACCGAGGATCGCACGCCGCTGTTGGGGCACGCCGCGCCCTTTACTCTCGACGGCGCAGTGCCCGACGACTGGCGCGAGCGGCTGGTGAAATGCCACGCTGCTTTTGACGCGGCAGCCGCGCAGGTGTCCGACGGTGGACATCGGTCGCTGCTGGAACGCTTTTTCGGGACGATGGCGGAAAAGCTGGCCGGCGATCCTGAAATTGCCGCTGCACAAGAGCAGGCGCGGCGCGAGGGGTCGTACTCGGTTGAAGAAGAGCAGGTACTCTTTGACCGCCAGCTTGCCTTGCTCGACGAAACAGTCCTCGACCGCATCCGCGCACAAGACGAGGCCGTGTTCCGCTTTCCGGGCATGTTCGGCGGGGTCGCGCCGCTTTTTAACCTAATAGATTGAGAGAAACGCAATGGCAAAAAAGAAAATTCGGCTCGGCCTAATCGGCTGTGGTGGCAACATGCGCGGTGCGCACATTCCTCGGCTAAAAGCCGATGGTAGCGTAGAGTTGGTGGCGGTCGCCGACCCGGAGGAGGCATCGGCGCGGCGATTGCTGGAAGCGTGGGGTGCTGACGCCGACTATTACGCCGACTACCGGCAGATGATTGGCGCAGACGCGCTCGACGGGGTGCTGATCTCTTCGCCGCATTCGACCCACTACGCGCAGGCGCGCTATGCGCTAGAGCGAGGTCTGCACGTTTTAATCGAGAAACCCCTGACGACGAAAGCGCGCCACGCCCAAGCGCTAGTCAATCTGGCCGCTGAACGCGAGCGCCTGTTGGTAGTAAGCTATCAGCGCCATTTTTATCCGGCGTATGCCTATGCGCGGGAACTGGTGCAGAAAGGTGCCCTCGGCGAGCTCAAGGGAGTTGTCGCGTACGTGACGCAAAATTGGGGCGGCAGGGGATGGCGGATGGTGCCCGAGTTGGCAGGAGGCGGGATGTTCATGGACACCGGCAGTCACTTGGTGGCTGTGGTGTTGTGGATTACTGGCTTGACGCCGGTAAAGGTCTCGGCGTTCATGGACAAGCGCGGCAAGCCGGTGGATATGGATGCCGTGGTCAATGCGCGGTTTCGCGGCGGCGCGTTGGGGTCGCTGAGCTTTATCGGCAGCGCAAGCCGGCACGACGAGCGGCTGTCCATCCACGGCGACGAGGGCACCTTGGTCTTCCATCTGCACCAGTGGCAGGTGCGGGAGGTGTTGTTGAACGGGGAGCCGTTGGCGGTGCCCAAGCGGGTGAAGGAAGATACGCCGGACGCGGCCTTTTTGCGCTGGATTCGCAATGGCGGCAAGGGCTATGAGCGGCCGGATTTCGCCGTGGCAGTAGCCAAATTTACTGAGGCGGCGTATCGGTCGCTGGAGCGGAAGCGGCGGTGATTGCGTACGCGCCGCTCGTCGGCGAGCTAGACCAGCAGGTCGAGGGCGTGCTGACGCGCCAAGTGCTGGATGCGGAAAGCCCCTATCGCGGCGGCTTTATGGACGGAGATCGGCTGGTGGGTTCGCAAAGCATCAGCGCGGTCGCGTCGCTTGGCTACGCCTATCTGCTGGCCGAGTCGCGCCACTACCGCAGCGAAGAGCTTTTGCAGCGGATCCTTCTCGCCGCTGAGTTTGCCCGTCGGCATCGCAATCCGTCGGGTTGCTTCGACTTACTGACCACCAACTTCGACTCGGCCCCAGACACAGGCTTTGTGGTGCAGGCCATTGCGCCGGTTGTGTTTACAGCACGGCAACAGGCTGCGGACGATGCGGGAGCCGCCGAGATTGCGGACGCTTTGGGCGAGTTGATACAGACCGCGGCCCCGGGCATGGTCGCCGGCGGCTTCCACACGCCCAATCACCGCTGGGTGCTAGTCGCCGCACTGGCCCAAGCCCAAGCTCTCTATCCAGAACTTGAAGTGAGCGCGACCGTGGATGCGTACCTCGGCGAAGGCATTGATATCAATGCCGACGGCGAATACAGCGAACGGAGCACGGGCGTGTACAATGCGGTGGTCAACCGCGCCTTAATCCGTGCGGCACAAGTGCTTGCTCGGCCCGACCTGCTGGAACCTGTGCGGCGCAACTTGGATTTGTCCTACCACCTCCTCCACGCCGACGCCACTGCGGTGACGAGCATTTCCACGCGCCAAGACCGCGACACGCGAGCCGTGCCGACTGGTTTGGCCGATGGCTACCACGCCTTGGCCCATTTAGACGGCAATGGCTTGTACGCGGCTGTGGCCGACCTGTTGGTTGTGCGCGGCGGCAGCGGTTTGGTCTGTTTGCCGAACTACGTCCTGCATCCCGAGTGGCGAGAGACATGTATAGAGCGGACGCCTGTGCCCGAGCACTATAGCCGCGTCTATCCCGCGTCCGGCCTGTGGCGAGTGCGTCGGGGCGCGGTGAGTGCTACGGCTGCGGCTGGTCTGACTGCGCCCTTCAGCGTGGTCTGTGGGCAGGCCGAATTGGCGGCGGTGAAGATATCATCGACCTACTTTGCTACCGGGCAATTTATCGGTGAGGAGTTTGCTGAAGCGGGTAAAGGGGTGCGGATGCAGCACAAGGGGCGCAACCGTATCTACCCGGAAAAGGATTACGTCGGGGGGATTTACTGGCTGCCGATTGCCGAGCGAGTTGATGCCGACAACTGGCGAGAGGTGCGGGGTCGGCGCGAGACGTATGAGTTGCCGCCGCTGGAAGTCGAGTTGCACGCCGAAGAGGTGGCCGGTGGTTTTGATCTCCACATCCGCACCGCAGGGGGCGTTGAAGGGGTGCCCTTTCAGATTGAAGGAATCTTCGAGCCGGGCGGCACCTTGGAGATGGACAGCGCGCTCGTCGAGGGCCGCGTCGGGCACACGGTTTTTCTCAAAGCGGGCTACGCGCTCTACCGCGTGGGCGACGACGCGACCCGCATCGGCCCGGGAGCCATGGAACACACCATGTGGCGGATGCGCAATAGCGAGATCGACGAGGAGCGTTTGCGGGTGCTCATCGCCCTGCGGACGCCGGTGGCGCGGACCTTGGAAATACGCTGTGGGCAATGGTCGGACGCGAAGGGTGGGTTTTTATAGACTCCCCCCAGCCCACCGCACTCCTTGCACCATCATCCGCTGCATACCTAGGCGCGCAAATGTTCCTGGGCCGTGTCCCAACGCCGTGTAAAACACCCGTCCCGCGCCATAGGGCTTGACCCACGCTAGGGGATGCTGCTTGCCACTCCACTCGGCTGTGGCCAAGATGCGGATGGCCGGGTCCCACGCCGACATGTAGATCTCGTCTTCCACGTCAAAGTCGGGCACGCCGTGCGTAACGGGGTGATCGCCGTCGATAATGGAGACGGTGAAGGTCAGTCCCGGCGGGTGCCAGTTGGCGTGACCGCCGAGCAGATCCACGGCTTTGCCGCCAATACACCACGCAGTGCCGTGGATGCCGACCAATCCTTTGCCACCGGCGACAAAGTCGAACACCCCTTCTTCTTGCGCGGGCGTCAGCTCAGGCACTTGCTGTACGGTACCGTCTTCCTGTCGCTCGCCTCGCGTAAAGCCGGAGCCGTGGATCAGCACGTCGAAATCGCGCAGACCGTCTGACGCCAACACGTCCTTGTCGTCGTCAAGCGCGACGGACAGATCGTCGTGCGTGCTCAAAAACTCGTGGATGACCGGGGCACTGGCCGCAAACCCGTGGTTTGAGCCGGATAAAATTAGGACGTTCATGTGGCCTCCTGTGTTAGGGTAGTGGTTGGCGGCATGTTTCTACTTTAGCTGAAGAGGTCAGTCGGCAGCTTCTCTCATACGGCATAGGACACCGAGCCGTCGGTGCGCAGGGGCGTAGAGGCGTTGTTAATGGGTTTGTAGGGCGTTTGCTCGATTAATGCATCGTCTAGCTCCACGCCGAGGCCTGGGACTTGAGGAATCGGGATGTAGCCGCCCTCGCGCTTATACGCGTACCGATAGACCGCGTTGTGCGGGGCTTCGTCCCCTTTGGTGTACTCTTGGGTGATAAAGTTGGGAATTGAGGCGTCGAGGTGTAGGGAGGCAGCGGTAACCAGCGGCCCCAAAAAGTTGTGGGTTACTACCGCGCAGTGGTAGGCTTCGCCGATGGCGGCGATTTTTTTGCAGTGCGAGATGCCGCCGGCCAAGGCCACATCCGGCCGCAAATACTGGGGGCCGCCCTGTTCCAACAACTCGCGGAACTCCCATATAGACACGAAGCGCTCGCCGTTGCCAAAGGGCACGGTAGATTTTTGCGCGATGTGGGCTTGGGCTGAGATGCTGTCGATCTGGATCGGGTCTTCGAGGAAGAAGACGTGGAAGGGCTTGAGGGCCTCGGCGAGGGCCAAGGAGACCATGGGCGTCAGCTTGCGGTGTAACTCGATAATCAGGTCCAAGTCCGGGCCGCCGGCTTCGCGCGCGACCGCGGTCAGCTCGACGGCGGTTTGGATCATTCGCGCTTGGCCCTTATCGTGGCAGTCCGTGGTTATGGGGTCGAATTTGATGGCGGTAAATCCCTCGGCGACAGCGGCTTGCACAGCGTTGGACATGTCCTCTGGAGTGCGGCCTCCAGACAGCAGGTGCAGGCGGATCTTGTCGCGGACGTTGCCGCCCAACAGCTCCCATACCGGCACCTCGAAGTGCTTGCCCTTGATGTCCCAGAGGGCGATATCCACGGCTGAGACAGCCCCCATGATGGCCGTGCCCCGGAAGGGGGCCATGCGGTAGAGGTGCTGCCAGTGGTGTTCGATGCGGAGGGGATTTTGGCCGATGAGGTATTCTTTGAAGACATCGACGATGCTCTGCACGGCGGTGGGATAGCCCCAGCAGGCGGTTTGGCCGATGCCGGTCAGGCCGGTGTCGGTGGTGATGCGGACGACGTAGCCGTTGCCGATGAGGAGGGATTCGATCTGTTCGATTTTCATTTTGTGCGCTCCGTGTATATCGTAAAGGGGCAGGGTTGGTTACTAGTAGAAACAAGTAGATTATTTACTGATGTTACGCAGTTTTGCTTTATCCTAGGTATATTCTCGACATGGACAAAGCCCTGTTAGAATTATATAGCGATTATCTGCTCAGTTCGTTTGGCGCGACCACGGCCACGGGCTTGTCGGCGTTGGTGGACGGGGTGGTCAGCCACGATCAAGTCACGCGGTTTCTGTCGGCGGCCGACTACGATGGCAAAACGTTGTGGCAGCACATCAAGCCGCTGGTCCACAAAATCCAACAGGACGATGGGGTG
>JAJDVZ010000110.1:0-90003 GCA_022825835.1 Candidatus Latescibacterota bacterium
ATATATGCCGCCGGGCGCTTGGAGAGCCTGCGCAGCAAGCACCAACTCAAGCATTTCGCGTTGCGATCACAACTCTATCTCAAGGCCCTCCGATGTGCCTTTGAGCAGCTACAAACCCTCAAAACTGCGTAACATCAGTTAAGAATTAGGAATTAGGAATTGAGAATTATCCACCACCGCCCAATTCCTAATTCTTAATTCTTAATTCTTAACTGACGGAAGGAGTACGAACATGGCAAAAATCGGCGCAATCCACTACAACTGGCCCGGCTGCGATCTCGAAGGCTTCGCTCGGCGGGCCAGCGAAATCGGCTATCGCCACTGCGAGCTGCAGATCGGCGATATCTGGGATGGCGAGTCCAACAACGGCGAGCAGACGGCCGCAGCCACGCGCGAGTTATTGGCCAAATACGGGATGCAAGCCTCGGCGGTTGCGGCTGGCAATGACTTTTTGCAAGCTGACAGCCGCGACTTGGACGCGCAAATCGAGCGCTACCGCTACGTCTGCCAGATCATCCCCATAACCGGCACCGACATCGTGCGCTCAGACGGCGGCTGGAACCGCAACGGCGACGTCCCAGAGGACCAGTGGGATGCCATGCTGCTCGAAGCCTTCAAGCGCTGCGCCGACTTTCTCGAAGAGTACGACGTGCGGATCGCCCTCGACAATCACGGGACTTCCACCAACGACGGCGACTGGCAACTAAGCCTGATCGAACGGGTAGGCTCGGACCGGCTCGGCGTCAATTTGGATACCATGAACTACCGCTGGTTCGGTCACGAGTTGGACCCGATCGACCGCTTCTATGAAATACTGGCTCCGCACGTCTTTCACACCCACATGAAGGACGGAACCGATTCGCGGCAAAACTACAAGGGGGCAGCATTGGGCGAGGGAGAAATCCATCTCGACCACGCGGTCCAGTGCCTCAAGGCGGTCGGCTACGATGGAGCTTGGACGGCTGAATACGAGGGGCCGGAGACCGAGGGACAGGTGGGATACGAAAAGTGCTACCAGTGGCTGGTGGCGAACGTCTGATCGTCGTTCTACGCACGGTTTTTACTATCCAAAATTTCGGCTAACTCGCGTGGCCTAAGGGCGCGGATCATCGGATTTGACGAATCTGCTCAATCTTCTTGTCGAGCCGCTTGGGGGAGATCGGGTGGGCGGTGCCCAGCTCTTGGGCGAAGACCGAGACGCGATATTCTTCCAGCATCCAGCGCAATTCCTCGATTTGGACCTCCCGCTGCTCGGGCGAATTGGTCTCTTCGGCGAGCTTTTCCAACTGGCTCTGGTACACCTCAATCAACTCGGCTTTCTGCGCGTCCTTGCGCGGATCGGTCGCGGCGCGTTCGGCGCGCACCTCGACGGCTTTTAGGTAGCGGATTAAGTGACTGAGACGGTGGAAGGGGACGCGGGCGAGGAAGTCGTCTGGCAGCAGCCGCTCTAAGTCCGCGTCCAGCCCGCGATAGGACTGGCCTGAGAGGAGAATTTCCCGCCGGGCTTCGAGCAAGCTATCGACCAAGGAGATGAAGCGCGGGGCCAAGCCGCGCAGCCGCTGCTTGGCTTGCTCCAACACGGCGTCGAAATCTTGTTGGCGCAGGGGTAGGATTTGCTCGCGGTGGAAGAGATAGCGCTCGAGATGTTCAAATGCTTGGGTGCGCAGTTCTAGCGAACTGCCTTGGTAGCGCGCCTTGAACTGCGCCAGCTCTTGGAGTTCGCGCCGAAGCCAAGCCAACTCGTCGCGCAACGCCAAGGCGCAGAGGCCCAAGAAACCCTCCCGCGAGCGAGCTTCGGCTTCGGCGCGATTTTTGTAGAGCCGCAGCGACACGCGGCCTTCATCCCGGCGGAGGCCGGGCCAGCCATAAAGCGGTATCCCACCCGCTTGGGTTACCTCTACTCGTTCGGGCGGGTCGCCGAAATCCCACGTAGTTATCCCTTCTCGTTCCCACTGTTGGGCCGCCTTTTTCCAAGCGTCGAGTTCGACCGGAGTGTCGTGCTGTTCAAGGCGTTGGGTCAACTGCTGCAAATCGCGGCCGGCCGCGACGGATTGCTCGTTGGTCCCTTGGATATCGACCCTCATTTTGAGGTGGTCGGGCAAGTCCTCGGCGTTCCAGTCCGATACTTGGATTTGGATATGGTAGTGCCGGCGGATGTGATCTTGCAGCGACTCCAAAAAGGTGGGATGCGTCGGCTTGAGCGCGGCCGCAATGCGCTGGGCCTTTGCCGGAATCGGCACCAGTTGCTTGCGAACGGACTTGGGCAGCGAGCGCAGCAGGACGGTAACTTTCTCTTCGAGCAGGCCCGGCACCAGCCATTCGAGTATTTCTGGATCGACAGCGTGGGCCAGTTTGTAGGGCACTTTGACGGTGATGCCGTCCTCGTCTTGCCCCGGGCGATAGGCGTAGCTGAGGGCTAGTTTATTGCCATCGAGATCAAGTGCGTCTGGGAAGGTCTGCTGGTCAAAGTCGGTGCGAGTGGTGCCGAGCAAGTCTTCCTCCTGCATCATCAGGAAGTCGTCGGCTTTGTCTTTGAGGAATCGGTTGAGGTCGGGCAGAGAAGAAACGTCGTCGAGGTACCGGGAGTAAAAGCGGGCCGCGGCCTCTTCGACGTGGACATCGGCCAAGCCGCGGGCGCGGGTCTGCCAAGTTTCGATCTTCTGACACAGGCGCGTGTTGTGCGCGAGAAACTTGTGCCGAGTATGCACCGTCCCGGGCACCAACGCCTCGCGGATGAATATCTCGGTGGCCTCGCGGGCGTTGATGCGGCTGTACGGGATGCGGCGGCTGAGTACTTCGAGGCCATAGAGAGTCTGCTTTTCCCGCACCAGCACTCGCCCCGAACGCACGTTGAAATAGGGCTGATCGTACGAAGCGCGGCACAGGTGACTGCCTAGTTCCGCGAGCCATTCGGGCTGGATGTGGGCGACGGTGCGGGCGAACAGGCGCGAGGTTTCGACGATCTCGGCCGCGACCAGCCAGCCGAGGGGGCCGCCGCTCTCGACTGGCTTCTTACCCTTGTTGGAGCGAAACAGTCCCGAGCCGGGGAAAATCATCACCTCGCGGCTGCGCGCTGCCTGATAGATATTGCCCTCCTCTTGACGCGCCACACTCGAAAGCAGGCCGGTGAGCACTGCGCGGTGAATCGCGTCGTACCCGGCGGGTTTTCGGTTGAAGCGGAAGCCTTTTATCTCGCCTAGTGTCTCGCGGATCTGGGCGTGGATATCGCGCCATTCGCGCATCCGCATGTAGGACAGGTAGTGCGCCTTGCAGAATTTGCGCAACTGGTTCTGCGAGGCAGTTTCCACTTTGTCGTGATACGCGTTCCAAATGTTGAGATAAGCTAGGAAATCGGAATTTTTGTCGTGGAACTGGCGGTGCATTTGATCGGCCGCATCCTGCTCTTCTAGGGGCCGCTCGCGCGGATCCTGGATACTGATGGCCGCGGCGATGACGAGCACTTCGGACAGAGCTTGCTCCTCGCGGGCCTGAAGCAACATCCGCGAGACCGTGGGGTCGATGGGCAGGCGGGCCATGGCGCGGCCAATGGGAGTGAGTGCGCGGTTTTCGTCGAGGGCGTTGAGCTGGCTCAGGAGTTGGAACCCGCCGGCGATAGCGGCTTTTGCCGGGGGGTCGATAAAGGGAAACGCCTCAATATCCCCTAGCTTGAGGTTGATCATCCGCAGGATGACCTCGGCGAGATTGGCGCGCTGGATTTCGGGCTGGGTGTATTCGGGCCGCGCGAGAAAATCCTGCTCCGAGTAGAGGCGAATGCACACCCCGTCCGCAACCCGCCCGCAGCGCCCTTCCCGTTGGCGGGCGCTGCTCTGCGAGATCGGTTCAATCGGCAGGCGCTGGGTATGCGTACGGGGGTTGTAGCGCGATAGGCGCGCCAAGCCCGTATCTACGACGTAGCGGATGCGGGGAATGGTCAGCGACGTCTCGGCGATATTGGTGGCCAGCACTACGCGCCGCCGGTCTCCTGGGGCGAATACGCGCTGCTGCTCCCCAGCGGTTAGGCGACCAAACAGCGGCAAAATCTCGACCCCGCGCAACTTGCGCCCTTCGAGCCGCTCGCGGGTCTCGCGGATATCGCGCTCGGACGGCAGAAAGACCAACAGGTCGCCCTCCCGCGATGTGTGCAAAACTTCGTCCACCGCGCTGGCGGCCGCATCCAAATACGTGTAGTCGCCGCGGTCCTGCAGGATCTCGTCGAGCGGCCAATAGCGGACCTCGACCGGGAACATCCGGCCCGAAACCTCGATGACCGGAGCATCGTCAAAAGCCTTAGAGAAGGTTTCGGTGTCAATGGTAGCCGAGGTGATGATGATCTTGAGATCGGGCCGCTTGCGACGCAGAAGCCGCAGATAGCCGAGCAGGAAGTCTATGTTGAGACTGCGCTCGTGGGCCTCATCGACGATAATGGTGTCGTATTCGAGTAGGTCGGGGTCGCCTTGGGTCTCGGCCAGCAGGATGCCGTCGGTCATGACCTTGATGCAGGTCTCGGGCGCAGTCTGATCGCGGAAGCGGATTTTGCAGCCGATATCGCGGCCGTAGGTCACCT
Organism: Candidatus Latescibacterota bacterium; assembly: GCA_022825835.1. Taxonomy (GTDB): domain Bacteria; phylum Latescibacterota; class UBA2968; order UBA8231; family UBA8231. The sequence continues at coordinate 4,565 of JAJDVZ010000110.1, forward strand.
TGAGCTCTTCGGCTACGCGCTGAGCGATGGAGAGCGCGGCGACGCGGCGCGGCTGCGTGACGGCGATGCGAGCGGACTCACCCCGGCCAGCCTCCAAGCAGATTTTGGGCAATTGCGTACTCTTGCCCGAGCCGGTCTCGCCAGCGACGACGACGACGGGGTGCGCCTTGATCGCCGCGAGGATTTCGTCCCGGCGATCGCTGATGGGCAGGGCGGGTGGGTAGGTGGGGTTTGGGCGGTTTTTGCGCCGCCGTTCGCGCAGACGAGCAGAACTGCGAGCTTGGCCTAAGAGGCGTTCGACTTCTTTCGGATCGAGGCGACCACGACGCCTCAGACGCCGTTCGATGCGCACCCGATCTTGGAGCATGCACTGAGGCAGGAGGGTTTTAAGCGCAGCGATGGGGTGGAGTTTGGTAGGTGATTGATTCAAAATTTACAAGGAGTTACGGCGTTTTTGTTGGCACGGAAAATGTACGGCAGGGGCCGCATGGTGGCAAATACGAGAGCTAGGTATTACTTTGTTAAAGAAGTAATACCTTGATCGTGTTTCGCAAAAGGAGTGCAAGGATGTCCCGAATAACGAGCAAAGGACAGGTGACCATTCCCAAAAACATCCGCCAAGTATTGGGAGTCAAACCGGGCGACCAAGTAGAGTTTGAACTGCTGCCCGATCGGCGAGTGATGGTCAAGCCGGTGTTGGCTACCGCTGTGTTTGAACGCTACGTCGGCTACTTGGCGACCAAAGACGGTGCAGACCCGGATCGCATTATCGCCCAGCTCAGGGACGACGAATGATCACCGCCGCTGATGGCCACGCAGTGCGGTTTGTCCGTCGATTAGCACGGCTTCTCGCGGCTGACAGCCAATCTGAACGTTTCTTCAAATTAACAGAACGTGTCCCGATGGCGACACTGTGCACCCTGCTGGCCGTCTCTTGTTGCGCGAGTCCCGCCGCATTGGTAGGATGGGTCTCATGCGAACAGCTAATGGGCTTGGTTATCTCAACAGCAATGTCACCCTCAGAAACCTTTTTGCTGATCATCATATTTACGTTTTGCCGCACGACAAGGCCGATGATCGTCGAGACTAGTGTATAAGCTACCATGGAAGCAAGCGAGATGCCCTCTATGTCCGATTTGCCGACATAGGTCGCTTGCCACAGGTAGTAGAAACGACAGCAGGTACACGCAGCTCGCCGACACATCGGACAGGGATTGAATTCTGTATGTCACCCCTTCTTGGAACGTCACTTTTACAACTCCGATAAAACGGCCCATAACGTTCTCTTGCTCACGGTGCGGTACAAACTCTTGACGATAGTGCCGACCTCCGGATCCTGTATGACGAGGTCCCGTACATCGTTGTGGGCGGCTATCTTGGTGATCAGCCGGATTGTCGATAGCTGATCGCCGTCAAACTCTACCTCCAGCTTGTTGCCAGTACTTTTGACGACGGCCATGTCGCTCAAGCCTTCGAGATGCTGCGGGGGATGGGCTAGTTCCAAAGCCATGGTCCGCGTCTTGCTATTGCTATGATGTTTTTGAGCTTTTCGAGGCTGTCGTCAAATAGTACGTGGCCCTTGTCGATGACGATGATCCGCAAGCACAGCTTTTCCACGTCCTTCAAACCGTGGCTCGTGAGTATAATGGAGACGCCGTGCTCGCGATTTATGTGAAAGAAGAAATGCAGATACTTTTCTTGATCACGATGTCCAGGCCAACCGTCGGCTCGTCGAGATAGACTATCGGGGGGCTTATGTAGCAGGGAGAGGGCGATGTTGCACAGCATTTTTTGCCCAAGCTCAAGCTGCGCGTTCTTGGTGAGTAAACTGCCGAGGCCCAAAATGGATGCAAATGGGTCTTTTAGGAGAATTTTATACGACTTGGATAGGTTACGCTCAAAAGTTTGACATATAGCTGATTTTCGTCAGCAATACTCGCTCCACAGCTTCGTCTTTGGCCCGGTGCTCGTTATACGCGATATAGAACCGGCTGTCGTTCACGCCGAACCTGTAGCTTAAAAGAAGGTTGAGATCGGCCGTGGCTTCGTGGAAGCTGCGCTGAAAAAAGCTGCGGACGAACAGGTCGCGATGAAAAAAGTACGTCGTCCGCAGGAGCAAGACGCGCTTCACTTCATCGAGTTCCCCGGAAGGGAAATACTCCCACACGGATTCCGTGCTAGAATCAAAAAAGAATCCCTTCCGCAAGTTGAACCGCAGCATCCCGGACACGCGGCGTATGTCGCCCAAGTACTCGTCCGCAAAGTCGTACTGGTCCCGGAGTTGCCCGGTGATGCCGAGCCGGTACTTACGCCCGTTGCCGGTGTCAAAACCGGCGCTGAACGAGTCGCCGTTATACGTTTTTTGCTGCCACCGCAGTTGCCAATTATCGTGACTAAACCACGCCCGCGAGTCGTCCCACCGCCTTACGTACACATCGGCGTTACTCCATTGCCACTCCCATCCCTCTTCGTTTGTCCGCTTCTCGGCGACGAAATCTTGGCCCAAATAGATTTTTTTGATGCCGAGAAAATGGGGACGCAAGTTGTAGCTGCCATAAAGGCCGAATTCTCGCTCGCCGACATTGGCGTCGTGTGGGATGAAGCCGATCTGATCGACGTTGAACCCCGGGTCGATCCAAGAAGCCCAAACCTCGAAGGGCAACCGATCAGAATTCCGCGTCAGGCGACTAGTGTGCATTCTGTTGCGCTCGCTGGTGTTCATGCCAAAACTCATGGCTGAACTGAGGAAGAGCTTGGCGTTTTCGTCTAAACTCAACACGAGGTCGCTGCCGACCGCCTGCTGTCCTAAGCGGCCATCCTTGCCGACCGCTAACGCACCGATAGAGGAATTGACCCCTAGATCACGCTTGAGGCGCAAGACGCCGAAATGCGGCTTGTCGCCGTCTAGCTGGCGGTTCCGCGCCGCGATCAGGCCGATGCTGTTCTTCCCGGTCTTTCCCGTTATTTTGGTGCCAACATCCGGGTCGCTGATCCGACGACTGTAAAAGAGATCCATCGGTGTAAAGAGCTTTTGGCCTTCAATAAAGAAGGGTCGTTTCTCTTCTAGGAAGAGTTCAAATCGCGTCAGGTTGATCTGGTTCTCGTCGGCTTCTATATGGGCGAAATCCGGGTTGAAGGTAGCGTCGAGGGTGAGGTTGGAAGCGATACCGTATTTCATATCAAGCCCCAAGTCTCCAGTCCAACCTTCTGTGGGCTGGTTACGCAGCTTCTTGTAGCTCCCGGTCACATAGGGCAGCGTCTCTAAGTGAAGCCCCTGTTTTATACGGCCGATTCCGTATAGGTGACCGGCTTTGGATACCTTTAAGAGGTATCGGGCATCTCTTGAGATAAACGACCAGTTGCTGTTTTCTGTATAGGTCCTCGCGATACGTTGGACGTTTAGTCCCCAAGTATGCTGCTCGTATTTGGGGAACCGCAAAGTCTTGAAAGGGATTGCAAGCTCGGCACTCCAGCCGTGGTCGTGGAGGTGGGTCTCCGCCTGCCAGACGCCGTCCCAGTTTGAGTCGATGCCACTCCAGCCACCGGCCCCGTCGTTTTCCACGCGAAAATCGTTCTGTATGCCGTACGTGTTGATATAGAAACCGTACGCGGTTTGGTGATCGTGATAGGTATCTAGTACGAGGCCGACTAGGTCTAACGGAGCGAATCGGCCGTCCCGTTGCACCATTCGTCCTTCTATGTTACTAGGTTCCTCGTCTATCATATCGAGGCCGATATATAGGTAATCGGCGTCGTATAGTATGCGGATGAAGGTTTGGTTTGTTGCAGCGACGCCCTCATGGGGGTCAATCAAAATGAAGTTGGTCGAAGGAGTGGCGATCTTCCAGCATTCGTCGTTTAGGACGCCATCTATTCTTGGTTGAACGTGTGTCTTGAAGGCGTGCATCTCCTTGTCGCTCTCGTGAGCATGAACGGACGGCGTGACAACGAGAGCACCCCCCCAAAGTATCCACACGAGGATGCGTTTAGTCGCATAAACTGTGCTCACTGTCATCGCAAAGATCCTTCATTTCTTCCTAGCGGACAAACTGCAAGATCCCATAAACCGATCTATCGTAGAGGTTCCTACCGCCGCCGCCAGACCATACGATAGTGGACTTTATCCCTTCTTCCGGGATGTCGCAGTCTTCTATTTCAAGGTCGAAAAGGACCTCCCTGCCCACCTCCGGCTCTATGCCTAGTTCTGCAAAGGGCAGTTTAGCGGATAGCTTGTATCCCTCTTGATCTAACTCGCACATCACCTCTGATTCGGGGATGACCTCAGAATCCCCGGTCTTTCTGTTCTGCTCCGCGAACGCGGGATTGGAGCCGCGCTCTACAGTTGGGAACATAATGCAAACCATGGGGTCTTCACGCACGTCGAATGAGGCGAAGTACGCTCGCACACAGTCCCGAGACAGGTGATTCCCCAATCCGTCGCCCTCCATACATATTATAACGTCGTCCCGTACATCTATATCGAGGTGGAGGTAGCGTTCATCCCAAGCCACACGGCAGCGGACACTGAAGTCGCTATCGTCTTTCGGGGGAACGCCACTCTGAAGATGCGTCCCAAAAGGTTGCCAGTCGGGCACGTCACTCTCGGATATGCGGATAAGCCCCACCTCTGCTGCGTCTGCCGAGGTAGGGGGGCGGTGCTCCTCGCCGGCCACTTTGGGACAGTTGACTTTACCTGTCTCGATGCGGTTTTCCATCAGTATTTGCTTTGCTTCGAGATCTCTGTCTGTGCTGAACATCCGTTCTTTGAAGTCAGCCGTTTTCCACGGGTACGGAGCCGATTGGTACAGCCGGGTCTGGAACTCGTCTAAGTAGCTCGTATCCTCAGGGGCTATCCTCGACAGGAAACACTCGATTTCCGTCATCGGATACAAGATATTGCAGTGGTAAAGCGCGTAGAATATCGGGTCCTGTAAACCGTAGGTGCTGACTAGGCGTTCTACTTTCTTCCAGTTGATTCGTTGTCGGTGGTAGAGGATGTACCCACGAATATCACAAAACTTAATAAGCCGCAGATCATTTCCCAACTGTATATTGGGATAGTACAATTGAGCCTCCGTCGATAAGTGAATGCATAGATACAGTAGTCCGTCTTCGAATGAGAGACTCATAACCCGCAAGTCCGGTGTGAGGTTCAGGGGCTGAGCCCTAATAAGCGTATCGCACGTAGGCAGTTCAAAAGGCGAGGAGGGTACTTCTAATCTAGTATGCACATCCACACTCAGACAGCCCTTCTTGATGAAAGGGTGCAGATGTAGACGATTGGTATCCTCCAGCATTCTCTTGGGGAATGCTATAATGGTGTCGCGTTCCCGATTGTATGTTCCTTGCGCGTAGCCTAGATCGTTGAGCACCGCTGTCACGACGCGAGCGTCCTCCGGCGCGACCAAAATATCTATATCGCCGAATCCTCTCAAAGCGATGTGCCGACGATAGACTGTCTGTGCCAACGTTAAGCCCTTTAAGAGAACGAATTTTATCCCCTGTTCGTCAAATTTCTGTCCCATGCGGGCGACCTGGTATAAGGCCACTGCGTTTAGAAGTTCCGCTTCCTTGTAATGTTTCTGCATGAGCAAGACGTGGCCCTCAGATATTGAGCCTTCGTCGATCATTCTATCCAGATGCGGTCTGAGGCCGTGAAAGCATAGGGAGATGACCGTATGCCGCATCGCGCATTTGAGTAGATGATCCCAATCTATCTGGCTACCGCCCCACAGAATGGACTCTATTTCTTTGGAACTGTCTTCTTCGCTACTTTGGCTGGTTAGCTTTAGCAAAAGCTCTATTTCTGTGTGATGCATTTTTATTGACCTTCCGTAAATAGCTTTACCCTATTTTTCCATGTCTTGGATTCCTACTCACCGTACGTGTACCCAGCAGGAGGTTCAGCATGCAGGGCTACGTGTTAATCAACTTTCCTGAGCATCAACCAATTGCTATCACTTATATCTCCCTCATCTACCATAAGTAAGACAGCCCCTCATAGGTATCTACTTATTGGCGAAAAGGATGGCTCCATCCATAGGCCTCATCCGCCGGCTCTTGATCCGACGCTTTTTCTTCACATAAGGAACCAAATCCGGAGTTTTGGGACCACTTCATTGTTTCTGCCGGTTCCGTCACTCCTTTACAAAATACGCCAAGGATGGTGCATGGTCGGCTAGTCCAGTATAACCACCAACCAGATACGGTGGACACTCTCCGAAGTTGGCTTTCCAGAAGCCCGACGTTACAAAGAAATAAGTCATAAAATTCAAAAGGTTTGCCTCGTGTGTGTAGAATATCGATTCCTTGGGCATGTTAGGATAACATGCTTGCAAAATCACCTCTACTGAAGAGATCAAGTCCGCGTCTTCAAAAATCACGCTGGGACGCACATTGAATCCCTTCAAAGTATCAGAGAAAAACCCCGGGATGAATTCGCACATATCAACACAGCCATATTTAGTTACATGTTTTTTTACATGAGGTAAACTATATTTATATTCGCCCTTATTCCATTTGTGGAAACCGACGGTCGAATATCTCTCATACCTCTCGTAATCTTCTGGTTCAGGTAGGCCTAAGAAGCTATCGAATACGTATAGTTTCTTGCCCGTGATTTTCGCTACTAAAGATAATTTCGTAGTACTCAACCCCTGATAACACCCAAACTCCAGTATTGGTCCATCAACCTCGGTTGCAAGAATCGCTTCGGCGATCAGGGCCAATTCGAGCTCAGAATGCATGAGTCTACGTCCTCGGACAACTGACAGTTTATGAATACGGCTGAAACTATCCCAAATCCGTTTTCTATCCGACCTTGATGTCCTGAGCTCGTTTTTACCATCTTTGTACGGACTTGCAAATGAATAGTCCCCGTATATAAACCTATCTCTCACACTAAATGACTGATTTTCTCCCATGAAGATCAGTGGGTTAGGAGTAATTTTTCGACCATCGAAAGGTAGCTATGCGATGGTCAAGTATACTGGTGAAGTCCCAGATGCCCAATGGGACAAAATTGAGCCGCTATCTACCCCCCGTCCACCTTAAAAGGGGCCGTACACGCATCCTTTACCGGAGCCAAAAAGGAGGGCTTGGTCGGAAAACCAACCGCGGCTTCGCCGCACGAAGTAACCTTGATTGAGCCGTTGCTAGCGCAGATTTCGATGCCAAACAACGGACCAAGCCGGCCTCGCCATCAGTTCCCTCGACTGATCTGTGATCGAGCCGCCGACTCGGATTCTTTGCGTGATCGCCTAGCCAAACGAGGCATTGATTTGATCTGTCCCCCTTCTCGAGAACTGGAAAAAGCCAAGCGACAAGACGGATGTAGGCTGTGGCAGTACAAATGGTGCTACTTCATTGATCCTATTATCGGATGGCTGAGTAGTTTTCGACGATTGATTACTCGGTATGAGCAGAAAAGCTTGATGTTTCACGCCTTTGTCCATCTCGTGTGTATGCTTATCACCTTATTGACTCTCAGCTAAATAGCTTCACTCTGTTTTTCCATCTTGGATTCCTACTCATCGTACGCGTACCCGGCAGGAGGTTCTGCATGTAGGGCTACGTGTTAAGCAACTTTCCTGAACCTCATAAGGCAGTCAGTTTGTGAAACCAGTTCCAATTTGTCTGCTATCTACTATTTGTTGGCAAGGCTTGGTCCGACGCCGAAAATTGATCCCTGTAGAGTCTTTGGTATTCTGTACTTGAATCCAAGAGTTTTTGATGATTTCCGTCTGCAACGATTCTCCCTTTCTTCATGACGATTATTCTATCCATGTCCTGAATCGATGCGATCTTATGTGCAATAATAATTACGGTAGAATTTTTGAAGTTGTCTCTGACATTACTAACAATCTGTCTTGAGGTCGTACTATCAAGTGATGACGTTGCTTCGTCTAACAGGTAGACTGAACATTGTCTAAGAAACCCTCGAGCGAGCCCGACACGTTGTCTTTCACCGCTTGAGAGCTTGTTCCCATTCTCGCCTACCAATGTATCTATCCCGTGAGCACTACTATCGATCACGGGGCCGAGACATGAAAGCCTAATTGCTCTAGCGACAGCCTCACTAGTTGCGTCAGGCATTCCAAGCAGAATATTGTCTTTGAAGCTAGCGTTAAAAAGGAAAGGATCCTGAAAAACAATGGTAAGATTTTTGCGTATCAAGTCGAGGGTTTTGTCATTTACGAAACAGCCTCCGATGGACACGATTCCCCTCTCAGGTTGTAGGATTCCTGAAATAACCTGTGATAGGGTAGTCTTGCCGGATCCAGAGCCACCAACTACTGCGACGCAAGATCCGGAAGCTATCTCCAAGCTTACATCGTGCAATACAGGTGGTCCACTCGGGTATTGAAACGTAACACCTTCGAGCCGTATAGTTGGCTCTAGTCGGGCAACGGGGGAAGTATTTTGAATAGGATAACGTGGATTGAGAAATAGTCTGTTGAGCCGCTCTATGGATATGCGCGTGCGTAAGATTTCCCGGTAGAAATCGACTGATTGCATCACCGGATCCGTAAGCATTCCATTATACATCATGAATGCTGCAAGACCACCAACAGTTAGGTGTCCCCATATAACAAGTACAGCTCCGAAAGTCATAATGAGACCAATTACCGTCATGTAGAACAGACTGTTGATCGCGTCTGCTCCTTCGTTGAAACGCACTTCCCTTATTGTAGCGGCCGCGACCTGTTCGCTTGCTCCATCAAGTTTCCTATGTATGGCAGGCTCAGCTATATTTGCCCTGATTTCACGTACCCCGCGGATCGTTTCCGAGAATATGCCCCACATCGTTGTTGTAGAATTCCTAGAATCAGTTGCGAGCACCTTCACTCTCGCAGTTGTGTTTCGCGCGAGAAAAGCCGAGAATATGCCTATAGGGAATACGAAGAGAGTCATGCGCCAGTCGATCGACAGCATAAATATGAATCCAAACGTAAATTTGGTCACTGACTGGGCAATAAAGAGAACCGGTTTCAGGAACTGCGAAGTTGTAATTTCGGAATCCTTCAAAACGTCCGCAGTAACGTCACCGGTCTGGTATGCGGAAAAAAATTCCGGGCGTAGGTGAAGAACATAAGAAAATAATCGACTTCGTAAACGATGTCCGGCTTCAGCCTCGATTCTCCGATATATCGTATTGAGCAGGTACTGGGCACCGCTCCAAATTACAAAAGTTAGTATGTACAACGCACCACCGGTTAGAATTGGCAAAATATCGGACCGACTGTTTGCGTTCACAGCAGAATCGACGATTTGTTCGATTAACTTGATGGGATAAGTTCCGCTGATCGACACAACAAACACGAGCATGACGAGTCCAGCTCCTCCCCACCCAGTTTGCAAGATAAGTGCTCCGAAGCTCAACGGTATTGAATTGCTTGTTCCAGATTTTCGACCCACGTCCATATTCTCCACAGGAAGTGTAGTTTTCTGATGAGATCTTCCGTTCAAGTACCGGCTACGAAGATTGTGGCCACAATTTTTAATGGTAGCTCAGATAGCCGAGGTGGTATACAAGACATTGAAGCCCAAGACCCAAAGACCATACGCAGTGGTCGGTGTGCACCATAGGCGAGAGGACAGGCCTCATCTACCCATGCGTACTGGCGCAACATGACCGAAATCTGGTTCTGCATCATCAGCAACCGTGCCTTGCCCGAGGCCAGCTTTACCTCACTCCGACAACTGCGCAACTCTATCGCCGCTGCAATTTTCCAAAGCCTACTCCTTCGAGTGGACCGGGCTTTCGTAGGGTTCTCTTCCCAACCAGCACAGACGACATTCCGCACCATAGTAATTTTGATCTTCTAGAAACCCTGGCTCCGCTAGCAGTGCTAAATTGATAAGACACATCAATGCTTCGACGCCAGCATCGTCATGATTCCTTTCAACCAAGATCGCGAGCTTGTCAAATTCATTTCGATCTAGCGGGCCATCCCCGGAAACTGCTTTACTCTGACGGGCCATGGAGACGAGACTTTCGCGTCCTGCGCCCTCAAAGAACAGCAAGGCGGTCACGTATGCAAATGAGGCACCGGCGCAGTGACCATGGAAAAACGGGACCTTGGGGCGCTGCACAATTGAAGCAGGAAGAAATCCGGTTGCCACCTCTCTCAGGATTTTCTTATTTGTAAGCAGTTCGGTTTGTAAAGTCCTCGGCAGCGACCAAGCTACTTTTGTAACTTCCTGACCTAAGAACGGAACACGGTTTTCTATCCCCAGCCGACCGGAAAGACGATCCTCAAGCCAAAGATTATGCTTCTGTAGTGTACGTAACCGCCTATGCAGCTCTTGCTCCCACTGGTCGGCATAGATAGGTGTCTCCAAGAAGCCCACGTGGCTCCAGTCAATAAATCTGCCTATATCTGGCCTGATACCATTTTCCAGCAGTAACTGCGGATAGAATTCGGTTTCAATAGATTGTTTCAAGTACGATTTCAAACTCGGAGTCTGCCCGGGCAAATGCTCGAAACCCGAGTAACCACCATTAAACTCATCGCTTCCTTGGCCAGACACCAACACTCGCAATCCCTTTCCTGCTACCATCCGAACTAGCTCATTCTTTAGCACATGTTCCACAGCGACGCTAGGATGCTCGAAAAACCTCAAGATGTCAAGATATTCTTCTTGGGTATCTTGTCCGACTCGCCTCGGGCTAACCTCAATCAAATCCAAATGCAAATGTCGAGCAATCTTCCTAGCTGCGTCCAATTCACCATTGGCGATAGTGCTTGAATTTGCTAAAACGAAAGCCGTCGGCTTCTCCTTACTCAACGCACACAATAGAGAGGAATCTAGACCTCCGCTTAGGGCTATAGACAGCCCTTTCACATCTTCTGTTTGTCTCCTTACGCTTTCTTCTAATGCGTGCCAATACCGATCCTGCGTATCCTTGGGGTCCTCCTTCTTAGGATCATATTGGAAGGTATTCCAGCGATCGACAACCGGCTTTTGACCTCGTCGAAAAGTTACGGCAGTACCAGGCTCTATGTCCTCTATCCCGCTCCAACAGACACGCGAGCAACCAGAAGGCTGTCCAAGCGTCTGTAGAGCATCACGCCACGACAGTTGTGGAGGACGACCAAGCAATTGATTGACAGACTTGGAGTCTGTACCGAAGGCGACTCGCTCCGCTTCCATCGCCCAAAACAACGGTTTGACTCCAAAGCGATCACGAGCTAGAACAAGCTCATTCTTCTCCGAGTCTCGGATCATTAACGCAAACATCCCATCTACTTCCTCCAGGAACGAAACTCCCCGTTCTTCATATCCATGTAATAGAACTTCCCCGTCACTAGTGGTTCCGAACCGATGCCGGCGTCGAAGGGTGGCTGATAGCTCCCGCCAATTGTATATTTCGCCAACGAAAAGGGCAAATTTTAGCCGGTCTTCGCTCACGATTGGCTGCTGTCCCGTCACACCTCCCGTTATGGATAGGCGGGCATGTACGCACGAAATCTTCTCATCAGCAACAAGCACACTGACGTCAGGCCCCCGCTGCCAGACATCGCCGGACAGCTTTTGAAGATCGTGCTGTGCCTGTGCTGGATCTTGCTGCCTAGACCAATCCAGCAGACCACCTAACCCACACATCTGCTCTGGCCGATTCCTTAATACATTCTATGATGGTATTTACCTGACAGTTGTTCATTGAAGTATGGTATGACTGGATAAAAGTGGATGGTAGATTAAGAGCCTATACGGAAATCATCTCAGCCGGTCGACGATCCGAAAAATGAATAAGCACCGAAGCTAAGTGAATTAATGCTTCGTAATGGGTATTCTTCTTCCATCGGATCAGCAGCAGGCGGAACCGATGGTGCCAAGCATGGGTTCATTCAACCATCCATCGACGGGCCGAGTGCTTCTTTTTAGAAAGCTTGGATGCTTTTTCTGCTTGCCTTTCTAACAAGTGTATGTGATTTTCGCGTTCTTCGAACTCTTCGATGACATCGGCGTACTCATACCCTTTGTTCAGACACAGATGATGCAGACGATAGACGACTTTTCCTGACCGATCCGCAACGAGACCATCCAACGTCGCTAGCGCCCCCATTTTGTCGAGCGGGGCTCCGGTTACGGCCACGGCCAGCGGTGAGCCTCGCTGGCCACTCAACACCGACCGTTTGGTGCCCTAACGTCTGCCAGGCTCGGAGGAACACGCCTTTTTGACCCATTGTCGAAAACGGTCGTGGGCTGTGATCTAGGTGCGTATGCTTCCCGCGGAATGACCTGCCACGGACAGCCACTGCGCGGCACAAAGTGACGCGGTAGGGCGTAGACGAGCGGTCCCACGGTGCAGGGTTGTTTTTCCGGATCCAGAATCGGTGCGATCAGATGCCATAACTTATCAACAGAAAATTAATCTCCGTATAGGCTCTAAGCCGTTTTTTGTAGAAGTGGTCCCAAAACTCCGGATTTGGTTCCTTATGTGAAGAAAAAGCGTCGGATAAGAGCGTCTCGCCCTATGAAAAACGCTCCATGCGAAGGCACTGACGACCCTTGATGCGGCCCGACGCTAGTTTTGGGACCACTTCTAGGGATATTCGTTCAAAAAGGTCGGAGATCCATACTGTTCCGCCTCAGACTACCCCCAGCTTTCTAAGACAGGTCATCATGGTCAATATGCGGTGATCGTATGTATGCTGCTTAAGTACTCTTTTTCGGCCCGCTGCAGCTATCCTTAATCGCAGACTTGGATGTTCTAAATAGAACTTACATTTGTCCACAAGTTCCTCCTCATTCTTATAGGTCACAATCTCTTCTTCCAAATCAATCAACTCTTCCATAAAATGCCTGTAGTCGGTAATAAGAAAGGCACCACTACAGGGAACATCAAATGGCCTAGAATTCAATGCCGAAGGCAAATGCTGGGATGATACGTTAATATTCAATGCCGTGTCGCGGTAAATATGTGACAGCGACGCCCCGTATTTCACGGGGGGACCTAGCACACAATTCCCGATAGATTCCGTCTCCCAATTCGATCCGATAACGTGCATTTCGAAGCTCTCTGATAGGTGGTGTATGCACCTCTTTCTGAATCCATTAGTCAGGCGAAGCCCGACGTACGAAATCGAAGCCATTCGAGCTAGCCGCTTCCAACATGTGGTTTCGTTGCACTGACAAGCAATTTTCTTCTCAATTTCTTCAACCTGTGCGAGAGGGCTCTGCCAATGTCCATTGCTAATCTGTGTAAGGGCTTTCCTGATCAAGACCTCGGTTGAAACTAACTCCTCATGCAGGATCCATCTATACCGTCTATCACGCATGATTTTGGCTTCACGAGCCATTGGGGAGCCCACAAAACAAACCTGCCGAACAATAGAACTTCTCTTTTTTAAGAATTTGCTTGGATTCGAGGCAAGCGGAAGAAAATGCACTTCTCGAAATTCATCCTGCACCAGTTGCTTCTGCACTTCTCGATCCGATACAAAATGTATTGCATCTGTAAATCCTAAGTCAGGTCTAAGCCGCCATAAGTAAGGCCATATGGGTCTTTCGCCCAACCAGGAAACCCAGATACACTTACTCAATATCTCCCTAAGTGGTTCACTAAGTGGCCTGATGTCGTTCGTCACGAATACGAAATGTGGAGAGAATTTCTCTACTTCGGTTCGGGATGGTCTTTTGCCTTCCAAGCGACCTTCCATGTCGAGACATGCTACAGTACAGCCATGTCTCTTGAACGCAGAAACTGCTTCCAAAAAAAAATAGTTCCTCACATCCCCGGCCGCTATGATCTTGATTTTGGATGTAGCTTCCATTGTATGCACTTTTGCAAGAAAGAAGAACCTCAGAGTTATTTTAGAAAGCTGTGTGTAAAAAAAGAGCGTATCCGATGACCGCTTACGCTCGGAGGGTATCCGGGTCAGCCGCCAGGTCTCGAATTGCTGCACATGCCTCTTGTAAACTTCCCTTTTTGTCTGTGCCGATCTTAGTATGCCAGCATCCCACCTGCGAACCCAATTTTTTCAGAACGAGAAATAAATCACGTCGAATCTCAGCAGGATATGCTTGATTAATGTTCTCTCGCACGAATGTGGAAACAGCATCAATAGAAGAAACCTTCTCAATGGTGATAGACGAGCCACCAACCAACTCTGACAGGACTACAAGGCCAGGAGTTAGCATCCCCTTGGGGCCCAAGTTGGAGAAAACCTTGGCCGCGTCGAAATAGACCTTCCAACTTTCTTGTCCAATTTCCTGAGGAAACTCTGTGCGCAGATGTCGGATCTCAGGAATTAGTTCGGTTGTTGAACGGCGACACGAAGGATTGTCGAAGCTCGGGTGAACAACAAGAGTATCCCCGCATACCTGAACAAATACCCGGTCGTCAGATATAAAATCGAGTCCCAATCCGGCCAATCCGAAAGACAATGATGACTTACCGCTTCCTTCTCCACCACAAATAAGAATGGCTCGCGTATCAAATGCTACACATGAGCAGTGGATTCCGAAAAGCTTTAAGTGAGGCAATGCTATGATCATGGCATGTCGAAGCGCATTCTTGAAGCCAGACAGTTGTTCAGCATCAAGGATAGGACTGTAGACTGCTGATACTTGTTTTGCGTCGTAACTAACGTCGATGGTCCAATATTTGCACGAAAAAAAACGAAGCGAGGAGTTTGATACCATAACTTTCCACTGACCACCAATACTATGAAAAGGCTGTCCGCATGTTGCTACGTCCGTAGTTTCTGGCACATCTCCTTTGGCAATATTGACCCGTAACTCGCTGTGGGGTATTGCAGGAGAGTCTTGTCGAAAGTTTATATCGATACTTTGAATAATCCAACATGAATCGCATTCCACGCGTATCCTGCAAACGTCTCCTACGCTGTAGCTGCGCTCAATCACACTCATTTCCTATGCGGAATCCGATGCCATCGACTGCAATTTGATACAGGTTCACCGAGTGAGACTATTCCGAGCGGGCTTTCCGAGAGAGGAAGAGCCTAATTGTATTTCTCCCGGTTCGGTAAAATCTCTCCAAGTCCACCGCCAGTGGTGGTGGGCTTAAACCAACAACTGAACGACCAATGCGGATTCAGATTGTAGCTTATGGCCTGCGGCTATTTCGCTGTTAATGCTTCGCTTAAAGGCTAGGGGTTTCAACCATCCCCGAATGAGTTACTAACCTGCTCGCACTATATTTCTAAGAAACAATCGGTCAAACCTACTATCGCTTCCGACAAAGAGTTAGATTTTTCAACGTTCATTGTGAGTCGCCAAGCCGGAGCTTCTGCAGCAATCATTGTAATACACCGAAATGCTAGCTGTGACGTATCAGGGTCCATTACTCTCCAAACGTTCGATTGCATCAATTCTGTGACCACTTCAGTTTTGCTCATGGGTGATAAATCGATAACTGGGCCTTCGTGTGCTAATGAAGGATACACTATAATCCCTGGCCTCGCTTGAAGTTTACCTTGCGCGTGAGGAAACAGTCTTTTGAATTCAAACGGCGTCTCAAAGTCAACGCTCCCGCGTGAAACTTGCCGAGCCTCACTGGGGAAGTCTCGTCCAACACGTTCAAGACTAGGTATCAACTCCGTAGTACGGAATCTGATGCCCGGTTTACTAGGCCCCTTCAATAAAACAGGATGTCCCTTCTTCAAACAAAGATATGTGCGTTGCTCTGACAAAAACTGAAAACCTTGTTGCACTAGTGCCATCGTAATCGTTGTCTTTCCACTCCCAGACTGACCGACGACAAGAATAGTTCGATTGTTTTTGCAGGATGCGGCAGATTGAATCCCGTATAAACCGAAACCACTAGCAGCGATGGCAATGGCACCTTCGATCGCAAAGAAAAGACATTTAAGTGAGTTATTCGATATATCTTTTTTGTTTTTATTTATGACAATCTCAGAGTTTGTTGGACTGCAAACGACCTCCCACTCGGCGTTCTTATACAAGCGAGCCGTGTGATCATAGGTGACTACACTGAACTGGTCTAAAACCATACTAGCATCCTCAGCCCCCTCCACAGTGGGTTTCGGTTGGAAGGTATAATCTGTGGACACTTTTTTTTTGATCGAAATGGAAGGAGAGTTCGTTACGCTACTTACCGGTAATAAATCACATCGGGATAAAATTTGTTCCTTTATGTCGTCTTCGCCTACATCCACGAGAATCCGGCAACAATCTCCGATCCACATTTCTCCATCGTGGCCCCGCGAACTGCTCTCTTCCGTATTATTCAAAGGCAACAACCTCTGTTTCCCGCAGTTGGTGTAGAAAATCCATGACATCAGATTCGATGCTAGATATGCTTGGATACAACTCACGCATTTCTTCAACGATAGCAGCAATAGGTCGCCCATCGCACATGTTCAATATCCTCGCAGCCGTATTGTTGAATTCGATTAATGAGTTGGTCACCGGATGATAAAGAAGAAGCGGATTCTTCTCGTCCCACCACTCAAACAGGGTATCTGCATTAGAAATCTCGTCCTTAAGTCGGACCTTTTTAGTCAGCTCGACAGCACTCATGCCATATTCGGTTTTGAGTAGAAGGATTAATCAGCTCTGGTCTATCTCGACGGTCGCCTGCACACACTTTCCCCAGCCAAGTCAGCCGCATTTGCCTCCACAGCTACGCTTGCATAAACCTAGGGATGAACAGAGTCTAGATTTCGAGGGGAACAATCTCTCATAGTTATAACCCCGATGACCTGAGCATTGCCAATAGGTTTGTCAGGCTCTGGCGAGTTGTCTCCCTTCAAAATTACCTCATTGCTACCAAGCTCAATAACCCGATGCACAATCAAACGCCCCTCAACCTCAGCAAGCACAAGCACGCCCTCTTTGATGCAGCCGGAATTGGCTTGAACAAAAACGTGATCGCCAATGGCTAGGGTAGGAAACATGCTATTTCCGATAATCTCAAACCAAAGCCCTCGGCGTTGAAGAAGAAGAAGACGCCATACTTCAACGACAGTTCCAATCACAACTCTATCCATGATCACTTGGTTTTGGTGAGGGATAAAGCGTGAGGACTTCCATCCATTAGCTGCAAGTCCGGTTTAAGCACTACGAACATAGCTATATCCTACCTTCCGGCCACCTCCATCTTGCAACGAAGGTGGGCTTAGTGCTTGATCACCGATCTCACCGATTGGTAGAGCTAACGATTCTATCTCAAGCTCGTTGCTCCCATCGACTAAATCCCAGCAAACAAGAGCGTAGCTTCACAACTGAAAACCCTAGGGCATTCAGTCGCATAGTTACTGTGATTAAAACGGTGGTACGCTTTAGCTGGGTTTAGCAGCTACCCATGCCGCTTCTCGGGGCAAATGCCTTTGCCATGTCCTCGAGCGTACTCAAGTTCAGTGTCGGCTTCTCATATTTTACAGCTTTTGCAGCCTCCACCGGCTTGGACTTCTTGCTTTTGACATCTAGTTGCTTATGTTGCTTCCGCATGAATATAACCTCCTCTTCGGGATTCAATAGCGGTCTCGACTAACTACTCGACTAACTATAATTCGTCATACTTTTGTTTTGGAGGTAACGTCGGGAATATCGAGCACTCCAGCTACTCTCAAGTCCATAACGAACTTCCATATGTCGGACTCCACGGTTTCTGGTGGAGCATCGCTTCTGCTCAAAATATCCTGGCTGATGTCGGCAAGTGAGCAGCCTCGTTCAAGCTGAGCAATGATATTATGAGAAGTTTCGTTCTGCCCTGGAAGACCCTGTAAATCCATACGCAATTTCAAGGGTTTCTTCCAAATGCTGCCACGCCATTGTCGCCGTCGATCCTCCGACACAACACATTCTTCAACCACCATACTATCTAGAAAATCAACCGGGCAAGGCTGACATATGTTCAGGAATTCACACTCTCTACAACCCTCAACGGTGCCGTGGTGACGTTTCTTAAAGTCATCAAATGACTCGAAAAACCTAGACTCCTTCATTTCCTCCCAAGATTCAAAATCGTGAATAGTGATTAGCTCGGGTGTATATTGCCCTTCCATAACAGCACGCTCATTCTTGGATTTCTTGTTCAGTAAACCACATGGTGTCGTCACTCCATCATTCTCGACCAAGATGCTGCCATCGCCGGCAGGGCAAAGATCACCAAATGGTTCGCCCAAGACAGGAATTCCATATCGTTCACTCAGATATCGACGCAATTTGGGTTTAACATTCATTTGCAGGGTAAAATCTCGGGGCATGCGGTCACTAACAGTCTGCATCATGTTTTCAAGTTCGTCTACTATATCTTCCTCTGAACATTCGAGCTCATCAAAAAACTCAACTGCGCGCCCCTCTTCTGTGACGATACCGATGTTCAGGCCGTTACAAGAGTTATCCAAGGCGAACAGGAAATAATTTTTTACGTCATCTAAACCGGAACGCGTAATTGTGAAACTTGGTCCAATTAGGATGTCCGCGCCGCGCTCCATCACGCGCTCACACAGAAATGCGAGATTCTTCCTTGCCTTTTCAAACGTCCCATTTCCTCGAATTAAATCATGAGAAGAAGCAGTAGTCCCCTCAAAGCTAATTGCTATCTGCTTCACTTCCAAATCGATAAAACGTTCGATGAGACCCTCATTCAATAACAGACCGTTAGTCGTAATTGTCACCTGAATGTTTAGTTTTCTTGCAAATTCTACGATATCTACCAAGTCTCTTCGAATAAGAGGTTCGCCTCCCAACATATTCACAAGATGGAACCCCATGTCCTTTATCTTGCTCAGCGTTTTCTTGCATTCATCAAGCGGCATGTCAGTCCTGTTGGGGCCGTTCTTGTTCCGCCATTCATACTTATCATAGGCATAACAATGGTTGCACAATAAATTGCATCGTCCCGTAACATCCCAAATAACTTGCCGTTCAGACATATTTAATTCTCCAGACTGCGTTTCTGATCTATCTCTCGAATTTCGCGTTATTCACTATCCTTCGCTCCTCCACCTGAAGATCGTCCTCAAGCTTGTTAGCTATGAACAGAGAGAAGGTGAGTCTCTCTCTTGGAAGACAATGTGCCTTACCTCCAAAACGTCGTAGGTCATCAAATACTCTATCGTATCTAGGATTTCTCTACGTTGTTCATCGGTAAGCGGTGGGGTGAATAGGCCATCCAATATATCGCCCAAGCGGCACCGGTTCGATTGCTGAAGAATCGCGGTCATCATTGGCCCTAGGTCGATGGAATGATTGTCCTCCTTGTTAACTAACTCTTCCCCTTGTAAGCTCCAATTAGCAGAAGAAACCACCACAGAATCTAGTAACCGGCTACCGTTCTCCTTCTCTTCTTGCTCTGCCCAAATACATTGATGAACGATGCGATTCTCGTGATACTCTAGTGGACACGGCTGACAGCTATCACGAAATCTGCAGCGATCACAAGGTTGTAAGCGGCCGAACGTGTCAGGCTCTTCTTGAAAAAGATAAAAATCCTTCAAGGTTGTAGATTCATCGAAGCCGTTTGCCTCAAATGTGTGAACATATTCTGGTTCGGAAATTGACTTTTCGCGTTGGACGATGGGTGCATTAAAGGTAGAATCAAGTCCTGCCGTACACGGACCAAGACGTCCGTCTGCTTGTATGACGACAAACTTTTTCCCTCCCAAACATCGGATTCCGATTGGATCAGGCTCAAGTATATTTCCGTATTTTCGATTCAAAACCTCTATTGGCCAAAGCCTTAACGATATTCGAATTCGTACCTTACTAAGGAGTTCTTTACCGTAAGCGAGAAGCCCTTTTTCTAAACAAGAAATAAGTAGCAACTCATCATTCCCCAGCATATCGCTATTTCGTATAAAGTTGCCCGTTTCGTGAACGGGAACAATGTGAACGTATTCAATGTCGTTATCAAGAACAAGCTTGAACAATTGTGGAATCTCGTGCGAGTTACTAGCGGTGGACGTGAAGGTGATTCCAATCATCATATCGGAATCTGGCGTGAGCATAAGTGTGGTTTGAATGTTCTTCAGAATCTTAGAAAAGGTTCCCTTCCCCCGGATTTCGTCATTGGTAAATGGAGTAGCTCCATCTAGGCTTACCATCAGTTGGTTAACGCCAACATGTTCCAGTTCCCGAATTTTTTGTGCGTTTAACGGGAGCCCATTTGTATTGATCGATATATACATATTGTGTGATTTTGCGTCTTCGATGATTTCTAATAGATCCGGACGAAGCAAAGGCTCCCCACCTAGAAAATGAATATGGGTGAAGCCTGCTTCAGATAGCCTATCCACAATAGCTTTCGCCTCGCTAGTAGAGATGTCGTGTTGATATCGACCGCGTTTTGAGTAGTCATATAGATCAAACTGATAGCAATGCTTGCATCTCAAATTACAAGTGCCCGTAATATCCCAAAGAGCTGAGCGAAATGTCTCAATATCTTGAATCTGTGTTACAAGCATAACCAAATACCGATGTCCTTCTGCGCGAGCTTGCTGGTAATAGCCTTCAAAATCAACGATCGTCGTGCTGTCGGCTCCGGCACCTTATCAGCCATCTCTCGTGTTTGACAAGTCAAGTACTAATTAATAATTACAGAACATTAAGTCAAGAAAAATTTAGGCCGGATTAAGAGCCTCTCGCCCTATCTATCGAAAAACTCTCCATGCGAAGGCACTTGACGACCCTTGATGCGGCCCGACGCTAGGATGCGCCTTGATCGCCGCGAGGATTTCGTCCCGGCGATCGCTGATGGGTAGGGCGGCTGGGTAGGTGGGGTTTGGGCGGTTTTTGCGCCGCCGTCCGCGCAGACGAGCAGAGTTTCGCGCTTGGCCTAAGAGACGTTCGACTTCTTTCGGATCGAGGCGACCACGACGCCTCAGATGCCGTTCGATGCGCACCCGATCTTGGAGCATGCACTGAGGTAGGAGGGTTTTAAGCGCAGCGATGGGGTGGAGTTTGGTAGGCGTTTCGCTCAAAGATTACTTGCCAGCCATTCAGGCATCAGTGCGCCACAGGCGCGGTATCGGGCTGGTGGCTTGCTGCTCGGGCAAGTGCCAGTATTCGGCCTCGGGCGGAACCTCTTGCAGGTGCGGACAGGTCATGCCGTGGCGGTCCCACACTACCTCACCCGCGCGCAAGGTCAACGCGCATTCAAGGCGGTGCTGGGCTTCGATGCAGGCCCAACCGCAGTCGCGAAAGTAGAAGTTGCCCTCCAAGACGCCTAGCACGGCGATGTCGGCCTCAGAGCCGGGCGTCAAAGTCCCCAACTCGGGCCGGCGGATGGCGCTGGCGGGCGTGACGGTGGAGCGGTAGATCACTTCCTGTAAGGACATGTTCATGGCCAAGCACTTGGACATGGTATCGAGCATGGAGTGAACGTGGCCGTTGATATTGCCCATGTGCAGGTCGGTGCTAATGGAATCGGGCGGGAAGTCGTCGGCAATGGCTGGCATGGCAGCGCGGTACCAGAAGCTGGCCGCCCCGTGGCCAAGGTCGAAGTGGATGCCCCGCTCGCGCGCCTCACGCATGTAGTCGTACACCGCGCCGTTTTCATCGACGACGGGGAACTGGCGGGCAAAGACGTGGGTGTGGATGTCGCCGGGGCGCAGGTGCTTGAGGATGAGGTCGGGGTAGGAGCGCTCAGGCGGGCGCGGCCAAAAGTCAACCATCACCGGCATTTTACAGCGCTCGCCGGCCTCGACGGCCGCGTCAACCGAAGCCCAAGGCGGATGCTCGTCGTCAAAGGGCTTGGTGGTCCAATAGTGGGCGGTCTTGATGCCGACGCACACCTCGTCGTGGGCCGCGGCCATCTCGGCCGCCCGCTGCGGATCGAGGTTGGCGACGATTTGTTCGGGAGGGCCCATGCCCGGGGCGGCAATGTTGACGTAGGCGAACATGCGGGTCTTGGAATGGTTGATCACCGTCTCGCGGAAGTGCTCAAACTCCTCGGCCCCGGCCGTGCCCGTATCAACGCAGGTGGTTACACCCTCTTTGAGGAAGTGGGCGTCGGCGTTGAGGCTGCCCACCATTCCGCCCGATTGGCGGCTGCGGGTATGGTACGTATGGACGTGAATGTCGAGCAGGCCCGGCACAACGACGAGGTTGCCCACGTCGATGACACGATGGGCATCCGCCGGGGAAATATCCGTTTCGACCCGGGCAATGCGACCGTCGAGAACGCCAACATCGGCGACGCCGTTGATGTCGTTGACAGGGTCGATTACGTGGCCGCCTTTGAGCACTATTTCGAGCTTGCGGGGCATGATTTTTTCGTTTCGGATGTTGTAGTGAGAATCAAAAAGTAGGCTGGGGCAAAAGGAGGGTCAAATGAGGTTGTTGACAATGGTCAGATGCTTAGAGTACAATTATCGGATTATAGCGTATATTCAATAGTAAATGCGACATCTTATCTATACACTCCTAATTTTGTCGGCTGGCAGCGCCCAAGCCCAAACCGTCTATCGCGTCCATCTCAAGCTAGAGGGCATGATCGACCCGGGCGTGGCGGCCTTTGTCGAGCGCGTGATCGCCGAGGCCGACGAGACCGAGGCCGACGCGATCGTCTTTGAGATCGACACCTTTGGCGGGCGCGTCGATGCGGCCACTGTGATCCGCGACGCCATCCTCGACGCCGAAACCCTGACCATCGCCTTTATCAATAAGCGGGCGATTTCAGCCGGGGCACTCATCTCGCTGGCCTGCGACAAGATCGTCATGACGCAAGCCTCGACTATGGGTGCGACTACCCCGGTCGATGCCACGGGCGACAAAGCTAGCGACAAAATAACCTCTTATATGCGCGCCGAAATGCGCGCCACGGCCGAGCGCACCGGCCGCGACGTCAAGATCGCCGAGGCCATGGTGGACGAGCGCGTCGAGGTGCCGGGCCTGAGCGCCGAAGCGGGCCGGCCAGCCACCCTGACCACCGAGCAGGCGCTCAACTACCAGATGGCCGACGAGACGGCCGAGACGCTGATTGAGCTGTTGCGCATCTACGATCTAGGCGAGGCCGAAATCGTGGATGTCGAACTCAATTGGACCGAGCACGTCTTGCGCATGTTGACCCACCCGGTCGTCACTTCGATCTTGCTGGCCGTGGCCATGTTCGGCTTAATCGCCGAGGTGCGCACTCCCGGTTGGGGCTTGGGCGGCACGCTCGCATTAGTGGCGCTGGGCCTTTTCTTTGGCAGCCACTTGATCGTCCACTTGGCCGAGTGGCAGGAACTGGCGCTCTTTGCGGTGGGCGTGACGCTTTTGGTCGTCGAACTGGTGGCCATTCCGGGCTTTGGCATTGTGGGTGTGTTGGGCATCGGCGCGATGATTGCCAGTGTGGTGATTACCCAATTGGGCGATTTTCAATTGTGGAGTTTCGAGGAAATCGTCTCGGTGATAGGGCGTCTCGCCGGCTCGATGATCGGCGCGTTTGTACTCTCGCTCATCGTGTTGCGCTCCCTGCCCAAGTTCGCCGCCTTCAACCGCCTAGTACTCCACGACGAAATCAAGGCCGCCGATGGGTACACTTCCTCCTCGCGCACGACCGACGAGGAGTTGCTGGGTAAGGAAGGGGTCACGGTCAGCTACCTGCGGCCCTCGGGTATCGCCCTGTTGGGAGGCAAGCGGCTCACCGTGATCGCCGAGGGCGAGTTCATCGAGGCACAACGGCCCATTAAAGTAGTAGAAGCCCGTGGCAGCCGAGTGGTGGTGAAGGCACTATGAACTTTCTGGGAGGGGAGGTGTTGGAATGGGTTTATTCGCTGGCCTTGCTGGTGCTCGGCTTTGTGCTGGTGCTGTTGGAAATTTTCGTTATCCCAGGGCTCAATATCTTCGGCATCGTTGGTTTGCTGACCGCGGTCGCCGGCATTGGCTATGCCTATGTGAATATGGGCGGCTTAGCGGCTGGCGTCGTGGCGGGCTTGGGGCTTGTGGGCACCGCCATTTTGGTGCGGCTGATGCTCAAGGTCCGCGCTTGGAACCGCTTGGTGCTCAACGATGGCATGACGCGCAAGGCTGGCTACGATTCGGTCAAGCCCGGTCGCGAGGCATTGCTCGGGCAGACGGGCCAAGCAGTTACGACGCTGAGGCCGGCGGGGCGGGCGCAATTTGGCGAACGGGTATTCGACGTAGTCAGCGAAGGTGGCTATATTGAGCGTGGTGAGCAGGTCGAGGTATTGAAAGTGGCTGGCAACAGAGTCGTAGTTCAGTCAGTCCAGTCCGAATCTTAGTTCACTCCTTTCAAGGAGCTAATAATGGAAGTCCTATTTTTGGTCTTGGCGCTTTTCGGCATCATCATCTTTTTGTCGCTCTTCACCTATTTCATTCCGGTGGGGCTGTGGATTTCGGCCTATTTCGCCGGAGTCAGGGTGGCGATTTTCAAGGACTTGGTGGGTATGCGACTGCGCAAGGTGCCACCGCGACAGATCGTCGGCCCCAAAATCAGCGCCGCTAAGGCGGGGCTGGATGTCGGCTTGGAGAGCATGGAAGCCCACTACTTGGCCGGCGGCAACGTCAACGCGGTGATTTTGGCCCTGATCTCGGCCGACAAGGCCAACATCGACCTGAGCTTTGAGCGGGCCGCGAGCATCGACTTGGCGGGCCGCGACGTGCTCGACGCGGTCAAAGTCAGCGTCAATCCCAAGGTGATCAACACGCCCCTGATTGCGGCGATTGCCAAAGACGGCATTCAGGTCAAGGCCACCTGCCGAGTGACTGTGCGTGCCAATATCGACCGCTTGGTCGGCGGCGCTGGGGAAGAGACGATCATCGCCCGCGTCGGCGAAGGGATCGTTACCACTATCGGCTCGGCTTCGACGCACAAGGAGGTGCTCGAAAATCCCGATCTGATCTCCCGGCGCGTGCTGGAAAAGGGCCTCGACTCGGAGACGGCCTTTGAGATTCTCTCCATCGACATCGCCGATGTCGATGTGGGCGAGAATATCGGCGCTAAGTTGCAGACCGATCAGGCGGATGCCGATCTCAAAATCGCCCAAGCCAAGGCCGAGGAACGCCGGGCCATGGCCCAGGCGCGCGAGCAGGAGATGACCGCCCAAGTCGTGGAAATGGAATCGCGGGTCAAGGAAGCCGAGGCCGAGGTGCCGCGCGCGATGGCCGAGGCCTTCCGCGAGGGCAACTTGGGTATTATGGACTACTACCGCATGCGCAATATCCAAGCTGACACGGATATGCGCGACTCGATTTCCGAAAGCGGCGAGGAACGCGATAATAACTAGTCCATGGAACTCCTACTCTTTACCCTCGCCATACTGTTCAGCATATTTTCGGCGCTGATGGAGCGTCGCAAGCGCCGCAAACGGCTTGAAGAGGCCCAACAACAGCACGCCGAGATCGAACAGCAGCACGCCGAGGTCAATCCGGCCACGCCTGTTGTCGTCGAGGAGAAGAAGGAAGAGGAGCCCAGCTTTGGGTGGCCTTTTGACGGGGATCCCTTTGAGGAGCCGGTTCTCGCCGAGGTCGATCCGGCCGAGGCTGAGCGGCAGGCGCTAGAAGCCGAGCGGCAGGCTATAGAGGCCGAGCGGCGCGCCGTGGCGGCTGAGAAGCTGGCCATGGAGCGACTGGCAGAGGCCAAGCCCGAGGCTTCACGCACGGAGCGACGGGAGCAGCGACCTCGTCGCTCACAGAATCGCTGGTTTCTCACCCCTCAGACGGCGCGCGATGCGATCGTCTATATGGAAATCCTCGGCAAGCCGAAGAGCGAACGAGAGGAGTGGTAGTGGTATAGCCGGAGTGGCGGAATTGGTAGACGCGCTGGATTCAAAATCCTGTATCCGCAAGGGTGTGTGGGTTCGAGTCCCACCTCCGGCACCATTTTTTCACCGTTGCACGCTAGCGATGCGAATGGCTTCGCATCGCTAGCTCCATCTGTTCCCTTTGTACCCCTATGGGCTGCGTAATTTTATCTCCCCTTTTCTTTCCCCTGTGTCGAAAGCTCAATTAACCTTCTCCCCATCTTTCGCACGTCCCCAAGTCCCGAAAGGAGATAAACTATCGTGACATCTCCGGAAATAAGACGCCTTTTCGACATCGTCTCGGTACTCGTTCTGCTGATTGTAGTTCCAGCGTACATCTTCTGTCGCTTGGGACTCATTCTGCTGATTGCAGTTCCGACAGCTTACATCTTCTGCCGTCTGAGGTCGCACGCGGACTAACGGGACGAGACCGTGCAAACGCTGACGAGCCAAACCCGCACTGCGCCGCCGCTATGGGCGGTCTTGCAGCGGCGACTGATCGACGCGATTGACGAGGCGGCACCGATTTTCCTCGAAAAGTACACCCGCCCCGGTGGCAGCCTGATCTGGAAGGAAGAATACCCCGGCGACGGGGTCTGGGCCGACGACCTGTACGAGGCATTCTTCAACTGGCCTCACTACTATGCCCTAGGCGGCAGCGAGTACACAGGCGTCAAGGCCCTAGAGGAGTGGAACGCCATTACTCGGCAGCTAGAGCACGACTACGGCCGCGTCACCCGCGAGTTTATCAACGACGACGACTGGTTCCACAACGCCGAAAACTACATCTACTTCTATCACTTGGGGATGGCCGACCCAACCAACGCCGAGACGCGCCGCCGGGCACAGCGCTTCGCCGGATTGTACTTGAACGACGACCCAGCCGTGCCCAACTACGACCCCGAGCACCGCATTGTGCGCTCGCCCTGTAGTGGCAGCAAGGGGCCGCTCTTGCAAATGCGGCGCGGTGAAATCCACTACGACCTCACCCACGACCACGCCACGCTGGGGCCGAGCTTTGACTTGCCCGCCAACTGGTGGGAGGATCCCGAGACCAAACGCCGCGTTGAGGAGAAATTCGATCAAGTGGTCATGCAGGGCGACGTGACCGTCAACTTAGGCGTCGTAGCACTGGTGGCAACGGCCTTTCTCCACACCGGCGAGGCGCGCTACCGGGAGTGGATAGAGGAATACGTGGGGGCCTGGATAGAGCGCACCGAGGCCAACGGCGGTATCGTCCCGGACAACATCGGCCCCAACGGCATCGTCGGCGAGATGCGCCAAGGGCAGTGGTGGGGCGGGCTGTACGGCTGGACCGGGCGCTATGGACATAACATGATGGCCCACTCAATCACCGCGGCGGTGGAGGCCGCGCTGTTGGTCACGGGCGAGACCCGCTACTTGGACTTGCTCCGCATGCACGTGGATGCGCTAGTCGCGCACGGCCGCGAGGAAGGAGGGCGGCTGCTCGTGCCCTACAAGCACACGGACGAGGGTTGGACCGACTTCAATCCCATCAATTCCAATGCGCCGATCCACTTGTGGGCCGCGTCCATGGAGGAGCGAGACTGGCAGCGGCTGGAGACCTTGCGCCGAGGAGCCGAAGACGAGTGGAAGCAGGTGGGGCAGCGCGGACCGCGCTCGCTCGACGACCGCGCCTGGACCCGCTTTCTCGCCGGCGAGTCCCCGGACTACCCCGAGCGCATCTTGCAGGCCAACTACCGCGAGGTCTGCGACCGCATCGCCAAGGTCATCGACGACGAACAGGATCTGACCCAACTCGACGTTCACTGGTGGCAGCAGGTCAACCCAGTGGTCACCGAAGCCTTGGTGCAGCTAACGACCGGCGCGCCGCAGACCATCTACTGGGGCGGGTTGGCGCAAGGGCGGGTGCGCTATTTCGACGGCGAGCAGCAGCGACCGGGTTTGCCCCCGGACGTTGCAGCCCTAGTGACCAGCCTCAGTGCTGACAGTGCGGGATTGACTCTGGTCAATTTGAGCACGAGCCGCACACGGCAGGTGATCATCGGCGCTGGCAGCTTTGGCGAGCACTGCTTTGGCCGGGTGCGAGCTGGCGATGAGGTACTCGACGTGGATGGCACTTATTTCCAAGTTGAATTGACACCAGCCAGCCAAATTGAATTGTCGCTCGCCATGCGGCGTTACAGCCAGCAGCCCAGTTTTCGCCTGCCTTGGCACGGCGAGCAGATTCCATATCGCTAACAAAATTAGGAGACAAGGCGATGGACCAAGCCGACCGCGATTTTTTTGCTGCAAACGGCTATCTCAACTTAGGGCAAGTGCTCGACAACGACGACGTGCGATACTTCCGCGCCATGTTCGACGGGGATATGGAACAGTATCCCTACTTCTGGCACCGCTACGGCCACCACCAGCACACCAACTACGAGGCGTTGATCACCTCGCCGCAGTTTGACGAACTGATCCGCCACCCGAAAATATACCCGACGATTGAGGCGCTAATGGGCGGGCCGCTCTGCTTTGGCGAGATCGGGCTGCGGATGATGCGGGCCTACGACGGCTCATTGCACCAAGGTTGGCACCGCGACAGGCCGCATTGGGACGATCATCCATTCCGCATGGACTACATCCAACTCATGGTCTATCTGTCCGATGTGGACGAGGGGACGCATTGCTTTTCGCTGTCCCCAGAAGCAGTAAGCCAGCCGGTGCTCGAAGATAAGGAAGAGCAACTCAAGCGGGGCGGTGAGTACCACTTGCACGGTCCCGCTGGGACCTGCGCGCTATTTAACGTGGCCGTGCTGCACACGGCGACGACGCGGCCCACGCAGGCCGAGCGGCGGACCGTGCAGATTTACTACGGGCATCGCTACCGGGCACCGCTGGCGAACGATTCGACTATTCCGGCGGCGTTTTGGCGGGATAGCGCAGATGCAGAGACGCGGGCTTTTTACGGAGTTTTGAACGAGCGCACCAAGGTGTATTTGGCGGCGTTCCCCGGAGCTTGACCCATTCCCTTCCTTTAGGGGGAGATACCACTTTGCACCCACCCCTACTGCATATTGCACCCACCGATCTGGTGGACATTGCAGTCGTCGCGTTGCTGCTTTGGGGTCTAGTGGTTTGGACCCGCCGAGCGCGAATGGCCCTACTCGGCTTGGCTTTTCTGGGCGTCTTCTACCTGATAGCACAGCAATTCAAGTTGCAGCTAACGACTTGGATTCTCCAAGGCTTTTTCGCGGCGCTAGTGGTGGTGCTAGTAGTGGTGTTCCAAGATGATTTGCGCCGGCTCTTTGAACAGATCGCCACGCTCGGTCTGCGCCGCAAGGCTCCGCGCCCGGATCCCTCCAGTTTGGGAACGCTGACTAGGGGGTTGTGCAATTTGTCCAAGCAAAGACGTGGGGCCTTGGTGGTCCTGCCGGGACGCCATCCGGTAGAGCGGCATTTTTTGCAGCATGGGGTCCCTTTGGATGCAGAGATCAGCGAAGAACTCCTCGACAGCCTTTTCGATCCCGGTTCGGCTGGGCACGACGGCGCGCTGGTGATGCAGAATAATAGAGTCAAGGAGTTTGGAGTGCATTTGCCGCTTTCCGAAAATAGGGATGAACTGAAGGGAGGCGGTACGCGGCACGCGGCCGCCCTGGGCCTGGCCGAACGCAGCGATGCCCTATGTCTGGTGGTCTCAGAGGAGCGCGGCACCATTGGGATCGCAACGCGGGGGCAACTCGAGATTCTGGACAATCCGGACGCGGGCAAATTGGCGGACAGGATCAGAAGCTACTTGCAGCATACGGGAACCCAAGTGAACGCACGCCGAGTCGAGTGGCGTCGGTGGGGACGGCGTTTAGTGGAAGGTCTTTTGTCCTTCGCCTTGGCCTTGGGCGCGTGGCTAGCCTTCGTACCGGGTGCAACGCTTGAGGAAGCAGTGCTCCAAGTGTCCGTAGCCGTAGAGAACATGCCCGAAGGATATGCGCTCAAGGACGTTAAACCTCCAGAGGTGGAGATCGCGGTAGCGGGACCGCGACGGGACATGTTTTTGGCGAGCAATGCGGATTTCCAAGTCGTCATTGATGCCGATCTCGTCAGGTTCGGGCGACGAACTTTCGAGGTGGCCGCCCAGTCCGTGCGCCATGCAACCGGGTTAGAGATCAAAAGCATCAAGCCAGACAAGGTAAAACTAACCGTGCAAGGAAGGCGATGAAAATCGCCGTGAGAGGAGCGACATGGCACTGAGCGAGCAACAGATCGCGTTTTTTAAGCAGCAGGGGTATTTGATTCTGGAAAACTTCATCGCGCCGGAGCAGCTAGCCGCTTGGCGCGGGCAGTTCTGGAATCACGTAGGAGCCGATCCGCAAGACCCGGCGAGTTGGCCCGCTAGCTATGTGATCGACGGGTTTGCGGTTGAACCGGCCTTTGGGCAGCTTCCGCAGATGCAGGAAGTAGTCGAGGCGATGGGTGGCGGGCAGTTTAGCGGCGGCGGCGGGTCCATGCTGGTGCAGTGGCCGCGCTTGGGGGAGGCGTGGGACTGGCCGGGCCAAGGGCATATCGACGGCTACGGACCCGGAGGCTGGAGCGGCGGTTTTATGCTGGGGGCGACGGCCTATCTCGACGATGTAGAAGCAAACGGTGGGGCCTTTGTTTACTGGCCGCAGAGCCATCTGCCGACTCACGCGTACTTCTGCGAGCATCCCGCCCACATCGACGGCAGTTTCCGCGACCGCGACGATTGGGAGCCGCGCCAATGGGGGTTGTTTTCCGACCGCTCGCCCCAAGGGCCGGAGCAATTTGTGGCGCGGGCTGGGGACGTAATTTTATGGCACTGTTTTCTGTGTCACACCGGCTCGGTCAACATCCGCTCTAAGCCTCGGCTGGGGCTTTTCGCCCGCTGGCACTACACCGAGCGCGAGACGATGCGCTATGAGGTGCCGGAGGACTTGTGGAAGTATTGGGCGATCTAAAACGCCCTGCTGTTGAGCCGTTCGGCCACTCGTGCGAGTTGCCCGTTTCGGAAAAATCGCATAATATTTATGGTTTTGTAACAATCTGTCCGCCCTCATTCACCTTTCATCCTCGGGAGCTACAATGGCCAAGTCGATGTTTTCTCGGGAAGTCGCCCTCAAGCTCGAAGGCGAAATCAACGCCTTTCAAGCCTGTCGCAGTCTATCGCAGCGTGCGCGAGACATTAACATAGAGCGCAAAATGAAAGAAGGCGAAAGCGAAGTTCCCGAAGACGAACTACCCAATTCGTCGGCCAGTGCCATGCTGGATTTTGCCGAGGGGCGCATTACCCTCGCGTCAGAAGAGGATGCGGACTCAGACGAGGTCTGAATCGCCCCCCGCTAGCGATAGCCCATCTACGCTCTTTGTGGGCCCGTCGCCAACGAAAAAGCCAATACATAGCCGTCGCGCCGTCGGTCGCGTAACTTTTTGCGCTGACCGAGAGGAGGCGGATTTTGCGTTTTCGGCCCTCGGCGCATAGTACTTTCATCCTCTGTCATAGCGCGGATAAACGCCCTCTAAAGGAGGCGTCATGGGCCTAGAGAAAAGCTGTCCCCGCCGCCGCTGGGGCAAAACCGAGCTTTCCATACCCGTAATCCCATTCGGGACGCAAGGCTTTGGCGGCCACTTCGGGCCGGTTGACGACGAGGAGGCCATGGCCCTGATGCGCCGAGCCGTCGATTTGGGCGTCAATCACTTCGACTGCGCCCGCTGCTACGGCGACTCGCTGCGCAAGCTGGGCCGCGCGATCAAGGAAGGCGTCATCGCCCGCCGCGAGATCATCATCAGCGGCCGCGTCTGCTGCCACAGCGCGGCTGAATGGGGCGGCTACGGCGAGGGGCGGCCCGACTACTCGGCGGCGCGGGTCGTAGCCGATGCCGAAGACCAACTCGACATTCTGGGAATCGAGAAATTCGACGTGCTCTTCCTCCACGATCCGCCCGAGATAGAACCGACCCTTGAGGCGGGCGGCGCACTCGAAGGGCTGGAACAGGTGCGCCAGCAGGGTGCCGTAGATTTCATCGGCTATGGCATGAACCCCCACGACTTTCATCTCGCGCACATTGCCTCGGGCCGCACCGACGCGATGCTGTGCTTCAGCGACTACAACCTGCTCCGGCAGAGCGCAGTCGATGCGATCCTGCCAGCGGCCGCGGCCGCCGACCTCGGAGTACTCAACGGCTGGTCGATTATGCGCGGCTGGCTGACGGGCGTGCCCGTGGAGCGCTTTATACCGCGCGACAAGTGGGGCGAAGACCAGCACCGGGCCGCGGCCATGCGCTTGTGGTGCAACGAGCAGGGCATCGACATGCTGGAGCTGACGTTGCAATTTTGTCTGCGCGAGGAACGCATCCACGGCAATCCCATCGGCTCGCTGAACATCGAGCAGCTAGAGCGGAATGTCGCGGCTGCCATGGCGGTCGTCTCCGACGAAACAGTCGCCGCTTTTGTCGCCGCGGGACTCTAAGTTTGACGCCCCTTGGGGGTGTTCCGTACTTTCCGCCCGCCGGACCCTATAACTCGATTACCATCAAAGGAGGGGCATGGGAGCTGCAGAAGATTATTACGCGCAGACGATGGAACTGTTGCAACGTCTGCGCGATACGCAAATGGACGCTATCGACCAAGCCGCTGCAATCTGCACCGAGAGCATTGCCAACGGCGGCTTGGTCTTTCTCTTTGGCGCAGGGCACTCGCGCATGATGTGCGAGGAGATGACGCCGCGCCAGGGATGTTTCGTGGGCTTTTTTGCGCTGGTCGAGCTAGCGGTATCGAACCATGCGTCAATCGTCGGTACCAACGGGTTGCGCGGGCCGCTCTTTTTGGAGAAGTACGAAGGTTACGCCGAGGAAATCCTCCAAGGGTTCGAGTTCGGGCCGCACGATGCCTTTATCTTGATTTCGACCAGCGGCATTCGGCCTCTAATCGTCGAGATGGCCATGGGTGCTAAGGCGCGGGGCTTGCCCGTAATCGCCATGCTGTCGAAACCGCACGGCGACCAATCGCCGCCAGCGCACTCGTCGGGCCAGAAGCTGATGGATGTGGCCGACGTCGTCCTCGACAACCAGTGTCCGCCGGGGGACTGCGTGCTCGAGCTAGAGGGGTTGGAGTGGCGGACTGGGCCGGTATCGACGGTGACTGGCGCGATGATGATGAACATGCTGCGCTGCGAGGTGGCCGAGCAGTTGTTGGCGCGGGGGATCAAGCCGGAGCTATTGCCGAGCCATCAGTTTGTCGGCAATGTAAGCGCGGAAGAACAGCTAGAGCGGTTTTACGAGGGCTATCGCAAGAGCCTCAAGCATTTGTACGAGTAGGGGCGGCCCTTAGGGTCGCCCGCACCCGTCCCTATTGACCCAATTCCAACCCAACCACATCGTGGGTACGCTCGACAACAAGGTTTGTCTAATTACCGGCTCTACCGGCATCGCCGAGGCCACGGCTCTGCACGCAGCCGAGGAAGGGGCCAAGGTATTCATCACCTCGCAGACGGAAGCAAACTGTCGGGCCTTGGCCGAGAAGCTGGGAAAGCAGGGGGCGCACCGGGCAGCCGACCTGACGCAGCCGGAACAGGTCGCCGAAATCGTCGCGGCCTGCGTGGACCAGTGGGGACGGATCGACGGATTATTCAATGTAGCGGGGATCAGCGGGCGGCGCTTTGGCGATGGGCCGCTGCACGAGTGTACTGAGGAGGGGTGGGATGCGACGCTGGACGCCAACGCGAAAAGCATGTTTTTGGTCTGCCGCGCTGCGTTGCAACAAATGTTGACCCAAGAACCGCGCGAGGACGAAGCGCGGGGGGCGATTCTCAACATGGCGAGTGTGTTGGCCTTTGCGCCGGAGCGGAAGTTTTTTGCCTCGCACGCCTATGCGGCCAGCAAAGGGGCGATTGTGTCGCTGAGCAAGGCTATGGCCAGCTACTACGCGCCGCACGGAATTCGAGTCAATGCCATTGCGCCGGCGCTGGTGGAGACGCCGATGAGCAAGCGGGCTGGAGAAAACGCAGAGATCATGGCGTTTATGCGCGACAAGCAGCCGCTCGGGGCGATGATGAGCGCGGCGGATGTAGCGGGGATGGCGGTCTTTTTGTTGGGGGACCGAGCGCGGGCGATTACCGGAACGGTGGTGACCGTGGATGCTGGTTGGTGCGTGAGCTAACCAAGGAGGAAGCATGAAGGAATACGTCATTGGCTTTGACGTGGGCGGCACCCGAGCCAAAAGCGGCGCGGTGACACGGGGCGGGCGGATGCTGGCACCGGGCATCAATCCGTCGGGGTTTGCGCTGGGCATGGGCAATTTGCTCAAGACGCTCAAAAGTGAAGTCGCGCGGATTTCCCAGAAGTTGGGCGGCAAGCCGCAGGCCATTGGCCTGGGCTTTCCCGGGGCCGTAGATCCCGAGGTCGGCGTGGTGTACATGCCGGGAAAAATTAAAGGGCTTGAAGGGTATCCGATCGTCGAGCGGCTGGCCAAGGTTACGGGTCTGCCGGTCATCGCCGACAACGACGGCCGCATCTCCATCTACGCCGAGCGCTACTACGGCCTAGCGCGGGATGTGGAGTGGGCGGTGACGATCACCTTGGGCACGGGCGTCGGTTCCGGTGTCTTGCTCGACGGCAAAATTCTGCGCGATCCGCATCTGCAATTCGGAACGCAGATGAGCCACATCGTCATGCAGGCCCTCGGCGGGCGGCTGTGCCTGACCAATGCGCGGGGCACGGCTGAGATGATGTGCTCGGCCACGGCGCTGACCCAGCAGGTGCGGGACGGGCTGGCGCGCGGCATTCCCTCGATCTTGAGCGACCAGTATTTCAAAGATCCCAATGCCATCGACTTCAAGGCCATAATCCGCGGCGTGAAGCGCCAAGATCGGCTTTGCATTGACGAGTTGGAGCACTGGACCCGCAACTTGGGTTGGCTGCTGGTGAGTGCGGTACACGTGTACGCTCCCCAGCGCATCATCCTCAGCGGCGGGGCGACCAATGCGGCCGAGCACTTTCTCGCACCGCTGCAAAAGCAAGTGAACGAACATTTATTCCGCCATCCAGCGGGCGCAGGTGTGCCAGTCGTGCTGTCCAAGCTGCGCGACCACGCCGGCGTTTTGGGGACGGCGGCAATCGCTTGGGAAAAAGTCGATGGAGGCCAACCGTGAAAGACCATCCCCTGCGCACCACTGTTATCGGCTCTTACCCCTTCCCGAGCTGGCTCGAACACGCGGCTGAACACCTCGACGCCTTCGGGCCGGACGATATTGCCGAGATACAGGACGACGCGGTCGTTGCCGCGCTCGGCGACCAAGTGCGCGCCGGGTTGGACGTCGTTACTGACGGCGAGCAGACGCGCTTTGATTTTAACCTCTCCTTTTACGGCTATCTTGAAGGCATTGACCTAGAGTCTGCATCGCCTAGGCGCTTCGGTCCTCCCGCCCACGACCAGCGGGGACGTCATGCAATCACTGGACTGTTGCAAGCGCCGCACGGCTTAGGCGCGGTGGAGGAGTTTGCGCGGCTCAAGCGGTTGGCACCCGCAGGGCCGACGCTCAAGGCCAGTGTGCCGGGTCCTTACACGTTGAGCGGACGGCTCGTGCCCAACGGCCAGTACCCGGACCGCTGGGCCGTGACCGAGGCGCTGTTGCCAATTGTGCGAAGCGAGTTGGAGGCGCTCTGTGCGGCGGGTTGCACCGAGCTGACCGTTGATGAGCCGTCGATGAGTTGCTATGCCCACCGCGAGAATCCAGCGCGCTTCGTCGATATCTTCAACCGCACGGTCGAATCCGTCGCGGGCAGGTGCCGGCTCTCGACCCACCTGTGCTTTGGCAACTACAAGGGCCGCGCCGTGGGGCTGCGCCGCTACGCGCCCATGTTCCCGGCCTTCTTGGACATGCAGGTCGATGAGATGCACGTTGAGATGGCTGGCCGCGAGTTCGCCGAACTGGAGATCATCAGCCAGATCGCCGCAAAGATGGACGTGGCCGTGGGAATCGTCGATGTGAAGAGCTACTATATTGAAACCGTAGAGGACATCGCGGCGCGGGTCGAGGCGTGCTTGGAACATGTCCCGGCCGACAAGCTATCCTTTGCGCCCGATTGCGGGCTGAGTCAAACGGCGCGCTGGGCGGCGAAGCAAAAGCTGGAGAACATGGTGGCTGGGGTGAGGGCCGTGCGGGAGAAGCTGTGAAAGGACTGCCAACGCGGAGGGAATAATGAGCTATAAACCAGTGGCCGACCAGCGGCCCGATCGCTACAAAGTCTCCACGGCGGAATACGCCCAGTACCAGAAACAGGGATTCCTAGTCGTCGAGCGCTTGGTCGATCTGGAAGAAGTGGAAGAACTCAAAGCGCACGTCATGGCCATGCTCAAGGGCCAAATCGACGTTCCGGGTCAAGAGCCGCCGTCTCCTGAGGCGACGGAAGAGGAGCTAGTGCAGCGTTTCACGCGGGTGCATCAACTGCACCGCTGGGACGCCACCTGCGAGCGCTTTTTACTACACCCGCGCGTCTTGGACGTTTTGGAGGCGCTCATCGGGCCGGATGTGCTGGCCTTGCAGACCATGCAGTTTTTTAACGCGCCGGGCACGGGCGGACAGGGTTGGCACCAAGATTCCTATTACATCACCACGTACCCGGACACCCTCATCGGCGCTTGGTTGGCCTTGGAGCGGGCCGACGAGGAGAACGGCTGCCTGTGGGTCGCGCCCGGCTCGAACCACGAGCCTATTTATCCCGATGAAGGTCGGGGGCACCTAGTCCACGCCGAGGGAGCCTTTGACGAGATTGAAACTGTAGCGGGCATTAGCCATCTCGACGACGAGGTCAATACGCTGTCGAGAGTGGCGCGGCGCTATGGTGACGCAGTGCCGGTGGTAGTGGAGGCCGGCGATGTGGTGTTCTTCCATCCGCATCTCCTGCATCGCTCCCATCCCAACCAGTCGCCCGATCGCTGGCGTCGGGCATTTGTCAGCCACTATTGCAACGCCCGCTCTTGGGTGCCGTGGAACCACGGGGCACCCTATGAGGGACCAGCAGCTAATTACAAGCACATTCTAGCGCGAGGCCGGACCCATCTGCCCTTTGCCCACCCCGCCTTTGGCACGCCGTGCGCGGCGTTGGCAGCCGATGCGAATGGCGTTCCCGAACGCATGGTGGCGAGTGGGGGCAATATGGAGAAGCAGGAGGGGTGAGGGTAATTCACCGACGGATCCGCGCAACAGAGTAGCCAACCTTACCTTGGGGGCCTTATGACCGTATCTAAATGGCAAGAAGTATCCGAGCCGCTGCAGGCCGAACACGACGATGTGGTAATCGGTGCTGGCATCGTCGGCTCGTACGCAGCCACCCTGCTGCATCAGCGGGGCCGCGACGTCGCCCTAGTCGACGCCCGCTTTGCAGCTTCCGGTGCCTCGGGCCGCAACGCCGGCTTTGTGCTGACCTCGCAGCGCGAGACGTACCCCACCCTCATCGCCCAAGTAGGCCGCCCAGCCGCCCGCCAAATCCTCGACATGGTGCTCGACAACGTCGCCCGCATGCGCGCCTTGGCCAAGCAGTACGAAGTGCCCTGGGAAGAGGGTGCCATCCACCTAGCTGAAACCCAAGCCGACGCCCGCGAGATGGAAGAGTGGGCCCGCGCCTTTGCCGCCGACGGCGTTGAAGTCGAGTTTGCCCACAGCGATCCCTATGGCGCTGGGTACGCGGCATCTCTACAGGTGGAAGGCGATTTCATGGTGCAGCCAGCGCGCCTCACCGAGGCCATTGCCGCCGCCTCTGGGGCCACCTTTTACGACCACAACGAGGTCTATCGCATCGAACCGGAGGGCCAGGGACTGATAGTGCGCGGGCGCCGCGCCCACATCCGCTGCCGCAAGGTGTACATCGCCACCAATGGGTACGGCTGCGATATGCACCCGCATTTGCGCCGCATCGTGCGCCCAGTGCGCGGCCAGATCCTCATCACTACCCCAGTTGAACCTCTGATTCAAGTCGCCGGCATCACGGAGTACGATTACTTCCGCCAGCTTGAAGATGGGCGTTTGATGATAGGCGGTGCCCGGGCTTTTTTTGAGGAGCAGGAGTACACCGCCGAGGACGCCGTCACCCCAAATCTGATACAGCACCTCGAGGCCTATTTGCGCCACTGGTTCCCGGGCATCTCCTTTGAAGTCGAGCGCTACTGGGCTGGCATCCACGGCTTCACCCCGGATCGCCGAGCGGCTGTCGGCGCGCTCCCGGACCTGCCCGACGCGGTCTTTGCCCTCGGTTTTAGCGGCTACGGCAACTCCATTGGCCTGCTGGCCGCCGAGCGCATGGTGGAACTGGCTCTGGATGGACGCGACCCCGGGCCGCTGTCAGCAGCGCGCTTTTAGTTGGAAATTCATAACCTTCGATTGCGTCTGCCAGCTTCGATCGGCTTGGACGCCTAGGGTTTATGATCCGTATCGACGGGCGCTTCGTCGTTGTCTAAGAAGCGCTCGGTGGTATTGTGAGTCGCCGGGCTGGTGCGGAAATCGGCGATCCAAGGCTGACGGAAATAAGCCTGCTTTTCGCGCGGCAGGCTGTGCAGCACCACCGGGGGGATCTTCAGCCGGTGCCAATGGGTGGCCAAATGCGAATAGGCGTTTAATACGGTGACGCGTGGAGTGTCGCGACGCCACACCGGCCCGGCATGGCACAAGTTCTCGGTGAAAAAAACCGCGCTGCCGGCCGGGCAGGCGTACGTGGTGAGGAAGGGACTGCGCTTGCCTTCTTCCAGCGACAGGTGATCCTCGTGGATGGGGAATTCCGACTTGTGGCTGCCGATTAAGAAATGGGTGCTCTGATCTTCTAGGGCAATATCGGTCAATTCAAAAATAACCCGCACCATACCGGCGTGGATGCGCCCGTTTTTCACCCGATAGCCAAAAATGGGATCGGCTTGCCCAGGGCCGCCCCCGTGCAGCCCGCCGTGCTCCTCGCCTTTTTTGCGCCAGACGCAGCTACAGCCTTCCAATCTTATATCGGGACCAATTACCTCCCGAATCACATCGACCACTTGGGGATGATCAATCAGTATGCTGGCCGGGCCGCCGGGCACGTCGCGATGTTCGGGCGGCAGCGATTCGGGGTCGTGTTTAATGCGGTCGATCTGATCGACAATGGCGGCGACTTCGTCGGGCGTCAAGATGGCGGGACGCACTAAAAAGCCGGTCAGGTCAAAGCGGAAGCGTTCTTCTTCGGTCATAGCCATGGGAAGTCTCCAAGGAGTGTTTTTCTGGTGGATTTTTGGGGACAGCCGACCTCAGTTGACCCCCTGCATGAGGCGTTGGGTGATGGAGCCTTCTTGGGTCAGGGCATAGACGATCACGTTGACCGCCATCTGATTGTAGCGCGGGTTGCTGCCCCAGCCTACGTTGTCGATGCCGACCATCCGGTCGCGGATAAAGTATCCGTTGACAATGTCCCGCCAGTCAACCATGCCTCCAGTCCCACCTTTCAGCGCGAAAAAAGCATTGAAAACGGGATGGTCCAAAGGCAGGCGTTCTTTCCAAAAATCATACCCATCTACTAAGCCGCCGTACTTTACCAAGGCTTCGCGATGATAGCCTCCCAACACGAAGCCCCCAGACAGCATATAGCGGGCATAGTTTTCCATTTCGCCCTCGTTGAGGGATCCCTGGGGGATGAGAATAGGCAGTTCAAGCAGGCGTCTGTCGTCGTAAGTAATCGTGCCGATAAACTTGGCTTCAAGTCCGGTGTATTCATTGATGACGTCGCACAAAGCATCGATTGAGCGCAGATTCAAATTGCTGTAGCCCTGTATTTGATCGGTGACAGCGCGGGCCGAAATCACATGGGCTATTTTGACGAAGCCCTTGATCGCCTGAGGATCGCCGGCGTCCTGGACGACCATGGCCCGGTAGCGGCCGGTGTCCATGCTGTTGACATCGAGCATCTCCAAGGCCATGTCGATTTTGTGCTCCGGCATCCGCGTGCTAGTCACCGAGGTGGAGACGAGCTTGGGCTCGAGTGCAAAGCTGTTCGTAGCGTTATCGGTAATCGGCTTGAACAAGCTAATGCCCGAGTTGCCGACGTGGCTGGAAATCAACGAGCGGACATTGAAGTTGGTCGTGGCCTGCACTTGATCTAGGCGGGCGGCGGCTAAGTGGACTTGGCGGCGAGCTAGTTGGCGCTTGGGCTTGGGGATTTTGCGCAGTTCCAAGG
Source organism: Candidatus Latescibacterota bacterium (assembly GCA_022825835.1). GTDB lineage: Bacteria > Latescibacterota > UBA2968 > UBA8231 > UBA8231. The sequence goes on from JAJDVZ010000110.1 coordinate 44,421, forward strand.
GCTTGGTCAAGCGAGGTTCGCGCTTGATGAACTTGGTGCTGAGAGGCCGAGGGGCTTTGATCTCGACTTGTCGAAAGGGGTTGAGAGCGACGAAGACCAACGTGAGGCCGATGGCTAGCGCCAAGGACAGGAAAAGGCCTCGGCGTAGGCGACGGACCAATTCGGCGAGATCGAAATCGGAAGCGGGAGACTTAAAGCGGGAAGAACTCATCGCGGCCCCCAGAATGGAGGTTGAGGAGATCAGCCGACAAATCGGTGCTCAAGATACCCCAATCGACCGCTGCAATCAAGCACGGCTTCCTCCTGATTGCAGAACATAATCTGGTCATTAAGGAAAAGACTTGTGAAACTGGCTCGGGTCAATAACAAGCGGTATTAGCTCATGGTGTGATAATCCTCTCTTCGTTAGGTTTCCGGTGCATTGCCCTAGTAAACTATGCAGTGCAGCCTACCGGACCAACTTAACGCGCTGGAGGAAACTATGGCAGAGCGAACGGCCGCGCCTAACTACGGCATTGTGTACAACTGGGACGGTGCACCACACGGGTACAGCGAGTACCCCCAATCGCTGGCGCAATTCCTCGACAAAGTGTACGCGCCCCTAGCCGATACTCAGGTGGGAGCCTTGTGCTGGTGCGTGGGCGTCCACGAAGTGCCTTGGCCGTCGCAGCAATTGGATGTGGTCGGCGCATCGACCGAGCGGCGCTACGATTCCGTGCAGACTATGCGCCACACTGAAAACATCCGCGCCTTTTTCGAGCGGGGGGACGATCTGTACGGAGCGCTGGTGCAGCGCGGGCGCGAGCTGGGCATGGCGGTGCTGCCGTCGCTGCGCATGAACGACAACCACTTCTGGGACTTGCGCCCAAGCGATCTGGGCGGCTTGCAACGGTCCGAACTGACGCCAATGCGGCAGCAGCACCCCGAGTGGCTTTTGGGCGAGGAGCAGGCACCGGGCTGGGCCTCGACTTCGTGGAATATGGCCATCCCCGAAGTGCGGGCGTATATCTTGCAGCGCGTCGTCGAAGCCTGCCGCTTGGCCGATTGGGACGGGGTCGAATTGGATTGGCAGCGGCACGCCTTCCACCTGCCAGCCGACGATGCGTACCGCCTGCGCTACGTTTTGACTGATCTCATGCAGGCCGTGCGAGCGCAGACCGACCAGATCGCCGAGGAGCGGGGGCGGCCCTTTCACGTGGCCGTGCGGGTGGCCACGACCTTTGAAGCCTGCCGCCGCATTGGCTACGATGTGGAGACTTGGGTGCGGGATGGTTTGTGCGATGTGGTTATCAGTGGCGGCAATTCGGGGACCGACCCAGGGGCCGAGGTCGAGCAGTTCGTCGAGTTGTGCCGTCCCCACGGCGTGCGCTTCTACGCTGGCTTTGATTCGGACGGGCGGCAACAGGCGCGGCGCTTGCGGCCCCACGGGGCGTGGCGGGTGGATTGGTTTCGCGGCTTGGCCCAGGATCAGCTAGCGCGTGGGGCGGACGGCGTGTATATATTCAACTGGCACGGCCACGCCCAGACGCATCGACCATTGCTCACTACTATGGGGGCGGCGGAAACCCTAGTCGGCTTGGACAAAGTGTACACCGCCCTGCATCGCAGTATCGGCCCCAAGACCGGGAACCGGGTGGATGCCGAACGCGACGACCGCCTGTATGGCGAGGTGCCGGTGACGCTGTATCCTACGCTAACGGACTGTGGGCCGATTTTCCACGTTCGCGTCGGCGACGAGGTCGAGACCGAAGGAGCGTTGACAAGTGCCGAGTTGCAAATCGAAATGGCCCACTGGTCGCCCGCCGATCAGATCGAGGTGGCGTTGGACGGAGTCGCGCTGCCAGCGCCAGAGGTGCGCGATGCCGCAGCCGAAGATGCGGCCGATCCAAGCGATGTGTCAGAGAACGCTTGGCTCTGTTGGAACTTAACCGCAGCACAAGTGAGGCGCGGCGTGCACCAAGTCCGGGTGCAGGTACTAGAGCGGGATGGGCGGTTGCAGGTGCCCTTGTGGGTCGAGCAGGTGGAAATCTATTTGCAGTACCTCCGATAGTCTTCGCTTTCATATATTATGTCCATGGAATTCGAATGGGATAAAAACAAAGCAGAAGCTAATCTGTCGAAACACCGGGTCTCATTTGACGAAAGGAAAGAGAAAATTATGAACAAGGCTGAGACTGAGATGGACGACGACCTGCGTTCGGAGTACGATCTGAAGGGCTTGCGGGTGAGAAAGGTCGGTCCTAAACGGGAGAACTTCAGGGGACGATCTGTTCATTTGGAACCCGATGTCGCTGAGATTTTCCCGGATTCTGGGTCCGTGAACGAGGCACTGCGATTTCTAATTCGAGTGACCCAAGACGGCAAACCCGCACTCACTAACGCGCCGCAATAACAGCGGCTAGACCTTTTGATGCTAAGAATAGCTATATCCGTCGTCCTGTTCATGGGCCAAGCGCCGCCAGCACACGCCCAAATTGAAAAGAGCGACCTCCACATCGGCCTATTGCTCGATTTTAGGGTCGAGGCAACCAATGCCGATAGCAACCTAGTACTCCTGCAGGAGGAAATTCACAAGGTGCTAGGGGGCAATACGTCGGTCCATTTTCTCCCCGAACACCTGCGTTTTGCCGCCGGGCCAGCCGATTATCGGTCCTTGGCCAACGACCCGGCGGTCGATCTAATTATTGCCGCCGGGCCGGCCAGCGCCGCGATGCTGGCCACCCAAGGCAACCTGCCCAAGCCGACGATCGCCGTGGGGATACTGGACGTGGAATTACAGCAGATGCCCCTCGTCGAACCCGGCGTCTCCGGGGTGCAGAATTTTACCTACCTGCTCAGCAGTCACTCGATCCAAAAGGAGTGGGACGCCTTCTATCGCATCCATCCTTTTGCCCATCTGGCCGTCATCCTCAGTGCAAACCTGCAAGGCAAGCTGGATTTTGAGCGCTTCTTCGACCGCCTTGCCGCGCCGTACGGCAGCGAGGTGGAGTTGGTCTTTTGGGAGCCGGAAGGGCCGCTCCCGGTGCTGAGCGACGCGGTTGACGCGGTCTATTTGGCGACGGCCTTTGAGCGTCCACCCGAGGAGGTCTCCTTGCTGGCCGAGGCCCTCGCCGAGCGCAAGCTGCCTTCCTTTGCCATGAGCCGACATTATGTGGATGCGGGAATGATGGCCTGTATCGGCGACGAGAACAGCCGCGACCAGATTTTCCGCAACCTAGCCCTAATCGTCGAGGGAGTTGTGCTGGGGGAGGAATTGGCGGCGATGCCCGTGCAGCGCAATTTTGACGAGCAATGGGTGCTGAATGCCGCAACCGTCCGGCGCATCGGTTTCGACCTCTCGTTTGAAACGCTGTTTTCCGCCCGCTTCCTCAAGGCCGACGAACCCACTAGCGATCGACGCTTGAGCTTGCCGGAAATCATCGCCGAAGGCTTGCAGAGCAACCTCGACCTGCGCATCGAAAAGCGCAACGTCGATTTGGCCAGCCAAAATATGCGCCAAGCCAAATCGTCCCTATTACCCACCGTAGAGACCTCGACCACCCTGTTGCAGGTGGATCCAAATGCCGCCGAGCGCGCTTTCGGTCAACAGCCCGAGCGCACCGGCATGGGCACTGGGACCGTGCAGCAGGTGTTGTTTTCCGAGCCGGTCTTGGCCAACGTCAAAATCCAGCAGTACTTGGCCGAGGCCGCCCGCCATCGCACCGATCTAGTCGCACTCGACGTGGTGCTAAACTTGTCAACGGCTTATTTCGACATCCTGCTGGCCAAAACCGGAGGGCGCATCCAGGATGAGAATCTCGATGCTTCGCGCCGCAATCTGAAGATCGCCCGCACCCGCAATGCCGTTGGCTATGCTGGCGTCGCCGACGTATTCCGCTGGGAAAGCGAAGTGGCCCGCGCCACCCAAGCCTCGATTGAGGCTTTCAACGGCCTCTATCTGGCCAAAGTGCAACTCAACCGCTTGCTCAACCGGGCAGATATCGGCGAGGAGTTTGAAGTGGAGGACGCCCAGCTTTCCGACGAACTCTTTAGCCGTTTTGACCCGGCCCGCCTCGGGTCTCTGATCGACCGCGCCGGCGATGTGGAGATTCTGACCGATTTTCTCATCGCCGAGGCCCTGCAAAACATGCCTTCGCTCAAGCAGCTAAAAGCGAATATGAAAGCAGCCGAACGCCAGCAGCAGATGAATCGTCGGCGCTACTACCTGCCTACGGTGGCTTTGCGCGGGCAGGCCGACTACACCTTCTGGCGCACCGGCAAGGGAATGCCGCCGGCCTCCTCCGATCCGCTCGACGGCACTTGGAACTTAGCCCTCCACTTCACCTATCCGCTCTTTCAGGGCAATCAACGCCAGATCGCCATCAACCAGACCGCGATTCAGCAGCAGCAACTCCGCCTCCAAGAGGAGAGCTTGCGCCAGCAACTCACCCAAGCCGTCCGCGTGCGGGCAACCAACTTGGTGTCTAAGCGCACCAACATACACTTTGCCGCAGTGGCGGCTACCAGCGCACAAAAAAACTTTGTCTTGGTGCAGGACGCCTATCAAAAGGGCCAACTGGCAATCACCCAACTGGTGGATGCCCAACGCGCCGCCCTTGCCGCTCGCCAAGCCGAGGCCGGAGCCGTTTATGAATACTTGATCAGCCATTTGCAGCTAGAAAACAGCATCGGAGCCTATACCATGCTCATGACTTCAGAACAGCAGGAGGCTTTTGCCGGGCGCTTGACGGATTTCTTCTCGACGAGGAAAAACGCGCCATGAAGCGAGGTATCATGCCAAAGCAAAATTTCGCAGTTATTGGGATTTATCTATGGGTGCCGGGCCTATGGATTGGCTGCGGCGGCGAATCGGAAGTCGCCCCACCTGCCATCCGCCCGGTAAAATACGCCGAAGTCCGTCCCGCCAGCGCCGTCCAGAGCCAGCGTTTTGCCGGCACGGCCAAAGCTGGGATCGAAGCCAAGCTCAGCTTCAGAACGGGCGGGCTTATCGAATCAATCGGCGTAAAGGTCGGCGACCCCGTCGCAGCGGGCCAGCGCATTGCCACACTCGACAACCGGGATGCGATCCTCGCGCATCAACGGGCCAAGGCCGCGCTAGAAAACGCCCGCGTGCAAAAGGCCAATGCCCAGTCCATGCTCATTCGCGTGCGGCAGCTCTACCAAGCCAACAACGTTTCCCTCGCCGAGTACGAACAGGCCAAAAATGGCCTTGCCTCGGCCACGTCCAGTTACGAATCGGCCCAGAAGAGTTTGGATTTGCAGGAGCGCCAGCTAGGCTACAATGAGATATACGCCCCTGTCGCTGGCATAGTCACCGCAGTCCACAACGAGGTCAACGAAGTGATCCAAGCCGGCGCGCCCTTGGTGGAATTGAGCGCAGGCAAAGACATCGAAATGGAAGTAGGGGTGCCCGAGGGCTATATCGCCCAAATCCAGACCGGCGAGCCGGTGCGCGTGCGTTTTTCCGCCCTGCCCGGCCTAGATTTTGCGGCCCAAGTGCGCGAGATAGCATACGCGCTCGACGCTTCCAGCACGTATCCGGTCATTGTGCAACTCGACGCTCCTGCTCCGTCTATCCGGCCCGGCATGGCCGGCGAGGTGGAATTTCGCTTTGGCACCAGCGGGGCATCGGATCCGCTGGTGGTGCCGGTCAAGGCGGTGGGGGAAGACGCCAAGGGCCAATACGTCTTTGTCGTAGAGGCGATTGACAAGGGTTTGGGGACGGTCTACCGCCGATCAATTCGCATCGGCCAACTGTTGGCGGACGGTTTTGTCGTGGAAGAAGGGCTAGCCGACCGAGAATTAGTCGCCACCGCCGGCCTCAGATCGCTCTTGGACGGGATGACCGTGCGCCTTTTGGCCGAGTGAGACCCTATGAACCTCACCCAAATCGCCCTAGAAAATAACCGCGTCACCATCGTGGTCTTGCTCGTCGTCGTGCTGTTGGGCTTGGTCGGCTATCAGACGATGCCGCGCGACAGTATGCCCCCGTACACCGTCCGCGTCGCTTCGGTGGTGACGGGCTTTTCCGGTGCTGGTCCCGAGCGGGTCGAAGCCCTGATTACCAGCAAAATCGAAGAAGTCGCGCAAGAATTGCCCGAGCTGAAAACCGTCACCAGCGAGTCGCGCACTGGTCTGTCGATAGTTTCAGTCGAACTCAAGCAGGAAGTCCCGCCGGACGCACTCCAAGCGGTATGGGACCGATTGCGCCGCAAAATCGACACCATTCGCTCGGACTTGCCCGAAGGCATCTACGGCCCGGAAGTCAAGGACGATGGGCTCGGAGTGGTGTACGGCATTGCAATCGGCCTGACCGGGGATGGTTTCACCTTTGCCGAACTCGAGACCTATGCCAAAGACCTGCGCGACGACCTGATCAAGCTGCCCGACGCGTCCGAAGTGAAAATAAGCGGCATCCAAAAGGAACGGATCTACCTGCAATTCAACGACGCTCGGCTGGCCGAACTGGGCCTTTCGGCGCAAAAGATCAAAAACAGCATCGCCAGTACCAACATCGTCTTTTCCGGCGGCGAGGTCAGCCTAGAGGATGAGCGCTTAGTGCTCGAACCGACCGGCAGCTACACCGACCTAGGCGATCTGGGGAGGACGTTGATCGCGGTGGGCAAGGGCGGTAGCGTGTACCTCGGCGATATAACCCGCATCGTGCGGGCCTACGAAACGCCCCAACAGCGCCTAGTCAAAATCAACGGTCAGCCGGGGCTGGCGCTTTCGGTGGCGCTCAGCGAAGGAGCCAACATCATCAAGTTGGGTACGGAAATCGACCAACTAGTCGCCCTCCATCAAGCGCGGCTACCGCTGGGCATAACCTTCAACAGAGTAGCCTCCCAAGATTTCGAGGTAGAAAAATCGGTTGCCGATTTCACCGGCAATCTCCTGCAAAGCGTCGCTATCGTGCTGTTGTCCATGCTGCTCTTTTTAGGACTGCGCACTGGCCTAGTCGTGGCCAGCCTCATTCCCATGACCATTGTCGCGACCCTTTTTACTATGGGCCTGCTCGATATTGGTCTCAACCAAGTGTCGCTGGCGGCCTTGATTATGGCGCTGGGCATGTTGGTGGATAATGCCATCGTGGTATCCGAAGCGATTGTGGTCAAAATGGAAAAGGGCACCGCCGCCAAAGAAGCCGCCATCGAATCGGCTCAGGAGCTGGCCGTGCCGCTGTTGGTCTCTTCGCTGACCACTTCAGCCGCCTTCTTGTCCTTCTTTCTCGCCGAATCTACCATGGGCGAGATCGTGGGGCCGCTTTTCAGTGTGATCTCCATATCCTTGCTCTCTTCTTGGTTGCTCTCCCTGACGATGGTCGCGTTGTTGGCGGTTTTCTTCATCCGGGTGAAACGGCAAGAATCCTCGTCCGAGCAAAGCACTTTTATCGATCGCTGCAACGGCTATTACAAGGGGTTGCTCCTCAAGGCCCTAGCGCGGCCCTTTTCATTTTCGGCGATCATCGTCGGCTTATTTGTCTCGTCGCTTTTCGGCTTTGGTTCCTTGCCGTTTATCTTCTTTCCCGACAGCGAGCGCAACCTAGTAACGGTCGATCTGAATTTGCCTTTGGGCACCAAAATTGAGACCACCACCGCCCGGGTGGAGCAGCTCGAAGCGTATATCGCAGATAGTCTCTTGGTGAACGCCCAGCGCCAACGCGGGGTAACGGATTGGGCGACCTTTATCGGCGAGGGGCCACCCTCTTACGACTTAGGTTATCAGCCGGGTGAAGCTAATGCGGGTTATGCTCACATGTTGATCAACACCCGTTCGGGCGCTGACAACCAGCGGGTAATTGACCGCCTAGACGCCTTTTGCTTTCGCTCCTTTCCAGACGCCGAGATACGGGTTGCGCGGTTGGCCGGGGGCGGCGGGGGTGGTGCAGATGTGGCGGTGCGGATAACCGGGCCAGACCCCAATGAACTGTTCGGCCTCGCCGAGCGCATCAAGCAACAACTCAGCAAAATACCCAGTGCGCAGAATATCGGCGACGATTGGGGGCCAAAAATCAAAAAAATCGCCGTTGCCATTGACCAGTCCAAGACCCAAAACGCCGGCCTGACCAATCAGGATATCGCCCTTTCGTTGCAGACGGCGCTCACCGGGTTCAATACGGGTGCTTTCCGCGAGGGCGACCAAAGTATCCCCATTGTCCTGCGCAACGAAAGCAGTCAGGATGTCGATGTACGCCAACTGGAGAGCATCAACATCTACGCCCAAGGGTCGGGCAAAAACGTGCCCTTGGGACAAGTGGCGCAGATTGTGCCTCAGTGGCAATTTGCCAAGATCAAACGACGCGATCTGTACCGCACCTTGACCGTGTCCTGCGACGCTAAAAGCGGTTTTACCGCGCAAGATATCACCGACGCGCTCGTCCCTTGGCTCGAAGCAAACAGCGAATCGTGGCAGCCGGGCTATCGCTACGAGTTGGGCGGCGAGTCCGAGCAGAGCGGCGAGTCTATGGGCGCGGTCCTCGCCAAGCTGCCACTGTCCGGCTTTATCATTCTAGCGCTGCTGATCGTTCAGTTCAACTCCTTCCGCAAGACCTTTATCGTCCTGAGCACCATTCCGCTCGGCCTGATCGGGGTCATCGTCGGGTTGCTGATTTTCCGCTCGTTTTTTGGTTTTTTCGCCTTCCTCGGCTTGATCGCGCTGGTTGGTATTGTCATCAACAACGCGATCGTGCTCATAGATCGCATACAAATCGAATTGAACCAATCTGGGCGGGCGTCTATTGAGGCGATCGTCGCCGCGGCGCAGCAGCGTTTTCGCCCCATATTGCTGACCACCTGCACGACGACGTTGGGGCTTATTCCCCTCTATTTGGGCGGTGGATTGATGTGGGAGCCGATGGCGGTGGCCATCATGGCGGGTTTGCTTTTTGCCACGGTGATTACCTTGCTTTTTGTGCCGGTGCTCTACAAAATTCTCTTTGCAGTCGAGGACTGATCGGCGGTTTTTAACGACCAACCAATAGGAGGCGTCGTGAAAGTTACTGAGATAGAAGTCCACGAAATCAGCCTAGAGTACCAAGACTGGATCGCCTATCCGGTCAGCCACTACCAAGGCGTGACTCGGCGCACGGTGTACGTAGCCCACACCGATACCGGCCTGATCGGCCTCGGCGAGAGCGGCCGCACCGAGCCGCAGGAAGTAATCGACCAGTATGTGGGCAGTAATCCCTTCGAATGGATGGGCGACGAAGTCTCCATCGGGCTAGGCACGGCCATGTACGATTTGATGGGCCAAGCCGCAGGCGTGCCGGTGTACAAGCTCTTCGGCCAGAAGTACCGCTCGTGGGTGCCGGTGGGCAGTTGGACCGTGTCGAGCGCCCCCAGCCACATGGCCGAGGCCGTGGAGAACTACGCCGCTCAGGGCTACACTTGGCTCAAGTTCCACCTGTCGCCCTTTGAGAACGTCTTCGACCAAACCGAGGCCATGCAGGCCGTGGCCCCGCCTGGATTCAAAATCCACTACGATTTCACCGGCGGCGGCACCGATGACTCCATGCCGGATCTGCTGGCTAGGTTGGCCCAATATCCCATTGCCGGCTGCTTTGAAGACTCGATCAATGCCGGCGATACCTTGGCGTCGATTGACTTACGCCGGCGCATTCCCCTGCCCATCGTGCGCCATCAAGCGCCGCTGAATGCCACGTACGAGGTGCTAATGGGGGCGGGAGACGTGTACATGCGCGGCCACCAGAAATTTGGCGATGCGATCCGCGCCGCCGGTCTGTTCGCCGCTGGCAATATACCGTTCATGCTGCAAAACGTGGGCGGCACGATCACCCGGGCCATGGTTTGCCACATGATGGCGACCTTTCCCTCGGCCACCTTCCACTTTATCGACAGCAGCGAAATTCTCAAAGACGAGGTGGTGCGCGAGCGTCTAGAGCCGATCAATGGACTCATTCGAGTGCCGGAAAAACCGGGCTTGGGCTTGACCTTGGACCGCGACGAATTGGAGCGGCTAGCGAACCGGGAATTGCCGCCGATCAATCCGTGGATCGTCAAATCGCAATTCGCCAATGGGACGCGGATGTACAATAGATACGACCCCCTGACGACGCGCCATTTCCTGATCCGGCCCGACTGGACCCGGGGCGGGATGCCCCACAGCTATGCCGCGCCTATTGAGACCAAGTACTGGGACGACGACGGCACGCCCGAATTTGCCCAGATGATGGCGAGGTTGTTGGAAGAGAGGACGGTATTGGAGAAATGAGCGGTTGTCAGGACCGGTGTTGGTAGGGTCCTAGGTCTGGGTCGACATAAGCGCGGTGGAAATTCCTACCCTTCAGGTACTTAGTTTCCAACTCGACATCGGTCAGCGTGCAGTAGGGATCGGCCAGATCCGCGTCGCGCTCCAACAGTGTCACTGCAATGCGGTTTTTGCCCCGCACCGGCCAGTGGGCCGCGTCCAATTTGAAAATGTGCCAGTACCCGCCCATCACCCGATAGCGCGGGCCGTCCATGTTGTAGAGCGAATTGATCTTGCGCCGCAGGTCGTCGGGCAGGATTTGGCCGTTGAGCGCAAACTGAATGCGATCGGTCTCGACATTACCGTGGATGCGGAAGCGCAGCAAAACTTCGTGGACGCGGTCGGCCTCCCCCCATTTTTGCAGGTCGTCGGCAATGGTCAATTCCAATTTGACGGGTTGGTCCAGATCCAATTGACGGGGTAGCGGATTGGGCCGACTGACTGCGGGTCCGTCTTGGGTGTTAGTGAGCAGGAAGTAGTATTTGTCCTTGGCTGCCATAATGCTGGGGTAGGGCAATTCTCTGAGCTTTTCGTAAAAGGACGCCTCGTACGGCCACAGGTGGAACCACTCGGAAACATAAAGGCCGTCAACGCCTTGATCCCAAAAATTGCAGGCCGCGGCCCGCAGCATGGACAGGGGCGCGTCGAGCAGGCGGTCGGAAAAAACCATGCCGTTTAGGGGGGCCAATAGGCGGCAGGGCGTCCCTTGGGTGAGGCCGAGGAATTCGGCGAAGTCGGCCTGCATTTTCAGGCGGTAGTTTTCGCCGAAATTTTCCGCGACGATCACATCGACTATACCCCGTTTGACCCACTCCTCCGGGTCGAGTCCAGCGCGGGCGCAATCTTCCAAGCGGTCGGGAATATGCACCACCAACTCTTTGTCGGTGCCGCTTTGTTTGACTGCTTCGTGGACCCGACCGATCCAGTCGGTCATCAGGGGGCGGCCAGCGTCGATTTCGTCGGGGTGGAAGAAATAGGGCATTTGGTTGAGCTGTAGTTCAAAGCCGTCGGATGGATACTCGCTCATCACTTCTTCGACAATGGCAAAGCGCTCGTCGCGGACCTCCGGGTGCTTGAAGTCGAGGCCGTCCAAGCCGGGGTAGTCCGGGTCGAGATCGCCAGCCGCGCCAATTTCGAGGTGCTGGTTCTCAATGCGGAAATTGGAGCAGCGCGTCGAGGCGTGGTCAACGCCGCCGCGCTGTACGATCAGGAGGGGATAAACCTGAAGGCCCAACTCGTGGGCCCGGTCGCAGACCAAGCGCAAGGGATCGTGGCCAGCGTCGATGAGAGACTTGGCGTTTTGCCAAGCGCGGCGAAAGACATAGTGATCCCAGACTTCGACGTTGTCCCCCATCAACTCGCTGGCCCGAGTGTCGTGCAGCATGGTGCGGCCCTCGCCCAAGCAGAAGGCGATGGCTTCGACCGTGGTGCCGGCCAATTCATCGACCAAGGCGACGTATTCCTCGGGAGCCATGGGCGGCTCGTAGCGGTAGATGTGGGGATGCCGGCCGTCGTGATAGTACATGATTTTGGGTTGGTTCATGGCGCGATCCTTTTCGTTTTTGATGTCCTGCCTCGCGCAAAAAAGCGGAGGCTAATCCCGCAATGGACATCTGCGTCCAAGCACATAGTTGGAATCGGGCCTAAAATTGGGCGATTGGCCGCCGGAGACAAGCTGGATGGAGAGAGCGGTCTATTTGCTTCCAGTGCGACTGCGACCAAGAGATCGCGGCGTTTGACTTTCTGCGCGAAAATATCTTGAATACCGGATTGCCCTCAGCGCACTAGATGCTCTGCGGACAATGGGTAGCCTGCGTGGTTGCCCAACATCTAGGAACTATCGCACCAAAAAATCCAGCTCAGAAAAGGAGGATTGAATCCCATGAGCGAGTCGAAGAGCGATGCAACATATACGATGGGACGCACCCAAGGGGAGGAAGAGCGTCTGATTCAGCAGTCGCAACTGTACGACGCTGTGACGCGGCGCTTTTTTACAGAAGCGGGCATCAGCAGCGGGATGAAGGTGCTCGACATTGGCAGCGGCCCTGGAGATGTGGCTCTGACAGCCGCCGAGTTGGTCGGTCCAGAAGGGGCCGTCGTGGGCGTGGATGTAAATCCGGAGATTCTCGAAACGGCGCGGGCACGGGCGCAGGCGGCTGGGTTCACCAACGTCGAATTCGTCGCGGGGGACGCCCGGACCTTGGAGTTGGGAAACGATTTCGACGCCGTAACTGGTCGGCTGGTCCTCATGTACATGGCCGATCCCGCCGACGCCTTGAAGCAGCTAGCAACTCGCTTGCGCCCGGGGGGGATCGTGGCGTTTCAGGAGGCTGATTTTACCCCCTATCAGCAAATGCCGCACTCGCCAGATACCCCCCTCGCCAACGAACTGGTCGGTTGGGTCCTCGCAGTATTCGAGCGGTCTGGAGCGCATATCGACATGGGCTTCAGCCTGTATCGCGCTTTCGTCGAGGCCGGCCTGCCCGAGCCGTACATGCACTGCGAGTATCCGGTCGGCGGGCCGGATGGTTGGGCTGGGTATTCATACGCGGCCAACAGCTTGCGCAGCGTACTCCCACTCCTCGAACAGTACGGGATCACCACAGCGGAAGAGCTTGACGTGGATACCCTAGCCGAGCGGGTTCGGCAAGAAGTGGCGACGTCGAAACGCCCGATACGCTTAGTGCCCCACGTAACCGCTTGGGCGCAGCTTGCGAGCTAAGACCATGAGCAAGTGGAAAATCGCCGGGATCAACTTCGACCATCTGCACATGGGCGACAATTTGCGCATGGCCTTTGAGCACGCAGACGTCGAGATCGTCGGCATCTGCGACGAGCAGCCCGAGCGCATGAAGCAGGCGTGCGAGGATTTTGCCATTCCGGCTGACCGGGTTTTCAGCAACTACCGGGAATGTCTGGAAAAGACCCAGCCGGACATTGTTCTTTTGTGCCCGGCCACCGCTGAACACGGAGAGTGGACCGAAAAGGTCGCGCCCTTTGGCGTACACATCATCATGGAAAAACCCTTCGCCGCCACCCTCGCCGAGGCGGACCAGATGCAGCGGGCCATGGCGGGGACGGGCAAGCTGTTGGCGATCAACTGGCCGCTAGCTTGGTATCCGCCGCACCGCACGGCGCGGCGGTTCATTGCCGAAGGCGAGATCGGCGAGGTGATCGAAGTCCACTACTACGACGGCAACCGAGGGCCGCTGTGGCACCTCGCCGACAAAGTGGAGCGCACCGCCGATGTCGTCGAGCGGGAAAAGCCCACGAGTTGGTTTTACAAAAAGGCGGCGGGCGGCGGCTCTCTGCTGGACTATCTAGGGTACGGCACCACATTGGGTACCTGGTACATGGACGGCCGGGCACCTATTGAAGTGACGGCCACCGTAGATCAACCCCAAGGACTCGAAGTAGATGAACACTGCATTGCGGTGGCGCGCTACGAGCGGGGCCTGTCGAAATTCGAGACGCGCTGGGGCACCTTTACCGATCCTTGGACCCTGCAACCCCAGCCCAAGTGCGGCTTTGTCATCGTCGGCAGCGAGGGCACGATCAGTTCCTATGACTACGAGGAGGTAATCCGCGTGCAGACGCGGGCGCAGCCAGCGACCGAGGAACGGCCAGTGGACGTGCTCGAACCGCCGTTTCAGAATCCCGTCCAGTACGTGATTCACTGCATCGAAGAGAACCAACCCATCGAGGGACCGCTCTCGCCGGCACTGTGCCGCATCGGCCAACAGATCGTCGATACGGCCTACCAGAGCGCCGCGCAGAAGCGCACGTTGCCGCTGATTCAATAGCTATGGCAGAAAGCCAAGACAGCGGCTATGGCCGAGGCAAGACCGGGTCGGAGGCCGAAGTAGCAGCCCCAGATTTGCCCTACCAGCCGCGCGATCCAGCGACCTATCGTCCGCAGATCGGCCTGATCGGCTGCGGCGGCATCTCTGAAATGCACTTGCGAGCGTATAAAAATGCTGGCTATGAGGTCGCGGCTCTGTGCAGCCGCGATCGGGGGCGCGTCGAGCAGCGGCAGCGAGAATTCTACCCCGAGGCCGACACATACCTCGACTATCGGGATCTGCTCGCTCGCGACGATATCGAGGTGGTGGACATCACCCCCCATCCCCAGGAGCGGCTGCCGATCCTCGAAGCGGCCATTGACGCGGGTAAACACGTCCTGAGTCAGAAGCCTTTTGTGCTCGACTTGGATGTGGGCGAGGCGCTCATTGCCCGGGCCGAGCGGCGCGGCGTGCAACTGGCCGTCAACCAGAATGGCCGCTGGGCACCGCATTTTAGCTACATGCGCCACGCTGTAGCCGCTAACTTGGTCGGCCAAGTGCAGAGCGTCGAGTTCGCCGTGCACTGGGATCACAACTGGATCGCTGGCTCCGCTTTTGACGCAGTGGAAGATCTGGTCCTCTACGACTTTGGGATGCACTGGTTCGATATGGCGGTGGTGCTCTTGGGTGGCGAGACGCCACAACGGGTCCACGCTTCGGCCCGGCACGCGGCTGGTCAGGACGCCAAACCGCCGCTTTTGGCTCAGGCGGCGATTGAGTGCGCGGGCGCGCAGGTGACTATCTTCTTTGATGGCAACACTCGCCAAGGACAACAGGACCGCACGTATCTCGTCGGCACGGAGGGCACCATAGGTGCGAGCGGCGTGGATCTGACCGCGCAGGAAGTCGTCTTGTACACCGCAGCGGGTGTGGCCCGGCCGCAGCTTGTGGGGACGTGGTTTGAGCAGGGGTTTCACGGGACCATGGCCGAGTTGCTCTGCGCTGTCGAGGAGAGTCGAGAACCCAACAACAGCGCCCGTGCTAATCTGGCGAGTTTGGCGCTGTGTTTTGCTGCTGTGGCAAGCGCTCACCGTGGCGAGCCGGTGGTGCCGGGGACGGTGCGGCGATTGCCCAGTCATTAAGTAGTATTTCAATTCATTTACTGATGTTACGCGTCTCGTGCGTGGGGCGGTTCGCGCACCGCCCATAAACGGTAACCCGCTTGGAGGTTTCCCATGGATGCAACCTGCCTGCAATATACGTTGACCGAAGAGGAGCGCCGCCAGTTTGAGGAGGACGGCTTCTTCATCGTCCGCGATGTGCTGCCCTTGGATTTGGTAGCCCAGCTCATTCCCATCGTCGATCGCCTCGACGCCGAGGCCCGGCGGCAAAAGGGGCTGGAAAAGCACCAGATGCACAACTTTTTCGACTTTATCGGCAAAGACGAACTCTTTTTGGAGTTGCTCGACTGGCCAAAGACGTTCGCCAAGGTCTTCGGGATTTTGGGCTGGCACATTCAGCTCTACCACTCGCACTTGATCGTTACTCCGCCTTTAGACGGCGTCGTGCCCAAGCGCAAGCGACTGGGCTGGCACCAAGATAGCGGGCGGCTCAACATCGACATGGAGAGTGAGCCTCGACCGAGGGTTTCGCTCAAGGTGGCGTACTTTCTCACGGACTGCACCGAGACCAATCGCGGCAACTTCCACGCGGTACCTGGCTCGCATCTGAAAAACAAGCTGGAAATGCCAGCGGACGAGGACTTAGATCCAGTGGGCGCAACGCCGATCCAAGTGGCGGCGGGTGACGCGGTCTTTTTCGACCGGCGCATCTGGCACGCAGCCGGCCACAACTCCTCGCCCTACGCACGCCGGGCGCTGTTTTACGGCTATAGCTACCGCTGGTTGCGGCCGCGCGACGACATGACGGTGGAGCACTTGATGGACCGCTGCGATCCGATCCGGCAGCAGCTATTAGGTGCTGGTCCGAGCGGCGGGCACGGCTACACCTCGCCGAAGGAAGAAGACGTGCCGCTGAAAGCGTGGATCCGCGAGCATTTGGGTGACGAAGCGGTGGTGGAGTAAAGGACCCTGTCGTCGAAATCGGCCTGCTCGTAGAAAGCCGCCACCAACTCATCGTTGTACGCGAGCGGATAGCGGATTTCATGCGCTAGGAGACGGCTCACACCGGCAGGTATTCAGATCAGTAAACTATTGAGACCAACTCGACAGCCAGCTCGGTGCGCCCATCCCCTTTGACCTTCAACCGCGCGATATAATTGCCCGGCGGCACTTGCCCTCCCGTCCCAGTGCGCCCGTCCCACGTCAACCGCAGCGGTCCGGCCGTGCCCATCGACTCTACACCGGCCACGCGCCGTCCCGCCAAATCGAAAATTTCCAACTGCACGGGCCGCGCTGTCAAAACATCGACCAGATCCAGTGCGACAACTAACTCGTCGTTGACTCCGTCGCCGTTGGGCGTCAACACGCTGGGGGCAATGGACATATTGGCCCACAAGGATCGCCCCAGCGGCAAGCGCACCACATTGGTGCTGCTTTCCACCGACTCCTCAGCATCCCCTGGTTCGACCCGCTGGCGCACGGGTTCGGCCAGACGACTGTCTTCTAGGAACAGCTCAAAGCGAGTGGCGTCGAGGAATACGGCCGCGGCAAAATCCACTTCCACCAACTGCCCCGAGCGCACAGGCTGCGGCAATTGCACGGCAAAACCATCCTCCACTGCGGCCACAGCCGCTTCCCGCACCACCCCATCTACCCGCACCTGATCGAACTGCAAATCCGTTGAGGCCTGCACCAATAGTCGGTCAAAGCCGTTGCGCGTGCGCTCGGGCCGCACATAGTACGTGAAAATCTCCTGTCGGCCCGGTTGCACCAGTACGGGTGCTAGTTCCGCGGCTACCTGCTGGGCGAGGGGCTCGGAAAAATCCAGCACCACCCAATCCAGCCGCGCCCCCACTGACGGATCGTCGGAGACTAACCGCCCTTCTAGCTGCACATAGCGCCGCATGGAGGGCGACTGGAAGGGCTGGTCCGGCTCCAAGTACACCGGACTCCACGGACTCCAATCCGCCCCTGGCACAAAGACCGTGTCAACAGGCCCGCGAAAAGAGGGGATGCGTCGTTCCCACTGCCGCTGAGTGATTTTCTTGCCCTCTGGATCGCGGTATATCACCTCGGCGTCGAGCGTATTGCCCGAGCGGCTGCGCAGTTCCAGACGCGTGCCCCCCGGGGTCTGGCCGCCCCAGCGCAGGGCATTGATATTCTTTTGTCCCTGTAAATCCAAAATGGGCGAGCGCAGATCTACCTGAACCGGTGCGCCGCGGCCAAAGACTTGGAATTCGGAGATAGTACCAGAAGCTCCGCAGCCGCGCGCAGCCGCGCTGCCGAACTCGTCGCCGCAGTTGGCGTCCCACGTCTTCCATCTGATGCGCACAAAGCGGACCGGGAGGCTGGTAAAACGGTGATCGGCCAAACCCTGGATCCGGTTGAGCTGGCTGCCCCAACCGGAAAAGTGCTTGGTCCAGCGCAGCGAGCCGTCCGGGGCCAGCGAACCATCCGAGGTCAATACCTCGTAGAAATTGAACCAGAACCCGAGGTACTGGCGGGAAAAGGTGAGCAGCCGCACTAGGTCAACCCAGTAAACAGCCCCCAGATCCATGGTGATCTGGGCAATCACATCGGTATCGGCCCGGGTCGCCCGGATATTGGACCAGACTGTGCTGATGCGGCCGTCCATCAACTGCAAGGCATTGGCCAGATTCGGGATATCAGGATTCTTGGTATCGACTCCCACGACAATGTCAACGCTGCCGCCGCGCTCGATGGCTCCCTGTACCAGATTGTCGCCAAAGGCCTCCACCTCAATCTCGACCAGTCGCGCCTCGGGTGCCGCTTTCAGGACCTCTACCCGCACGAAGTGCACTGGGAAGGGCGCGTCCGGGTTCAATTCATAGGTGATCCGGCGGCGCTCCTCGGTAAAGCGCTCTTTAATCCGGTATGCTAGGGTGCCTTCTATCTGCGTGCGGGTCTCGTCGCGGAACTGTTCGCCAGTAGAAAGCAGCAGATCGAAAATCTCAAAGGGAGGCCCTCGCGCGGAAAAAATTAGATGCACCCGGTGGGCCGAAACCACCCGGCCCAGATCTACTTCGACAAACCAGTCCTCGGCCCGCTCGTCCAAATCCGGCCCCCAGCCCGTGTTCTCGTCCCCGTCTATCACCCCCGATGCCGCTAGGGCATTGGAACCTACCCGGCTGATCCCGCCGCCAAAGGCCACCGCGTCCAAGACCGCATTGTTGTTCCGGCGCACTGCCACCGGTCGAATGATCCCCTCCCGCGTCAGTTCCACTGCCCCGAGGGGCAACTCCCACTGGCGCCACTGGGCCGCTGTTGCAAAGCGCAACTCATCGCCAGCGCCCTTTTGCCAAGGGACCAACAGAATGCCGATGGCCAGCAAAAACGCCCGGCTTGAATCCATTGCCGCACGACGGAAAATGCCTCCACTCGCCGCTGCATCCCGGCAGATTTCTACTCCCTGCTCCATCGATACCCACTTCTCCTCTGACAGAGTTTGTGGATATCTATACTACATAAAAAGCGACGTATGCGTCGCCCCTAGGCTGGTAGCCCTGCAAAGAGCCGGCTGAACAGGCTGGTCAGCGGATCGGTCTCGCCGCGCTCAGCCGCCCTCGCAAAGACTACGCCCGGCTGCGAGGCCCTAGCGGCCCGGCCCAAAACGTGATAATCGGCACGGATGGGCTGTTGGGCCGCTTCCCGTGCCTCGCTCCAGCCCTGGTTGGTGGCAGCCAAACCCCATAAGGCACGCGGGGCACGCACCTTGGCCTCCTCCACCGACAGGCCATCGCGCCAACAACCGCGCTGGGCGAATAGGCCGCCATCTTCCCGATAGATTAACCCACCGCCCACGTATTGAATCAACTGCTGTTGGTTGCCTCGTGCCCCCGACAGCGACAACAAGGCCAAGGGCCCCAAGTCGTTGTCGTCGAAATCGGCCTGCTGGTAGAAAGCTGCCACTAACTCGTCGCTGTACATTTGCCACTCGTCCCAATCGGCTTCCTCGGGTTGCTCAGGCCACTCCTTGCG
Source organism: Candidatus Latescibacterota bacterium (assembly GCA_022825835.1). GTDB lineage: Bacteria > Latescibacterota > UBA2968 > UBA8231 > UBA8231. The sequence continues at coordinate 63,589 of JAJDVZ010000110.1, forward strand.
CGAACCGAGGAAGGGATTGAAGGAGGCCCCCGACTGCTTGCAGACCTCAAAGCCGCGCCGCGTTAGCTGGTCGAGTACCTCCAGCGCTCGCTGCAAACCCTCGCGCTGCAACACCTGAGCTAGCAAGCGGTTGAGGTCGTGCTTGTAAAATAGCCGACTGCCATCCACGGCCACTCCGGTCAGCCGTTCCACTTCGGCGCGGCCTTCCCCAGTGCGGCACAGTTGCGCCAAGCCCCATATCATGCCGTGGTAGTTGTCGGTCACGTAGCGCCATATATCTGCATCGCGCTGTATGTGCCCGGCCACCGACAGCGCGGTTCCGGCTTCGGCCTGAGCTTCCTCAGTGAGGGGCAAAAACACCTCGATCTGATCGCCGTCGAAATCTAGCTCCATCAGTCGGCAAACGCGCGGATGGACGCGCACGGCGGCCCCGGCCAAACGCTGCGGGCGAAAGGCCACCATCGCGGTGGACGCCGGGCCATCGTCAACCAGCACCCGCTGGGCGCTGTACAGCAGCACCCACGAGCGCCCCATGAGCGCGTCCAGAACCTCAGTCGCTCGGGGCGAACGCCGCGCCGCTTCCTCGGCGCGGCCTATCTCCCGCTCTACCTGAGGCCCGAACAAAGCCCAAGCCATTGCCTCGGGTAGGCCCACTTGGTCGAGATTCAACTCAGACTCCGAGGCGAGCGCGGCCCGGCCGCTAAACAGCGGTCTAGCCCGGAAGTGGAGGTGCTCCGGGCGCAACAACGCGATAAAAAAATCCTCCACCCGTTGGGTCACCTGTGCCACTGCCGGTCCGACTAGGGCCTCAGGAGCCTCGCTATCGACGACGCGCTGCAAACGCGTATTAGCTTCGACCAAATCCTCGTAACAGTCTCGAATCGGATCGAACTCGATCCCCGCAGACAAAACACCGGGATCTCCTACCGTCCCCACTTGGCGTCCCGGTGCCCACGGGTGCGGCACGGGGCGAGCCAAGGTCAATCCCTCCGGCTCGGCAAAGGAAAAGCGCAACTCCCCGCCCGCTAACTCGGCCCGTACCCCGGCCACACCCAACAACTGCTGCAATAGAGCAAAGCGCGGAGACGGAGGCGGGGACGGGGATATTGGGCCAGAAGCCAAGCGCTGGCCAAGCCCATCGGCGTCGGGCCGCTCAGCCGCGGCCGTGTTGAACAAAGCGTGGATATTGGCTACGGCCCCGGCCTCGCACAAAGCTCCGTAGGCCATCATGTCGAGCGCTGGTCCGCCGACTCCTGTCACCGCGGTTTCCAAGTGCTCGGCCGCGGTGTGGGCCGCCAAGCGGCCCCAGTACACCCAACCCACGGTACTGCGATAGGGCAGCTTTGCGCCTTTGAGGGTCAGTTGCTCCATGCCGTCTTCGGGCAGTTTCGCCTCGACTAGACGCGCTTTCAACACTTTTTCGCTGGGTGCTTGGAAAGGCGGCACCACCGCCGGAGTCCCCTCGGCTTGGGCAATGCGACCCATGACCGCCTCGCGCTGCTGGCCGAAGTTGAGCCGCGAGACCATACTGGTCGGACTCAAGATGAGCTCTATCGGCACACCATCGGGCAACTGCGGCATGTCGGCGTCGGGCAGGATGCGCGTCACCACCCCTTTGGCACCGTGGCGGTTGCTTAGTTTGTCGCCCACCCCCACTGCGGCGGGGAAATCCATTCGCGCCGCGGCCGATTCGCTAATGACTAAGCCATCCTCAAACGTGTCCCCATCCCACATGACGAAGGCGGTCAGCAGATTGTACCCGCCCCAAAAGTCGGCGGCATCAGGCTCGTATCCCGTCTGCACTAGGGCCGGCTCGGGTTTGTGGCCCTTGGAGGCTAAGCGCTGGTCGTGCTGCTGGCGGAACCAACCCGTGTCGTGAATCGGTGCTACTGTGTCGGCGGCGCTCGTCCACTGGCGCATCATATTGATGCCCATCAGAGCGCGATTGGTATCGTCGTGTTCGAGAAAGGGCACCATGGAGGCCGAAAAACCCAAGATGCTGTCGGGCGCTTCGTCGATCCGTTCGAGCTTGCCGTCGCGGATGCGGGCACCGCGGGCCACTTCCAGCACTCGGCCGATATTGGGTCCCTCGGGGGTGCAATAGGGGCACACTAAGCCGTATTGGCTGTAGGGGAAAACGTCTTGGTCGTCAAACGGCTCGCCAACAATGGGGATCAAAGTCAGCCGCCGCAGATGAGTATAGCGGTCGAGCCAGTTGGTCGCCTGTAGATACTGCGAAGTTTCCCCCAAGTGGAAGTCGCGCATCCAAGCGTCTAAGGGCAGCCAATTCCGCACTAGGTCGTCGTCCCAAGCCAACTGCTCGGGGGCCGCCTCCAATCTTTGGTCAATAAAGTCGTAAATCTGCTCGCCCACACACAGAATTCGCGCTTGATCGAGTTCGCGCCGGACGGGATAGGGGACCACGACCCGGTAGTTGCCCTCAATGCGGAAAAGGCCGTCGCGGTCGGGCCGAGGCAAATCTCGATACTCAACCTCGACCGGGGCATCGCCGAGTCCCAAGCCCAGTTTAATGGAAAAAGTATAGGAGCCCTGTTGTTCGACTTGATAATCGGCCAGCGGCAAGCGCTCACCCAAAAGCCGGGGCAGTCGCTGGTAGATGAAAAGGTCAAAGGACTCCCTATGCCAAGGTACGTCGAGATTCAATGTCATTCATGTTCCTCCGGGTTATGGATGGCCTGCCAGGCCCGTGAGAGTTGGCGGCGGCCGTGGTGCAGCCGCGACTTTACGGTGCCTTCGGGAATGCCCAAGCGTGCGGCCGCGTCCCGCACTTCGACTTGGGCGTCGTAGATCAGACGGAAAACCTCGCGCTTGTCCTCGGATAGTTCTTGTACTTGTCGCCGCAGCCAGCGTTGCTGGTCGGCCCTTTCCACTTGGGCGTCGGGGCGCTCGGACGCCGCCTCAATCATCCATTCGGGCACTTGCTGCGTCTCCTGCTCCACGATTTCAGACAGCATTTCCAGCCGCTGCTCTCGCCGCCTCTGCACAGTGCGCAGGTGAGTCCGGGAAAGATGAGTGGCAATGCTAAACAGCCAAGCAGCTACAGATCCTCGACCACTCCATTGACCAGCCCGGTTCCACACCCGCAAGAAAACCTCCTGCACTACATCGTTGGCACTCGCATCGTCGCGAACGATGCGGCGCACATGGCGGAGGATCTGCTCTCGATAGCGTTCAAAGAACTGCTGGAATGCGCATGCATCGCGTTCTTTTATTTGCACTATGAGTTGTGGGTCCGGTATCTGCATCAAGGCTCTCTGCAAGTAAAGACGCCGCCCGGAAAGTACAGGTTCAAAGACGAAGGTGAAAAAGCTCGGAAATCTCATTGAAGGCCGGCTTCCTCCTTGAGTTGACTCGCTAGTCGAGTGCGGTATCTTACCACCAACCGCCTGAAAACCAACCTCATCCTATACTAGATCGAGACCCCATGAGCCTAACGCCAGCCCAACTCGACCAATTCCACCGCGACGGCTATATCATCGTCCCCGACCTATTCACTGCCGACGAGATGGATGATGCCCTAGCGGCGATGGAACAAATTTTCTACGGCCAATCCTTCGAGCAATGGCTGGCCGCTTGCGACCAAGGCGACGCCTCTGGGGTCTCGGACGGCTTCACCACCACGCACGACCACTCCGAGGGCCGCTCGCAATTTCCCGTGGGCGCGCCAGCCTTGGATCGGCTGATAGAAAACGAGACCTACCTCGATGTCTTTGAGCAATGCTTGGACGCAAAAGCAAGCTACTGCAATGCCCACCTTTTTATGCGTTCGGGGCCTACTGACAAGCGCCATCCCGACAACTCTTGGGAGGGCTACCACATTGACCACTACACCAATTGCCTGCTACCGCCCCACGACCAAACAGGCCGTTTCGACTACGTCAATTCCGGGGTGTACCTGCACGATGTCGAAGGCGACGGCGCTCCCATGCTGGTCATCCCCGGCTCGCACAAGGTAGCTGGTCCCGCTTTTGTGCGGGCGCTTGCCCAAGACAACGCCGCGGGTGGGTCCTTCAAAGACCTACGCCAAGCCACCGAACTAGCTACCCCGGTCCCTGCCACTGGTCGGCGTGGCGCGGCTCTCTTCTACTCGTCGTACCTAGTACACGCGGCGCAACCCTTTGCCAATAAGCGCACGCAGCGCGCCTTTTGGACTTTGTCCATGTGCCGCCGTGACAACGACCGCTGGACCCGATTTGCCAATCCCTTCATCTACGGCGAACGCGAGCACATGCTGCCTTTCTTTACTGCCACCACGCCCCGAGTGCGCAGCCTGTTCGGCTGGCCCGAGCCCGGACATCCGTACTTCACCAGCCAAACGCTAGACCTTTTGGAGCATACCCTGCCCGGCATTGATACAGGTCCCTATAGCGATGACAGTTGAAAGGCGACCATCTATGACTCCGACAATCACCCTGAGATAAAACTCTGGAGTACGCCGCAGTCGATAAGGAAGTCTCTTTATATAATCAATTTGACACGTCCTTGTTGGAAAAGTAAGTTTCCTTAAGGAATGGGGAGACTTCCATGCGTGACTGTTTCGTATTTGGAGCGGTACGGGGCGTCCAAGCTGGTCGAGAGTTCTTCGTAGCGATGTGCCCTTTGCGTCAGATTCCAAGATTATTTCTGTTCGCTGAGGAGGAACTACCCCCAGAGCTACGAGCCCAGAGGAACCTCAGCCAAGCTAGAGTTCCTTCAATAGCTCAGTATATCGTAGACAACCCGACCGAGTACGTCTTCTCTTCGCTGGCCGCTTCAGTTGACGGTGAGACGCACTTCGATCCTCATGGTGAAGACCCCAAGGGCGACATTGGCCTCCTCTCCATTCCCATGTCTGCTCGCATTGTCATCAATGATGGCCAACACCGGCGAGCGGCTATTGAAGAAGCTCTCAAGCAGGCACCCCACTTAGGCAATGAGACGATTTCGGTCGTGTTTTTCCGGGACCTGAATCTGTCCAGATGTCAACAGATGTTCGCCGACCTCAACCGCCATGCTATAAGACCAACAAGGTCGCTGAGCATTCTCTATGATCATCGGGATTCTCTCGCACAACTCGTAAGGAGACTAACGGTAGAGGTCCCAACCTTTAAAGACTTCACCGAGATGGAAAAAACCAGTATTCCAAACCGCTCAGTGAAGCTCTTTACACTTAACAGTCTATATCAGTCCACCTCTCTTCTGTTGCGACGGGCCGGCCGAGATGTCTCAAGCCAAGAGGGATATAATACAGCCCGGAAGTTCTGGACTGTGCTCGGGTCCGTCATACGAGAGTGGGAACGTGTCAGGCTCCGGGAGATTTCCAGTTCTTGGCTACGGAAGCATTTTGTTCACGCCCACGGAGTTACATTGCAGGCACTGGGAAGAGTAGGTGGTGACTTACTTCGAATACACCCAGAGGACTGGGAAGGCCGCCTAGATCGTCTGTCGAAACTTGACTGGTCTAGAGACAATACCGAATTATGGCACGGAAGAGCCTTGGTATCCGGTCGCATGACTAAAGGAGAACGTAACGTTGTCTTGATAGCGAATGTAATAAAAGAGGCTTTGGGAATTTCTCTGACTTCAGATGAAGAGCGTATAGAAAAGCGCTATAGAAAGGCAATCTCAAAGGAGGCAACCTTTTGAACCAGAATACGGACATCATCGAACTCTCGGATTCCATATTTGTACATCATCCGCTTGAGGAGATTTACGATGAGATCCGCAAGGTCTATAGACAAAATACGTGTCCATGGGTGATTGGCTACAGCGGTGGTAAAGACTCTACTGCGGTGTTACAACTCGTTTGGTACGCTCTCGCAGACTTGCCACAAGAGGGGCGATCGAAACCAGTTTATGTTCTGTCCTCTGATACTCTTGTCGAGACTCCAGTCATGGTCGATTATATCGATCAGACACTTAAACAAATCAACAGTACTGCTGCTTTACAGAATCTTCCCTTTGAAGCTCACAAAGTTACACCACAAAAGGAAGATACTTTTTGGATAAACATGATAGGGAAAGGATATCCTGCACCCAGCTCACGATTCCGCTGGTGTACTGATAGACTCAAGATTAAGCCGGCTAATGCTTTTATTCTCGAATGCGTCGCCGAATACGGCGAGGCGATAGTTGTTCTTGGTGTCCGAAAGAACGAAAGTGCTACGCGGGCACAGGCGATGAGTTTAAGTAAGATCAACGGCACTGTACTAAGACGTCATTCAACGCTTCCCAGCGCCTTTGTTTATGCCCCGATAGAAGACTTCAGCACTGACGATGTGTGGTCTTACCTTCTTAACGTACCGTCACCTTGGGGCGGACAGAATCGTGACCTACTGGCACTGTATAGAAATGCGCAAGCGGGTGAATGTCCTCTGGTCATTGATACGACTACTCCTTCGTGTGGCAATAGTCGCTTTGGGTGCTGGGTCTGTACCGTCGTCACCAAAGATAACACAATGGAGACTTTGATAGACAATGGGGAAGAATGGATGGAGCCGCTACTTGAACTTCGCGATTTTCTCTCTTCCACCCAAGAACCTACGAACAAAGTAAAGTATAGAGACCACAAAAGACGTGGAGGCCAAGTGTCATTTAAGGCTGATGGAGATATAGCGCGGGGACCCTATCGACTTGATACGTGCAAAGAAATTTTACGACGTCTCTTGATGGCTCAGAGGGAAGTTGCCAGTCATTCAGAGGGGCGTGATGTGTGTCTTATAGGAAAAGAGGAACTCAAGGAAATTCGCCGTATTTGGAGGACGGAGCGGCAGGACTGGCAAGACAGTGTTCCATCCATCTTTCGAGATGTCATGCGACAAGATCTTGACTGGCCTATAGACGATGCCCCTAGATTCTCCAAGTCAGATTACGAACTCTTAGACTTAGTTTGTCAGTCCCAAGATGTGCCTACAGACCTAGTGGCAAAGCTGTTGGAAACTGAGCGCCAGTTCCAAGGAATGAAACGACGTGCAGGCATTTTTGATCGGATAGAGCAAATCCTCATGGAGAATTGGAGCAGTGAGGAAGAGATACTAGCCGAGTCCCAGCAAAATAGCTAAGGTATATCCATGTTTCTGAAGCGGCTGGTCGTTGAAAACTTTGGGCCATTCCACGGCTTGCATACGGTCGATCTGCTCTTTGAACAACCTACAGAAAATCAGCATCCAGTCATTCTCTTCGGTGGTCGTAACGGCAGTGGCAAAACATCACTCTTAGAAGCCATCAGACTGTGCCTACATGGGCGACACGCACTAGGCAACCCGCGAACTGCTGATTACTATGACTATCTCAGACACCGCATTCATCAGAGATCTGACGGCAAACGGCTCTTACGGTCTTCGGTTCGCCTAGAGATCGAGACAGTAGAAGTTGGACAAAAGCACCTCTATGAGATAACCCGCTCTTGGCGTGACGCCACAAAAGTAGCCGAGAAGCTTGAGATTAGCCGGAACGGCGAAGCTCTGAAGGAACTATATGTTGATCAGTACCAAGCATTCCTTAATGAACTAGTGCCACTGGGACTGGCTGAATTCTTTTTTATAGACGGCGAACGTATTCAGAGGCTAGCGGAGGCAAATGGAAGTGATCAGGTTGTTGCAGATTCCGTCCGTAGCCTTTTGGGCCTGCATTTGACTTCGCGTCTACAGGCTGACATCGCAATCCTTATGCGGAGTCGGGATAGCTCTCGCCCCACGGAAGAAGCTCAGGCGGAGATAGAGGCGATACGGTCTCGTCTAAAGGAAGTAAGAGATCGCGTAAAAGAACTGGAGGCTGAACACCGCGTAGCTGAACATAGAAGTAGTAGTTTGGAGCGAGCAGTAGAACTGCAAGAGCAAAAGATAGCTTCGGAAGGGGGAGATTTTGCTAGGCGTCGTGAACACCTGATTAAGACTCAGTCTACTTGGGAAGCAACTCTTCAGTCGTGTGAAACTGAACTACGTGAGTTAGCAAATGACTTGCTGCCTTTTAGCTTGGTCCCGGAACTATGTGGGGCAGTGCGACAACGGGTAGAGGAGGAGACCGAGGCACTTCGCGAAGAATTTGCCTTGTCGGTACTGAACACTAAACAGCAGGAACTTCTTAAGGCGCTGAACTCGTCCAAATTCTGGGAAGAGACGTTCGGTGACACCCTTACTAAAAAAGACCGAAAGTCGGTCACTAAAGCACTTCAATGCCTAGTCAAACAGGTAGTGCCCGATGTCGACCACCAAGACCGACCTAAAGTTCATGATCTCTCGGAACGTGATAAGCAGACCCTTTTCGTAACTATTGAGGCTGTCCTAACCGACATTCCTCGACAGGCTGCCCAACTTATTGCTACAGCCGAGGAAGCACGCCAACACTTGGTAAGAATTGAGCAAGACCTTCAACGGGTCCCAAAAGAAGAAGTTCTCAAACCACTAGTAGATGATCTAAGCCGTCTCCAAGAGGAGCTTAGTGACGCACGACGCGAGCAAATGAACTTAGAGATAGAATTACGCCGTGCGAATATGGAGCAAGAGGATATTGAGAGGTCGATCAATAGGATCATTGAACGCCATCACCACTTAGAGCAGAAGGCGGAAGCAATGGCTCTTGCCGCCAAGGTCCGTAGTGCCCTTCACTCGTACGAGCAAGAACTGACTATTGCGCGTGTAGCGCATCTTGCTGAGTGTGTGACAGAGTGCTACAGGCAGCTTGCGCATAAGGAGAGTCTCTGCAGTCACGTTCGGTTTGACCCTAAAACCCTTACCATCAGTCTCTTCGATGCCCAAGGCCATACTGTCTACCGACCGCTCCTATCCGCGGGGGAGAAACAGATTTTGGCTATTGCCATACTATGGGGTCTTGGTCGCGCCTCGGGTCGCGAGTTACCAATCGTAATAGATACACCGCTGGCTCGCTTGGATGCCGAACATCGTGGTCGGTTACTGTCGCGTTATTTCCCACACGCCAGTCACCAAGTCATATTGCTCTCTACAGATAGCGAAATCGATGACAAAGGATTGGAAGTCCTGAGCCCTAGCATCTCTAAGGCTTTTCACTTGCAATTTGATCCAGAGCATGGACAAACGACAATCGAGGAAGGGTATCTTCCCGTTTAGGAGCGTTGATTGGTGAACACTGATCGGATCGTTAAGATCTACTTATCTGCAGACAATACTCGGAAGGTTCGGACGCTCAGAATCCGAACCAGCCTGACTCCGAACGTTCTTTGCCGATTTGCTCTTGCCCTTTCCCTCCGCGATCGTGGAAGTCCTGACCCTTCCACATTTCCCAACGACGGCATGGAATTCAATCGATACACGCTCTTGGGCACTCACGAGGTTCTCATGCTTGCCCTTGTACGTCAACGCTGCCTGCAAGACGGGATAGATCCTGAGGTAGAGTTGGAAGAACAGCTACGTGCGCACATCAATCGTGGGATAGGCATCCTCTATCCTAGGCTAAAATCTCTATCCGATCTGGGGGAGCTCACCACCCAAGCGTATTCTGCGAGGAGTAGTTAGAGTGCCAGTTAAGACGCCGATCTATATGGACTATCACGCGACCACACCCGTCGATCCCAGGGTCGTTCAGGCAATGTTGCCCTACTTCACGGAAACCTTTGGCAACGCAGCAAGCATCGACCACTTGTATGGTCATGCTGCAAAGGAGGCGGTAGAAAAGGCACGTGACTCTATTGCACAGTTAGTCAACGCTCGGTACTCGGAAGAGATAGTCTTCACAAGTGGGGCCACTGAGTCTGACAATATCGCCTTGATCGGGATTGCTGAAGCCTACGGTCATAAAGGGAATCACATCATCACGTCTTCGGTGGAGCACAAGGCAGTACTCGACACACTTGACTACCTAGCTGGAAGAGGGTTTAGAGCTAGTGTCCTTCCAGTCGATCAATACGGAATGGTAGATCCCGCAGATGTCGAGAAGGAGATTACTGATGAGACTATCTTAGTCTCGATCATGACGGCCAATAATGAGATCGGGACTATACAACTGGTCAAGGAGATTGGGAGAATCGCGAGGGAGCGTGGTGTCTTCTTCCACACTGACGCCGCCCAGGCCATCGGACACATCCCTATGGATGTGGAAGACATGAACATAGACCTAATGGCTTTTACGGCCCACAAGGTTTATGGGCCAAAGGGTGTTGGAGCCTTATACGTCCGCCGTAGAAGACCACGTGTAAGTCCGTATCCGGTGATTCACGGAGGGGGACACGAGCGAGGCATTCGGTCTGGTACACTCAACATACCAGGCATAATTGGCTTTGCAAAAGCATTAGAAATCGCTAGGCAGGAGATGGAAGACGAAGGGAAGCGCCTGCGCGGATTAACAGACCAGATGTTCAAGGATCTGCAGCGACGTATTGATGGCATCGAAAGGAATGGCCATTGGGCTGATCGCTTACCACACAATCTCAATGTTTACATTCCAGGAGTCGAAAGTAGGGCGATAGTATTGGATCTACGAGAATTTGTATCATTCTCCACCGGTTCCGCCTGCACTACGGCAAGAGTAGAGCCAAGTCACGTGATTCAGGCTCTAGGCTTAACTGAGGAAAGGGCACATAGTTCAATTAGGTTTGGACTAGGACGGTTTACGACTATGGAAGAAGTCCAGGCCGTCGCCGATAAAGTGGTACAAGCGGTACATAGCATCCGGTGCCGTTTTCTTCGGGCTGCCTCTGCCCATCCTGCCTAACTACATATTGGTACAAATCCAGCCGTTCAGAAACCCACAGTTATAACTAAATGTCGGCCGCCTCAATATAGTTGGGAAAGTACCGATAGTGTTCAGCATAGGCGTTAACCTCGTCATTCGGCAGAAAATCCGGTGCTGAAGATAATTTTTCTGGCAGATGTTCATCGAGGGTCCTAATTTCTTTGTACGTGAGTAAGGGCGCTTTAATTCGGCACGCGTCCTGTTTGTCTCTGCTGAACGACAGAGAAGCGAAGTCGCATTGTGCGAACTGAGATCGCTGCCCCTTTTGGTAGAGAATACCTCCGACAGTCAACATTCTTACTCCATCCCGGTAGTCGAAATGCAGAACTTGTCGATATTCAAACGCCAAGTTTTTTCGAAGACCTGCGCTACGGTTGGCGATTATCTGCTTAATCTCAGAATCTATGATCCGCCAGAGAAATCCCCCAAAGTTTGCATTAGTAGCGTCGGAAGAACTATGAATAGGCAGTTTGTTACCAATGACGGTTCTTAGTTCCTCTATTCGTTCGGCTGGCTGTTTACCGAAGTCGTCTGCCCTATTGCGAACAGTTATAAGGAAAAAACTTCCCGATACTATTGATGAACATACGACGTGAATATCTGACAGCATTGTACTATTGATGGGATCATCGTAGTCAAGCCATATCACTGTAGGCCTGCTTTCCAACTCTAGAGTAGGTAATACCTTGGAAGACTGACCGAACTCCAACTCGATGCACTCGAAGGGTCGATTAAATTCAAAACGCTCAACGTCTCCTGTTTCACGCTCTATACATATCATGTCGGTAATTCCAATCGCGCGATGGACAAGGGAAAAATCCGAGAAGTACGGCGAACCAAACCCGATGTACCTGTAAGAGTCGAGTGTATGAAAAGCTCGTAGCCGACTGAGCGTTTCAACGACCATTTTGCGCTCCGCATTCTTAGCTGGGCGAAGGACAAAGTTGATCCTCTCATAGCTTGGCTTACTCACTCATCGACCTCCATGTCGAGGTAGTAGTCGAAGGTCTCCTCCCCGACAGCTCGATTTGTAGTAACGTCTAAACGTTTCTTTACTTTCTCGACAACACCCTTGGGTCTGCTATAGGAAATTGTTGTAGGTCTCTCTTCCGTTGGAAGCTCTGGAGTGGGTTTGACATATGCAAACGAGGTCCGACTGTGTCCCCCAGAGGAAGGCAGGTCGGATGTCTTCCGAAGAAGGGCTGTCAATGATATTTTGGGAGCCTTACGAAGAATTCCCGCCAAGGCTTCTTCAGATTCCTCCTCATTGGCTACCTCCCTAAGAAACTGGAGAACAGGAGTCATCATAGTCACCATTTGCGTTCTGACCATCCTATAGAGGTGGGAATCCTGGTCTATACCATCTTTAGTCGTATTCCAAGGAAGGTCGGCCGGGTCTTCACTGTCAAAAAAAACACACCCACGGAACCAAGCAAAATCATTGTGATATTTAGGGAGCCTTTCGATATTGGCCTCACCCCATCCAGTAACTTCGGACTGGTCTGCGCGTAGCACCATCCTACCGTTACAGAATATGTACCAGCCCGCATCTTCAGGTCTACGAGGTCCAACCCCCGCAATCTGTCTAACAACAACGCCGTTGTAAGTATCGCTCCTCAGCCCTGAATTTAGCTGTCCTGCGTACTCGTAAAATTCAATGGAGGCTCCAACAATGCTTCGGTCGTTTAGTCTAACAATTAGGCCTCGATTTAGATGAGTCTGATGCCGCATTGCTATTTCTCGATACAATCTAGAAACAAAATTCTCAAGCTGGAACTGTTGTCTCACCCCTTCAAAGAGCTTACTTACGACAACGGACGTGCCACGTTGCTCTTCAGATACCTTTGTTTCACATTCCTCTAGGTCTCTAAATTCAAATTGCCAATCTGGATTCTCCTGCCAAGTAGTAACATCCACATCCACGACAAACCTATGAGACTCAGATGTGGACTTCACAGAGAAATGCTTTCCCAGTTTAAACACCGCCCTTTTCATACCCACGCCAAACCGACCGATGGAATTAGATACTGGCGTTGCTTCTTTGGGACGGCCAAAGCGAAACGCATAATTGCGAGCTATATCTATGTCGATACCTCCACAATTATCGAAAATCTCGAAATGATCGGAAGAACACTTGATGCCTACTTCCAGCCCCTCGAACGAAGTTTCACCACGTAAACGTAATGCACCATCTATACAATTATCGAGCAAGTCATGGATTGCCATTTCCAACGTGATGTCTCTGACCAGCATTTCGACAAAGAAGGCTTTCGACACCGAAGCATTAATTATGCGTTCTTCACTAGAATTCATAATTCACTCCCTTTTTCCGCATTAAAACTCCCATCAAGCCGCTTTGAGGAGCTTTCTAGTTATCTTGGCGTCAAGTGTCTTTTGAGAGTTTCCACGGCTTGAAACGGTTTTGGTTTAAAAATTTATGCAGATCATTAATCGTGTCCCGCCAAGTAGGGACGATTTCTGGAGTGTTTTCATTGAACAGCACATCATCGTAGCTGGTCATATTCCTGACCTTAAGAACATTTTTATTTATAGCCTTGAGTGCATCCTCCACGTCCGACCAGTCCATTCCCTCTTTAATCATCGTGTCGAAGAGTCGAATGAGAGCGGCAAAAAATTTAGTGCGACTAAAACTACTTTTGACTTTGGAGTCTGACGGCCAGTCCTTATTGAAGGTGCGGCGCAGGAGACTAAAATAATGTTTCATCGTGCCTGCTGCCTTTGAAATAAGGGTCTCCGGAAGCGAAAGCGTGGATAGTTGATCTCCAAAAAGACTTTCATAACCTTGGCCTTCTAGGCTACCAGTGCATTTGCTGATTCTGCCCTCTATGTCAAGTATCCGTCCCAGCTCCTCGATAATAGTCACAACGGATAGGCAACCTGTCGACATTCGATTGGTCTTAAACAGGCCCTGAGCGGCACCCCGGCTAAGGTTACAGTTTAAAATAACCTTGGCAGCCAATGCTGGTCCTGTAGTCGAACCGAGCACATCATACTCGATCATGTAAAGGTGACTCTGAGGTATTTTGGTATGATTTCGGTTTATCTCGATGAAGGTTTTAGCAGCATACTTTATAGTATCTTCTTCATTATCATTCTCGAACTTGATGGCCATCACTAGTATTCTTGCTTCGCGCCTTACCTTGTCGGAGATGATTGAATCTGTTGGTGAATTGGCGGACACACTACTGGGAGATGGCCCAGCATATGAAAAGAGGCGATGCTGACCATCTACGATTACCAAACTTCCGTACTTTTTAGGGATGTTTAGGGACTTATTTTGTTCGCTATACGACGTATCGGTCGCCAATACACCTATGATACTGTTAGGGAACATGAAGTCGGGCTTGCCATCAATTATAGAACGAATGCTACGAAGTTTCGATAGTTCTAATGCTCGCTGGTAAGCCTTATCAGCGCTAGATGAGTGTAGATTGGGTAGGTCATCCCTACGGAACACTTTCGCGATAGGTAAGAGCTTTTGTGGAGACTCCCGAAATACGTAAACGTCCGCCGCTCCCGTTCCTTCAGAAACCACCCGTCCTGCTTCTCTATAGGGCCGTTTGATTTCTAGTTTTTCTTCAGCAGTTCCGTCTTCTGCTGCTTGCATTTCTCCTATATCTAAATCAAACTTTTCTAGGAATGGATATTTAGCATATTCATAGATGCAATCAACAAAATGTCGAAGCATCTCCCAGTCGCTCTTGTAATAGACCGCAATCCTAGGAACATTATCAAGATTAAGATCATCGATTTGAAGCTTTGTTGATATGAAAAACCCTCTAAACATTGTTATCGATGAAAACAAAGGACGCAGATGCTGTGGTATGTCGAAAGCCTCAAATTTGTTAGCGTTCGAAGAACCAGTAAAAAAATTATATTGTTGTCTGAATTTCGTATATTTCTTTCGCACATCATCTGGACGGGAACGACTAGTGATTTCACCAATCAGACAGATATGTCTATTTGGAACTAGATAGTCAAACTCAAGGTGTTCACTTGCAGAGACAGCACTTTCAGGATCAATTTGCTGGAGAGATACGTTCCCTGAGCATGTTACACAGACAAGCCCCATGTTCTCAAGAAGCTTTCTACCTTCTTCTTCAAGTTTGTTTCCCACCATGGGTATTGAATTTTCTCCTAGTTATGAGGTTTAAGTGAGCTTAGCTGAGTCATCTTCGGTCATGAACCCACCCTTATTGTTTGACATTCAGCGCCCAGCAAGGAGAAAGTGGACAAGACTTTCAAGCAAGATACCAGGAGTCTCAGCGACTTGCTGCCTTATGTCTTCAATGCCTGCATTGGCGTATTCCTCAGCGATGGTAAGAAGCTGATCCTGGTTCACCAAGATACTTGTATCTTCTGTCTCGGCTATAGCAATTGCCCGAAGGACGGGGATGTCTTCTTGTGATGAGAATACGGGCCACCTGAAAATCTCGCGCTGGCCAGAGAGTGGCGTCCTTCTCCCTCGGGCAAAGCCTACGCTAGTGGCGAGCATAAACAGATCCTTCATCGTCTTGAAGGGTGCTTCACTACCTGTTGTAAGCTGTGAGTACAGCTCGTGATGGTTCGGCTCTATATGGATACTATCGCGTCGTGTGATCTTTGCATCCGGAGTCACCTTTACATCCCCCCTTATAGCGAGTTATTCGTCGCTAGTTCTTTGATTTTGGTACAGCCCGTATCTTGATCAAATTCCAGATCGTACTCTGCACCTATGCGATGCTTGAGATTGCCACGAGCCTTTGAGTGGAGTTCTTCATCGGTCACGAAGATCACCAATTGATCCGTCAGGTCGGGGACGTGTTGAGTTATCGCTTCACGGTGGGCACTGCTCAAGCGCCCAAAGGGTGTATCCATCACCAACGGGGCTTCCTCGCCAGTCACTTTTGCCATACCCGTGATAAACGCAAGACTTAGGACTTGACGCTCTCCAGCCGACAGCTCTGGCCTAGCGGGAAGTCCCCAACGATCAATTACTTCCAGATGGTAATCCTCGCTGAGTTGGACGTCCTGGAACTGAGATTCCTTCCAAACTAAGCGTCTGAAGGACTCCTTAGCCTCGGTTTGGATATTATCTCGCATATCACGGGCGAAAGCATCCTCCATCGCTTCTACTGCATCAGAAGCCTCTCGGGCAAGAGAGAAACGTCGTTGCATGTCCTGCGCGCTCTTCTCCGACAGTTGTGCCTTCTCGATGGAAATTTTAAGCTTGTCTAACTCAGCGCGTCGATTCTCTAAGCGTTCTTCGAATCTCCCGATATCACCCACCAGCCCACGGATCTTTTGGTCGTACTTCGCCCGCTTCTTCTCCAAGGCAGAGACTCCTTCTAATTCCGCGTCTTGGAGATGGCGACTTATTTCATCTAGTCTGGCATCTAACTCCTCGAGCTTGTCGTCAATCTCTGCCTTGTGGCACATGAGCCCTCGGAGGTCCCGGTCGACGTCCTCGACCCTTGGCTGGATAGCTCGCAATTCTGCAGCCGTTTGCAGCACAACGGTTTCCAACTCTGATGGTACAGAGCGAGCCAACATCTTCATCAATCGGCGGTGTTCTTCTGAGTCTTCCTGTATAGACCGGCCGCAGATGCACATGTGAGTAGCAAGCAGGTCATTTATAAACTGCTCCCGAATGCCGGGCGGGATCTCTCCCCGTTCACGCATGGCCTCAATGATTTCAAGAGCCTTCAAGATAGCCTCATTGGCAAAACGGAGAAAGCCTCGGTTTGATGTATCCTCTATTTCTTGCCATAGTCGATCTTTCTGTCGTTCATAACCTTTGCTCTCCTCTACCGCCAACTTTCGCTGCTCGTCCCATTCGCGAATCTCCTGAATCTCCCCTAGCCGTACATCAATTTCCTGCATCTGGCGCACGGCGGCAGCTTTCTCCTTACGCAACTCTGTCAAACGCCGCTGTGTATTTTCTGCTTCGTTACGAAGTTGCTCTTCCCTGTCTAGCAGATCTTCAATTCCGCCCGACGCAAGCTTCTTGAGCTTACGTTGATATTCTCGTGCCACGCCATCTAGATGATTCTTGGCTCGTTCAAGAACCTCAATTTTGAGTACGTTACGTACAGCCTCTCGTACCTCTGCTTCATGCGATGGACGAGTAAACTGATCAATCTTCTCTCCGTCAAAGAAAAAATAGGTGCGCACGTTGGACGGCAAGATGGATTCTACATAGCCGGTAGGATTTGGGATGCTACGAGTTTGACCATCTGTGCGCATGGAATCAAGAGAAAATTCAGTCTGTGATTTAGGTTGCCACTGTTGAGAGCTTGTTCTGCTCACTAAGAGCGCTCGTGTCGCTGTTAATCGCTCTCCTGTATGAGAGAAAGCAAGTTGCACTTTCATCTCTATTTCTTCGTCGACTGCGGCCTCCATGAGAGCCTGCTTACTAACAAGCTCTCCCATATCTTCGACACCAAGTTCATAAAGGCACCAGTTTAGAGCGGTAAATAATGACGTTTTGCCCGATCCATTCACTCCGTGCACTACGGTGACGTTTCGCTTATGATGTCGGCTGAAGCGGATGATTTGGTCTCCATAGAACTGACGAAAGTTAGTAAGACGCATCCATTCAAGCTTCATAGTTTCCTTACCTCATCGTCAATGATTTGCCGAATCTTTTCCATGATACCACGGGGTTTTTCGTGACTCAGGAGTGCCCACTCCTCATCTAGTACCCTCACGATCACACTCTGGACCTCTGGTTCACATTCTCCGAATAATTCTAATATCTTTTCTCTGAGCATTGTGCTACCTCAATAGTCCAAGACATTATACGTCTTGGCAAGTTCCCAGATTACTTGCGTCGCTTGGAATTGGTTGAGCGCGGTATCTGCAAATTCTCGAAATCGAGCGAGTTCACGTTTGAGAATACTCCGCTCCAAATTGAATGTATCCCAGTCCGGACCGCTAGGATCATTTCCAAGAGATGACACAGTAATCAGGTCGTGAATAATTGCTTGCTCCTTGTCCGGAGACTTTCGAAGGATTCTGCCACGTCTCTGGATGAATTCTCTCGGGTTGCCTGTGCTGGCGAGTATATAGGCGACTTGCGTACTCGGAACATCTACACCCTCGTCAAGACATCGAATCGCCACGAGAGCCTGTAGGCGTCCTTGAGCGAAATCGGTAAGGAGGCGACGCCGCTCGTCTGTGGACTCCTGAGCTGTAAATCGGTGAACCCTCAGCCTGAGCTGATTGCCCAATAGCGACAATACCTCGTCAATCTGACCAGGAGCACAATAGAAAAGTGCGTGATGAAGGTCTTGCTCATCCTCTAGAAGTTCAGCAAGCTTCCCTAGCTTGTTGTGAGCTTTGTTGAGAATATCAGCACGCTTACGTAGAAGTGCCTCAATGAGAGCCGTACTATCGGAGTCTGTTGAAGAGTTGAACACTCGGACTATGCGGCGTGTGAGTTCCTCATACTGCTCAAGTTCAATGCTAGTCAGTTCGACTAAATGGGGGTGGTAATAATACTCTGACAGAAATCCTTGTGCAATCGCATCAGATAGAGTGAATTCGAAGACGGTACCGCCAAAGTAGTCGCGTAGTACTTGAGTGCCTTCATAATCGAACCAACGGTCGGGTGTGGCGGAAAGGCCCATGCGGTATTCGAAATGGGGAGGCAATCCGCGTCGGCCCTGTTCTGCCCCAAGGTGGTGTACCTCGTCAGCGACTAAGAGAGAGTTTCCCGAAACACGGGCGAGGCTTGCTTGCATTACGTCGCTGGCCAATGTCGCATGAGTAGTAATGACCGTTACCGAACTACGGTTGCCCAAATTGTAGTCAATAATCCGGCTATTGAGTGCATTCTCCCAGGTATGCCGACTCTGATAGGCCGTGAGTGGTCGAAGGCCGAAGCGTTCTGCATCCTCGGCCCACTGATCAACCAGATGCTGGAATGGACATGCGACAACTAAGAAAAGCTGTTCTCGTTCTTTGAACAGACGGACCGCAGCAGCGAGTGAAGTAATAGTCTTTCCCGAGCCTGTAGCCATTTCAAGCACTCCTCGGGCATGGTTTTTCAGCCATGCCTCACAGGCTTCAATCTGATAGGGGCGGAGTTCGATGTTGGCCGGGATGTCAGGGATTCTTGTGCTGACAGGATTCGTTGAGTCCTGCTGTGGTATAGGATCGGATTCTGGACGTAGAGACGGTCGAAAACGGAGTAGTTGACGCTTCGCAGCCTCTGGAAAGTCTAGGACGGTCAATCTAGGGGTGTGATTGTGCCACAGCCTCAAAAAGTTGTCAGTTTTCCGAGTCACCCTCCCATGCGGGTCATCCCATGATACATACACGTCAAGAGACTCAAAGTTGCTAACTAGACCTCCGACAGTTTCATTGGGAGAGCCAGAAAATGCCACAGTGTTTCCTTCCTTATCAAAGAAAATCCCCATCTTCTCGTGGTAGATCGCTTGGTCTCTTCCCAGTAACTCTGTCGATGGTACGGCAAGCTTGATATCAAGACGACCCTCACCTATGAGCCAAGCAATGCAATCGAGTCTACGCCGCGAGATGTCTGGCAGGGCTTCAATGGCCTGATCGCCAATGTGGCGCTCAACTGAGCTCTCCAGGATTCGCTCTCGCGATTCATAGCCACGTACGAACGCTTCGACATCCTCTGGCTCCAACAACGGGCTGGCCACCAGCTTCATTTGTCCGTTACGGCGTAGAAAGGCTGGGAGTCCCTTTGCGGCAAGTGCTAGGCCATGGCTTGTGAAGTAGCCTACGGCCCGCCAATACTCCACACTCTCTGTAAGGCAGCGTACGTAGAATTCCTCGACCAAGTTTGAGCGGTCAGAGCGGTAGTCGTGCGCTAGCTGAAGATCCTTTAGCAATTTGGTTCGATTCTAGCAAAACTGTCGGCAGCTTTTCTGTCCTGATGGTTTTTGGATACTCGAATACAGAATACCATCAGAAGCGCTCCAATATAGAATGAAGGTATAATTAGGTGCCTTTGGGGGACTTTCGTCAAGACACTGAGCGCACACAAGGGTCAGGTAAGATCCCTGATGATCGTTTGCAGACCCTTCGGCAGTGCTCGTAGTATGGTTTTGTTGCTTTAATCAGCAGGACAGCCCCTCTACTATTTTTTGCCACTCCCATAGAATGGGTCATCGACGCTCAGGGAACGGTGCCAGCGGCCAAACCCATAGCCACGTGGGAAGGGTGCCGCATTACTCCCCTAGAGATTCCCTTGCTGAGTACGGGGCTCAATAGGGTGCATCCGCTACCTGAAGGGAATTCGTCTCTCCTGGGCGGAGCTGTTGCCGCTGGTATGACCGGCCAGCGTCAGAACAGCTTTGAGGCCGGCAGACCCATGACCGTTGGATTGATGATCGGTGAAATCACCATAAGTTCGTTGGGAACCATATCGTACGTCGATGGCAACCAGATATATGGATTTGGGCATCCAATGTCTGGTATTGGTCCGGTAGAAACGCAGCCAAAGCCCCGGAACTTCATTGTTCCGGGGCTTTGCGTTTTGATCTGTTAAATTCCTTCTGCACAATCATCTCAACGCCTCTCGCCCAAACCGCTCGACAGCCTCCACAGTTTCGCGCACATCGTCCCAAGTCGTAGTGTGGTTGACGATGCACATCCGCAGCGAAAACTTTCCATGGAGAAGGGTCGATGAGATGAAGGCGCGGTCGTCCCAAAAGACGTGGGAGAGTACCTTTCTATTGACTTCTTCGAGGGCTTTCTCGTCGAGGTCACTGTCGGCGGGATTGACCCGGAAACACACGATGCTCAGCGACGCGGGGTTCAACATCTCCAAGGTCTGGCTCTCCCGGATGTATTCCTCGGCTCGACCGGCCAGTTCCATGCCCTTTGACACGGCCCGCCGGAACGCGGTCATCCCAAAGGTCTGCACCGACATCCAGATCTTCAACGCCCGCACCGAGCGGCTCAGTTGTAGGCCGCGGTCCGAGAAGTTCGGGTGGTTCGCGCCCCATATCGTGTCCTGGAGAATATCGTGGTGAATGCCGAAGGCGTTCTCCAGCGTGCTTAGATCCTTCACCAACAGGCAGCCGACCTCATAAGGCTGGAAGAACCACTTGTGCGCGTCCAGCCCAATCGAATCAGCGCGTTCGATTCCTTGCAGCAGCTTCTTGCCTTGCTCGGTTACGACCGCAAAGCCGCCGTACGCAGCATCGACGTGCAGCCAGATGCCTTCTGCTTCGCAGTAGTCGGCCATCGCGGCAAGCGGATCAATCGCGCCGGTGCTGCTCGCGCCGGCGGTGGCGCATATCGCAATGGGATTGAACCCCGCAGCGCGGTCGTCGGCCACAGCACGCGCTAGCGCTTCCATATCTAGGCGAAAACGCTCGTCGCTCGGAATCAGCCGGACGCATTCCGGCCGGACGCCGATGATTCGCGTCGCACGGGTCAGTGCGCTATGGCTCTGATCGCTCATGTACACCGTGGCGCGGTCGGGGTGGCCCGCTGCTTCCCGCGCCGCGACCAAGGCCTCGAGGCTAGCCGACGAGCCGCCGCTCGTCAATAGCCCGCCGGCGCTTTCTGGGTAGCCGAGCCAGCATCGCAACCAGTCGAGAACAACCAGTTCCAGTTGGCTCGGGCCGCTCGCAACTAGCCAAGTACAGGCATTGGCGTTGTATCCGGCGGTCATGAAGTCGGCCAACACCCCGGGCCAAGTGGGTGTTGTCGGGATGAACCCGAAGCAACGCGGATGGTCCAGCCGCGTTGCAATCGGGAGTATATCGCGTGCGGCCTGCTCAATAACCTCCGCTGCCGGCCGACCCTCCTCGGGCGGCTCCTCCAACAACCACTCCTCAAGTCCGCGCCGAAATTCTCCGTCCCAAGCATTTTCTCCGGGCAGGCTATCGATCCGCTCTACCACGAGTTCCGCGGCCTGGCGCGCGAGATCGAGCATCTGTTCAGGGGCCATTTGGAGGCCGTTGCTCGATTCATCAGCTTCTCTATTTCTCTCTGATCGCTCCATACGCTCCATATTCGGATACGCGCTCAATTTAAACCGGAAAAACTAGCCTGTCGAGCTTTTGCCCCTCTGCTTATTCCGAACTCGCGTCACATAATATTGTGTCATACATTTTGACAGTCATTAAAAGCACTCGGTTCTTTGCCGACAATCTCAAGAGCGCGCCCTATGACTCCGACAATCACTCTGCAACAACAAGTAATAGAAGGGGCCCAAAAAGGTCCCAACCTGCTGATCCTAGGCGGCGTCCACGGCGACGAGTTCGAGTCTATGGCGGCCATTCGCCGCCTGCTGGACCACCTCGATCCAACGGCCTTGCGGGGCCGTCTCACTGCCATCCCCGTAGTCAACGAAGCCGCTTATTGGCGCGGCCAGCGCACGGCCGAGGACGAGCTGGACTTGGCTCGAACCTGCCCGGGCCGTCCCGACGGTTCGATCACTGAGCGCACGGCCCACGCCGTCAGCGAGGAAATCCGCCGGGCCGACTATCTCATCGACCTGCACAGTGGCGGGATAGTCATGGAATTTTACCCTACCGTGGGGTACACCCTGCATCCCGACAAGTCCATCCTCGACGTGCAGCGGCGCATGGCCCGCGCACTGAATATGCCCATCATCTGGGGCACCTCAGCCCGCCTCGACGGACGCACGCTCTCAGTGGCCCGCGACGCCAACGTGCCAGCCATCTACGCCGAGTGGATGGGCGGTGGCACGTGCGACCCCGAGGGCGCGGATGCTTATTTCGAGGGCTGCTTGAACGTCCTAGCCGAACTGGACATGATCGACCGCATCCTGCCACCCCTGCGAACCGAGTACACCATAGAGGACGACCGAGACAACTCTGGTCACATACAGATCAATTACCCAGCGCCCTTTGCCGGTTATTTCGAACCTCAGATAACATTGAAAGCACCCGTGCAACCGGGCGATGTAATCGGCACAGTGGTCGATCATCTGGGGCAGCGACGCGAGGAAGTGGTATCGACTCAAGCGGGTTTGATCCTGTGTCTGCGAGTCTTCAACCGCGTCCTCCAGGGCGACAGCTTGGCTGCGGTGTTGGAACTCGATCCGGCCCAAACGAGGGAGTAACAAATGTTTCGCGAAGCAATCGGTTTATTCATCCCTGAACCAAAGGCCAAACTCTACATCCCCAAGAACAGTGGTCTGCATGAGTATGTGAACAATCTATTGAGTGAGATTGGCGTCAGCGACGGAGGCGAATTCACCCGAGCTGACGAGAGCATGGGGACCCTCGAAATAATCCCAGCGCGGGGCGAGGATGTGCCCCAACGGGTTGACGATTGTCTCCTACGTGGAGAAGTCGCGTATGGCCTCACGGGAGACGATCTGTTCGACGAGTACATGTTGGGCGCGGACGATTCTCCTCTTGGGGTTCTCAACACCTACGATTGGTTCGATCCAAATGCTCAGTTTTATCGGCCAGCCCTTTGTCTGTTGAACCGCGAAGGGCTAATTCCAGATTCGTCCGCAATGGTGTCCATTGCCGTGAACAAGAAATACGAACTGTCCTCTCGCCAGTTCCTGTCGCAGCGCTTCCAAGCCAGCAAGCTGCAGATCAGTATCGCTGCTTATGCTGGAGACACGGAAAACACAGTAGCAGAGGGCACGCACGACTGGTGCATTGAGGTGGTGTATCGCGGGGAACGCTCGCCCGCAAGCGCGATGTCCAAGACTGGCCTCAAAGTCGCCGAAGTCGTCCGCTTTAGCGACATTTCATTGATTGGACGGGAAATCGTCAATCCATGGGAAGAGGAGTACCGGAGAATATACACAGTCGCGCAAAAACCCACCGGCTCCAATACGTCAAAGCTCCTTGCAGACAGCAATGAGATTTGCAAGAAAGTCGGCGAGGAATCGGCTGAGTTTGTGAGGGCGTTTACGCAAGAAACCGGGATTCCAGAGGAGTTCAACGGCGTCGTGTATGCGTTGATGGTCGCAGCCGCAAAACTGCAAGTCCCCTGGAAGGAAATTGAGGCGGACCTGAAGTCTAGGTGGTCGTGATCGGGGCACCAAAAGGAACGCCCCTACAACTTCCGGTTCGGTGTCGATGTGTAACATCAGTTATTCGCCCTTGTGGCCCCCAAAAGGCGTCCTAATTTAGTTGTGCTCCGCGCTGGTGCTGTTGACGCACCCGCAGACTGTACAACTATCATCACGATCTGCGTCCGTCCTCCCGCTGGGCTGACGCAGACAACGGCGAAAGGAGATTTCTAATGGCCGTTATCAATGAACTGCTCGAAAACAACGCCCGCTATGTCGAAAACTTCGATAAGGGCGATCTGCCCCTGCCTCCAAGGCTGAACCTAGCGGTGGTGGCCTGTATGGACGCGCGCATCGACGTTCACGGTCTGCTGGGGATCGCCGAAGGGGACGCGCACGTAATCCGGAATGCGGGCGGCGTAATAACCGACGACGCTATTCGTTCGCTGACGATCTCGCAACGGCTGTTGGGCACGACTTCGATCATGCTCATCCACCACACGGACTGTGGCATGCTGACATTCCGCGACGACGACGTGAAGGACGCGATCACAGCCGATACCGGCATCCGGCCGGCCTTCGCCCTAGAGGCGTTCGGCGATCTCGCGGAGGATGTACGGCAGTCGATCGCCCGCATTCAGGCCAGCCCGTTCATCCCGAACAAGGACGATGTGCGGGGGTTCGTCTATGACTGCGCCACCGGAAAGCTGGACGAAGTCACCTGAACTTGTTGCTGATTAGACATTGCCAATCATCAGGTCAAGACCCGGATGCGACACTGACAGATATTGGACGAAAACAGGCGGAAGCACTCGCTGAGTTCTTGTCCGACTACCCGATCGACATAATCGTCTCCAGTTCCTACACGCGGGCACAGCAAAGCATTGAACCGTTTGCTGCCAAAGTGGGATTGCCCGTTCACTTGGATCGCCGTCTAATTGAACGGACGCTTTCAGGGAGTCCGATTGACAATTGGCGCGAGGTGGTCCGCGATTCATTCGAAGACTTGGAATTGCGGGTACCGGGAGGCGAGTCGGCAGGCGAAGTGTTGGAACGCGGCTGGGCCGCCATCACTACGCTGATCGACGGGGGTTATCAGTTCCCAATTGCGGTAACCCATGGCAATCTCTTGAGTCTGATCCTGAACTCACTGGATTCTAATTTCGGCTACGCTGGATGGGAATCTCTATCAAATCCAGACGTATTCGCACTGAAAGAAGCTAGCGACGGGCGCTTGGTATTTGAGAGAGTCTGGTCTGAATAGGTGCCACTAGCAACGCAGTTTGAGTACAAATGATTTTTGAGGTTGAAATATGAGGAGTACGTAAAATGATACGGGCCATCACATCAGAGGACTTGCGAGATTGTGCGCGTCTATTTGTGCAGGTTTTCTCCGAATGGCCGTACGAGGAATCGTGGAGTGTCACCCAAGCCCACCACTACCTCAGTCGATTCTGGAAGTTCGATCCCGAGCATTGCCTTCTCGTGCTCGACAAAGATGACGTGATCGGAGCGATGTTCGGATACTGCTATCCTTGGCAAGACCGAATTAACTATTACATGCAGGAACTTTTTATCGAGTCTGATCGAAGGCGGTCAGGCCACGGACGAAGACTGGTGCGTCATCTTCTCGACAAACTCGGGGAATCAAAAGTATCCATGTCCCTAATTGCCAATGAAGCAACGCCGGCAGCCGCGTTTTACGAGGAGCTTGGATTGCGGCAGCATAGATACTACAAGTTCTATTGTGGTACCGTGAAAACGGGCGTGGACTAGTCCATCGTATAACACAGCGGTTTTCGCTCGGTGGAAAGGTGATTCAATGCCCACGTTCTCTCTCGAATCAATCGACATTGGTTCTCATCTATATCTTACAGCGGCACCCGGTATCGAGGTTGGAACCCGTCTAAGAGGCGGCCACTTCAGAGATACTGTCGAGCAAGGTGTTGTGCCCAATCATAGTTCTATTCTGGAAATCGCGTGGGAATTGGTTCGCATGCGCGAATTCTCATCGCGGCCATGCCGATTCAATGCGCTCTTTCTTTGGCCAGATGAGGTAAGAGCGCGGGCATGGCATTACCGACAAGGCATTTTCGATTCCGAAACAAGCTCACAGCGCGGACTGTACCAAGTTGAGGTGGAAAGGATTTGTCGAATCTGGGCCGCCGACATGAATTTGATCAGTTACATCCACGATGGCGAAACAGTTGGGGCACTGATGCAGCGTGCGCGTCAATACTGGGAATCGGCTCCTAGTGAGCGCACTCCAGAGATTCTTCTACACGGTCAGGTACGCGTTCGCAAGAACCTACGTGAATTGGGCATAGAGCAAATTGTTCCCATACAAGATGCAAGTGTTGATGCACTTATACGCGAACGTCTTTGGTCCGATTTGTCAGGCCATTCATGTTTGCAGTCGCAGAGCGACAACTCTCGTTACCTACTGAGTCTGCAAATGACCGTGACAACTGATCTACCAACGCCGCTGGCTGGCTGGATCGGGTTGGAAATCGAAGGGCTCAGTGAGGTGTTGAGGCCGAGGCGAGGAACGGAGCCGATTCTTGTGACCGGACATGCGCCAGTTATAGCAACCGCAAAACAAATTCTGATGTTTTGATTGAGCCATCCCGCCATGATTCATGTAACGCTTACTCCGACGGAGCGCCGAGTACTTATCACTCATTCTAAGCAGGGAGCTAATGATCTAATTCGCTCACGAG
>JAJDVZ010000119.1:0-9429 GCA_022825835.1 Candidatus Latescibacterota bacterium
TGGTTTGGACGACCAACGCCTCTAACAAGCGGCGCTCGCGGCGGGTAAGAGAAAACTGAGTCATAAGTGGCCTCCAAGCATACAACTAAGCTGAGAGGACAAGGGAAAAGTGTCAACGGACTTTTTGGTAACTACTTAGTCTCGCTGTTCACACCTTAAAGAACGGAGCATCAAATGTCTAAACTTCCGTTGTACCCGAGGGGATTCCATGACTTCTCGGAATTAGATAAAAAAGAACTGCAAGGTGCTAAAAGATTGCTGGAGACTCCAAGCTTCATAGCCCACATAACTGATCTTGTCGGTAAACCGATTGAAGCAGGATTTGAAAAATTGCCGGAGGATTGGAACGAAGGAATTGCCGAGGTCACCCGAGCCGCTTTATTGAAAGCGGCCGAAGCGGCGATCTTCACGATGAAAGATATTCCCGGAACAAAAGCTTCAAACCTATGGAATAAAGCCTTGGTGGCGGCTACAGGAGCCGGCGGTGGTTTTTTCGGTCTCAAAGCCCTTGCTCTCGAGTTGCCTATCTCTACCACGATAATGCTGCGATCAATCGCTGAAATCGCAAGGGAACACGGCGAATCCGTTGGCTCAATTGAAACGAAGATGGCCTGTCTGGAGGTTCTGGCTCTGGGCGGCAAAGTAGAATCTGACGTTGCTGAAGAATCCTCTTATTATATCATGCGCTCGACATTGGCAACAGCAGTGACCGAAGCGACCGAGTACCTTTCCAAGGGATTTATCCAAAAAGCTGTTGCTCCAGAAGCCGCCCCTCCATTAATCAGAGCTATAACAATGATAGCGGAGCGTTTCTCTATTCAGATTACCGAGAAGACAGTGGCTCAAGCACTTCCCGTCATTGGTGCAGCGGGTGGAGCCGTAATCAATACCATGTTTATGGATCACTTCCAAGATATGGCCAAGGGCCATTTTACAGTTAGAAAGTTAGAGCAAAAATACGGCCGGGGACGAGTGAAAGAACTCTATGATTCCTTCCCCGAAACCGAACCCATTTAGTCTCCCGTGGGTGTTTAGGCCAGAACTGCGGGTTGCATCTCTGAAAGCAAGTCAAATCGAAAATATTAGAGTAGCCTAGCTCGGATACATCGTCGAAGAGATCAAAATTATGGTGGAACCATGTATTTGAGTTCCACTGACGCCTAACCACACCTTCCATCTTTGATCACTATAAGCCAAATTGTCGCCAGCGCTGCGCTGGGGGCACTAATCGGTTTTGGCACCAATTGGCTGGCCATCAAGTCGCTGTTTCGTCCGCTACGACCGCGCTGGTACAGCCTAGGCTGGCAAGGGGTCATTCCGCGCAATAAGGAGAAACTAGCCAACAATATCTCCAAGGTTGTAGGGACCGATTTATTGGCCAAGGACTATTTATTAGAGCAGCTACAGAACGCGACTTTGCAAAATAGTTTGCATCGCTTTGTCGCTGCCCAGATAGATCGGTTATTAAGTGCCAGTCTGGCCTCTGGCTTTGCCCAATTGCCGTCGGACTGGCGCGGGGAGGGCCTGGATAAAGCAACGCGACGGTTGCTCGAATGGATGGCCGACTGGAGCGAAAGCAAGTCGGGGCTGGAGTTAAAGCAGTGGCTTTGGGACGCCTTGGAAGCACGCTTAGGCGCGCTGCGAGTCGAACAGGTGCTCTCGGCAAAACAACTCGATGAATTCATCGACATGGCCAGCGGCGTACTAGCCAAGCGGGAAACGCGAGAGCACTTGACGCGTACCCTACAGGAGCGATTGGAGGGCTATCTCGAATCGGATACGCCGCTAGAGAAAATCGTCCCTGCTGAATTACGCGATGTATTGCACGACCGTTTGCAGCGCGAAATTCCGGAAATACTAGTGCGTATAGCCCGCTGGCTGAAGGATCCTGAAAATGTGGACTCTCTAGTCGAGCGCATCTTGAAAGCGCTTGAAGCATATGCCGGACAAGCGAATTGGCTCAAGAGTCTGATCGCTAACTTGGGATTGCACTTTTTCCGAGAAGAGATCACCGAAGCATTACACCAGCGCATTCCCCAATTAGCCCGAGAGTTTTTGCATAGCGAGGAAGTGCGCGAGAAGTTCGCTAAACAGCTAATCGATAGCGTCAACGACCTATTGCGCAAGCCAGTAGCAGAGGTGGTAGGAGAGCATCGCCATATTTTGGCCCAGCGCGTCGGTTCTATTGCCGCGACTTGGATTTCGAGCAAGGAGGCGCAGGAGGCGCTGGGGAGCTTTTTGCGCCACCAGTACCGCCAACACCGCAAGCGTCAACTCGACGAGGTAGTGCCAAAGAGGGTGCGGCGCACCGTGCGCCAGCACTTGTCAAAGGCGTTGCGCTTGCCCCGCGATAAGATTGAAATCTGGAGTATGCAGTTGAGTGCTTTCTTGCGGGAACGTCTGCAGCACAGTCGCGCGCCGTTGCGGGAGTGGACCGACCTAAGACAAGATGATGAGAAAGTGCTAGTTCAGTGGGCGCAGGACAAAGCGACAAAAGTGCTGGAGACGCAAGTACCCGTACTGATTGCACGATTCGATATCCAAAGCATGGTGTACGCTAAGATTATGAAGTTCGATCTGTTGCGGGTGGAGCGTCTGATCAAAGGTATAATCAGCGACCAATTGCGCTATATTAATTTGCTGGGAGCGGTACTAGGGGGATTGGTGGGTGTGCTCTTGCCGTTCCTCAATGCCTTTATCGCCAGCCTACATTGATGAGCCGCTGTAATCCTACCCACTTCTTTACTACTCGCCGCCGACCTAATGGCCGGGCATCCCGACCTTGAATCTGAGGATATCCGCGCCTGTCTGCGCTTTGCCAGTAACCGGCTTAACCATCCGGTTCTCGCTGTTGACACTCAATCCAGCACCCCAGCCGCCCGCTGCTGCGCTCCATAAGCTTCAAGCCTATCCCGTTCTTGCGGCGTGACCACCACGCGCTCCGACAAACTAGCGGCAACTCGTGCGAAGAAATCGACACTCCGCAAACCCATGACCGTGGTATGCACGGCGTCGTGGCTGAGCACGTAGCGATAGAATTGTTCAGGGGCGGGCGCTCCGGGGCCTTTTAGCAACTTTTCATTGCGCGAGGCATTCATGATCACCACGCCCGTATTGGCGGCCTGCGCTGCGGGAAAAACCGTTTCTTCCGGCTCTTTCATCGCGCAATTATACCAGCAAAGTACCGTATCAAAATGACCAGTGCGGACTGCCTGTTCCACTTGCACCCAATCGTGTCCGGTGACGCCGATGAAGCGCACTAGGCCTTCTTCGCGGGCTTGTTGGGCGGCTTCTAATGCCCCGCCGGGGCCTAGCGCTTGGTTGCGTTCTTCTTCGGTGTTTAAATGGTGGAGTTGGAAAATATCGAGGTAGTCCGTTTTGAGCGCGCGCAAAGAGATTTGCAACTCTTCGCGCGCCCCTTCGGCGTCGCGCTTCGCGGATTTGCTGGCTACGATGAGATCGTGACGCCGGTCCTCAATCGCTTGACCGATCACCTTCTCGTCTTCACCACCTAGATAGCTGCGGGCCGTATCGATATAGTTGACGCCGCAATCGAGCGCCGCCCTGTATCCATCGGCCGTCTTGCAATACGTGCCGCCGATGCCGAATCGAGTAACCTCGAGATTGGTGCGGCCTAAAATGGTACGGGGAAGATCGCGGCTCATGGGATTACTCCTCAGAGAAAGAGGTGATTTTAAGTTACAGTCTCCGCAACGCGGCACCGACGCTTGCCATGAGTTTCAACCGACATCGATACTAACTACATTATGTTTTAGACATCAGGGGGCCATCGCGCAAAGCAAATGTCGGCTCAAGAGAGCAATAGCAAAAACCCAACGCAGCCGCCGATACCACCATACACTACCACCCAATTGCGAGAACCGAAATGAGCAACGGACCGCCTAAAAAAACTAAAGTCCGGCGATTGGCCAAGGTCTTGGGAGCAGTGGTGCTCTTAGTCATTGGCTTCCTTGTGTTCGCCAATATCCAAGACGTCAACACCAAGAACAGCGAGGAAGCGACACCACTGCACTGGGCAGCAGCAAAAAATGCGACTGAAACAGCCCAACTGTTAATAACCCAAGGAGCCGATGTTCACGAAAAGGACAAATGTAGCCGGACACCGCTACACTTGG
Source organism: Candidatus Latescibacterota bacterium (assembly GCA_022825835.1). Taxonomy (GTDB): domain Bacteria; phylum Latescibacterota; class UBA2968; order UBA8231; family UBA8231. The sequence continues at coordinate 4,137 of JAJDVZ010000119.1, forward strand.
CGGCGATGGGCAATGCGACTGAGACAGCCCAACTCTTAATGACCCAAGGAGCCGACATCAGCGAAAAGGACGAATCTGGCAATACGCCACTGCATAGGGCAGCGTGCGAAAATGCAAGCGAAATAGCCCAATTGTTGATAACGCAAGGAGCCGAGATAAACGCCAAAAACGACAAGGACCGGACACCGCTACACAATGCGGCGAATCACAATGCTACTGAAACCACCCAATTGTTACTGACGCAAGGAGCTGAGATAAACGCCAAAAACGACAAGGGCCGGACGCCGCTGCACTATGCGGCAGAGACGGATGCTACCGCGACGGCCGAGCTGCTGCTTAAGCAGGGAGCCGAGGTCAACGCTGAGAGCGACGAGGGCCTAACACCGCTACACATTGCGACGGAACACAATGCTACTGAGACAGCCGAGCTATTAAACCGCTATGGTGGCCGAGAGTAAATGAGCAGACTCTTGCGATAAGGTTTTATGGAGCAGTCGCTAAGTCGCCCCGTTCAACCCCACAACGCCCTGAGCCGAGGCGACAGGATATCCACGTCCCGGTCGAAGATGTGGCCTTCCCAGACCCGATTTTCCTCAGGCGTCGAGCGGTCATAGGAATCTTGCATCAAATTCGGCAGGTCGAGCGTGTGGAAGCGCGTCTTGAAAAAGCCATCGTCAGAGAGCTCAACGATGCGATACCCCAAGGGGAAGCCAATCAGACAGGCCGTATCGACGACTAGATAGTCGCGGTAGGCAGTGATGCGGTTGATGTGGCGGTGGCCGGTGAAAGCGGCGACGATAGCGGGGCTTTCGTCGAGCGTCTTGACCAAGCGAGGCGCGCCTTCGACCACGCCGCGATCCCAAGCGAAATCCGGCAGAATCCAAGTGTGCATAACGAGCAACAGGGCGCAGCCATCGGCTAGCGCTTGAGCAGCGGCAGCGCGCAAGGCTTCGTCTAGCGCGTCGGTCCAGACGCCAGACCCTTTCTCAAAGACATCGCAGTCGTAGAAGACATGGGCCAGCGCCAGTCGCAGGCGCGGCGCAGCATCGACGACGGTCAGCGGGTCGGGATAGGGAAAACGGGCGGCAAAACCGTCGAAGGACCCGCTTTGGGCGTCGCAGTCGTGGTTGCCGGGGACTGAGTAGAACGGAGCCTCAAGCCGCGCAAAAGCCGCAGCCACCTCGTCAATTGAGCGCAAATAAGTCTCGGTGGGCAGGTCGAAGGCCGACCCGCCACAGAGAAAGTCGCCGCCGTGGACGACAAAATCGAAAGCCTGCGCGTTGAGAGCGGGAGGAATCGCGTCGTGCACCTCTTGGCTGCGGGTGAGCATCTTGGGAGCGCCGTAGTCTTCAGGGGCGCCGGGGTAGTGATGGGTGTCGGTGAGAAAGGCGAAGCGGACGGACATGGAAACGGCTCCTTCTATACGGCGCGTTGTTGCGCTAGGTGGGGTTGCGTCCCTTTTTCGACTCGGTGGTACTCTACGGTTGCAAGCTAAAAACTCGCAACAATGTCACAAATTTTGCCACGGCAGCCAAACGCGTAGTTACGTCCTCGCAGAGTTGATCAGCAAATGTCCTATATCGACATCATTCCCCTAAAGCGGGCCACCGGCCTGCTCAAAAAGCAATACGAAGCCGCCCTCGCTCGGGCCGGGCGCATTTGGGGCATCGTCTCTATTATGAGTCCCAACCCCCGGGCCATGAAGGTCTCAATGGATTTTTACAAGACCCTCATGTACGCCCCCTCGCCCCTGAGCCGCAGCCAGCGCGAAATGCTGGCCGTGGTCGTTTCGGCTACAAACCACTGCGTGTACTGAATACGCGCCCACGCCCACGACCTCCGGGCTGAGGTCGCTCGCGATTTTGCCGTTGCAGACGGAACCCCGGCCGACCGACTAGTGCACCAATTATCCACGGACTGGCACCGTGCCGATCTGTCGCCAGCCGACCGCGCCCTATGCGCCTTTGCCGAGAAACTGACCCAGCGCCCCCGGGACTCAACCGCTGCGGACATCGACCAATTGCGTCAGCACGGCTTTGACGATCGCGGCATCCACGACGCTGTTCAGATCGTCGGCTATTTCAACTATATCAACCGCGTGGCAGACGCCTTGGGCGTCGAGCCTGAATCCTTTATCCGACCTTGGGAAAAATCCGCGGCCGCTCCCGACTAGTCCGTGAAAAGGAGCAACACGCAATGGCCCCTGTTAAACTAGTACTCGTTATTAGTATTCATGCCTTAATACACGACAGGGGCATTGAGGAATAAGATGCTTCGACTCCGCTTCGCTCCGCTCAGCATGACAGGTGCTGACGCCTCGTGTTGTCATGCTGAGCGGAGCGAAGCATCTCATACCACTTCTACTGTCGTGTACTTAGATTCATGCCCCAAATCGTCGTTGACAACCTAGTCAAAACCTACCGCATTGCCGAGCGCCGCCCCGGCCTTTGGGGTGCCTTCCGGGGCATTGTGCAGCGCTCACACCGCACAATCCGGGCGCTGGACGGCATCTCTTTCTCGCTAGAAGTCGGCGAACTAGTCGGCTATATCGGCCCCAACGGTGCCGGCAAATCTACTACGGTCAAAATCCTCTCCGGCATCGTCGTCCCCGACTCGGGCCGCTGCGAGGTCCAAGGCCGCGTCCCTTGGCTGGACCGCATTGGCCACGTCAGCCGCATTGGCGTGGTCTTCGGCCAGCGCACCCAGTTGTGGTGGGATCTGCCGGCCATTGAGTCCTTCGATCTGCTGCGCGACATCTACAAAGTTCCTACCGACGCCTACCGGCGGCGGCGCGACGCGCTCATCGCCATGTTGGAACTTTCTTCCTTCCTCGACGTGCCCGTGCGCCAACTCAGCTTGGGCCAGCGCATGCGCTGTGATCTGGTGGCGGCTCTGCTCCACGGCCCCGGCCTGCTCTTTTTGGACGAGCCGACCATTGGTCTCGACGCGGTTTCCAAACTGGCGATGCGCGATTTCATCAAAGAACTCAACCGCCGAGAGAACACCACCGTCATCCTAACTACCCACGACATGGACGATATCGAAGCCCTGTGCGACCGGGTCATGGTCATCAGCGACGGCACCATCCTCTCCGACGGCAGCCTCGCCGACCTGCGCGCCCGCGTCTCGTCCGAGCGCCGCCTCATCGTCGATCTGGTCGATGCCACGGCGACTATCGAAGACGAAGCCGCTCGCGTCGTGCAGCGCGATGGGCCCCGAGTGCATCTCAGCTTTGCGCCCGAACGCATTTCAGCCCCGGCCCTCATCAGCCGCATCACCGCCCGCCACGAGGTGCGCGACCTCTTTGTCGAAAACCCGCCCATCGAAGAAGTCATCGCCCAGCTCTACCGGGATCGCCCTTGATGCGGCCCTACCTGTCCGTCCTCAGCGCCCGCATCCGCATGTTGCTGCAGTACCGAGCCGCGGCCCTAGCCGGCATGAGCACGCAGTTATTTTGGGGGCTCGTTCGGGTGATGATCTTCGAAGCGTTCTACCGCACGGCGACCCAAGCGCAGCCCATGACCTACGCCGAAGTGGTCAATTATGTCTGGCTCGGTCAGGCCCTGTTCGCCCTCTTGCCTTGGCAACCCGACAACGATGTGCGCACCATGGTGCGCACAGGCACGGTGGCCTACGAGTTGGTGCGTCCCGTCGATCTATACACTTTTTGGTACAGCCGCGCCCTCGCCAACCGCATTGCCCCCGCCCTGCTGCGCTCGGTGCCGCTGTTCTGCGTGGCCTTCCTCTTCTTCGGCCTGCAAGCTCCCGCGTCCCCAGGTGCTGCGGCAGCTTGGGCCTTGGCCACGGTGGGTGCTATCTTGCTGGGCGGAGCCCTGTCCAACTTGGTCAACATCTCCTTGATGTGGACCATCGCCGGCGAGGGCTCCATGCAAATGCTGTCGATATGCATCTTCGTCTTTTCGGGTATGGTGATCCCCTTGCCGCTGTTTCCCGACGAAATCCAACCCATACTCGACTTCCTGCCTTTCCGCGGCTTGGCCGACACCCCGTTCCGCCTCTACATGGGGCACATTCCCACGTCGCAAGTCTGGTCGGTAGTAGGGCATCAACTCGCGTGGACGCTAGCACTAGTGAGCCTAGGCCGCTTCTTCCTCTATCGCGGCACCCGCCGCCTAGTCGTCCAAGGAGGCTGAAACCGTGCTCAATGGACTGCGCCTGTACGGCCGCTATATCGGCATTTCCTTCCGCAGCCAAATGCAGTACCGGGCCTCTTTCATCATGCTGTCCGTGGGCCACGGCGTGATGACTGGCTTGGAATTCTTGGGCATCTGGGCGCTCTTCGACCGCTTCACCGCCCTCGACACTTGGAGTCTGCCCGAAGTAGCCTTTTTTTACGGCCTGATCAATATCGCCTTTGCCCTGTGCGACGCCTTCTCGCGCGGCTTTGACTTGTTTGCCTCCACAGTCAAAAGCGGCGACTTCGACCGCTTGCTGCTGCGCCCCCGCAGCACGGCCTTGCAATTGGCCGGACAAGAACTCACCCTCAAGCGCATCGGCCGCCTCACCCAAGGCTTGGTCGTCCTGCTGTGGGCCTCACATGCCCTAGAGCTAGCTTGGACGCCGGACAAGCTGCTCCTCGTCTTGCTCACCATCCTCGGCGGTGCTTGCCTGTTTTACGGCCTCATAGTCCTGCAGGCGACACTCGCTTTTTGGACCACCGAGAGTTTGGAAATTGTCAATACCGTAACCTACGGCGGCGTGGAGACAGCTCAGTACCCGCTAGCGATTTACCGCGAGTGGTTCCGCCGCTTTTTCACCTACGTCATCCCCCTCGCCTGCGTCAGCTATTACCCAGCTTTGGGAATCTTGGAACGCCCCGACCCTTTGGGTTCAGGGCCGTTGTTCCAATGGCTAGCCCCGGTCGTGGGCCTGCTTTTTTTCGCGATCTGTCTGCGCGTCTGGCAAGTGGGCGTGCGGCACTACCGCTCTACGGGAAGCTAACTCGACGGTCGGGTTGGCTGCGGTGCAAGGCATCTTATTGACTGATGTTACGCAGCGTTTGTCATGCCGCGCAAGTAGGGGCGGTTCGCGAACCGCCCCTACAGTATGTCGCGCCGAATCCGCATCGCGTACAAGGCTGGACGCCCGCTTGCGCGGACGTGCCGGAACAGGAAACAGTAGCGCGTAACATCAGTTATAGCAACCGCAAAACAAATTCTGATGTTTTGATTGAGCCATCCCGCCATGATTCATGTAACGCTTACTCCGACGGAGCGCCGAGTACTTATCACTCATTCTAAGCAGGGAGCTAATGATCTAATTCGCTCACGAG
>JAJDVZ010000052.1:0-31085 GCA_022825835.1 Candidatus Latescibacterota bacterium
CGATTTGGGCCGCTTGGTGTGGGCGCGCAAGATCGTGGTGAAATTCGCGCCGGAAGGCATGGGCGACCCTTTCTTGCAGTTCAAGGTACTCACGTCCAACGGCCTCCCGGCTTTCTCCCAGAGCAAGGCGATCCGCTTTGCACAGGCTGGCCGCAGCGAGGGCTTGAACAAATCCCAGCGCGTTTTCGAGTTTGATCTGAAGCCCTCGCAGGAAGCGGACACAGGCTTTGTCGGCGACATGTTCCAGTTCGTCCAGATCGTGGCCACGGCCAGCGCACGCGGCCAGGGGCACGAAGTCAGCGAGGCTCGCTGGAACAGCTTGGTAGAAGAAGAGCGCGGCGATGTGATCTACTTCTTGCGCGAGTCCTCGGGCGTTTTGCGGCAGATCGACCAAGACCAGCACGCAGCACTGAGCGAGTCGCGCGCTGGCCCGATTAAGTACTATCGACGGGAGCGGCCGCGGCTGGCCGAGGTGGAGGTGTGGACCGAGGGCGACAACATCAGTTTGGGCTCGCTGAGCCGGGGCGGGTTGATCGGGGGCACGAGCAACACCGGGACGGAACGCTTGGCCATTGACGGCGACTACAAGACCGTGTGGACCGAGCAAGTGGGCGTCAGCGGCGTCGAGCACATCGACGTGGAGTTCGACCGCGAACTCCTCTTCGACTTGGGGACTTGGTTCTGGATCAGCCGAGTGGTCATCGGCTTTGACCGCGAAAACATCGCCCACGGCTTTACCGGCGCGTTCCCCAACTACGTCATCAACCTCTCGAATGGCCAGCGCAACCCAGACGGCAGCTTGGCCTACATTGCGCTGACCACGCGAGAAACCGCCGAAGTAGAGCCGGGCCGCTTCAGTGGGCTGTTCCCCCACATTTTTTATCAGGACAATGCCTTTCCGCTCACTAGGGCGCGCTACTTCAAGATGGATTACCGCGTGCTAATCGTCCCGAATTGGGCCAACTCCGGCATCCGCGAGCTCCAGCTCTACGGTCGCGGCTTCCTGCCGCAGGTAACGCTGCAATCGGCACCTATGGAGCTGGGCAGCGATCCGCGCATTTTGTCTTCCGTCCACTGGGCAGCCGACGCCCCTCCGGGCACCCAAGTGCAATTTCGCACGCGCACTGGCAACCAGCTCGACGAGGAAATCCACTACTTCACCAACGCCGGAAAAGAGGTGACCGAGGCCAAATATCGCAAGCTGCTCAGTTTTCAGCGGGGCGATTCGACTATATCGGTGGTTCCCGGTGCCGACTGGAGCTCTTGGAGTCCGTACTACACGGCCACGGGTGCGCCAATCTCCTCGCCAAGCCCGCGTCGCTACGCCATAGTAGAGGCCACGCTGCGCTCGGACGATCCCGGCCAAGGAGCGTTGTTGCGCGGGATGCACATTGCGCTGGATTGGCCCTTGGCTAGCCAAGTTATAGGCGAAGTGCAGCCGCGACAGACGCAGCAGCGCGGAGAACGCACGACCTTCACGCTGTCTTTGCAGCCGCAGTTCCAAGCTGACAATCGCGGCTTCGACCAGGTACTAGTGGTGTTGCCGTCGGGGGCAGCGGTCGATCTGGAGGAAGTGGTTGTGGGCGCGGAGCGCGTGCGCTACGGGCCGGAAGAAGTGACGCGGGTAGAGACTGGGACCGATTCGCTGTGGGTGCAGCTACCCGCACCCGTGGCGAAGGGAGAGGGGTTCGTGGCGCTGCAATTTTCTGGTGTGCTCTACCTTGCGAGCAATGCTTTTACAGTCCAAGTGGGGTTGGGCGAAGGGGACGAGCGGGTGTGGCAGCGGGTGGATGCCGGTGTCGGCCGCAGTTTGCAGGTGTTGACCCCGTTTAGCGGCGGGCTGTTGGGCGAGGTGGCCGCGTCGTCCAATCCGTTTACGCCCAATGGGGACGGGATCAACGACGTAGTGGAATTGGTGTTTCCGGTGTTCGCGGTGCAGGGTACCAAGGCGTTGGTGCTAGAGGTGTATGATCTAGACGGCCAGCGCGTGCGGCAGACGGCCCCGGTGGTGACACACGCCGCCGGAATGCAGCGCGTGACTTGGGATGGTCGAGACGATCAAGGTCGCCTGACGCCGCCGGGCCTGTATTTGTGTCGAGTCGGAGTGGAGGTCGATGCCGAAGGCGAGCAAACGACGATTACCAAACTCGTCGCTAGCGTGTACTGATTCCTCACCAGCGTTGGTCGTGGAACAATGAATAAACGCCATAGGAAAACACTCAATGACCTATTTGCACAGCCTATATCGGGCAATATCAAATGGCGTGATGTCGAAGCATTGTTACAAGCCTTGGGAGCCGTCTTGAGTCAACGGGCAGGATCGAGAGTTGCTATATCACTACACGATAGCGTTGCTGTATTTCATCGTCCACATCCGAGTCCAAATATGGACAAGGGCGCAGTAAGAGATCTGCGGAGATTTCTCGAAAATGCAGGGGTTATGCTATGATCGAATACAAAGGATATCTGGGAGTTGTTTCGTTTGATCCGGAAATTGACAGATTTCACGGAACGGTGATCAATACAAATGACGTGATCTCGTTTTACGGATCGTCGGTAGCGGAACTTAAAAAAGAGATGCAGCGATCCATTGAGGAGTACCTTGCATTTTGCCGAGAACAGGAAAAGGAGCCAGAAGAACCTTTCTCTGGCAAAATCGTGATTCAAGCAAGCCCCGAACTGCATCGTCGCATGGCTTTGAACGCCGCTCGTCGTCACCTCGAATTGAATGGCTACATTCGAGAAGTCTTGGAAAAGGCGGTCGCAGCCGAGTAGCAAGAGAGAGGGCGCGATGGAGGAATCGGTACTGATTTGAACCATGATCGAGGTAAACGGCATTGAAAAAGCAGATTCCTCCGGCATACCTCGAATGGGTGAACGAGGGGGAAGGGCAGCAGGATACCGCCGGCATCCCCGCGCGGGGCATCCTGCTCGGCGCGGTGCTCGCCTTGCTGCTCAATGGTTTAGACGCGTACGCGACGACTATCATTCGCGGCTCGTACCTGACTTTAAATTTTAGTACGCCAGCCGCTCTATTCTTCTTCTTTTTTTTAGTACCTGCCAGCGGCCTCGTGTACTGCTTGCGCCGTTCTTTGGCTCTGACCCAATCCGAGCTAATTACCATCTACATCATGTTGGTGGTCGCCTGCTGCATTCCCGGGATGGGGTTTACCCAATTTATCATTCCTTGTCTGGTCGGCTCTACGTACTACGCGACGCCGGAGAATAACTGGGATTTTTTGTACAACCAGTACATCCCCACGTGGATGATCCCACGCGGCGAAAACGTGGCGCGCTACTTCTTTGAGGGGCTGCCCGAGGGGGCTACCATTCCTTGGGCAGCATGGGTGCTGCCGCTGACCTATTGGTACGGCTTCTTTTTGGCGCTCAGCGCGGCGATGATTTGCACGATGGTCATCCTGCGCAAGCAATGGGTCGATCGGGAGAAGTTGGCGTATCCGTTGGTGCAGGTGCCGATGGAGATGATTCAGCGCGAGCAAGGGCGGGCTATTGGGCGGGTGTTTTTTACCAATAAGGCAATGTGGCTGGGATTTGCTTTTTCATTCGTCTTGCTCAGCGTCAATGGACTGCACGCCTATTTCCCAGAGGTGCCCGGGATTGCGCGGACGGCGTCGCTCCCTTTGTTCCGCGATACCGTGCGCTTGGACTTGTGGTTCAGCCCGCCGTGGATCGGCTTTTTTTACTTTGTCAACTTGGATATCTCCGCGTCTATCTGGGTATTCTACATCCTGACCACAATGCAACGAGGCGTCTTCAATGTCCTCGGCCTGCAAAGCACCGAGCGGATGGATCTGTACTCGCGGGAGCCGTACCTAGCCCATCAGGGCATGGGGGCGATGATCGTCTTCGTGCTGATCGGTCTGTGGGTGTCGCGCGAGCACTTGCAGTCCGTGTGGCGGAAAGCGTGGCACGACGATCCAAGTGTAGAAGATGCCGACGAAATTATGTCGTATCGGCAGGCCACTTTCGGCTTGCTGGCGTCGCTTGGCTTGGTGGGGTTGGGGCTGTGGATGGCTGGGCTGCCGCCGTTGGGCGTGGCGATGTTCATCTTTGGGGCCATGGTGCTGTTTTTGGGCCTGACGCGGGTGGTGGCCGAAGGAGGCATTCCGGCTATGCGCCCCCCCATTATGACCTCGACCTTTGTGATTTCCGGGGCCGGTGCTTCCAGTATAGGAGCCTCTGGTTTGGTGGCCTTGGGGTTTTCCTATGGCTGGCATTCGGAGATCCGCTCGTTTGTCATGTCGTCGGTCGCCAATGGCCTGAAGATGAGCGAGGTGATTAAAGGTGGGAAGCGGCGGCTGTTTTGGGCGGTGATCATCGCCATTGTGGTCAGCTTGGTCGGCTCTTCGTACGTTACCATGGCGTTGGCGTACAAATACGGCGGTATCAACCTCAACGGCCTGTTCTTTGGCTGGGGAGCTGCTACGTACGGCCCCAAGGACATGGCCCCGCGCATTGCGGCGGAATTGACCGGCCCCCGCCCCGACGCTTGGCTATTCATGGCAATAGGCGGCGGGGTGATGGCCGTACTGATGTGGGTGCGGCACCATGTGCTGTGGTGGCCCCTCAACCCGCTCGGTTACGCTATCAGCGCGAACTGGAAGACCGGCCACATTTTTGCCAGTGCGCTCATCGCTTGGCTGCTCAAGCTGGTGATCCTCAAGTATGGGGGACCGCGACTATACCGGAGCTTGCGTCCGTTCTTTCTGGGGCTGATCCTTGGGGAAGTGGTTGCGGCCGGCGTCTGGCTGGTGGCCGATTACATTACCGGGCATACGGGCAGCTTTCTGACGCAGATTTGACGAGGAGATATACGCGTGAGTAACACATGGTGCTGCATTGCGGTTTGCGTCTTTTTTTGCATGTCATCGAGTGCTCTCGCCGCTTCTGTACAAGAGGCGGATTTTGCGCTCGTGGCTTTGGAACAGTTGCGCGACCGTATGGAGCGGGACGACAAGAGCACGTTGGATGAGTTCGTCGCGGATGTTAGTACCGCGTCTGGGTTGTCCGCTACTGCGAGCCGGGATTCTTTGGTCTCACTGTTGCGGGACTTAAAGACGCATTGCAAGAAATCTACGGCCCTCGGCGAACAGCTCTTTGCGCTGCACGGGGAGCATTTTTCTGAGCGCGAGGCCAAGGCGTATTTGGTGCGGGTCGTGGATATGGCCGGCGACCTGTTGAAGAAGGAAGAGAACGTTGGGCTGGAACCGCTGATTGCGAGGGCGGCGAGCAAAAGCAAGCTGCTCAAGTTTCAAGCGTTGGATTATACCGCGGCGCTGCTGGTTCCATTCGTCGGGTCGCCGGTGGTGGAAGAGTTGGTTGAGGAGGAGAGCGCAGTAAACGCCCCGACTGGAACCTTTAAGGTATTGGTGAGGACGCGCAATAGTGAGGGCTTGTCTGACTGGGTTAATCGCCTAGTTGATGCCTACGGAGACCTAGGAGATATAGATGATGAAACCTCTGTAGAGGATGCCGCCATCTTTTTTAAGATATTTGAGGTCTTCCCGCAAAAAAGAATGCAGGCTAAGAGAAAGCTGCTGGCCCTGCATGAGTCGGTTCGACCAGCTCTTTTGGACGAGCTCAAACGGTTCAGTCGTGTCCGCGTCACCACGGATCCTGCGGCCAAGGACATCCGCTATACCTTGGATTACATTGTAAATTCGTACTGGGTTGGCGGACGTTATGATGTCGAACGACATACGCTACAAAGCCGCGTGCATTTGGTGGTACAGGATGTGTTCAAGGACGAAGCGGCGCTGGAGCAGGAACTCATCATTGGGAAGCATTTCATGGCGCAGCTCAAGTCGGACGATGATTCCATTCTCGATGATTTTTACCAAGAAGCGGCTCGCACTGTGGTGCAAGAAGTGTCGCCGTTGTTTGACTGAAAACGCTCATATCCGTCGTTGAGTGCGAAAAGAGATTGATATGCACCGGTCCTCGACCAAAAAGAGACTGGCCGTCTGCCTGTTTCTCTCGGCCCTCCTGCATTTGGCTGTGGTCTTGTTGACTCCTTCCACACCCGATCCGCAACCAGCCCTTCAGGTGGTTTTTCGTCTGCCGCCGCGTGTACTAGAAATGAGGGCCTTTGATCCTACGAAACCCGCTTTGCACGAGCGGCAAATGCAGCGGTTGGTCGTTAAGGCTGCGCCATTGCAGCTTGCTCAGGAACTCGCCGAATCCGTTCCGCTTGGCGAGATTGCAGAGCAACTGCCGCCCGAGGCCCGCGACGCCATGGCGCACTTGGAAAAGAGGATGCAGATAGAGTGGTCTGACTATGGGAATATCGACTCTTTGCTGTTGGCATATATGGCCGAGAAGGAAAACTTTCGCGAGGGCTACGCGCGCTTTCCCCTCGCCAGGATGGGCGCAGACCGGGACCGGGCCCTGGAGGTGATCGAGCGGGCGATTGAAGCTATGGGCGGTAGGAAGCGCCTGCTCGCAATAAAAGAAATGAGCGCGATGGTGTGGATAGAGGTCAACTTAAAGGAGCTAAGAACGCCTTCTTGGCAAAATGGTGTTCCTCTAGCGGTGATTTCAGTGAACCCCTATCTGTACCCGGTGGCGACTTGGCACTACGAAGGATGGGGGAATCACGCGGTATCTAAAAAAGAAAAATACAAGGTAGAGGTTTCGTTTGATCCGGCGGTCCCCAATCCGTCGTATGTGAGCAAAAATCCCAAGCGACAACCGAGGATATTCGAGAATCTGTTTAACCATCGCTGGGCGCAGATCAGGGGCAACCTGCCTCCTAATTTGGCCGCCATGCGCCACCGGGGTGAAGAGGTCCGTTGGCATTTTATCGACCGCTTTCTGGGCGAGGGCGTGGCCTTGGATTACTTGGGGCAAGAGCGCAGTCGGGACGGGACTTGCCATGAGGCCGTGCTGGTCGATGACCGGAAGTTTGGGCACTATTTTGAGGCGCTTTTTGATTGCCGCACCGCACTCTTGGCCATGACCAGAGAAAAGCTGACGCCCCAAGAAGAGCAATGGTTTAGGCAAACCAATCCTAGGGCCAATCCGCCGACTTGGATCACGGTTTACGATCGCTACCAAGAAGTGCAGGGCGTGTTGACGCCCCATCGCTGGGAACGGGCACAGGGGAGGAATGCCATCTCTGTATATTTGCAATGGGCGTATAACGGCGCGGAGCCGTCAACTGCCGAACCTGTTCGGTAGGGCTATCTCCGCCCTGCCAGACGCCCTTCGACAAGCTCAGGGCGCGGGTTATCCAGCTCAGGGCGCGGGCGTTCCCTGAGCCTGTCGAAGGGAACGACGAGGTTACATAATCGGGTCCAAGGCTGGATTCCCGCTTGCGCGGGAATGACCCCAGACGAAGCGGGAGGAAGCCGCCGAGGGCCGGGAATAACGACTGCGTAACGTCAGTACTTAGCAAGGAGGTAGATGCGTGAATAATACATGGTGCCGCATTGGTGTTTGCGTCTTTTTCTGCATGGCAGCGAGTGCTTTCGCCGCTGCTGTACAAGAAACGGATTTTGTACGCGTGGCTTTGGAGCAACTGCGCGACCGCATGGAGCGGGACGACAAGGGCACGTTGGACGAGTTCGTCGCGGACGTCAGTGCCGCATCTGGATTGTCGGCTGCTGTGAGTCGGGATTCTTTGGTTTCGCTGTTGCGGGACTTAAAGACGCATTGCAAGAAGTCCACGGCCCTCGGCGAACAGCTCTTTGCGCTACACGGGGAGCATTTTTCCGAGCGCGAGGCCAAGGCGTATTTGGTGCGGGTGGTGGATATGGCTGGCGACCTATTGAAGAAAGAAGAGAATGTTGGACTGGAGCCGCTGATTGCCAAAGCGGCGAGCAAAAGCAAGCTGCTCAAGTTTCAAGCGTTGGATTATACCGCGGCGCTGCTAGTTCCATTCGTCGGGTCGCCGGTGGCGGAAGAGTTGGTTGAGGAGGAGAGCGCAGTAAACGCCCCGACTGGAACCTTTAAGGTGTTGGTGAGGACGCGCAACAGTAATGCCTTACAGGCCAGTACAGTTATCAAGCCAGGCCGCACCCGTAGCATGATGGTTCGCAGTCAAATTTTTATAGATGATAGAACCTTTTCTAAGATATTCAAGACCGCTTCGAGTCAGGAGGATATACAAAAGAAAAAGCTCCTTGCACAGCATGAGTCCATTCGAGCGTCCCTGCTGGACGAACTCAAACAGTTCCGCCGCGTCCATTGGACCACGGATCCCGCATCTATCGAGGACGCCCGCTATACCTTGGATTACGTGGCAGACTCTTACTCAGTCGGCAAGGCTCCTGACCAGCAACAATTCAAGCTAGGCACTGCTATGCTGTTGGTAATGAAGGACATGCTTGAGGACAAAGAGGTGTTGAATAAGTGGCTCGTCGTTAATGCGGCCTTTGAGATGGACAAAGCACCGATTCTCGATGATTTTTACCAAGAAGTAGCCAGCACTGTGGCGCAAGAAGTGTTCGACTGTTTGCTTGAAAACGGTCGTCTGCGTCGCTGAGCGCGAAAGGAGATTGCTATGCAGTGGTCCACAACCGAAACCAAGAGAGTGGCTGTCTGCCTATTCCTCTCGGTCCTTCTGCATTTGGCTGTGGTCTTGTTGACTCCTTCCACACCCGATCCGCAACCAGCCCTTCAGGTGGTTTTTCGTCCGCCGCCGCGCACACTGGAAACGAGGTCCTTCGATCCGACGAAACCCGCTTTGCACGAGCGGCAAATGCAGCGGTTGGTCGTCAAGGCTGCGCCATTGCAGCTCTCACAGGAACCCGTCGCATCCGTTCCTCTTGACGAGATTGCAGAGCAATTGCCGCCCGAGGCACGCTCCGCCTTGGCTCACTTGGAAAAGAGGATACAGATAGAGCGGTCTGGCGATGTGAATATCGACTCCTTGCTCTTGGCGTTCGTGGTCGCCGAAGGGAACTTTCGCGAGGACTACGCGCGCTTTCCCCTCGCCAAGATGGGCGCAGACCGCGACCGGGCCTTGGAAGTAGTAGAGCGGGCGATTGAAGCTATGGGTGGTAGGCAACGCCTGCTTGAGATACGAGCAATGAGCGCGATGGTGTGGTTAGAGTCCAGTGTAAGAGATTTGAAAAAGCCTTCTTGCCAAGGTGGTGTTTGCCTATCGGCGATTCCAGTGACCCCTTATCTGTATCCGGTGGCGACTTGGCACTACGAGGGATGGGGAGATCGCGCAGTCGCCACTAAAGAAAAATACAAGGTAGAGGTTTCGTTCGACCCTGCGGTCTCCAATCCATCTTATGTGAGCAAGAATCCTTCCATCCGGGAGCGGGGTACATTTGAGGCGCTCTTTGAAGATCGCTGGGCGCGGTATAGAGACATCCTGCCTCCTCATTTGACCGCCATGCGCCGCCGAGGTGAAGAGGTCCGTTGGCATTTTATTGACCGCTTCTTAGGCGAGGGCGTGGCTTTGGATTATCTCGAGCAAGAGCGCCATAAGGACGGGGCTTGCCATGAGGCCGTGCTGGTCGATGACCGGAAGTTCGGGCATTATTTCGAGGCGCTCTTTGACTGCCGCACCGCGCTCTTGGCCGAGACCAGAGAGAAGCTAACGCCCCAAGAAGAGCAATGGTTCAAGCAAGCCAACCCCGACTTTCTGCCGCCGACTTGGATCACTACTTACAATCGCTACCAGGAAGTGCAAGGCGTGTTGACGCCCCATTGCTGGGAACGGACGCTGGATATGCCGGGGAGGCGGGGGCGTATCAGCAAAAGACACTCGACCAGCCATATACACTTGCAGTGGGCGTATAATGGCGCGGAGTTGTCAACAGCCGAACCCACCCTCTGATCTTCACAGTGCAAAAGCTAGTGCGATGAAAATACGCGATAATGTGAGCGGCGTCCCCGGTATCATCGTATCTCTATTGTCGCCTTAGCAAGGAGGTAGATGTGTGAATAATACATGGTGCCGCATTGCAGTTTGCGTCTTTTTCTGCATGTCATCGAGTGCTTTCGCCGCTTCTGTACAAGAGGCGAGTTTTGTGCTCGTGGCCTTGGAGCAACTGCGAGACCGCATGGAGCGGGACGACAAGGGCACGTTGGATGAGTTCGTCGCGGATGTTAGTACCGCGTCTGGGTTGTCCGCTACTGCGAGCCGGGATTCTTTGGTCTCACTGTTGCGGGACTTAAAGACGCATTGTAAGAAATCTACGGCCCTCGGCGAACAGCTCTTTGCGCTGCACGGGGAGCATTTTTCTGAGCGCGAGGCCAAGGCGTATTTGGTGCGGGTCGTGGATATGGCCGGCGACTTGTTGAAGAAAGAAGAGAACGTTGGGTTGGAGCCGCTGATTGCCAAAGCGGCGAGCAAAAGCAAGCTGCTCAAGTTTCAAGCGTTGGATTATACTGCGGCGCTGCTGGTTCCATTCGTCGGGTCGCCGGTGGCGGAAGAGTTGGCCGAGGCGGAGGGCGTGGTAAATGCCCCGACTGGAACCTTTAAGGTGTTGGTGAAGACGCGCAATAGTGGGGACTTGTCTGAACAGGTTGATCGACTAGTTGAAAATGGATCTTCATCCAATGCCAGTTTTTTCAGGGTATTTAAGGTTTCTGCGCGCCCAAAAATGAAGGCTAAGAGAGAAATACTAGCCCTGCATGAGTCGGTGCGACCTGCCATCTTGGATGAGCTCATCAAACGGTTCGACCGCGTCCGCGTCACCACGAATCCCTCGGCCAAGGACATTCGCTACACCTTGGATTACATTGTACATGCGTACTGGGTTGGCATCTATGGTTTTAATACCGACCGACATGTGCTGGAGAGCTACGTGCTGTTGGTAGTGAAGGATATGCTGAAGGGCGAAACGGTGCTGGAGCAGGAACTCAACATCAGGAGGGACTTCATGCCGGAACTCGTACCGGAAGACGAGTCTATTCTCGATGATTTTTATCAAGAAGCAGCTCGCAGTGTGGCACAAGAAGTTTCGTCGTTGTTTGACTGAAACGCTTTCAACAGCCGAACCCACCCTCTAATCTTCACAGTGCAAAAGGAAGGTTAATGCGATGAAAATACGCGATATTGACACCATTCTAATCGACTCGCCGGGCCGCAAATGGACGATTGTGCGGGTCTTTACGGACGAGGGCCTCGTGGGTTTGGGCGAGGCCACGTATTCCAACAAGGAGCCGGTGGTCGTCGCTGCCGTCGAGCATCTCAAACAGGAGCTGGTCGGCGAAGACCCGGCGCGCATCGAGTACTTGTGGCACAAGCTCTATCTGCGCTCCTCGCTGAGTTGCATCTGGCGCATGGCGGGTCCCGTGTGGATGAGCGCCATGAGCGGCATTGACCAAGCCCTGTGGGACATCAAGGGCAAGGTGGCGAACCTGCCGGTGGTCGAACTGTTGGGCGGCAAGTTCCGCGACCGGGTCGAGGTCTATACGCACTTTGGCGGTGCCACGCCCGAGGATTCGGCGCACATGGCGCGGGAAAAGGTAGCAGAGGGCTACACTGCGCTCAAAGGCGGGGCGCGGTCGCGGAGTGGGGCCGACTTCGGTCAATACGCGGACGACGGGAATCCGACCGAGACAGCAGAGCACTTCGCCGCAGTGCGGGAAGCGGTGGGGCCGGATGTCAAGCTGTTGATCGATTGCCACGGCCGCTTCACCGTGGCCCAGTGCATTCGCTTGGCCCGCGCCATAGAGTCGTCTGACCTGTACGTGTTTGAAGACCCGGTGCCGCCGGATGACCTGAACGCCTATCCAAAAGTGCGGCGGGAAATCTCCATTCCGGTCATGGGCAGCGAGCGGCTGAACACCAAGAGCCACTATCGCCAATTGTTGGAGCTAGATGGCATCGACGTAGCGCAGCCCGACCTGATGTACGCTGGCGGGATCACCGAGGTGCGCAAAATCGCGGCCATTGCCGACACCTTTCACGTCCCGATCTCGCCGCACAACACCAAAGGCCCAGTCGGCATCATCGCGGCTGCGCATTTGATGGCCTCCATACCGAATGTGGCTCCCATGGAATTCGTCACCGGCATTGCGTGGCGGGACGAGATCATCACCGAGCCGCTGCGGGTGGAGGACAGTTGCATCGTGCTGCCGGACGGGCCGGGTTTTGGGATTGAGTTGGACATGGATGGGGTGGAAAAGCACCGCTGGCAAGTGGGCGATCCACATTGAATTGGGAATTGATGTCGGCGCGTCTCGTGCGTAGGGGCGGTTCGCGAACCGCCCCTACTACCATGAAAAGCGTTGCGATTGCGGGCGCAATCCTGCTGGTGGCAGCGGCGGCGTGGTGCCAAGCGTACCAACTCGACGAGAAAGGGTTGCACGTCGCTCCAGAGCATTGGCCGGAGTGGGGTTTTCCGCCGGGCAGCTTGGAATTCAGCGACGACGGCGTTCGGCCCGCATTTGTTCGCGAGCGAGTCAACGCTGCCTTGGACGCTAGCGCTTTTACCTATGGGGATGGGGTACAGGGTGGCATCCGCCGGGCTGGAACCGGCCTCGTGGGGGCCGCCAACATCCTAGATGGCCGGGAGGATACCTTCTGGGAACCGGACTTGGCGGCCCCACTCAACAAGTGGTGGGTCGAAATCGACTTGGGGCGGCTAGTGTGGGCGCAGAAGGTGGTGGTGAAGTTCGCCGTTGAAGGCCAAGGCGATCCATTCCTCCAGTTCAAGGTGCTCACTGCCAACGGCGATCCCGCCTTCCTGCAAAGCGAGTCCTTCAGCTACCTGCCCGCCGGTCACAGCGAGGGCTTAAACAAATCGCAGCGCGTCTATGAGTTCGATTTGCAGCCTACCCGCCAAGTGGACCCGGGGCTTACCGGTCGGCTGATTCAGTTTCTCCAGGTGGTGGCGACGGCCAGCGATTTGGGCCAAGCCGAGCAAATCAGTGCCGCGCGCTGGAGCAGGCTGCCGGAGGAAGAGCGCGGCGATGTGCTCTACTTTCGCCGCGAGTCGAGCGGTGTTTTGCGGCTGATAGACCAAGCAACATACGAGGCCATTGAAGCGGAATGGCAAGGCCCGGTCGAATACTATCGCCGGGAAAGGCCGCGACTGACCCAAGTCGAGGTGTGGACCATGGGCGACAACATTAGCCTCGGTGCCCTGGACCGCGGCGGGGAGATCGTTGGCTACGGCAACTTGGGCGCGGAAAAGCTAACCGTGGACGGCGAGTGGGGCTCCTTCTGGAGCGTGGAAGTGGGCTTTAGCGGTAACGATCCGGCGGTTGTATTTCAGGATCCGCATCGCAATATCTATTTCGACTTGGGAACCTGGTACTGGGTCAACCGCGCCGCCATCGTCTTTGGCGATAGGTATAGCCGAGCGTTTCCCAACTACGTGATTGCGCTTTCCGACGGCAGCCGCGCACCGGACGGCAGCTTGAGCTACGTCGCGTTGACGGCGCGCGGCTTGGAAGGTGGAGAAGGAACCGCGCATCGCAATCTTCTCTTTCAGGACAATGTGTTTCCGCTGACCAAGGCGCGTTACTTCAGGATGAATTACACCTTGGTCAAGGGGTCGGCCCGCCCGGCCATCCGCGAGATACAGCTATACGGACGCGGTTTTCTCCCCGAGGTATCGCTCACGTCTGAGCCGATCGAATTGGGGCGCGCCGCCCGCATCCTGTCGGCCATGCAGTGGACGGCTAGCACTCCGCCCGGCACCCGAGTGCGCGTCCGCACCCGTAGCGGCAACCAGCTCGACCAGCACATCCGCTACTTCTCGAACACGGGCCAAGAAGTGACCGAGGCCAAGTACCGCAAACTGCTCAGCTTTCAGCGCGGCGATTCGACTATCACTATCATTCCCGGTGCGGATTGGAGCCCGTGGAGTCTGCCTTATTCGGTCTCGGGCGCACCCATCACTTCGCCGAGTCCGCGCCGCTACGTGATGATCGAGGCTACCCTGCGCTCGGACGACCCAGACGCGGCCGCGTTGCTGCGCTCTCTGCGTCTGGCGCTGGACGCGCCCCTCGCCAGTCAAATTCTCGGAGAGATCGCCCCCAACAAAGCGTCCCAGCGCGGTCAGCCGCAGACGTTTACCTTGCTCTTGCAGCCTGCGTTCCAAGACGGCAACAGTGGATTCGATCAAGTGCTGGTGGAGCTGCCGCCGGGCGCGGAGATGGACCTGATTGACGGGGCCGTGGGCGCGGAGCAGTACGGACGCGATCAGCTAGAGCGGGTGCCGACTGGCTCAGATTCGCTGTGGGTGCGTCTGCCTGCGCTAGTCGAGCAGGGGCAGGCTGTCGTGTCGTTGCGCTTTGCCGGTGCGCTCTACTTGGTGAGCAATGCCTTTGCGGTACAGGTCGGACGCGGCCAAGGGGCCGACCAAGTGTGGCAGCGGGTAGATAGCGGGGTCAATGCGGGCCGCGGTCTGACCGTGTTTACGCCCTTTACCAAGGCCGTTTTGGGTGAGGTGGCCGCGTCGTCGAATCCGTTTACTCCCAATGGGGACGGGATCAACGACGCAGTGGAATTGGTCTTTCCGGTGTTCCAAGTGCAGGGAGCTAAGGCGTTGATTCTGGAGGTCTATGGCTTGGACGGCCAGTCGGTGCAGCGCATCGAGCAGGCGGTCGCGACCGCCGCCGGGGTCCAGCGGCTGACTTGGGATGGCCGTGATCGACAGGGTCGGCTGCTGCCGCCGGGACTGTATTTGTGTCGCGTCGGCGTGGAAGTAGATGCCGAAGGCGAGCAAACTACGAGTACCAAACTCGTCGCTAGCGTGTATTAGGGACTTGTGGCCATCCAAGATCCCATCGCTTGTTATCCCTCATGGCAGATATTTCATAAGAGCCGTCGCGGCTGTGACCGCAACTATCGTGATGTAAAGATTGTGCCTTAACCCTTTATGTAGCTCCGACTTAAGCTCACCTTTGAGTTCGGCAAGATCGGCCTTAGTCGCTAGGTGCTCATAGACCCCTTCAAGCCTGGATAGGCGTTCTTCAGGAGTCAGGGGGGTGGGGGTAGTCATAAGTTGTTCTCCTTTGGTGTATCACGAAAGTTCTGGACGATACGGAACAGCGTCAACAGAAAAATCTATAAAGAGTGTCTCTACGGAAGTAACTGCTAGTGCCCGCGTCTTTTCCAAACATCGCCAGCGGCTTCTGCGCGACCATCCTGTGGACGTGCAGCACCGCAGCCGAACCGCTTGCGCCCTTCGTCGATGTGGCCGCCCAACTCGGCCTGACTCGCGTCCACACGAGCGGTAGCTTGGCAAAGGGTTATATCCCCGAGGCCAAAGGCGGCGGCACGGCCGCGCTCGATTTTGACCGCGATGGGGACCAAGACTTGTACTGGGTCAATGGCAAAGGCGGCGGCCACGCGCTTTACCGCAACGACGGTCTGGCTGGTTTTGTCGATGTGGGTGAGATGCTTGGGACTGCGGGTCGCGGCTGGGGTATGGGTGCGACTAGCGCGGACTTTGACAACGATGGCGACCAAGACCTGTACGCGACGCAATTGCGGGATAATCTGCTCTACCGCAACGACGGCGATCGCTTTGTCGATGTGGCCGCAGGGGCTGGCGTGGCTACGTCTCATTGGAGCACGGGCGCGGCTTGGGCCGACTACGACCGCGACGGCGACCTCGACCTATACGTGGCGAGCTATGCGGTATTCGATTCGACTGAGGTTGAACGCTTGGGGGCGCAGTGGAAGGGGGTGGAGGTCTTCGTCGGCCCGAGGGGATTGATGGGGGCTGCGGATGTGTTCTATCGCAACGATGGCGACGAGTTTGCCGACATCACTGCTTGGGCACTCCTCAACCACCCTTCCCCGGGCTACGGCTTGGGCGTCCTGTTTGCGGACGCGGACGCCGACGGCTGGCCCGACTTATTCGTGGCCAATGACTCCAGCCCGAACTTTTTTTATCGCAATCGCGGCGATGGCCGCTTTACTGACCGCTCTCTTCCGGCCCGCTTGGCCTATGGCCGCAGCGGACAAATCCAAGCGAGCATGGGGATAGCTTGGGGCGACTACGACAACGACGGACGCCCCGATTTGCTCGCCACGCATTTTGCAGACGAGTACAACACCCTCTATCGCAACGAGGGCGACGGCACCTTTGCGGATGTCAGCGCGGAAGCTACCTTGACGCAGCCGGGATGGGCGCATGTGGGCTTTGGCGCGGGTTTTTTCGACTATGACCACGATGGCGACCTCGATTTATTGGTGGCAAACGGGCACGTGTATCCGCAGATCGACCGCGCCGGTAGCGGCAGTGCGTATGCCCAGCCCAATCAGCTTTTTGCCAATGTTGGCGATGGAACGTTTACTCAGGTCGCACTTGGCTCCGAGGTGCCTCGCGTCAGCCGAGGAGCCAACGTGCTCGACTTTGACAACGACGGCGACTTGGATGTTTTCGTGGCCAATCTCGACGATCGGCCCTCGCTGTTGCGGAACGATGTGGGCAACCGGCGGAATTGGCTGGGTCTGCGTTTGGTTGGTACGCGCGGCAACCGCGATGGCATTGGCGCTCGAGCGCGACTCGTCGCTGGCAAGCGGACGCAGATCCGCGACCTCATCTGCGGCAGCAGTTTCCTCTCCAGCGAGGACCGCCGCCTGCACTTCGGGCTGGGGCGCGTCAAGCGGGTCGATACGCTCGAAGTGCGCTGGCCCGATCAACACTGCGAAATTTTTACCGATCTGCCGGTCAATCGGTACTTGGCGATAGAAGAGAGAAATCGCGATAAGTGATCCAATCACTGCTGTTACGCAGCCTTTGTCGTGCCTGCGCTCCGCAAGCAGGCATCCAGATTATCCTTCGACGACTCGACTGAGCTCGACCAAGTCCGCATCAGGTGCAAGGCTGGATTCCCGCTTTTGCGGGAATGACCCCGGTGGGCTCGTCGAGGGCGGTAACGGTTGAGCTGGATTCCCGCTTTTGCGGGAATGACCCCGGGCGAGCCACAGAGTCTGCCCCGGCGAAGGGTGGGGATAATCGCTGCATAACATTAGCAAACCTAAGAGGTAAAGAACCATGCGCTTCTTAAATGCTTGTCCATTAATCGCGGCACTGTTGATTGTTAGCTCAGCGACCGCTGAATTGTCGCTTCACCAGCTCAGCGACGCGGTGTACGTGTTGCAAGGCGGTGGCGGCAATGTCGGGGTTTGCGTCGGCGACGATGGCATTCTTTTAGTGGATGCCAAATTGGCGTCGCAGACCGATGCGGTGCGCGCCGCGCTCGCCCGTTTTGACGGCCAGCCCCAGTACATCTTCAACACGCATTTCCACGGCGATCACATCGGCGGCAACCGCGTCTTTGGCCAGCACGCGACGATTTTGGCTCACGTCAATGTCCGCAAACGCTTGGCGACGGGCGGCGAATTTGGCAAGCGGCACGTTGAGCCTGAGCCGGCGGTTGCCTTGCCCGTGATTGCGTTTGAGCAGTCGGCGTCTGTGTTCTTCAACGATGAGGAAATCCGCGCCGTTCACTTTCCCCGCGCCCATACCGACGGGGACATCGCCGTATTCTTCGTCAACGCCCAGATCGCCCATCTCGGCGACCTGTTCTTCAACGGCATCTTTCCCTTTGTCGATCTAGAGTACGGCGGCGATGTCGAGACTCTGACGCAACACATCGCCACACTCATCGGCCAGCTTTCCGCGGACACCAAAATCATCCCCGGCCACGGCCCGGTCGCCACGCTCGACGATTTGAAGGCTTACCATAGCATGTTGGTGGAAACTACGGCTAGCGTGCGCACGCGCCGGAGCGCAGGCATGTCGCTCGACCAGATCAGCGCCGAGGGACTCGACCCTCAATGGGCCTCGTGGGAGTGGTCTTTCGTGCCAGCGCAGCGCTGGATCGAAACGGTCTATTGGAGCTTGGAAGCGGAGGGAGGGAGCGATTGATGCGAAGCTGTGGATGCGCTCTACGCCGAGGGTTTCTCCGCGAAAAATCCGGCTATCCGACCTCTTTTGCCGCTCTTGACAGCAGAGATAGAGCGTTCCATAATTAGGCGCGAACTCAGCGATCACTACTTACAAGCAAGGAGGTTTTTCCTTGAAAGATTTTGCCTATTGCGCCCCCAGCACGTTGCGCGAGGCCGTGGCCCTCAAGGCCGAAAAGGGCGAGGCCGCCCGCGTCCTTGCTGGCGGCACCGATTTGATCGTCCAGTTGCGCGGGAAGCGTTTTGCGCCCGACTGCATCATCGACATCAAGAATGTCCCCGAGGCCAACGAGCTTTCCTACGGCCCCCGCCGGGGCTTGGTCATTGGCGCGGGCGTGTCCTGCTGGCGCCTCTACAATGACCCCGAAATCGTCGAGCGATACCCTGGGCTCGTCGATTCGGCTGCCATTATCGGCGGCATCCAAATACAGGGCCGCGCCACCTTTGGCGGCAATTTGTGCAACGCCTCTCCCAGCGCGGACACCATCCCCAGCCTGATTACCCACTCGGCCGTGTGCCACATCGCCGGGCCGGACGGCAAGCGCCAAGTCGCGGTAGAGGATTTTTGCACTGCCCCGGGCCGCAGCGTGCTCGCGCCTGGGGAGATCTTGGTTTCTCTCCAGATTCCGATTGCGAGGAAGAACACGGGCTCTCACTACCAGCGCTTCATTCCGCGCAACGAGATGGACATCGCCGTCGTCGGAGTGTCCTCCCATGTCACCTTGGCCAATCGCGGCAAGGAGTTTAAGGCCGCGCGCATTGCGCTCGCCGCAGTCGGCCCGACGCCGATTTTTGCGCGCGAGGCCGGCGACAGCCTAGCGGGCCAAGCCGTCTCAGACGAGGCCATTGCCGCGGCTGCGGCCGCAGCCCAGAGCGCGGCGAGCCCGATTTCTGATATGCGCGGCCCAGCCGAGTTCCGCACCCATCTCGTTGGAGTGCTGGTCAAGCGCACCCTCGCAGGTGCTGTGGCTCGGGCTCGCGGCCAGTTCGTCGCCAACGCCGTGCAGGAAGCGGCTGGCTAGAGTTAGAAGTGCACCGACCATGCGGTCGGCGATAGAAGATTCTCACTCGCCGCAACAAGCGGCCCAAATTCGGAGTTAAGGTACATGAGCAAAACACACGTCCAAACCACGATCAATGGGGAGCCGACCGAATTTCTCTGCGAGCCGCGCCAAAGCCTGCTCGAAGTATTGCGCGAGACGCTCGGCTTCACCGGCACCAAGGAAGGCTGCAACGACGGCAACTGCGGCGCGTGTTCCATCGCCGTTGACGGCGTCCTCGTCGATTCTTGTCTGATGCTGGCTGTCGAAGCTGATGGCAAGGAAATCGGCACGGTCGAGGGCCTTGCCAGCCCGGATAGCCTGCACCCGGTGCAGCAGAAGTTTCTCGAACACGCTGCGCTGCAATGCGGCATCTGCACCCCGGGCTTTTTGGTGGCTTCCAAAGCTCTACTCGACCACAACCCCAACCCTTCCGAGCACGAAGTGCGGCACTGGCTGGCCGGCAACTTGTGCCGCTGCACGGGCTACGACAAGATCGTCCGCGCCGTCCTCGATGCGGCTGAGGAAGTGCACCAAAGCGCCTGAACCCAACGAGGAGGAACGCCATGCCTGCCAACAACGGCTACAAAGTCATTGGTACCCGCCCCATCCGCCACGACGGCGTTGACAAGGTCACTGGGCGCGCCATTTACGGCGCTGACACCCAGTTGGCCGGCTTGCTCTACGGACAGGTCCTGCGCTCGCCCCACGCCCATGCGCGCATCAAGTCCATAGACACGTCTAAAGCTGTGGCCCTGCCTGGGGTCAAGGCCGTCCTTACGGGCACTGATTTGCCCGATGCTGGAGATCAAATAGTCGATCTCGGCGAAGGCCCGGCCCGGCTCAAATACCTGCGCGACAACGTGCTGGCCACGGATAAGGCCCTGTACAGCGGGCATCCCGTCGCCGCGGTCGCCGCCACTAGCGTCCATATTGCCGAAGAGGCTCTCGACCTGATCGAGGTCGAGTACGAGGAACTAGAGGCCGTGCTCGATGTGCGCGAGGCCATGCAGGAGGGCGCGCCCCAGCTCCACGACGATATGACCACCCAAGAGTTTGGGGAAGACACTGGCCGCAAAAGCAACCTCGCCACTCACTTTGAGCATCGGCTCGGCGACCCGGACAAAGCCTTTGCCGAGGCCGATGTGGTTGTGGAGCGCGAGTTTCAAACCGCCACTGTTCATCAAGGATACATCGAGCCGCACAACGCCACGGCGAGTTGGAACGCCGATGGCCAGTTGACAGTCTGGACCAGCACCCAGGGTTCGTTCACCGCGCGTGCCCAAGTCGGCGCGGTCTTGGACATGCCCATTTCCAGGATCAAGGTCGTGCCCCAGGAAATTGGCGGCGGTTTTGGCGGCAAAATCCCGGTTTATTTGGAGCCAGTCGCCGCGCTGCTTTCCAAGGCGAGCGGCCAACCCGTCAAGATGATTATGACCCGGCCAGCCGTCTTTGAGAGCACTGGCCCGACGCCCGGGTCGTACGTCAAGATCAAGATGGGTGCAGACAAGAGCGGCAAGATCGTGGCCGCCGACGCCTATATCGCCTTTGAGTCCGGGGCGTATCCCGGTGGCTTGGTCGGTGCGGCTGCGATGTGCGTGTTTTCGTGCTACGACATCCCTGATGGCCGGATCGACTGCTATGACGTAGTGGTCAACAAGCCGCGGAGTTTTGCGTATCGCGCTCCAGGTTCGACGCAGGTGGCTTTTGCCACCGAGCACGTGGTCGATTTGCTGGCCGCCGAATTGGGGATGGAACCGCTGGAGATCCGGCTTAAGAACAGCGCGACGACTGGCACCCGGCGCATTGACGGGGTGGTGTACCCGAAGATGGGTTGCAAGGAGGTATTGGAAGCCATCCGCGACTCAGAGCACTACCAGAGTTCAGCGCCCGCCGGTCCCAACGGAGGGCGCGGCATCTCGGTTGGCTATTGGTTCAACGTCGGGCTCAAGTCCTCCTGCACGGCCAGCGTCAACTCTGACGGCACGGTCAGCTTAGTCGAGGGTTCGACCGACATCGGCGGGACGCGCACGTCGGTCGCCATGCAGTTTGCCGAGACCTTGGGCCTGCGGGCCGAAGACGTCAAACCGCAAGTGGCCGACACGGATTCGATTGGCCACACGGACGTAACCGGCGGCAGCCGCGTGACGTACGCCACTGGCTGGGCCGCGTACAAGGCCGCCCTCGACGTGCGAGACCAGCTCTGCGAGCGCGCGGCCCAACTCTGGGAGGTCGAAGCAGGCCAAGTCGAGTTTGACGATGGCGTGTTCCGTTCCGGCGATAACGAGCTGACCTTTAAGGAACTAGCCGGTCGCCTCGAAGAGACCGGCGGCCCGGTCATTGGCCGCGCCACTGTGGATCCAGACTCGGGCGTCGGCGGCTCCTTTGCAGCCAATATCGCCGATGTCGAGGTCGATCCCGAGACCGGCAAGGTCGAGATTGTGCGCTTCACGGTCGTCCAAGACGCGGGCCGGGCGATTCACCCGGCGTACGTCGAGGGCCAGATGCAGGGCGGCTCGGTGCAAGGCATTGGTTGGGCGCTCAACGAGGAGTACTTCTACAGTGGCGACGGCCACCTCGACAACTCCAGCTTTCTCGACTACCGGATCCCGACCAGCCTCGACCTGCCGATGATTGAGACTATCATCGTCGAGGTTCCCAATCCGGGCCATCCCTATGGCGTGCGCGGCGTTGGCGAGGCCAACATCGCCCCGCCGCCCGCGGCCATTGCCGCGGCCATTGAGGCTGCTGTTGGTGTGCGGCCGCAGGAATTGCCCATGAAGCCCGACCGCATTGTCGCTGCGTTGCAGGCGCACGAGGAACGGGCCGCGCAGGCTGCTGGCGGTTAGCCCACCATGCCCGTAGCTTGGATTCCCTCGCTGATGCAGAAGTTGACTGCTGGCCAGCAGCAAGTAGAGGTAGAGGGCGCGACCGTGCGCGAGGTTGTTGCCGCGCTCGACGCCCGCTACCCCGGCTTCAAGGAGCGGGTGCTCGACGGCGACCGCATCAAGACCGAGATTGCCGTGGCAGTGGATGGCGAAGTCGTCGCGGCCGGGTTGAGGGCCAAGGTGGGGCCTGAAAGCGAGGTCCATTTCCTGCCGGCTATATCGGGGGGCGCGAGTTAGTCAGCCGCAACGGATGCAACACAAAGGGCCGGTACTCCAACAAGAGTACCGGCCCTTTCTTCTTTCACCCTCTTTGGGACGGTTTCAGCGCCTTCCCGTCGAGCCAAAGCCGCCGCTGCCGCGCTCGGTTTCAGCTAGCGTCTCGACCTCGATCCACTCGCCGCGCGTCACCGGCGCGAAAATGAGCTGGGCGATGCGCTCACCCGGGTCGATGGGCTGGTCCTCAGCCGAAAGGTTGACCATGATGACGCCGACTTCGCCCCGGTAGTCAGCGTCGATTGTGCCTGGGGCGTTGAGCAGCGTTAGGCCGCGCTTGAGGGCCAAGCCACTGCGCGGCCGGACCTGTGCCTCGTAGCCTGGGGGAATTTCGAGGAATAGGCCCGTGGGAATGAGGCCGCGCTCGCCGGGTGCTAATACCACTGCCTCTGATAGCGCGGCGCGCAAGTCGAGGCCCGCGCTGTGCGCCGTCTCATAGGAGGGCAGTGGTTGGTCTCCCTTGTTGATTACCTTTACTTGAATAGTCATAGAACTTCAGGCGTCGTCTCGTGCCGCTCGCGCCAGCGCTGTTGCAGGTCTCGCATGTACACCGCCCCCAGCACATAGGAGACTGAGGCGATGAGGCTGAGGAGGCCGGCGAGAAATACGATCAGCAGGCGCTGGGGCTTGGCCTTGATTTCGGGCGGCGTGGCCGGGTCGAGTATCTGCACGGTCGAAGTGGCGTCCTTGGCCTCGATCAGAGTCTGGGCTTCCTGTTGCAACAGGACCAGCAACAGGGACGTCTGCACGAGTACATCCTTTTCGAGGTTTGTGTACTCTTGGGCCACGCCCGGGATCTGCTTCAGCGGCAGGAAGAGGTTTTCTTCCAGCTTCAGTTGCAGCGATTTGTTTTCCGGCATGGTGTTGTCGGTGGGCTTGCTGCCGTCGCTCAAGAAAGCCATGGTCCCCTGACGCAGTAGGATTTCGCGCTCAAGCTGTTTGACCTTATCGTGATTGGGACCTAGCCCGGATAGAAGGAGCCGTTGACGCTCAATTTCGAGCTCCATTACGGCGGTCCGCATCGAGGTCGCAGTCAGGATCACGGCGCGGGCTTGGTCGTCGATCGAGATGGCGTTGTGCTCGGACTGGAACTCCACCAGCAGCTTCATCTTGTCATCGAGCCTTTTATCTTCTTCTTGCAAAATCCCGCGGATAAAGTCCAAGCGGTCGGAGGCCGTCTTGTGCGCGAATCGCTTGTTGGTACTATCGAGCAGGACGATGTAGTAATTGGCCATGTCCGCGGCCGTTTGCGGGTCTTTGTCTAGAACTGAGACTCCAAGCATGCCCTCTTCGGTCATGGCGGCCGTGGTGTTGTCGGCGAGGGTTTCAAGCGCGTCGGTCAGGGTGCGAGACTCGTAGCGCTGCATCAAACCGAATTTCTCGATCATCCGCCGCCGCGTCGTCACGCTCTTGATGGTGGCGAGAGAAATGTCAGATGGCGTGCCCCGCTCCCCGAGGCGCAAGGCGGGTATGGGTAAGGACGAGAGCATGCTGGAAAAACCAAAACTCTCCTTCTTCTCGCGGGGGGGCAGAATTTGCACGGTGGCCTCGTATTCCTTTGGCAAGAGGAAGCTGAGGCCACCGGCCAAGACGCAGATGGCCAAGGTGCCGCCGATGATCAGCCATCGGCCCGCGTGCAGTGCCGTTAGCAGATCGATGATGTCGATTTCTTTTTTTTGGGTATTCATTAAGAGTGCTCCTTGGGATTCTTATGCTAGAAAAAAGCCCCCCTCAACAAGGCCGCGAGGGTCAGGATATTGAAGACGGTGGGAATAGTCTCTTGGGTGAGTGCCCAGTAATCGATGCGCTCCTTCTGGGGCACCCATATTTCGTCGCCGACCTCGACTAGCAGGTTGTCTTTGAGTTTCTCGCGGACGCCCGTGCGCGCTCGGACTAGGCGGGCATGGCGTCTGTCGGCGTCGTACAAGTACCCGCCGGCCTTGGTTATGTAGTAGCGCACTTTGCGGCCTGGCTCGTAGTCGATCAGCCCGGCTCGCTGCACTTGACCACTGACGTTGATGGTGTGCCGCTGCATGGGGAAAAAGATCACATCGCCGTCGGCGAGCAAGATGTTTTGCCCCTCGTCGCCATCGACAAACAACCGCTCGAAATCGACTGCGATCCGCCCCTTTTCTTCGCGGGTTTTGGTCTTGAGATAAGCCCGATCTTCAATGTTCATGTCGGTGAGGCCCGCAATCTCGCTCTGTCTCTTTAGCTGCTCTAGCTGCGGGTCTTTCTCGGCCCGGACCTTGGTGCGGATTACTCGGGCACCGATGAGAGACGCCTCATCGGTTAGGCCGCCGGCCGCGGCCACTACGTCCTTGATGCGGGTAACGCCGGGTTCGATGCGGTAGCGGCCTTGAAACCGGACCTCGCCCGAGATCACGACCGTGTACGTGGACTGCCACAACGACCGGGCGCGGATAAAGATCGCGTCGTTGGGGCGCAACTCAATGTGGCGGATGGTCTCGTAGTCCAGTTCCTCCAGCGTCTCTTTGGCGCTGCCTAGCTCAATGACTTCGGCCTGCTCGGTTCCTTCCTGAAAGCGCCAGAGTTCGGCGCTGATCAGCGGTTTGGAGCGGTTCAAGCCCTTGGCCAACGTCACGAGGTCGCCGAGAGTATCCCCGGGCAGGAACTCGTATTCGCCCTCTTTATTGACCGCGCCGAAGATGGACACCGAATGCTTGCGAAACGAGACGTGGACCATGTCGCCCATGCGCACGTAGGGATTGTGCGCGAGGTCGCCGGTGGCGAGGAACATGTCGAGATCCACGCGCTCGCTGGTGCCGTCGCGGTGGATTAGTTGGATGGAGCGCCGACCTGTGTTGCTGTTCGTGGGTCCACCGGCATCTTGATCCGGCAACGCGCCCTGTTGCAATTGGCCCTCAAAGCCGCCAGCCTGTTTGATTATATCTAAAACCCGCGTAGTCGGATGGATAGTGAAGCTGCCCTCGTTCAGCACTGCGCCGGTGACGTACGCGGTGAAGAAGCGCATACTCACGAGGGAGATGCTGATGCCCACGTTGGGATATTTGTTTTGGACTGCGGTCGAGAGGCGCTCTTTGGCCGCGGTCAGCGATAGGCCCGAAATGTGAAACGAGCCGACGGTGGGGATGAGGACATTGCCCTCTGGATTGACCTGCAAGGTGTAGGGCTGGTCAAATTCGCCCCAGATGTAAAGCTGAAGTACGTCGTTAGGGCCGACGATGTACGTGTCTGGGTCTATATCGCGATCCTGACCGATGCGCGTCTTATCCGCGCTTAAGCTGCCGGGCAGGCGCGCCTTATCGGAGATCACATCCTGGTTTAGGTCCGGTAGGTCGGACGCGGAAATGGCCTGTTGTCTGACTTCTTCGCCCCGTACCAGACTTTCCAAGCTGCCTAGGCCTTGGGCACTCGCTGGCCCTGCTAGCCCGCAAAAGACGAGGGCACAAGCAAGGGCAAAAATACTCGTTGGCATGGTTCCTCCTGTTTGCCTAATTGCGCTGATAAGATAATCCGCAGATAGACGCAGAATGCGTCTTGATAAGACAATCCGCATCTCAAATTCCCATAATGTCGATAAAACTGCCACCCTTGGTGTCCCCCGTGTTTTTACGGTAGCTTGCCCAAATAGCGCACCCAATTGGCCGCGGCCTCCTCTTCAGTGAACCCGATGAGTTCAGCTAGTTTTGCGGCGACTGCTGCCACCCGCGCTGGATGGCCGGCAGACCCGCCGATGGGCACGGGAGCGTCCGTCTCCAACAGCAGCAACTCGCGGTCGATCTCCGCGACCACGGCTTGGGTCTGCGGATCGCACAGGACGGATGGGCCGACGGACACGTAGATTCGCTCCGAACGGCAGATTCGCACGAGTTTTTTGGACTGAGTGAACCAGTGCAACTGGGCGTTGAGCTTAGTGCAGCGGCGAAATTCCACGGCCCGCTCCAAGGTCTGCCGCTGGGCGCGACGCGAGTGCAGGTTGATCGGCTTGCCGCACTGAGCCGCGAGGTCGAGCTGCTGCGCGAGGATGTCTTGCTGCTGGGCCTGCTGTTCCGGACTGGCTGCCCATTTGTAGTCGAGGCCGACCTCGCCGAGGACATCGGCCTCGGGCAGATGCGCGGCCAAATAGGCGAGTCCTTCGGCGAGTTCTGCGTCTGTGGCTTGGGTAATCCACGCCGGATGCAAGCCCAGCCCGGCTAGCACCTGATCTGGGTGCCGCTGCTTGAGTGCGAGGACTGCTCTCATTGACTCCGCACTCTCGCTAACGGCGACGACCTGCCCCACCCCAGCCTGGGCGGCTGCCTCGAGCACGGCGTCGGCATCGGCGAATTGATCGAGATGGCAGTGGCTATCGACGAGCATCTAGACCAGCCCTGCGGTCTCGTCGCAGCCGAGCATCAAGTTGAGGCACTGCACGGCATTGCCCGACGCTCCTTTGCCGAGATTGTCGAGCCGCCCGACCAAAACCAACCCTTGCTCTGGGTCGCCCCAGACCGATAGCTCGACGAAGTTGGTGTGGCTCAATCCCGTTAGGTCGAGGAATTTGTCGTCGCGTAACACAGCGTCTTGGGGCGCGACCAACTTCACAAAGGGACAGTCCGCGTAGTACTCGCGCCAGACCTCGTACACGGTTTCGCGATTGACGTGGGGACGGGTGAAAAACTCCGTGGGCACTGGCGTGCTTACTACCATGCCGCAGAACGAATGATCGACGGACGGCACAAAGAGCGGCTGTTTTTCGCACCCGCTGAATTTCCAGATCTCGGGCAAGTGCTTGTGCGCGCCGTCGAGGCCGTATAGGCAGAAAGGCTTGTAGTTGCCCTCTCCTTCGTATTCGGCGATCATCGTTTTCCCCCCGCCGGAATAGCCAGACACCGCGTTGATGGCCAGTGGCGCGGCGGGCAAAAGCAGCCCCTGCGCGATGAGGGGTCGCACGGCGAGAATGAAGCCGACGGGATAACAGCCGCAATTGGCGACTTTTTGCGCGTGGCGAATTTGTTCTTTTTGCGCGGGTGAAATCTCGGGCAGGCCATAGACCCACTCGGAATGGACCCGGCGCGCGGTGCTGGTGTCGATGACCTTGGTCTGCGGGTTTTCGAGCAGGTCGAGAGCCTCGGCTGCCGCGTCGTCGGGCAGGCAGAGCACGCACAAGTCCGCGCGGTTGAGAAACTCGGCCCGCGCATGCTGATCCCGGCGATGTTCCGGTGGAATGAGCAGCACCTCCACATCCTCGCGCTCGGCTAGCATCTGGCGAATGCGCAGCCCGGTCGTCCCCTCTTGACCGTCTATGTAAATCGCAGGTTTTTTCATGTGGAATTATTTTTCATCCGCATCGCGCAATTCTAACTTCTTGACCCGCTGCAGCGCATCTTCGAGCAAGTCCCTATTGGTGGCGATCAAATCGGCTATGACGCCGGTGAGGAACATCTGAAACCCAGCCAACAGCAGGATCGCCGCCAAAATAAGCGACTGCACGTGCAGCATTCCTTCGTCGGTAAAAAATAAGAAGTAGAGAAAGCGCACGCCGAGGCCAAAACCGGCGACAAAGGTCAAAATACCGCATAGGGAGAATATCTTGAGCGCGGCGTAGCGCGCGTAGGTGCGCAAACTGATCTCCCCAGACTTGAAGACGAACTTGCCGATGTTGGAAAAGAGGCGCGACTCGCGCGTCTTGGGGTTGGTGCGGATCGCGACAGAAGTCACGGCCAAGTTCCTGTATCCAGCTTCGATCACGTGCTCAGCCGTGTGGTCGAAATTGGTAAAGGTCGAAAGCTGGAGCGCGCACTCGCGGCTAAAGGCGCGAAAACCGCTGGCCACATCCGGCACCTGTAAGCCGGCAAGGCGGCTAATTACCCGACTACCCAAGCTCTGTAGGTAGCGCTTGAGGGCGGAGAAGTGGGCAATGGCCTGCGTCTGCCGGTCGCCGATGACCATGTCGGCCTGACCGCCGAGGATGGGCGCGACTAACTTGTCGATGTCGCCGCCGTAGTACTGGTTGTCGCCGTCGGTGTTGACGATGATATCGGCCCCCAGCCGCAGGCACTCGTCAAAACCGGCCTTAAAGGCTTGGCCCAGCCCTCGGTTGCGCGGGAAGCGGATTACGTGATCCGCGCCGCACTCGCGCGCCACTTCGCTGGTGAGGTCGCTGGAGCCGTCGTCGATGACCAAAATTTCGACTTGATCGATGCCGGGCACTTGGCGCGGGATGTCGCGGATTACAGCGGGCAGGGTCTGCTCTTCGTCAAAGCAGGGAATCTGCACGATCAACTTCATTCATTCATCCCCAGCTTTCCTGCCGGATCTGCTTTTTGTCCAGCCCGTGCTCCTGCAAGAGCGCGACCATGTTTTCGACGAAGCGCGGCTCGGGAGTCTCGCCCTTGGCCCGGGCCGCCCGGCGCTCGTAGGGCGTGATGCCCGGGCCGCAGCTATAGGCCATCACCTTGGAGGGATCGGGCGCGACTTCGCGCAAGAGTTTCTCGGAGATGCGTCCGCTGCGGGCACCGCGAATGCCGCTTGGGTCCTCGCGGGTGATGCAGTGGATCACGTCGAGTTTGTCGGGGTACTGATCCCGCAACTCCTCGAATTCCTCAAAGTAAATGACGTCGCCGTGCGTCTTGTTGCTAAACAGCAAGGTGTGCCGGAGCGGGTCGCCGCAATGCAGGCTTTCCTTGATCAGACTCCTGTTGGGCACGATGCCGCTGCCAGCGCATACGTGGACAATGTGCTCGGCGCGCTCGCAGACATCGGCGGGGAAAGTGTACGCCCCGGTAAAACCGCTGATGACCAGCCGCCGGCCCTGTTGGATGTAGTACGTCAACAGCGGCGACAGCAGCGGTGGGTACGGCGTCTCACCGCTCTCGTAGCGCTCTTCTTTGATGGTGATGGCGAGGTGCTCTTCGTGCGGTGCCGAGGCCATGGAATAGGCCCGCGGCTTTTCCCGCTGTCCCTTTTGATCTTCTAAATAGGCGGTGAAGTGCTCCAACTCGCCGAACTGGTGCGGATCGATGGTGCAGAAGTGGCCGGCCTCGTATTCGATCGGCTCGTCGCCAGCGGACATAAAGAGCGTAGTGGTGTCTGGGGTGTCGCGGCGCACGTGGACGACCTCCACCTCCATCTCCCGGACTCTCCGCCTTGGCGTGCGCGTTGTTTGCGCTGAGGTGCTCATACTAGTGCTTTCTAGCCAAGTGCGCTTTCATCTTTTCGATCAGGGCATCGTCGTCTGCGGACGAGGCCACCATCTCCTCGAATGCTGCGGCTGTCAACTCCACTTCCTCCAGGAAGTGCTTGTCGGCCGGTCAGGGAAATACGTAGTCGCCGATGCGTTGCTGTTGGTGTGCCCGCGCCTTGTCGGCGATCCGCGCCAGCCAGGGGATATCGCCGATGATCATTCCTCGGGCCCGGGGCTTGAAGTCGAGAGTATTCCACTCGCTCATAGGGTTCCTCCGCGTGGTGATAGACAAAATTGCAACCGGCTTCTGAACTCGGCTGCACTTGAGTCTGTACTCAGGCCCTCGGCCAGCATGGCCGCGCATTGGCGCAGCCGCGCAAGGGGCCTTTTCCAGTGTTGGCGCAGGGCCTGAGCATGCGGCTCGCCATTGAGGGTTGAGCACAACAGGGCTGCGCTGTTTAAAAGAAAAAAAATGCGGTGATAATCGAGCGCCCGTGCACCGTCGCTGCGCCCGGATTCCTCGGCGTACAAACGCGCTGCGGCCGCGTCCAATAGCGAGCGCATGCGCCCGTCTTGCCGGCCGCTACCCATACTTGAAGTATACTGCGTCAAGCGCCGTTCCGTCCAGTCCCAACCAATTTTGGCAAATTCGAGGAAGTAGATGCGCGTTCCCCCCGGCTCGACGATTGCGTTGCGCGCGTTGTAATCTACGCTGCCCAGCGAAGCTGGCCGCGCCGCCAGCCAGCCGTGCATGGCATCGAGTAGCGGCTGTATCCCAGCGTCTAAGGGCTGCTGGAGACAGCGGCATAGTTGTTCGATGCCAGCACGCGCCCGCGCTCCCGCCTCGTCCCAGGCGGCGGCGAGGGCTGCGCGGTTGGCGCTCGGTACTACCCTCGGTTCTAATTGGTCGGCGCGTTGAGAGAACGCGTGCTCAATGGCGCACAGCCCGCGTATGGCCTGTATCGTCGCCGCACGGTCCCCGTCCTGAATGGCGTCGTCGAGGGTGCGATCGCCGACCCATTGCAAGAAGATGCAGTGGGCGTCTGGGTCTATGCCGAGGACGGCGGGTACTGGACATCCGTCCGCGCGCAAGAAGCCGAGCACGTCGCGTTCGACCTCCAACAGGTCGTAAGCTGTGCCCTGCGTCAGTCGGCCAAAGAGCTGATGCTTGACCACGACCTTGCGGCCGTCTGCGTCTTCAATGCGCCAGACTCCTTCGGCGAGCGGAGCGATCGCGCGGACGGCCGGATACCCAGCGCGCACATAGGCTGCGGTCGCCGCGCCGTCGGCGAGGCTCATGGTGGGCTAAAGACGATGATTTGGGCGACGATTTTGCCGGCTTGGTTGTTGAAGCTCGGGTTTTCGTTCATGGCCAAATTCAGGAGGCCCGCGCGGTCGGCGATAAAGTCGCAGCGGCTGCCCACGGCAAAGATCGGCCCGTCGTCGCCGATGCGGGCTATGAGTGCGCCGACATTGGCCCCCGGCAGTAGGTATTCCGAGTTTGCAGGCAGATTGTACACGCCATCGGCACCACACCAGGCGATTTGGTTGCGCATGTCCGGCGACCAAGTTTCCTCCGCGTCGATGACGACCCGCTGGCCGCTCTCTATTCGGATCAAGCTGTCTTGCCATTGCGGACTAGGCCGCACCGTACGCATAATTGTTACAGCCACAGCACCTTCTCGCTATCAATTAGGAATTAGGAATTAGGAATTACGAATTATCAGTAATTTACTGATGTTACGCAGCTTTGCTTTATCCTAGGTATATTCTCGACATGGACAAAGCCCTGTTAGAATTATATAGCGATTATCTGCTCAGTTCGTTTGGCGCGACCACCGCGACGGGCTTGTCGGCGTTGGTGGACGGGGTGG
>JAJDVZ010000027.1:0-19912 GCA_022825835.1 Candidatus Latescibacterota bacterium
GTCAGCGGCAGGCAGGCCCCGTACACCACCGGCTCGGCTTCCAGCACCGCGTCAATGGCTTGCACGCGCTCTAAGGTCAACAAATTGCGCGGATCAAAAATCCCAAACAGCGCCGTCCCCCGCAGCGGTGCAGTGACGATCTGCACCTCGTCCTCGGCACTATCCATCGTCACTGTCAGCGCACGCCCCGGCAACTTGCGCTCCCCATTGATCCCCCAGTCCGGTGCATCCGTCACCATCCCAGTCTCCGCATCGAGCCGATACGCCTCCAACCGCACCGGCTTCGTGTAGATAATGCCAGACTCAACCCCGGGAATGGCAAATCGCCCCGAATCATCCGCGGCCGCCCAAAAATCCGGCCGCACCCCAGCTAACGTCGGATGGCGCAACCGCAGTCGCACCAACGCCCCGGCCGTAGGCTGATCCGGCAGATAGCTGCGCGGCCCATAGTGGACCACCTCCCCGCCGATGGTGCCAAACGCATCGTTGCCCCAAGCCCACGGCTCCAAGTCCGGGTCGTCGATGAGCGCAGGCAGCACGCCCTGCAGCAGCGCAACTTGATCGCCCAACCAGTCAAAACGCACCGCCCCAGAATAATCGTCGGGCGCGTCAAAGCGGGCACGACTGTCGTTGACCGTGCAAAAGGCCAACGCCGGACATCCGGTCAAGGCCGCTACCGACGCATCCAACGGCACCGTCAGGCTCATTCCCCCTAAACCCTGGCGGGCAAAATCCTGCTTCAGGCCATTGACCAGCACCCGCTCGCCTCCCAACGCGGAGTCTTCGTACGCCGTTACCAGCTTTAGCAACCGCTCGGTGATCGGCGGCGCGAGCAAGGAGACGCGATACGGTTCTCGCGGCCTAAACGCCCCGAGCCGCGGACTGTGCGACGACAGATCCAAGCCCACCAAAAAGCGCGTCTCCAGCGCACTGAGCCGCTGCAAAAGCGCAGTCTCCTCCACCTCTCCCTCCCGCTGTCCCGCAGCCGCCAGCAACAACGGCGCAAAATGGCGCATGCCCGCCATGTTCTGGAAATGCCCAGCCGTCCACAGCAACGCGACCGTGCGCTTAGGCGGCTGTTCGGCAAACCCCCGCGCCAATTCCAACAGCGCGGCCGCACTCGCCGCTTGCTCGGCCCCCGGTGCTAACGCTGGCACCGGTGACATAGCGTCGTAATGCGCGGCGAGAAAAACGACCTCCTCTTTCAGCGTCGCATCTCGCCCGGGAATCACGGCGACCAAGTTCTGCGCCGTCACCTCCCGCCACGCCATCCGCCCTCGCAGTCGCACCTGCGTCCGCGACTCTTCCAGCACCCGCAAACGTTCCGCCACATCTTTGCGCGCATAGAGACGCGGCAAGTCGGCCGGCACGTCGAGGAACTTTTGCTCGGCTTCCTTGCGATGCGCCCCAGCCGCTTCCAAAAACACCACGGCCGCAGCCCCCAAGTGAAACGCATCCACCCAAGCTGTGCCCGAGACATAATCGAGCAGGACGATCCGCCCAGCCACCGGCTGCCCTTCAAGTAGCCGTCCATCCCCACCATACACCAACTGCCCCTCAATCCCCTCGGTCGGGAGGGTCGGCGTCCGCACCAAATTGGGCCAGACGCCGAACAATTCGAGCCGCTCGCCTGCGCATTCGAGCCAAAACCCCTCGTCGATTGGCACCAACACCGGAAACTCGTGTCGATAGATCTCTGCTATCCCCAAACCCTCTAGCTCGGCGACCAGCCACTCGCGAGCTACCGCAGCCCCCGGATAGCCCGTCATCCGCGAGTCGGGTGCAGAGAGCGTCTCCACCGTGCGCCGCAGACGTGCCTCCTCGTCACCAATGGCCAGCGATGGAACGAGCAGCACCGCCAACAGCAGCAAAAGGAAAGCCCCTAGGCACCAATGCCCAGAGGCTTGCCCGTATGGCGTGTATCTCAGCGCTACCAAACCCCCTCACCCCCAGAGTTTGGGCAACTGCTCCCGCAGCGTGACAAATGAGAAATAGCCAAAGAAGGCGCAGGCCCAAATCAAGGCCACAAAGCGCACCGGGTGCATGGCCAGCGCCCCTTTGAGCACGCGGTTGTTCTGCCACAAGAGCAATACCGAATACAGCAGCATGACTCCCGCATTGAGTGAGGCGCTCAAGACCAGCAACTGCACCGGCTTGTTGTAATCCGAGAGCATAATCAGCACGCCGAAGAGAATCTGCGCCCACAGCAGGATGAAGTAGAGCCGGTTCCGCGTCCACTTGGCGTGTTCGCGCAGCCAGTTGGTCTTGATAATGTCAGTGGAAATGCGCGAGCAGGCGTCCAACAGCCCCAGCTCGGTCGTCAGCAAAATGGCAATGCCCATCCAGTTGAAGAGGTGCTTGAAAAAGCTGCCATGCTCCTGCGCGATAAAGTCGCCCTCGGTCTCGACAAACCCCAAGCCCTGCTCCAACCCAGGGGCCAGTCGCGTAGTGGCATAGGAGATAAGCGACAGCAGTATCAGCGACAGAACCGAGAGCGCGTAGAAGGTGATCAAGTGCTCGCGGTTGGCCGCCTGCCACCAGCCGCGCCAGCGCCGCATGTTCTCCGGCGTCTGCTCGAAGTGGTAGCCAATATCGCCCACGGCCTCTTCCCGCCCGGTCAGCGGGCTGGTCAGCCGCCCCACGTACGCGCCCATGGCATAGCCTTTATCGCGAACGAAATCGCTCTGGGCCAAGTTCATCGTCCCACCGGCACCCGCAAAGGCCAAGGCACCCAAGAAAAGCGGCAATTCCATCTCCTCTGGGATATAGCCGATGTTGACGATGCCCTTGCACATGTCCCACACGTGAATTGGCTCTACTACCAAAAAGAAAATGACCACCAGAAAGACCAACACCACGGCAATCAGCACCGTCTGAATGCGCTCTACCGTGCGGTACACCACCGGCCCCAAACTCAGCGCCAACCCGACCACCAACAGACTCGCGATCGAATAGCCGACCCGCGTACCCTCGTCGCCGCCGAACTCCCAAGTCAGAATGGTCGCCGCCCCGGACGCCCAGCCCGGCCACATCCACGGGACCACGTTGCACACCAGAAAAACCCCAGCCCAGCCCGACCATTGGCGACAAAACCCAGTCACCGCAGTCTCGCCAGTAGCCAAAGTCCAGCGCTCGATTTCCATGTTGATGAAATACTGGGTCAACACCCCCACCATGCAGGCCCAGAACACCACGAAGCCGAACTTGTAGGTTATGTAGGGCCAGAGCACGAACTCCCCACTGCCCAGCGAAAGCCCCAACAGCAGGATGCTCGGCCCAACCAGCTTGCGCCAGTGGGGCGGCTCGGGGAGGTCGCGGTACTGCCCTGCTGGCAGCCGGTCGCAGGGGATCACCTCATGCGGCACGGGCTTAGTTGTCATATCGTCTTTCCCTCTAAGTTGCCATTACGAGAAAAAAGCCCCCAAGGACCAAAGGCCCTGGAGGCTTTTTTCTAAGCGAACCCGCAACGCAGCCTCAGAAGCGGAACTGCAAGGAAAACTGATGCACGCTGTCGAGGATGCCAAACGAGGTGAAGGCGTAATCGACCGTGACCATGCTCAAATCGAGGCCCAGCCCAGCCGTCAGACCCTCCTCGCTGCGGCCAGCCGGGACGACCGCGCCGCTGACCTCATCGACTTTCTCGTCCTCTACGCCCTGGTAGTTGTACTTGTAGCCAGAGCGGAGGCTGAGTATGTCGAAAAGCTCCACCTCGGCCGCCGCGTACACGAGTTGCTCGGCGTCTTGCGGCTTGGTGGCATCGGCGAGCAGGGTCACCTTCATGCCGCTGTCGGGGTCGTCGAGGATGGCGGCGGCCGCGCCAATGCTGAATATCAGCGGCAGCGGCGCACCGATGTCGTAGAACGTCAGATCGCTGCCCAGATTGTTGATCCGCGCACCGATGGTGTACATGGAATTGACGCGGTAGAGCGCACCGAAATCAGCCGCATACGCGGTGGCGCTGACGCCGTCGATGGTCTGGAGAACGATCTTGCCAGTCACCCCTAAGTTGAGTCTATCGGTGATGTTGCGCGCCCATGTCGCGCCCAAGGCCAAATCTCGGTAACTGTACGTGTCCGAGGTCTCGGTGTCGTTGGGATCGAACGTTCCCGCGTCGAGCACGAACTGCGGCACCACGTCGCGGTCGGCGGCAATGTCGCTCAACCCGAGCGTCACCAAGCCAACGCCCAAGGTGCCCATGTCGCCCATGTCGCGCGCAAACCCAAAGGCTTGGTGCGACAAATCCGCGATCCACGAGTTGTGCGACAGTAGCACTTGGCTTTCGCCGCCGCTCAGAGACGCACCGGCTGGGTTCCAGAACAACTGGTGGACGTCGCCGGCCACGGTCGTATAGGCCGAGCCGAGCGCGACCGGTCTGGCTCCCAC
The DNA here is from genome assembly GCA_022825835.1 of Candidatus Latescibacterota bacterium. Taxonomy (GTDB): domain Bacteria; phylum Latescibacterota; class UBA2968; order UBA8231; family UBA8231. Next base: position 4,384 of record JAJDVZ010000027.1, read on the forward strand.
GCCAACCTTGAGAAACGCGGCACCAGTCAGGCCAGACTTGCGCACATCGGCGACTCCGGGTTGCGCCAACGAGAGGGCCAACCCTATCACTGCAATGAGTTTTAACACTTTCATTTTCAAGTCTCCCCTGTTCGGTTCAGCGCAAAATTGCAAAGTGCCCGGTCTGCGTCCCGCCCGGGTACTCGGCCACGTAGATGTACAGTCCGCTGGCTACTTCGATGCCGTCCTTGGAAAACATGTCCCAAAACAGCGTGCCGTCGAACGGGTTGGTACTGTCGAAGTGGAGCACGTCGATGACCTGCCCAGCCACGTCGAAGATCGTGATCTTGGTGCCGGTCGGCAGATTGATGAACAGCATCTTGTGCTCAGTGCCCGTGTCGTGTAGCGCACCCTTCTTGTAGGGATTGGGCACCACGCGGATGGCGAGGTCGCCGCTTACGAGTTCGCCAGCATCGGCCAGCGGCGCCTTGAGAATAAACGGCGCGCCAATGTCCTTTTGCCCCTCCAAGCTGCCGGGGAAAAACGAACTAGCGGTCGCGTAGTGGTACGTGCCCTTCCACAACCCATCGCGGCCGTTGAAGTTGTGCCGATGCGTCTCCAGCGAGTTGAAGGGCTGACCATTGATCTCGCCCGACTCGTCGTCGTACGCAGCGACATAGTAGTAATAGGTAAACCCAAAGGTCACCAAGTCGCTGTTATCGGCAAACTTGTATTTGAAATCGCCGCTGTCCGGCCCGTCGTTGAGGTAGTTGCCCAACTCACTGCTAGGCACGTGGGCAATTAGCCGATAAGGCCCCCACGCCGCTGGCTCCTGCGGCCTGTAGCCCCCCGAGCTGATGTTGGGGTTGTTGTCGGCACCAAAGGCGGCCAGTTGCGCGTCCGTGGGATTGACCTCGGTCTGTTCGTGGTAGCGGTCAATGAGGCGCAGGCCGACGTCGAGCGAATTGACCCGTGGAAACAGCGTCGAGCGATAGACCTTGTAGCCAGCAAAGTCAGATGCTGCTTCGGCGCTATCGTCCCACTTGACATCGACTTTGACATCCGTGTTGGGTGCTACTTCGATGCGGGGCGTCGGCGGCGGCGAGGGCACCTCAAAGTTGTTGTCATAGACCCACTGCGCCGTGCTGCGCGCAGCGCGTACCCCCTGCAAGCGGAACCCCGCGTACTCTATGAGCACCAAGTTGATGGTCTCGCCCACTTCTAGAGAGAACGGGCCGATGCCCACCTGCAACATGCCGTCGAAGCCGTGGCCAATCGAGTAGCCCTGCGTCCACGCCCAATCGGGCTGGTCGTCCAGCGCACGGCTCGGATCGACCTCCCAATTCTGGATGAAGGTGTTGTTGTACTTCATGTCGCCCAATGGCTGGCCGCGCTCGCCGTCGGGGCGCACGGCATTGACGAACGAGAGCGGGTCGCCGGGGACGATGTCCGCGTGATCGGGATCAAACCAGTTGGGGTCGGGCACCAAGCTGCTCTCGTTCTGGATGGACGCGCCTTTGTCCCAAGTGCGGCTGCCGATCTGTTCGCCGTCGAAAAACGCGGCCATCGCGTAGATGTGATTCTCGCGCGGGTTGCGGTAGCCACCGTCGTCCTTGAGTACCGAGGTGAACCAACCGCGCTCGCCATCGACGCCGACCGGATGGCTGTCGTAGATGGTGCGCTTGTCCTCGGCGCTGACGCTGCTGCCGCTTTCTGGCAACGCGCCCTGTTTGGCGGCGATCCACTGCATTCCATTGTAGATGTCGTAGTAGTATCTGCGCCGATTCATGGTATTGCCCAACAGACGCGCCCCGTCGGCGGCCCAGCCGGTTGACGTGCCAAAAACCGGATGTGGCTCACCGAGCGTACTCGGCGACGGACCGGAGAATACCACCGGCACATCCCAAGGTGTACCGTCGGCGGCGGGCGTGGCGTCGTAGCCCGAAGTCGGGCCGGTGAACCACCCCGAAGCACCGCGCCGGCCGTGGACGGCGTTGCTCATCGAGTTGATCGGCTCGTTTTGCAGATGCAACGTGAGCGCGTGAATGCGATTGTCGGTCTTTTCGGCTGTGCCGTCGCCATCGGCATCGAGGACGCCGGTGTTGGTCAATTCCAACTCGACCACGATAAAGTCGTTGAGGTTGGCGTGGTTGGCGGCAAACTGCCGCATCCGCCAGCGCACATCAACGCCGAGGTTGGTCGGCATCGAACCCTCGTAGCGCATTTCATTGCGGTCTTCATCAACCCAGTAAGCACCCGGGCTGGTAAAGTTGCGCGCCGCATCGCCAGCCCCGGCCAAATTGCTGGTGTAGAAGCCGTGCAAGTACTGCTTGGCCCGGGGCGCGTTGCTGTCCGTGGTGATATTGATCTCTTCGGGGCTGTATTCCGACATCTGCAAATCCTGGCCCCAAGGCAGGTGCAGATTTTCGCCGCCCGGATAGGTCTGAGTCGGCGTCGTCCACTGGCGATCCCAGTTGCCGACGCGGAAGAGGTTAAAGCGGGCGGTTGGATCGTCATCGGTTTCGCGATACCAAGAGCCGGCGTTGCTAGGGAAGAAGGAATCCCACAGATCGCCAGCCGTGAACACGCCGCCCTCTTGCGCGGCAATCGTCCCGGCCGTGGTGACCACCAACACGGTCGCCAGCCGGGACGCAATTTTCATGCGTTTAATCATCTTACTATTCCTCCTAGAAATCCACGGTGACGCCGAAATTGGCCATGCGCGGGATGTCGTAAATCGCCTGACTCTGGCCAGTGAAGGCCCGGTTGAGGTCACCCGTCGGGTCTCCCGCTTCTTCCCACTTGGTGGTGGAGGTGATGTTGCGATTGTCCCACGTCAGGATGTTCTCGCGGTCGAAAACATTGCGTACCTCAAAGAAGGCCCCCAGCGACAAGCCGCCCAACGCAAGACCGCGGTGGAGCCGCAGGTCCGTGCGCATATTCCACGGGGCCTGCAGGGTCTCGCGCGCCCGCGGATCGTCCGTGGTGGCCGTCACATTGTAGTTGAAGCCGCTCTGCGCCGTCGAGATCAAGGTCAAACCAACCTCGGCTGGCAACTCGGCCAACAGGGTAATGGCGAGGCGGTGGGCCCGGTCGTAGCCGGAAACCAGCGGATTGCCACCGCCGTTGACATTGGCCTCGTACGTATTGAAGCGCTCCTTGTTGGCCAGCGCTGTATCCAAGGCTTCGTCATCGGCTGGGGCGTTGACCGAAAACGATCTTTTGTCCGGGAAAGGCGTCGAGTTATTGCCGCTGCGCGATGCCTTGATATAGCTGTACGCGTAGTTGACGCGACCGTTGATCTTGCTCTGCGACCGGCGCTCCACGCCGAACTCAATGCCGCGGCTGTCGGCGTACCCGCCGCTGGTATTGATGCTGTAGTTGGCAAAGCCAGCGTCGGCCGGGCTGATCGTAAAGCCGAGCCGCCCGTAGTTTTCGATGTCGCGGTAATAGGCCGTAACGTCGAACAAGTACTCGGGCGCAAAGCTGTACTGCAGGCCCATCTCGTACGCAGTGGCCGTCGTCGGATCCGCCTCGACATCGGGCACGTTCGGCCACGCTGGGTTGGTGAAGCTGTCGTAGTCCTCGTAGAGGTACGAAAACGACGGCGGCGAGTAGAACTTGCCCCACGAGTAGTGCATCGCGGCCTGCTCGCTGATCGGATGCGAGATCCCCAGCCTCGGTTGCAAGTACCAGCGCGTTTCAACCTCCCCACTGCGAATCGGGGTGCGATAGGTGTGGGTCTGGCCGCCTTCATAGGTGTATTCGCCCTCTTCAGAGGGGCGGAAAAAGTCGGCGAGTTGCTCGGCGTCCGCGCTGAAGCTGTCGAGCCGCAAGCCGGCGTTTAGGATGATGCCTTCGTACTCGATTTTGTCCTGCACGTACAAGGCCAACTCGCTCGGGCTGCGCTCGTATTCGGAAATCTCGTACGGCAGGTTAGAATAGCCCACCGTAATCTGCGTTCGCTGCATGAGCTTCGAGACCGTGTGGCTGCGGTACAGCAGGCCGGCCTTGAGCTGGTGGTGGTAGTTGTACTGATGGGTGATGTCGGCCTTGAGCTGCATCACATCGCGGTTGAGCTCCTCAAAGTAGAAGCCCGCCTGCGCCAAGCGGTACTGATTGTCGCCAAAGGGCAGGTCGAAGTTGCGAGAATTGCCGGGGTTGGTGGTAAAAAAGGTGAAGTTGCCGTCGGCGTCGGCTCCAGAGCCGTCAACGCCTAGGTACTTTTCCGACTCTTCAGCGCTGTCGATGAATATGAAATCGCCACTCTCGTTGGCCTCGACGATGCCGTCGCCGTTGTCGTCCGAGTAGCCGAACTTGCTCGAGCGCGTAACCTGCGAGAGCTTGATCTCGTAGAAAGTATTATTAGAAAGCGAGTGGCTCATCCCCAGATAGGCCATCGTCCCTAGCTTCTTGTTGCCCAAGGCCCCCTCGGGGAAATAGGCGTACTTACCACTGAAGTTGCGATTGACCCAACCTCCCAACTCACCACCGTCGTCAATCATCACGTTGCCGGTCAGCTTGACATTCTGGCTGAGCCGATTCGTCAGCTTGAGCGAATAGCGTTGCGAGCGGTTTAGCTGGTTGGGAAAAAGTCCCTCGTCGTTGAGATAGCGCGTGGTCAAGTAGAAATGGGTGCGCGGCAACACTTTGCCGCCCAGCGAAAGCTCCATCTCGGTGGAGGGATTGTCGCCGTAGGTAACGTCCTCGGGGTCGAAAATGTAGTACTTCTCGGCCTTGGCCTTATCGACCTCATCTTCAGAGGCCAGCAAGTCGTCGCGGGACTGTAGGTAACTGTCGAAGTACGTCGTCTTATTGACAGTGTCGGCCAAACTCGCATAGACATCCGGCCCGGCGTTCTTGTAGCCGCCAACGCCGCGACGGACAAACAGCCGCCCCTCTAACTCGTCGCCGCCTTCGCGCGTTACTACATTGACGATGCCAGCGCTAGCCGCATCGTACTCGGCGTTGAAGGTCCCGGCGATAATGTCCAGCGATTGCACGTTGCTGGCGTTGACGCCGACCGCAGTGAACTCGCCATCCGAGGTGCGATTGACGTCTACATAAGGGTTCCAAGTGACTAGACCTTCGCCGGCGCGGAAATACGTATCCGACACATCGATCCCATCGACGAGCACCTTGGCTTCGGCCTTGCGCCCGCCGCGGATATAGCCGCGGAACACGCTCGGCGTCGTGTTAATTAGGTCCTGCAAGTCGGCCACCGGCATGGTGTTGTTGAGCTCGGCGCGGCCGATCGTCGCCCGGCTGGTCGTCAGCGAGCGCTCGACCAGCGGTGCCTCGGCAACCACTGTTATGGCCTCGCCTTCAATCGCCTCGGTCTCCAGCTCAAAATCGACCGTCGTCGTCAGGTCCAAGCGGACCTCGATCTGGGTTTGGCGCACTGTTTGGTGCCCTATGTAACTAGCTTCGACCGAATACGTGCCGGGTGGAATATTGAGCAAAAAGTAGCGGCCCATGTCGTCGGCTGTAGTGCCGACCCGCTCGCCACCTACTTCGGCGACCACATTGGCCCCGGGCAGCCCCTGCCCGGAATCGTCTTGTACTACGCCGGCGATCTTGCCGTTGCCAGCGAACGCCGGCAGCGCGAGCAGGGCGCAAAACAGCGCCGCGCCTAGAGCCACCGGCCACTTCCTCCTCTCAGTGTGCATAAGTTCCTCCTGTGACGTGCTATGAGGTGAGGTAAAGCAGAATCTAGCGCACTTGCCGCAAACTTTGCACAAACGCGCCAGTGAAGCAATCAATAGAAGAAATTTAGGCCACTCCGTCAATAGGCACAAAAATCAGGTCGTGGGCTATCTAGTGAAGCGATATATGACAACGTTTGTAATACAGACGACATCTGCGCCCAACGTTTGAAGCTTGTGCTACGATAATAATCGCTACCTACCGCCCCTCCCGCCAAGCAACCAACGGATGCTCTCGCCGCTGCATGGGGAACTCCACCCGTCCCCTCGTAATCTCCGCCTCGTAAGCTCCCAAAATCATCTCCAAGGCCGCCACCGCGTCGCGCGCGCTCGACAGCGGCTCGCGGTTGGCCTCAGCCGCATCGATTAAATCGGCGACCGCCAAGTCGTTGCCCGTGCTCAGCGCTTCATCCGCCACCTCATCCAAGGGAACCCACTGCTGGCTCGCATCGGTTGGATCAAACACCGGATGCGGATAGAGCATGGCCGGGCCACTGCCACCGCCGCGCAGCGCGATCGCCCCTTCGCTGCCTTCAATCTCCATACCCATTCGCGCACCCCCACCATCGACGTGTTTCCGCGAATCAAAAAAGCCCGCCACGCCGCTCTCAAAGGCGAAGTAGCTGTTGATGCAATCGCCAGCGATGGGTCCCACCGGCTCGGTCGCCTCCCGCACGTCTTCGACCTGTAACGCGCGGCCTTCGTGCTCAACGTGCGCCGTCATCCACGCCACATCGCCGACAAACAAGCGCATCATATTGAACAAGTGCGTCCCCAACACGATCATGTCCTCGCCACCGCCGCGCCGGTCTTGTTTGCCGTGGGCGCGAATGGCCTGCACCGCGCCGATTCGCCCCTGCGCCAACACCTCCTTTACGTGCCGAATGCGCGGCATATATGCCCCCTGATGCGCCACCGCCACCTTGCGCCCGGTCGCCTCGGCCTTAGCCACAATTTGGTCGCCCTCAGCCAAGTTCCACGTCATGGGCTTTTCGCAGTACACGTGCGCCCCCACCTCCAAACAGGCCAGCACCATCTCCAAGTGGCAATCAGTCCAGCGCGGGCCAACCGTCACCACCTCCGGCTGCTCGGCCTCTAGCATCTCGCGCCAGTTGGCGTATGCCCGGGGAGCGGCCAATTCCTCCTGTTTAGTCTGCCGTTCTTGCGCGTCCTCATCGGCGACCGCCACCACCTCGACGCGCGGATGATTCTTCAAGCCCGAATGCAGCCCGTGTCCCCAATTGCCCCGCCCGGTCCGGCCTATGGCCACTGCTCGATACGTCTTGTCGCTCATGTCTATTCCTCCTTGTGTCGGCGTCGCGTGTGGACGCCTAGTGTGAAGATCCTGCTCCTAACGCACCCCCACGTACACCACATTCCCCATCTCTCCGAGACAAAAGTCGATCACCATCCACATGGCCGCGCCTAGGAGCTGCCCGGCGATCAGCCCGACGAAGAGCGGCTTGTACGTGAGGTAGCCGCGCGTGCCCGTGAATTTGAAGATCACGGCCTTGCACAACCAGCCCAAAAACACCGAAAACCACGCCACACCCATGACCCAACTATCGCTCACTGGCAGGCCGATGTAGTGCAGCGGCCACCACGGGAAGTGGTGCTGCATGTAAATCAGCCCACCCATCAAGGCCGCGCCCACGCCCGTAAACAGCAGCCGCGGACGGATGTGATCCCAGCCGACTGGATTGTGAATCTTGTCCTCCAAAAAGCGATAGGCCAGCGTCGGCACCCCGAATTGGCGCAAGTTGATCCCGCCGTGCGTGTAGTTCAAATAGAGGGTGATCCAGAAGGCCCCCATCATGCCGACGACGACCGCGATAACCAGCCCCCAGAACAGGCGGCGGTGATTGGCTCCATGCCCGTGCGCCAGCTTGAGCGCGTTGGCCGTGGAAGCCATGACCGTGGTGCGCATTTCAGCAGCCCAAGAATAGCTCAGGCTAATCGACGCCAGCCCCTTCCAGCCGATGGCGTCCGTGCCCAAGGTATAGACCGCAAAGGGCTGCGGCAGCATAGTCGAAGAGGTAAAGCCCACGCCGCCTTGGGCAATGACCCGCGCAATGGCCAAGAAAATGGCAAACGCCCCGCAGAAAAACACCACGGCCGCCACCACTGGCACCCCACTCAACAGCAGCCAGCCGAGGAAGTAAGCCGCGCAGACAATCCACAACCACACGGCCGCCCGGTACGAGAGAATCTCATCGCCATCGTCGGCTTGGACCCCGCGCTTAAACGCCGCGCTGAACACTTGGCGCAAGTGGCCTCGCGCCGTCCACAAAATCGCCGCCACCAGCACCAGCATCGCCCCCATCCCCTGATGCGACAGGGCCACCGAAGAACCTGTCAGCGCCTCATTGTGCCCTTTGACCTCAAAGCCGATGATATTGAAAATCCCGGTCTGGCAGCGGCTCAACAAGTGGAGAAACCACACCGAGAAGGCCACGTTGAGATTGAGGAAATACGCCACGCCAATGATGGCGAAATTGACGAAGATGTGCAGCCGCACACTGTCGCGGAACAGCATCAGCGGGTCGAACACCAGCCGCACCTCGGGCACGTAAAAGAAGTAGTGATTCAGCCCGTCCAGCACTTGAATGGCAAAGGGCAACGCAAACCCGACCCACATCAGCGGATTGCGAAACAATTGCGGAAAAATGCCCTCGTCGTTGCCGCGCAGCATCTCCAAGGGCACCTGCGCCAGCGGGAAGACCAGCCGCTCCTGTTCGACCCAAGGCCGCCGGAAGACGACCATCGTGGCGATCATCAGCAAGTAAACCGCCACCATCGCACTGCCCCAAGCCATAAGCGGCACCAGCCAAGCGCCCCACGGAATACTCATCCCCACGGGCAGTCCCTCGTAAAAGAAACGCGCGGCCTCGGCTTCGTGTGGCGCAAGCCAAGAGGGGATCAGCGGTTGAATCAGCTCGGTCCAGCGGTTTTCTGGCGTGGCGTAGTAAAAGGGGCGGGTGAGGATGTGGCACAGGTTGGTCACCAATCCCCACGTGGGAATCGCCGACGCCACGACCATCATCGCGTACACGACCACCAACTCGCTCGTGCGCAGCGCCCAAGACCTGATGGTGACTTTTAACAGGGGATTGATCAGCCCGACGAGAACCAAAAAGACCATCATCGCGCCAGCCGCAATGTAATCCGAGGTCAGACCGGCGTTTTGCAGGACGAGTACTGAGTAGGGACAAGCCAGATTCAAGAAGAGAGCCGCCCCCGCGCCCAATACTAGGGCGCGCCGCGTCACCTCCAAACCAGTTCCTCCGTTTGCATGGCCGCAAAATAGCCGCTGGCCCTAGCGGTGGCAAAAGATGAGGGAACGATTGTGTGGAAGTGATTGTAGAACTCCGACCAATGACGCTTGATTTCGTATTGCATAGACCTCAATAATTGGGAATAACTTCGAATTAGAAGTCGAAAAAAGTAAAAATAGGACCTATCGCGGGCAATGGGATCGTCAGTTGACTAAAGGTCGAGTGCGGCTATCTTTGGGCCAAAAAAATCAGACCCTATTAGGAGCACCTGTGCGCAAATCCCCGTACACGGCTGCGGACTTCAAGGCCAGCAAACCCGAGGTCATGGGGCTAGTCGAAGTCCTGTTCAACCGCCGCCTCTCCACCCTGCTCACCTGCTTGTTGGTCCGCACCCCCCTCACCCCCAACCAAGTAACAGTCCTTTCCTTTCTCGTCATCCTGCCCGGTGTGTACCTGCTCTCCACAGGAGAACGCATGGCCCTCATCGGGGCCGGCCTCCTCATCCAACTATCCTTTACGCTCGATTGCTGCGACGGCGAAATCGCCCGTTTGCGCGGCCTCAGTTCGCCATTTGGCGCTTGGCTCGACGGCCTGTTCGACCGCATCGCCGAACTGGCGCTCTGCCTCGCGTTGGGACACGCGTTGGAGCGCCAAAGCGGCGATCCACACGCCTACCTCTACTCCTTTATCGTCTTCGCTTCGCTGGCCATGACCCACATCGCCACCCTGATGAATGCCGCGGCCTTTGGCAAGGGGCAGTTAGCGGAGTCCGCGAGCCGCGGCCTGCTTGGCCGCTTGGCCGCCTTCGTGCGCATTCCACCGCTAAAATTGCGCAACTATCTGCGCAGCGGCATCGACGTCTATTTGATGGTTTTTGCCTTGGGCGCAGTGTTTGACCACCTCATGGGGGTCGTCTATTATTTCGCCGTCGTGCAGAACCTCTATTGGCTGGCCATCGTCTTAATGGTGATGCGGCAAAAAAAGTAACTGGAGGAGTCCTATGGAGCCCAGCTCATCCGCTGAGATGCTCGCCGTCCTTGGTTCCATTAAAGAGAGCTTTTTCCACGTGCTGCCCAAGTTGGCCATCGCCCTAGTCGTCCTGTTCGTCGGGTGGCTCGTGGCGTGGTCGCTTCGCGCGCTCGTGCGCCGCGTGGTCGAGCGTTTTTCCAAGCGGATCTCCGCGGGCACGACCGCGGCCGCTTGGCAGCAGGTCTTGGCCGACAGGGGACTCGGGCGCATCGTCTCGAGCAGCATCTATTGGCTCGTCTTATTAGTCGCGATCACGGTGGCGAGCGAAGTAGTAGGTCTCCCGGTTTTGACCACTTATCTGGCCGCTTTAGCACACTACCTGCCCAGAGTCATCGCAGCGGTCGCAGTCTTATTCGTCGGTGTCGTCGGCGGTCGTCTCGTCAGCAATGCGGCAATGAGCACGGCCTTTCGCTTGCTGCCGCAGCAGGGGCAGCAGTTGGCCCGCCTCGTCCGGGGGATCATCGTCGGCGCGGCCATTCTCGTGGCGATCAAGCAACTCGGCGTAGATGTATCGCTGCTGACGAACATCTTCTTGATCGTGCTCGCCGCACTCCTCGCCGGCGCGGCCTTTGCATTTGGACTGGGAGCCCGCAGCATCATCGCCAACATCCTCGCCATGCACTACGTCAACAAATCCTATGGCGTAGGGCAACAGATTCGCCTCGGCGACGACAACGGGCGCATCGTGCGGACGACCTCCACCACCGTTTTTGTCGAGCACGCCGAGGGCGAGTTGGGTATCCCTGGCCAGCAGTTCTTCGAGGAGCGCTGCCTCCGCGTAAGCAAGGGAGAATCCGGTGAATCTTGAACGACAGCTCCTCGCGCAATTTGCAACCGATCACCCGGCGGAAGTCGCGTCCGCCCTAGCAGCCATGTCACACCGCGAAGCAGCGCTGGTGCTCGGCGACCTCGCGCCAACAGTTGCCGCGGGCCTCTTGCACTACCTGCCGTCGCTTTCTGCGGCCCTTGCCCTAGAACAGCTAGCCGCCGAAGATGCGGCCGCCATACTCATTGCCGTGCGCCCGGATATTGCCGCGGCCATCTTGCGCACGACTCCGAGCGAGCGCCGGGCCGCAGTCGTCGAGTGTTTTCCCTCACGCCTTCAAACCACGATTTCGAACCTGCTCATCTACGCCGAGGATACGGCCGGAGCGCTCATGGCCCCGGAAGTACTCACCGCATTTGAGCAGGAGCCCGTGCATCAAGTGCTCAAGCGGCTCCAGCGCAATCCCGCGCACGCTCTCTACTATCTCTACGTGATAGCCGAGGATCAGCGGCTCGTCGGCGTCGTCAATATGCGGGAACTAATGGGCGCGCCGCCCGATGCCTCGCTCGCGTCCGTCTGCACGCGCCGCGTCGCGTCCATTGCCGCCAGCGCCACTTGGCAAACCGTGGTGGAGCACCCAGCGTGGAGCAGCGTCCACGCGCTGCCCGTAGTGGACACCGCGGGCCAGTTCGTCGGTGTCCTCCGCTACGAAACCGTGCGGGCTTTGGAGCGACGGCGAGCGAGCGCTGCACAGACAGATAGCGGTTTGCAAACGGCCTTGGCCCTCGGCGAACTATTTGGCCTCGGCCTGCGCGGCATATTTCAATGGCCGGCCTCTGAGATCGCCGGTGGCCCGGGCAGGCGAAAGTCGTGATGGAACAGCCAACTCCGCACCAAGTGCTCATCCAGCGATTCGTCGAACTCCATCCCGAGGAAGTGGCGCGCCAGTTAAACGACGCCGAGGTGGCAGAAGCCGTCGGCGTGTTGCAAGGCGTGGACGACGCGGTCGCGGCAACCGTCTTGCAGCGGATGGAGCTAGAGCGCGGCGCACACATTTTAACGCATTTGGACGACGCAGCCTTGAGTCGCCTTCTCAACCAACTCGACCCGGCCATTACGGCAAGGCTAGTGGCGCATCTCGACGAGTCAGCGCGGGCGCAGATCTTCGCGTTGGCGGGCACAGAGCGCGGGCGGGAAATCCAGGAGATCCTCTCCTATCCCCCAGGCACGGCTGGATCCCTGATGGACGCCCAAGTCAGCACCTTTGCAGTGGATTGCCCGGTAGCCACCGCGCTAGCGCGAATCCGCCAGCTCGGCAACCGCCGCGCCATGGCACTCGTGCTGCGCGACGAAAATGATCGCTACGCGGGCCTAGTGCGGCTGCCGGACCTAGTCGCCGCCGATCCCGAACTGCTGCTCGGCGATCTCCGCGACGGCTCAGCTGTGCAAGTCCAGCCCATGACCCCGAGAGACGAGGTCGTCGAACTCCTCAACACCTATCACCTCACCAGCCTACCGGTAGTCGATTTTGCCGGACAAGTAGTAGGCGTCATTCGCCACGATGGCCTCGTGAGCGCGGCGCAGCAAGACTTGGCAAGCGATGTCCAAGAGATGGTCGGTGTATCCGCGGAAGAGCGCGCCCTGTCCAAGCCGTGGGTGGGTATTCGCAGCCGACTGCCCTGGCTCAACATCAACCTCGTAACCGCCTTTCTCGCAGCTATGGTCGTCGGCCTCTTCGAGGACACCATTGCCAAGTTTACCGCGCTCGCGGTCCTGCTGCCCGTAGTCGCGGGTCAGTCGGGCAACACCGGCGCACAGGCCCTCGCCGTGACCATGCGAGGACTCGCGCTGCGCGAAATCCGCACCTCGCACGCGGCCCGCGTCCTTGCCAAAGAGCTAGCAATCGGCTTTTGCAACGGGTTGGCCATTGCCGTTGTGACCGCGATCGGCGTCTTCATCTGGAGCCAAAGCATGGGACTGGCCCTCATCATGTTGTGCGCCATGTTGATGTCCATGATGCTCGCGTCCATAGCCGGCGCGGCCATCCCAGTCGTGCTAGTCAAGCTGGGCCACGACCCCGCGACGGCGTCCTCAATCATTCTCACGACCGTGACCGACATCGTGGGCTTCCTTTCGTTTTTGGGCCTAGCGACGCTGCTGGCCGGTATGCTCCCGACTGGCTAGAAACAACGGACATTGCAACCTTTTAAACTGCTCCATTCCATTCCCAATCCCCACAACGGACATTGCGGCTATTTATATTCTATTAACGCAACCACAACACTAAACGAGAAACAAGGAGGCACCTAAGTGGACGCCATCGCAGCCATCGGCGGCAGCCGGCCCCTCAAAGCAGAGGAATTCGCCCGCCGCGCTTACAATTATGCCCTCAATCCCGCCCGCAATCCGCTCAAGGAAACCCTCGACCAGTGCGAGTCCGTGGCCAAAACCCCGCCCCTGCTGGGCGGCTTCAACGACGTGCCGTGGCACAAGCTGCGCGACGCCGAGGTCCACGCTTGGGCCAAGGCCGGCTGGTCGTGGATAGTCAACGACGCCGAGCACAGCCAGTGGGAAGGCTGGTACGGCCGCGAGCAAAATGCCGTCCTCTCGCGTTATGGCATCCTGCCGGTCCAGCGTCTAGCTCGCGAGGCCCGCTCCGAACACGGCGACGCCTTCCAACTCGGGGCGCGGGCGACGATGCGTCCCTATGGCACCACGTACGAGGAGGCCGAGCGCTACTTCCGCGCCATCAACTTTCCCGTCCCCGGCCAAGCCACCCCAGACGATCGCGGCGGGTATCCGGTGCGCGACGGCGAGCGGACCATGATGTTCACGCCCGACGAACTGCGCGGCACCGAGACCGAGACCCAGGGCTGGATCCAGTTTGAGACCAAGGAATACATCATCGACATCGAGACCCGCGACCGCGTCCTCGACCTAATGGCCGCTCAAGGGCGCAACAAGGCATGTGGATTTGTCGGCCCGTTCGACGCCATCCTGCGCGAGGGCGACCTCCCCGAAGTCAACGACGCAGTCAACGCCCTCTTCCGCGCCGCGGCCGAGCGCGGCGTCCACACGGGCCGCGTCGTGGGCCACGGCGCCATGGAAGACCCTCAAGACATCGAAGACGGCATGGTCGAGGCCATCGACAACGGCGCACGCCTGATCTGCGTGCACCCCCTCACCAGCGACATGGTCTTTCGCGGGGCCTACGCCATGGCCGAGCCTTTCTTCCGCGCCTGCAAGCGCTGCGGCTTTTGAACATTCCCTCACAATTTTAGGAGACCTTATGCACCTGTTTTGCGTACTGATTAGCATACTTGCGCTAGTAAACACTGCCGTCCACGCTCAGCCCGAAGACGACGCTCCAGCCGAGGAAACGGTCGCGCTTGAGACCGTCCAAGTCCCCGTTCATGCCCCCCTCAGCTACGACCCCTACTACGTCCTACCGGGCGGCCTAGGCTACACTAGCGTCGATATTGGCGTCCGCACCGCTCCCTCCACGTTCAAAGAGCTCAAGGACGTGAGCAATATCGTGGCCATGGCCAAATTCAATCCCCACGCCCGCGTTGAAGTGGGAGCGCATCTCACCTTTGGCTTTTTCAAAGATGGAAATTCCAACTTTTCGTCGCTCGTCGTCGGCAGCAAGTACCAACTCGGTACCAACCGCGCAGCAACCGCTAACATTGTGCTGCCCGCCGGAGACATCGACAATCCCGGCTTGGCCATCGGTCTCATGCAGACCATGCGCATTGGGCCCGCCTTCCGCTTCAACACTCGGTTGCAGGTCGCCGCACTCGAAGGCTACGCTGAGGAGGGGGTCGTCGTCGATCTCTTGCTCGAACCAGTCCAAGTATTCAACGAAAAGTTCAGCGCGTACCTCGACTTGCTCCTCACGTCCAACACCTCCGACTTGGAAGACGACCTCAGCATCCGCTTAGAGCCAAATCTCGACCTCGGCCTCGGGGATGGAATGGTACTAAACGCAGGGGTCAGCGTGGATTTACAAGGTGAAGAACAAGAGGACGTTGGGTTGTTTATAGTGCTGTTGCGAGACATGTAGGAGGTACTATGCTCATTTTGCGCAGTATCGCACTGGCGACTTTGCTAGCGCCGGCCATGTTGGCCGCAGATGGAGCGGGCCACAGCGTTGGGTTCGTGGCCGGGCCGACCTACGGTCTGGGACTCAGTTACGGTCGCCAAAATCCCACTACCGGCAACGGCTGGCAGGTTTCGGGATTTCCGTATTGGTCCCAAGAGGAACGCTATCTCTTTGGGGGGCTTACCTTGTTCAAGACCTTGCACCAAGGCGAGTGGGCACGGGCGTTTTTGTCTGGGGGCGTGGCCGCGTTTTACCGGCGGAGCGAACAATGGAACTTTGTTAGCGGCAGGCTAGACGTCAAGGTGAAACCAGATATAGAGGTAGGGCTCCATGTCGAAGGCGACAAAGGGATCGACGACCAGCTAGATGTCGTAGCGGGGCCGGGCGTGGGGCTGGAGATCGGCACCAAAAACATCGCCGTTTCCATGGACGTCCCAATCGCCATCTTCCTCGTGTCCGACGACGGCTTTGCCATTCGCCCCATTCCAAATTTCGCCTTGCTCTATCGCTGGTAACGCCCCTGACAATCACCAGCCTAAGTACACGACAGTAGAATCTGTATGGCCTCTCGACTTTCTTTAGCTCGGTGTTGTGGATTGGCGATGAGTTGCTGTAATCGATCTAAGCCCAGCCGAAATAGGCTGATGGCTCGTCGGCCATGCTTTTTGTTGAC